>OMIC01000058.1 GCA_900298995.1 Hyphomicrobiaceae bacterium | reverse complement strand
TGCGGTAGGCGGCCGAGGCGCGCATGTCCGAGATCGGCGCATAGTCGGCCGCAAGCGCGGCAAGGGCAGACTGCCAGCTTGCCTCTCTGTCGAGCGAAACCCCCACCAGCGCGGCCTCGGCCGCCTACCGCATGGAGGTGGCGCAGGGCCTGTTGCGCAAGGCGCTGATGGAAGTTGCAGGCACGGCCGCCACGCGGCTGTTGGGGGCGCGTGGAGTGATGGCATCATGAAGCAGACCCGTCGTGCGACCGCCGTCGTCGGCCACACGCTGGCCCATGACAGTGCCGAACTGCATGTGCAGGGTGCTGCCGCCTATGTCGATGACATCCGCGAACCCGAAGGACTTGTGCATGTGTATCCGGGCTTCGCGCGGGAGGCCGCGCTGGGCGCCATCACTTCGCTTAATCTCGCGCCGGTGCGGGCTGCGCCGGGCGTGATTGCAGTCCTGACGGCGCGTGACATTCCGGGCGTCAATGATTGCAGCCCGTCGGTTGGCGGCGATCCGATCCTCGCGGATGGCGCGATCATCTATCACGGCCAGCCGATCTTCGCTGTTGTTGCCCACACGCGCGAGGCTGCACGCCGTGCAGCGAGGCTTGCAAAAGTCGTCGTAGCGGCCGAGACACCGGCCGTCACCGTCGAGGATGCGCTGGCCAGGAAGACGAAGGATGTGGGCGAGCCCTACGCCTTTATCCGCCGCGATGCCGCCAGGGCCGTCGCTTCAGCGCCACAGCGGCTTTCGGAAAGTTTCCGCATCGGTGGCCAGGAACATTTCTACCTTGAAGGCCAGGTGAGCCTCGCCGTGCCGGAGGAGCAGGGCGGCATGATGCTGCATTGCTCGACGCAGCATCCGTCCGAGGTGCAGCATCTCGTGGCGCACATGCTCCATGTGCCGTCCGCGCGCGTGACGGTGGAGTGCCGCCGCATGGGCGGAGCCTTCGGTGGCAAGGAGAGCCAGGCCGCGCAATGGGCCTGCCTCGCGGCTCTGGCGGCCCATGTGACGGGCCGTCCGGCCAAGTGCCGCCTCGACCGCGACGAAGACATGATGATGACCGGCAAGCGGCATGATTTCCGGGTCGATTACGCCGTGGGCTTCGACAGGCGTGGCCGCATTCTGGGCGTTGATGCCGACCTGCTCGCACGCTGCGGCTGCTCCGCCGACCTGAGCAACGCGATCTGCGACCGCGCCATGTTCCACGCCGATAACGCCTATTTCTATCCCGCTGCCCGCATCGCCACTCGCCGCCTGCGCACGCATACCGTCTCGAACACCGCCTTCCGCGGCTTTGGCGGGCCGCAGGGCGTCGTGTTTGCCGAGCGCATGATGGAGGCGATCGCCATTCTCACGCGCCGCGACCCGCTCGATGTGCGCAAGGCCAATCTCTATGGCCCAAGGCGCAATGTCACGCCCTATGGCATGAAGGTCGAGGACAACATCGCGCCGGACATCATCGCAAGGCTCGAGAAGAGCTCCGACTACCGGGCCCGGCGCAAGGCGATCGAGGCCTTCAATGCGGAAAGTCGGGTTCTCAGGAAGGGGCTGTCGCTGACGCCCGTCAAGTTCGGCATCTCCTTCACGCTCACCCACCTCAATCAGGCGGGAGCGCTGGTGCATGTCTACACTGATGGCTCGGTGCACCTCAATCACGGCGGCACGGAAATGGGCCAGGGTCTCTACACCAAGGTGGCGCAGGTCGTGGCCGAGGAATTCGGGATCGATGCCGAAGCGGTGCGGATCACCGCCACCACCACCGGCAAGGTGCCGAACACCTCGGCGACGGCTGCCTCGTCGGGCGCTGATCTCAACGGCATGGCGGCGAAGCAGGCAGCTGCGACCATCCGCACGCGGCTCACCGAGTTTGCCGCCAGACACTGGAAAGTTCCGAGGGGACGCATCCGATTTGCAGACGGCAAGGTGAAGATCGGCAACCGGTCGGTCAGCTTCGGCGAACTGGCGCGGCTTGCGCACATGGCGCGGGTTTCCCTGTCGGCAACGGGTTTCTATGCCACGCCGAAAATCGCCTGGGACCGGGCGCGCGCCAAAGGCCGACCGTTCTTCTATTTCGCCTATGGCGCGGCCTGCTCGGAAGTGCTGATCGACACGTTGACCGGTGAAATGAAGGTGACGCGCGCCGACCTGCTGCATGATGTGGGGCTGTCGCTCAATCCCGGGCTTGACATCGGACAGGTGGAAGGGGGCTTCGTGCAGGGCATGGGCTGGCTCACCACCGAAGAGCTTGTCTATGACGCGGCGGGGCGGCTTCGTACCCACGCACCCTCGACCTACAAGATACCCTGCGCCTCTGATGTTCCGGCCGATTTCCGTGTGGCGCTCTTCGAGTCGCGCGGCAACAAGGAAGACACGATCTACCGGTCGAAGGCGGTGGGCGAACCCCCGCTCATGCTCGGCGTGTCGGTGTGGACGGCGGTATTCGACGCCATTGCAGGCCTTGCACCCGGTCGCATCCCGCAACTCGATGCGCCGGCAACGCCGGAGGCCATTCTCCGCGCCGTCAGGGCCATGACCGCATGAAGACGTGGAGCCTCATCGCCAGGGCGCTTGCCGAGCAGGGGTCCTGCGCGCTGGTGAGTGTCATTGCCACGGATGGTTCGGCGCCGCGCGAGGCAGGTGCTCGGATGGTGGTGAGTGCCGCTGGCTTCCACGGGACGATTGGCGGCGGGGCGCTGGAATGGAAGGCGCTGGCCATGGCGCAGGCCATGCTCGGCAAGCCGCGTCAGGTACGGTTCATCAATCAGTCTCTGGGGCCTGATCTCGGCCAGTGCTGCGGCGGACGGGTGAAGCTGGCGGTCGAGAGTTTCGATGCCGACGCGCTTGCCGAGGTTGCCGATCACGCCGCGCGCGAAGCTGCCGGGCCTTTCACCCTGTTGGGTCGCTTGCCCGGCATTGATGTGTCCGAGCAGTTCGGTGCCGTCCGGCGCCGCGTTCTCGTTTTTGGTGCCGGCCATGTCGGCCGCGCGCTGATGCTGGCTCTCGCCCCCTTGCCCTATGACGTGACCTGGGCCGACCCCCGACCTGAAAGCTTTCCCGGCGTCCTGCCGCAGAGCGTGACGGCCTTTGCCGGAAACCCGCTGGACGTGGTGGCCGGGGCGGCGTCCGGGTCGCTTGCCTTCATCATGACCCATTCCCACGCGCTGGACCTTCAGATCGCCGCCGCCGCCCTCGCGAACCCCTCGATCCTCGAAATCGGTGTCATCGGCAGCGCCACAAAGCGGGCGCGCTTCGTGAAGCGCCTGCGCGAGGCGGGCCTGCCCGAGGACCGGATCGCCGCCATGATCTGTCCCATCGGCATTGGCGGCATCCGCTCCAAGCTGCCGGCGGCCATCGCGATTTCTGTGGTTGCCCAGATCATCGCCCTTGATGAGGCATTGTCAGCCCCTGTCCGCCAAGGCATTGTGAGATCGGAAAAAACCGGCTGAACCATGGATTATCTCCTCGAGGCCCTGCATGTCACCAAGCTCTTCGGCGCGCTGAAGGCGAATGACGACGTGACGCTGCGGGTGAAGCCTGGCGAGATCCATGCTTTTCTCGGCGAGAACGGAGCGGGCAAGTCGACACTCGTCAAGATGATCTATGGCGCGCTTCAGCCCAGCGCCGGGGAATTCCGCTGGATGGGCCGTCGCGTGGCCATTCCAAGCCCCGCGGCGGCGCGAAAGCTTGGCATTGGCATGGTGTTCCAGCATTTCTCGCTTTTCGAGGCGCTCACCGTCGCCGAGAACATTGCGCTGGCCATGCCGGGGCCTTTCGACATGAAGGCCCTCTCGGCGCGCATCGCCGGCGTGTCCCGGGAGTATGGCCTGCCGCTCGAGCCCTCCGCGGTGGTTGCCGATCTCTCGGTGGGCGAGCGCCAGCGCATTGAAATCGTGCGTTGCCTGCTGCAGGAGCCGAGGCTCCTGATCATGGATGAACCGACCGCGGTGCTGACGCCCCAGGAAGCCGACCAGCTGTTCGTGACGCTGACGCGCCTTGCGGGCGAGGGCTGTGCCGTGATCTACATCAGCCACCGGCTGGAAGAAGTGAAGCGGCTCTGCCACAACGCAACCATCCTGCGCCACGGCAAGGTTGTGGCCAATGTCGATCCTGCGGAGGAGACGGCAGCGAGTCTTGCGCGGCTCATGGTGGGCGGCGACATCCATGTCGTGCGTGCCGCGGCCCCGGATGCGGGCGGTGCGGTGCGACTTGCGCTCTCGGGTCTCGAGCTTGAAGCCGACGGGCCCTTCGCCGTTGCGCTGAAGGACATCTCGCTCGAGGTGCGGGCAGGCGAGGTGGTGGCCGTGGCCGGAGTCGCGGGCAACGGACAGGCGGAATTCTTCGATGCCGTGTCGGGCGAGCGCCGACTGGCGGACGACGCCATGATCGCGCTCGATGGCCGCCCGGTGGGCCGCAGCGGCGTCAATGCCCGGCGCAAGGCGGGTGCCGCCTTCGTGCCCGAGGAACGGCTGGGCCATGGCGCCGTGCCGGGCTTCACGCTGTCCCAGAATGTCGTTCTGACGCGCCATGCCTGCGACCCGCAACTGGCACGTGGCGGCTTTGTGAACCGCGAAGCCGCGACCGGCATTGCCGCGCGGGTCAGCAAGGCCTTTGATGTCCGCAAGGCAAAGCCCGACCCCGAGGCGCGCTCGCTGTCGGGCGGCAATCTCCAGAAATTCGTCGTCGGCCGCGAACTCGACCGCAGGCCCGGCGTGCTGGTCGTCAATCAGCCGACCTGGGGGGTCGATGCCGGCGCTTCCGCCACCATCCGCCAGGCCATCGTCGACCTGGCACGGCAGGGCTCGGCGGTGCTGGTCATCAGCCAGGACCTTGACGAGATCTTCGAGATTGCCGACCGCATCGCGGTCATCTCGCGCGGCCAGCTGTCGGATGCCTATCCGGCTGCCAGCCTCTCCGCGGAGCGGATCGGCCTGCTGATGGCGGGCGCGCATGAACGCAGGGAGAGCGCCCATGCGGCTCGTGCTTGAGAAAAGGGCCGAGCATTCTGCGAAGATGGCGCTGCTCTCGCCCATCATCGCAATCGTGCTCACCCTGATCACCGGCGGCATCATTTTTGCCTTGCGCGGGCTTGATCCGCTGGCCGCCCTCTACGTCTACTTCGTGGAGCCGCTGGCAACCTCCTGGTCGATCGAGCAACTGATCGTCAAGGCGACGCCGCTCGCGCTTATCGGCGCGGGGCTGGCGATATCCTATCGGGCCAGTGCCTGGAACATCGGCGCCGAGGGCCAGTTCACGGCCGGTGCCATTCTGGGTGCCGTCATTCCGGTGTTCTTGCCCGACCTTCAATCGCCACTGACACTGCTTCTCATGCTGCTGCTCGGCATCGCTGGCGGAATGGCCTATGCGTCCATACCCGCCTTTCTCAAGAATCGCTTCGGTACCAATGAAATCCTGACAAGCCTCATGCTGGTCTATGTCGTCCAGCTTCTGCTCGACTGGCTGGTGCGCGGGCCCTGGCGTGATCCGCAGGGCTACAATTTTCCCAAGACGGTTGCCTTCTCCGGCTGGCAGACGCTGCCAAGCTTCCAGCTTCTCCCGCCGTCTGTGGGGCCGGTCTATGTCAACCTCGGCGCTGTCTTCGCCGTCCTCGCGGTGCTTGCGCTGGCCGTGCTCATGGGCCGGACGCTGAAGGGTTTCGAGCTGAGCGTCCAGGGACTGGCGCCGCGCGCCGGACGTTTTTCGGGCTTCGCGCGCAATCGCACGGTGTGGTTCTGTTTCTTGCTGTCCGGCGGCCTCGCGGGGCTAGCCGGCATCTGCGAAGTGATGAGCACGGTCGGTCAGCTGCAACCCGGAATCTCACCCGGTTATGGCTTCACGGCGATCATCGTGGCCTTCCTCGGCCGGCTCAATCCCCTGGGAGCTCTTGTCGCGGCTTTCGCCCTCGCCATCAGCTATCTCGGAGGTGAATCGGCCCAGGTGGCTCTTGGTATCTCCGACAAGACGGCGCGTGTCTTTCAGGGCATCCTGCTGTTCTACATCCTGGCCTGCGATACGCTGATCCTCTATCGTCTTCGCTTCCAGGGTCCTGCAGCCAGTCTGGTGGAGACCCGCACATGAGCGAGCAGCTTCTCTCCATCATCCTGACGATCATCACGGCGTCGACACCCCTTCTCCTCGCCTCAATGGGAGAACTGGTCGCAGAACGTTCTGGCGTCATCAATCTCGGCGTGGAGGGCATGATGGCGGTGGGCGCCGTGTCGGGCTTCGGCGCGGCGCTGCTGACAGGCTCGCCCTATCTGGGTGTGGTGGCCGCGCTCGTCGCCGGCGCGGCGCTGTCGCTGCTGTTTGCTTTCCTCACCCTCACCATGGTGTCCAATCAGGTGGCCACCGGGCTTGCGCTGACACTTCTCGGCCTCGGCCTTGCGGGTCTCGCCGGAGAGAGCTTCGTTGGCCAGCCCGGCGTGCAGCTGCAGAAGATCCACGTTCCGGGCCTCAGCGATATCCCGTTTCTCGGCCCCATCCTCTTCGGCCAGGATCTGCTGGTCTATGCCGCGCTGATCATTGCGGCGGGCACCTCCCATGTGCTGTTCCGTACAAAGGCGGGCCTTGTCATCCGCGCGGTGGGCGATAGCCACCAGTCGGCCCATGCGCTGGGCTATTCCGTGGCGGGCGTGCGCTATCTCTGCGTCATGTTCGGCGGCGCCTGCGCGGGGCTGGCGGGGGGCTATCTGTCGCTCGCCTATACCCCGCAATGGGTCGAGAACATGACGGCCGGGCGGGGCTGGATCGCCCTGGCGCTGGTCGTCTTCGCGTCCTGGCTCCCCTGGCGTATCGTGGCAGGGGCCTATCTCTTTGGCACGATCACGGTGATGGGATTTGCGCTTCAAGCGCATGGCATCGGCATTCCATCCCAGCTACTATCCGCTCTTCCCTATGTCGTAACCATTCTCGTTCTGGTTGTGATGTCGGGCAATAAGGCTCTCACACGGGCCAACACGCCGGCTTGTCTCGGTCAGCCCTTCGTGCCTGACCGGTAGGCCAGCAGCAATGGGTTTTGAACAAGGAGAAACAAGAATGAAGTTGAAGATCTGGATGACAATGGCGGCGGCGCTGGCGCTCGGCGTTTCTGCATCGGCCGCGAATGCCGCTGACAAGCTCAAGGCCTGCTGGGTGTATGTCGGCCCGGTGGGTGATTTTGGCTATTCCTACCAGCATGACCTGGGCCGCAAGGCGGTCGAGAAGGCGCTCGGCGACAAGGTCGAGACAGCCTTCCTCGAGAATGTGGCCGAGGGCCCCGATGCCGAGCGCGCCATCGAGCGCCTCGCGCGCGAGGGCTGCAAGATCATCTTCACGACCTCTTTCGGTTTCATGGATCCGACCATCAAGGTCGCAGCCAAGTATCCCGATGTGAAGTTCGAGCACGCCACCGGTTACAAGAAAGCCGACAATGTCTCGATCTACAACGCGCGGTTCTATGAGGGCCGCTATGTGATGGGCCAGATCGCCGCCAAGATGTCGAAGGCGGGCGTTGCCGGCTACATCGTCTCCTTCCCGATCCCCGAGGTGGTGATGGGCATCAATGCCTTCATGCTCGGTGCACAGTCTGTGAATCCGGATTTCAAGGTCAAGATCGTCTGGGTGAACTCCTGGTATGACCCGGGCAAGGAAGCTGACGCCGCCAAGGTGCTGTTTGGACAGGGAGCGGACATCATTGTCCAGCATACGGATTCCACCGCTGCGCTTCAGGTTGCGGAAGAACAGGGCAAGCTTGGTTTCGGTCAGTCCTCCGACATGATCAAGTTTGCGCCGAAAGCCCAGCTCACCGCCAACACGGATGACTGGGATCCCTATTACATCGCGCGCGTTCAGGCCGTGCTGGACGGCACCTGGAAGTCGGAAGACACCTGGGGCGGCATGAAGGACGGCATGGTGGTGCTCTCGCCCTTCACCAACATGCCAGACGACGTGAAGAAGATGGCCGAGGACACGGTCGCCAAGATCAAGTCCGGCGAATTCCATCCCTTCACCGGCCCAATCACCAAGCAGGACGGCACGGTCGTCGGCGAGGCGGGCAAGCCGCTGCCGGACGGCGAGCTGCTCGGCATGAACTATTACATCAAGGGCGTTGACGACAAGCTGCCGCAGTAAGCGTCTGACGCAACACCAGCGCGCCTGCCGCGGGAGCGATCCCCGGCAGGCGTCTTCGCGGAAAGCCCATGGTCTGGCTGTTCATGATTGACTGGATGAACTTTCTCATCCGCTGGGGGCACATGGTCGCAGGCATCGCCTGGATCGGCACCTCCTTCTATTTCGTGGCGCTCGACTTCTCCCTGCGCGGCCGCGACGGGCTGCCTGCCGGGGTGCGCGGCGAGGCCTGGGAAGTACATGGCGGCGGCTTCTATCATGTGCAGAAATATCTCTCCGCGCCTGCCAGTCTTCCCGATCATCTTACCTGGTTCAAGTGGGAAGCTTATCTCACCTGGCTGACCGGCTTCCTGCTGCTCGGGATTGTCTATTACGCCGACGCCAGCGCCAATCTGATTGATCCCTCCATACTTGCGCTGTCGCCTCTGGCGGCGGTGGCGATCTCCCTCGTTTCGATCGTTGCCGGCTGGCTCGTCTATGATGGCGCCTGCCGCTCGCCCCTGGGCCGACGTCCTGCCGCGCTGGCGGGCGGGGTCTTCGCGCTCATCCTCGGCTTTGCCTGGCTTTTCACCCATGTATTCTCGGGGCGTGGCGCGTTCATCCACGTTGGCGTCATCACGGGCACCATGATGGCCGCCAATGTCTTCATGGTCATCATTCCCAACCAGCGGCGCATTACCGCAGCGCTTCTGCGCGGCGAGACGCCCGATCCTGCTCTTGGAGCGATGGGCAAGCAGCGCTCCCTGCACAACACCTATCTGACCCTGCCGGTACTGCTGATGATGATCAGCAATCACTTCGCCATGCTCACGGATGCTTCCCAGGCCTGGCTTCTGATCGGGCTCATCTTCGTGGGCGGCGCGGCGCTGCGGCATTTTCTTGTGCGCCACGAGGTGGGCGACCCGCTCTCGAAGATCGGCTGGACGCTGCCCATCATCTTCGGTGCGCTCTGTCTTGCCTGGTGGCTCTCGTCTCAGCCCGTCCTTTCGCTCGACTGGGCCAATCTCCTGATCCGCTGGTCGCACATGATCGCAGGCATTGCCTGGATCGGCACCTCCTTCTATTTCGTGGCGCTGGATTTCTCGCTTCGCAAGGGGCCGGGCCTGCCGCCGGGTGTGGCAGGGGAAGCCTGGGAGGTGCATGGCGGTGGCTTCTACCATGTGCGCAAATATCTGACCGCACCGGCCGAACTTCCCACCCATCTCATCTGGTTCAAGTGGGAGGCCTATCTCACCTGGCTGACCGGCTTCCTGCTGCTCGTCGTGCTCTATTACCTTCAGGCCGAGAGCTATCTCATCGACCCCGCGGTCATGGCCCTTACGTCCTGGCAGGCCATCGGCCTTTCCCTCGCAAGTCTCGGCATCGGCTGGTTGGCCTATTCCGCGCTTTGCCGCTCGCCGCTCGGACGGCGCACAGGCTTTCTGGGACTTGCTCTGTTCGTCCTGCTGCTGGCCTTTGCCTATGCCTACACCCATGTTTTTTCAGGCCGTGGCGCCTTCATACATATCGGCGCTCTCATCGGCACGCTCATGGCGGCCAATGTCTTCATGGTCATCATTCCAAATCAGCGGAAGATCACTGCAGCCCTTCTGCGGGGCGACACGCCCGATCCCGCACTCGGCGCCACAGGCAAGCAGCGCTCGCTGCACAACACCTACCTGACGCTGCCCGTGCTGGCCATGATGATCAGCAATCACTTCCCGATGATCACCGACAGCCCAAGTGCCTGGCTGCTGGCGGGGCTCATCATTCTTTCGGGCGGATTGGCGCGCCATTTCCTCGTCCGGACGGAGGTCGGCGACCGGCAGGCTGACATTGCCTGGACCCTGCCGCTCATCGGAGGCTCGCTCGCACTGGCCCTGATCGTGACCGAGCCTTCGAAGCTCGTGCTCTTTCAGGGTGAAGTGACTGACGAGGCGGCCCTTGGGATCGTCCAGACACGCTGCGCGGCCTGTCATGCGGCCAATCCCACGGACGCCTCCATCAAGGTGGCTCCGAAGGGTATACATCTCGAGAACCTGGCTGACCTGAAGCGCTATGCCGCCCAGATCGATGTCCAGGCCATCCGCAACAAGGCCATGCCGCTCGGCAACCGAACGGGCATGACCGATGATGAGCGCGCCAGGCTCGGAGCATGGATTGCAAGGCAATGATCAGCATAGCAGACATCAATGCCATGCTCCCCGCCGCCTTTGTCGAGGCATTCGGCGATGTGGCGGAACATTCGCCCTGGGTGGCGCGCGAAGCGGCCGGCCACCGTCCCTATCGGGATCGTGAGGGCATGATCGCCGCCTTCACCTCCGCCCTGCGAGGCGCAAACCGTCAGTCTCAGCTGGCGCTGATCCGCGCGCACCCGGATCTCGCAACGCGTGCCAAACTCACTGACGACTCGACGAAAGAGCAGGCCGGGGCCGGGCTGTCGAGCCTCTCGGCCGAGGAGTTCGCCCGCTTCACCGACCTCAACACCCGCTACAGGTCGCGCTTCGCCTTTCCCTTCATCTTCGCGGTCCGTGGCGCCACCAGGCAGATGATTCTCGAAAGTTTCGAGGCGCGCGTCGGCAACAGTCCGGAAGTGGAATTCGAGACGGCGCTGGCGCAGATCTGCCGCATCTTCCGCTTTCGTCTCGAAGATCGGGTGGCGCCATGACCTGCGTCATCAAGGGCCAGACCCTGACGTTCAGCGCGGAGGGCGCGCTCCGGCATGAAGAGCGCGGCGCCGTCGTCGTGGGTGATGATGGGGTGATCCTGTGGTGTGGCCCGCAGCCGCTTCTGCCGCAGGCCTTCCGCCAGGTCGAGACCCATGACCATGGACGCATGATCGTCATGCCAGGCTTCATCGACGCCCATATTCACTTCCCGCAATACCGGATGCTTGCCGCGCCGGCCAAGGACCTTATGGACTGGCTCACCCGCTTTACCTTTCCCGAGGAAAGCCGCTACGCCGCCAAGGACTACGCAGACCGCTCCGCAACTGTTTTTCTGAACCGCTTGCATGCCCATGGCACCACCGCGGCGCTGGTCTTCTGCTCGGTCCACAAGGTCTGTGCACAGGCGCTCTTCGAGGCCGCCGATGCGCGAGGGATGGCACTCATCACCGGCAAGACCATGATGGACCGCAATGCCATACCCGCTGTCGAGGATGATCCTGAAACCGGAGCACGCGAGAGTGCCGAGCTCTATCAAGCCTGGCATGGCAAGAGGCGGTTGCGCTACGCTGTGACGCCACGCTTTGCGATCACCTCCTCGGATGCGCAGTTGCGCCTGTCCGGCGAGCTGCTCGCCTCGCTCGACGGGGCGCTGATGCAGACGCATCTCTCCGAAAGCGCCGGCGAGATCGCGATGGTGGGTCGGCTCTTTCCCTGGGCGAAAGACTATACCGACGTCTACGACCATTTCGGACTGCTGGGGCCCCGCAGCCTCTTCGCGCACGGAATTCATCTGTCGGAACGGGAGTGCACACGCCTGTCGGAGTCGGGGTCTGCGGTGGTCCACTGCCCGACATCCAACACCTTCCTCGGCTCCGGCCTCATGTCGATGCCGCATCTCTCGAAGCCGGAGCGTCCCGTTGCACTGGGTCTGGCCACGGATGTGGGTGGCGGCACCAGCTATTCCATGCTGGCCACCATGGCCGAGGCCTACAAGGTGCAGATGCTGGTGGGGTACAAGCCAAGTGCTGCGGACTTGTTCCGGATGGCGACGCGCGGCAATGCAAAGCGGCTCCGCATGGATCATGAGACCGGCGCGCTGGAGCTGGGGAAGTTTGCCGACCTGGTGGTGCTCGATCCTTGCGCCACACCGGTTCTGGCCAGTCGCCAGGAGGTCTCTGCTTCCCTTGAAGACGTGCTGTTCTCGCTGATGATGCTGGGCGATGACCGTGCAGTGGCCGCGACCTATGTGAAAGGCCGCAAGGTTTTTGAGCGCATCACGCCGTGAGGCTGAAGACCTTCTCGTCGGGCAGCCACACTTCTTCCAGATTGATGCCGGGGCCCTTGCGGTCGATTATGAGAAAGCGGCTGTCGGCATCGAACACCAGAAGCGGATGATGCCAGGCGTTGCGGGCATAATTGACACCCTGACGTCCAGTGGCAGCAAAAGCGTGATAGCTCGACAGATCATGCGGATCCGCCGCCACCAGCACCAGCCATGGGCGATCCTGCATCGGCATGAAGAGCTGACTGCCAAGCGGATGGCGCTCCATCAGCTTCACGGCGATCGGCTGCGGACGCGGCTGACCGACAAAGAAGCTGACATTGACCTCGCCTTCCGCACTCTGGACATCGATATGTGCGAGATCGTTGAAGCGCTGGGCAAAGCCCTGGTTGATGGTGATTGGGCTTGCACCGGCGATTTCAACCACGTCGCCAAAAGGCTCGAAGGCTTCGCGGGTCAGCGGCGTGGGGATGAGCTGGCGCATCGGGTCAGGCAATCCTGCAGGAAATTGCGCCGAGCACGCCATAATCAGCCGTGATCTCGTCGCCTGGTGCTATCGCCATTGGAACGAGGCAGGTGCCCGTGGTCACGAACTGACCTGCTTTTACGCCACCGCAGTGAGTCGCCGCTTCATTGACGAACCACGTGAGCGCAGTGAACGGTCCGCCGAGGACGGCCTTTCCCGTGCCTTCCGCCCGCAGCGTCCCATTGACCGAACCTCTCACGACATGGGTTGAGAGATCGAGATCACGCCACGGCGCGGCTACCGGCGGCCCCAGCACCAGCCAGCAGGCGCAGGCAGTATCAGCAATCAGTTGCGCGGCGCCGACCTTCGTGAAGTCCTCATAGCGGCTGTCCGGCACCTCGATCGACAGATGCAGAGACCCCGCCGCATCCAGAGCCTCCGCCTGCGTGTAAGCTGCGGCCCGTGGCGGGAGGTCCTTCGTGAAGCCGAAGGCAAATTCGGCTTCGGCCACGCGCATGATGTTGCCGGACAGCGGCACACGGGCTCCCGGCTGCAGCAACTTGCTTCTGAGGATGCGGCCGGCAAGCGGGCCGTCGACGTTGATGTGTTTCTGGCCGGCTTCGCTCGTGGCGGCAATCTTCCAGCCCGCCACGCTGCTTCCGCTTCTGTCCGCGAGCAGGGCGGCTGCCTCATAGCCCTGGGCGCGCGTTGTGGGCCGCATGGCTGCGGGCAGGGCGGCGATGCGGGTCGTCGCAGCCCATTGGCCGAGAAGAGTGTCCGCTGCCGCGGCAAGATCGGGTTTGGTCATGGCGTGATTGCTCCCAGTCCCCTTGCACCATGAACGGCTGGCAAACGTCAAGCAAGGCCCGCCTTGCTTGACAATCTCGCCGCCTGCGCCACAGACTGCATGTTTCGAAGCGGAGACCGGCGCAGCGATGTATGCGAGGCCTATGACGGTGGAGGAAGCGGCGCGCGCCATGCAGGCGCCGGATGCGCTCGCGCTGTGCGGTGGCACCGATGTCTACCCGGCCCATGCAGGCAAGGCGCTGAGCCGCCCGCTGGTCGATCTCTCGAGGGTCGAGGGCCTGCGGGGGATCACACAGGGGTCTGGGGAAATCCGCATTGGTGCGGCCACCACCTGGAGCGACATCGTCGCGGCAGATCTGCCGCCCGCCTTCGACGGGTTGAAGGCTGCGGCCCGCGAGGTCGGCTCGGTGCAGATCCAGAACCGGGGGTC
The DNA here is from genome assembly GCA_900298995.1 of Hyphomicrobiaceae bacterium. Classification (GTDB taxonomy): domain Bacteria; phylum Pseudomonadota; class Alphaproteobacteria; order Rhizobiales; family Aestuariivirgaceae; genus Aestuariivirga. Next base: position 32,258 of record OMIC01000058.1, on the reverse strand, counting down.
GATTGCCGGCAATCTCTGCAATGCCTCGCCTGCGGCTGATGGCGTTCCACCGCTGCTCACGCTCGATGCCCGGGTGGAGATTGCCTCGGTGACGGGCCGGCGGATGCTGCCGCTGGCTGCTTTCATCACCGGCTATCGCAAGACGGCGCTCGCGCCGGGTGAGATCGTCACGGCGGTCACCGTCCCGCTGCCCGGCACTGGCGCCCGCTCTGCCTTCGTGAAGCTTGGCGCGCGGCGCTATCTGGTCATCTCAATTCTCATGGCCGCCGCCCTTGTGGAAAGGGATAGCGCCGGGCGCATCATCCGGGCCGCCATCGCCGTGGGCGCCGCCTCGCCCGTGGCGCAACGCCTCCCGGCACTGGAGCAGGATCTGCGGAACCTCGCGCCCGGGGAGCGGCCTTCGACACGGGTGGCGCCGCAGCATCTCGCGCCGCTCGCGCCCATCGGCGATGTCCGAGCTTCGGCGGATTACCGGCTTGATGCCGCGATCACGGTGATCGGCGAGGCGCTGGACCGCGCGGTGGGGGTTCTCTGAGGTGATTTCCTTTGAACTGAATGGCAAGAGCGTCAACTGTGCGGCGGACCCCGGCATGCGCCTCAGCGAAGCCCTGCGCCGCACGCTGGGGCAGACGGGGGTCAAGAGCGGATGCGATGCCGGCGATTGCGGCGCCTGCACCGTGTTGGCGGACCGCGAGCCGGTCTGCGCCTGTCTCGTGCCGGTGGCGCAGGTTGAGGGGGCGCGCATCGAGACCGTCGAGGGGCTTGCCGGGTCCGACATCGGAGCAAGGCTGCAAAAGGCCTTTCTGGCGCGCGGCGCGGCGCAGTGCGGCATCTGCACGCCGGGCATGCTGATGGCGGCGACGGCGTTGCTGGCACAGACTGCTGCGCCGGACCGTGCCGCCATTGCCGACGCGCTGGGCGGCGTGCTCTGCCGCTGTACCGGCTATTCCAAGATCATCGATGCAGTTGCAGATGCCGCGCAGGGTCGGGCTGCTGAGATGCTGACGCCGTCATCGGGCGCTGCGGTCGGTGCGCCCATCGCACGGCTCGACGGCCGGCCGAAGGTGATGGGGACGGAACCCTATGGCGCCGATGCCGTGCCGGCGGGCGCGCTGTGGGTCAGGGCGGTGCGCTCCCCCTACCATCGGGCTGGATTCCGCTTCGGTGATCTCGATGGCTACAGCCGTGCGCATCCCGGTCTTGCCCGCATATTGACAGCAAGGGACATTCCGGGTCGCAATGTCTTCGGCGTCATACCGCCCTTTGCAGATCAGCCGGTGTTTGCGGAAGGCGAAACGCGTTTCCGTGGCGAGGCCGTGGCCGCCGTCGTCGGTGAGCGCGCGGTGATCGAGGCGCTTGATCTTGCTCTATTCCCGGTCATCTGGGACGAGCGTCCTGCGGTTCTGGGTATTGCCGAAGCGCTTGCGGCGGATGCCCCGCAACTCCACGCCAAACGGGCCGGCAATGTTCTCGTCAAAGGCCGCGTGGCGCGCGGCGATGTCGGGCAGGGTTTTGCCGATGCGGCCGTCACGGTCGAAGGCGTGTTCGAGACCTCCTTTGTCGAACATGCCTATATCGAGCCCGAGGCCGGATGGGCGCGACGGGTGGGTGAACGCATCGAGATCACGGCCTCGACCCAATCGCCCTACATGGACCGCGACGACACGGCCGCCATCATGGGCCTGCCACCGGAGAGCATCCGCATCATTCCCTCGGCCTGTGGCGGTGGCTTCGGTTCGAAGCTCGATCTCTCGGTGCAGCCCTATGTGGCGCTTGCCGCGTGGCTCACGGGCCAGCCGGTTGCCATGGTCTATTCGCGTCCTGAATCGATCCAGTCGACCACCAAGCGCCATCCGGCCATCATGCGCTCGCGCATGGCTGCAACCCGGGAGGGCGATCTCCTGGCCATGGATTTCGAGGGTGACTTCAACACCGGCGCCTATGCCTCCTGGGGGCCGACGGTCGCGAACCGCGTGCCGGTCCATGCGTCGGGCCCCTATGTTGTGCCCAACTACCGTGCCGAGACCCGCGCCATCCTGACTCATTGCGTGCCCGCAGGAGCGTTCCGCGGCTTTGGCGTGCCGCAGACGGTGATCGCTCAGGAACAGATGCTCGACATGCTGGCCGCGAAGCTCGGTCTCGACGCGCTGGAGTTCCGGATCCGCAACGCCCTGACCGAGGCAACGCCCACTGTCACCGGACAGGTGATGGGGGATGGCGTCGGCATCCGCGCCTGTTTCGAAGCCCTGCGCCCAGCCTGGCAGAAGTTGCGACAAACAGCTGACGCGTTCAACACGCAAGCCGGTGCGATGCGACGTGGCGTGGGCGTTGCAGGCATGTTCTATGGCTGCGGCAACACCTCGCTTCCCAATCCCTCAACCATCCGCTTCGGCGTCAAGCCCGATGGCCGCCTGGCACTGCATCAGGGAGCAGTCGACATCGGCCAGGGCTCGAACACAGCCATTGCGCAGATCGCCGCCGACGCGGTGGGTCTGCCGGTCGCCATGATCGATCTCGTCTCTCCCGATACCGACCTCACGCCGGATTGCGGCAAGACCTCGGCCTCGCGCCAGACCTTTGTCACCGGGAAGGCGGCAGAACTTGCCGGGCGGGCCCTCCGCCGTCAGCTCCTGCGGCTAGCCAATGCTGGCGAAGGTGCAGGCCTTGAACTGGCCGCAGGCATCCTGCGCGTCGATGAGGGCGGCGTCATTCGTACGGTCGATCTTGGGGCCTTGGCGCGCGGCCCCCACGGCTATGTACTGTGTGCAGAAGAAACATTTGATCCACCGACCGCGCCGCTGGATGCCAATGGCCAGGGCATTCCCTATGCCGTCTATGGTTATGGCGCGCATCTGGCGGAGGTTGAGGTCGATATCCGGCTGGGACTTGTGAAAGTGCTGCGCATCGTGGCGGCCCATGACGTCGGTCGCGCCATCAATCCGGTCCTTGTCGAAGGCCAGATCGAGGGTGGTGTTGCGCAGGGAATCGGTATGGCGCTGATGGAGGAGTTCACGCCGGGCCGTGGGGAAAACCTGCATGACTATCTCATTCCCACCATCGGCGACGTGCCGCCGATCGACTCGATTCTCGTGGAGCGCGCCTCCTCCGTCGGTCCCTTCGGTGCCAAGGGTATTGGCGAACAGGCGCTGATCCCGACCGCACCTGCGATCCTGAACGCCATTCATCACGCCACCGGAGCGCGGCTGACCCGCACGCCGGCAACGCCTGAGCGCGTGCTTGCTGCAATCCGGGCCGCCCGCACCACATGAAAAGGGTACAGGCCGCCCTGCTGCCTGACGGACGCAGGTTGCACCTTCACGATGGTCCCATCGACCTTATCATCGGCGCGGATGGCGAGGCCGGAGCCATCGCATCGGCCTACCACGCTGCTGAACGGCGCTTTGAGACCATACTCGATGAACTCTGCGCGGAGTTGCCCCTGCTTCGCCGCCCGACGGGCGAGAAGCCTCTGGGTGAGGTGGCACGGCGCATGTGGCAGGCCACGCGGGTCCTTGCGGCGGAATGTTTCATCACCCCCATGGCGGCGGTTGCAGGTTCGGTGGCCGAAGAGGTGCTTGCAAGCATGACCGGCGCTGCGCCGCTGGCGCGCGCCTTCGTCAACAATGGCGGCGACATTGCCTTCCATCTCGCGCCCGGCATGGCCTATGACATCGGACTCGTGAGCCGGCCCGATCAGCCTGCGCTGTTCGCCACCACCCGGTTGCGTGCCGAAGATCCCGTGCGCGGCATTGCCACCAGCGGCTGGCGGGGTCGGTCCTTCTCGCTGGGAATCGCCGACGCGGTGACCGTGCTGGCCGCTTGCGCGAGCCAAGCAGATTCCGCTGCGACGTTCATCGCCAATGCGGTCGACCTGCCGGGGCATCCGGCCATAGAGCGTGTGCCGGCGCGTGACATCCAACCTGACAATGATCTGGGCGCAAGGCTGGTCACCCGGGGTGTCGGGCCGTTGCAGGTAAATGAAATTGCGGCCGCGCTCGATGCTGGTGTAGCCTGCGCCCGAGGCTGTCTTGTGGTGGGGTACATGACCGCTGCAGCGCTGCATCTGGCGGGCGACACGCGTTTCGTGGGCCAGTGGCTGGGGAGGATCGATGCCGGACGTCAGGGTGAGGAAATTTCTGGTCTCGGTGGAGGAGATCCATCATGAGGGCGGGCCGGTCGCGGCAGTTCCGCCACGCCGGGGCACCGTGCTTGCGGTGATCGAGAACCCCTATGCAGGGTCCTACCATGCCGATATCCAGCCCTTCATGGAGGATCTGAAGCCACTCGGTCTGGCCATGGCGCAGAAGCTTCTGGCGGCGCTGGGCGGCGATCCGAAGGCTGTCGAGGGCTATGGCAAGGGAGCCATCGTGGGCGAGGCGGGCGAGCTTGAGCACGCCGCGCTCTGGCATGCGCCGGGCGGCTATGCGATGCGCGACGTGCTGGGTGGCGCTAGGGCCATCGTGCCGTCGACCAAGAAGGTGGGCGGACCGGGCGCGCGGCTCGACATTCCCGTCACCCATGTCAACGCTTCCTATGTGCGCAGCCATTTCGATGCCATCGAGGTGGGCGTTCCGGATGCGCCGAAGGCAAATGAGATGGTGGTGGCGCTGGTGATGACCACGGGGCCGCGGGTTCACGCCCGCGCCGGTGGACTTGCCGCCGCGGACATCAAGGGAGAGGACGGACTGAGATGAAGGCGAAGATCCGCAAGATCATGACGGTGGTTGACGAAACGCTTTCCGAGCAGGGCAGGGACGTGTCGCCGCCCGTTCGCCGGGCCGCCGCGATTGCGGTGATCGCCAATCCCTTCGCCGGCACCTATCAGGAGGATTTGAGCGAACTGATCGACGTCGGCGAAGAACTGGGCGGGTTCTTGGCGGAGCGTGCCGTGGCAGCGCTGGGCATTCCGGGCGACAAGGTCGAGAGCTATGGCAAGGCGGCTGCGGTGGGCGAGAACGGTGAACTCGAACATGCCGCCGCCATTCTGCACCCGAAGCTGGGTGCCCCCTTCCGCAAGGTGCTGGGCAAGGGCGCTGCCCTGATTCCATCCTCGAAGAAGCGTGGCGGCATGGGCGTGGTGCTCGACATTCCGCTGGGCCACAAGGATGCCGCCTTCGTGCGCAGCCATTTCGATGGCATGGAGGTGCGCATCACTGATGCGCCCCGCGCCAACGAGATCATGGTGGCGGTGGCGGTGACCACGGGCGGACGGCCGTTGCCGCGGGTCGGCGGCCTCAAGGTCTCGGAAATCAAGGGCGAGGACGGTCTGCGCTGATCAGGCCGCCTTGTGCATCGTCCTGCGGTTGGCGATGAGATTCTCGAACATCATCCGGCTCAGCCGTTCGGTCTTCGGCAGCTGCGGCTTCGCCTGCGTCCTGACGCGCTGATAGCCACCAGGTCCCATCGCCTCTTCCAGCCATGCCACATACTGCGGGATGTGCGCCCAGCTTTCGATCAGCGCCGGGGTGAGTTCACCATGGAACTGGGTTGCCATGATCTCGCGGCCCACGGACATGATCTGAACCTGGCTCACCGGTGACGAGGCCAGCACCTCCGCGCCGGGCGGAAGCCGGGTGACCTCGGCGTGGTGCCACTGCATGACCTTGAAGCTGGCAGGAAGTCCGCGCATCATCGGATGGGCGGCGCCCAGCGCATTGAGCTTCACCTTGCCGAAGCCAACCTCCGAAGCGCGCGCCAGGCCAACCTCGCCGCCCAGCGCGATGGCCAGCAGCTGCAGTCCGAGGCACACGCCCAGGAACGGGCGGTTGCGGTTCACCGTCCATTCGCGGATCGCGTCCACCTCATGCTCGAGCCAGGGGTAGGCTTGCGTCTCCCAGACGTCCATCGCCCCGCCCATCACCAGCAGGAAATCATAAGGGGCGAGCGACGGAATCGCCTCACCCCTGTGCAGCTTGACCACGTCAAGCTCCGCCCCGTGTTCGGCGAGGAAGCGGCCGAACAGGCCGGGCGGTTCATCATCCATGTGCTGAAAGGCAAGAGCGCGTCTGATCACCGAAGGCCCCCACGGGTAAGAAATTTGAAACGCGCACATAAGCCATTCTGCGCGAATCACAAGTAGTTATTCGCGTCCGCATTGCCTTGAGCCGGAATAGAGAACACACTGCCGCGGTCATGACGCTGCCGCGACTCCTCTTCACCGCCCTCCTGCCCTTCGCGGCGGGGTATTTCATGTCCTACCTGCTGCGCGCCGTGAATGCCGTGGTGGCGCCGGACCTGGTGCGGGACCTGGGACTGTCACCTGCCGAGCTGGGCCTGCTGACGGCGGCCTATCTCGGCGCCTTCGCGCTTTTCCAGCTGCCGCTCGGCGTGCTGCTCGACCGCTACGGGCCGCGCAAGGTGCAGGCCGGGCTTCTGGGCATCGCGGCCCTGGGCTGCGCGGGCTTTGCCATGGCGCCTGATTTCGGCGGCCTGTTCGCGGCGCGCGCCGTCATCGGGCTCGGTTTCTCGGCAGGTCTGATGGCGAGCTACAAGTCTTCGGCCACCTGGGTGCCGGCCGAGCGCCGGTCGCTGGCCAATACGGGCATCATGTCGGTGGGCGCGCTGGGTGTCGTGGTGGCAACCGAACCCACTGAATATCTCGTGGCCCTCATCGGCTGGCGGCCGGCCTTCATGGCCTTTGCCGGGCTGATCCTGCTGGCTGCGCTGCTGATCCTCGGGGTGGCCCCGCGCCGGGATACGCTCACCGCGCCCGCCCCGCTCCGCCAGCAATTCGCCGAGATGCTGGCGATCCTGAAGACGCCACTGTTCTGGCGCATCGCGCCGCTTCTCGGCCTGACCTCTGGCGTGCAGATCGGCATCCAGACGCTCTGGGCTGGTCCCTGGCTGCGCGATGTCATGGGCCTCACGCGGCCCGAGGTCGCGCATCATCTGCTGTTCATGGCAGCGGCCTTCATGGTGGGCATCCTGTCGGTGGGTGTCATCGCCGACCGGCTGGGCCGCCGCGGCATCGGCCCCATGCAGGTCATGCTGGGTTTCAATCTCCTGTATTTTGTGGCGCAGGGCGTCATCGTGCTGCGCATCGAGGGCCTCGCCTTTCCGGCCTGGCTGATGGTCGCCGCCTTCGGCCAGGTCGCGGTGCTGGCCTTTCCCTGGTTCGCCGCCCGCATCGGCCGCGAACTCGCCGGCCGTGCCAATGCCACCATCAACTTCACCATGTTCGTCTGCGCCTTCCTGTCCCAGTATCTGGTGGGTCTCATCATCGGGCTGTTCCCGGTCACGGAGACCGGCTACAGCCCGCATGGCTACAGTGTTGCGCTGGGGTGTTTCCTCGCTGCGCAAATCCTGGCCTTCATCTGGTATGCCGCGGCCGCGCCGCACAGGGAGACAAGACCGTCATGACCAATCCGGTGATCGCCGAAGTGACCCGTGGCGGCATCGTCGAAAGCCGCCATCGCGGCGCCTATGCCGTGGTCGATGCTTCAGGGCATGTCGTTGCGGCGGAGGGTGCCATCGCAGCCCCGGTCTATCCACGCTCGGCCATCAAGGCCTTCCAGTGCCTGCCCGTCATCGAGAGCGGCGCAGCCGACCGTTTCGGTTTCTCGGAAGAGGAGATCGCGCTGTGTTGCTCCTCGCACAATGGCGAGGCTGATCATGTGCGCGTGGCGCGCGCGCTGCTCGCCAAGGCTGGCAATGCCGAAGATCTCTATGAGTGCGGCGCCCACTGGCCCTACCACGAAGGCTCGCGCTTTGCCCTCCTGCGCCAGGGGGCGGGCTGTGCGGCCGTTCACAACAATTGCTCCGGCAAGCACGCCGGCATGCTGGCACTGGCCCGCCATCTCGGAGTTGATCCCCATGGCTACGTCAATCCGGACCATCCGGTGCAGCGGCTGATCGCGCGGCGCATGGGCGAGATCTGTGGGGTCGATCTCGATGCTCAGCCCATGGGCGTCGACGGCTGTTCTGTTCCCACCTGGGCCATTCCGCTCAAGTCGCTGGCGCAGGGCTTTGCCCGCTTCGCCGACCCCGATCTCGTCGCTGCCCGCCGCATCATGGCAGCGGTGCGGGCTTGTCCCTTCATGGTCGGGGGCAGCGATGACTTCGACACGCTGATCATGGAGGCCGTCCCGCGCCTCTTCATCAAGACCGGTGCCGAGGGCGTTTACTGTGCCTGCATTCCCCACGCCGGACTTGGCGTCGCGCTCAAGATCGATGACGGCGCGGCAAGGGCTGCCGAGGTCGCCATTGCCTCGGTTCTGGCGGGGCTCGATCAATGGACGCCGGAGGAAAGGAACCTGCTCGAACGGTTCCGCCACCACGATCTTGTCAACTGGCGCAAGCGGGGCGTGGGCGAGGTGCGGGGGCTCAGCCTCTGATCTCTATCCTGCCGCCTTCTGGGCATAGCCGAGCCTGAGGTTCAGCCGGTCGAGAAGCGCCAGCGCCGCGTCGGGTATCACGGTTCCTGGCGGGAACACCGCTGCCGCACCCATGTCGAGAAGTGTCTGGATGTCCTCGGGCGGGATCACGCCGCCCACCACGATCATGATGTCGGAGCGCCCCGCCTTGTCGAGTGCGGCCTTGAGCAGCGGCACCAGCGTGAGGTGGCCCGCCGTCAGCGTGGAGACGCCCACGGCATGCACCTTCTCGGCCACGGCCTGTTTTGCGACCTCCTCGGGCGTTGCGAAGAGGGGCCCGATGGTGACGTCGAAACCCATGTCGGTGAAGGCCGAGGCGATGACCTTCTGACCGCGGTCATGCCCGTCCTGGCCGACCTTGGCGACCAGAAGCCTGGGCGCCTGGCCATCAGCCTCGCGGAAAGCCGCGATGGCGTGCCGCACGCGGTCGATCTTGTGCTGGTCCTTTGGCGTTGCGGCATAGACGCCCTTCACCGCGCGGATCGCCGGCGTGTGGCGGCGGAAGACCTGCTCCAGCGCGAGTGAGATTTCGCCCACCGTCGCCTTGGCGCGTGCCGCATCGACCGAGGCAGCCAGCAGATTGCCCTGTCCGCTGCGCGCCACCTCCGAGAGCTTTGCCAGTGCAGCCTTTGTCTCCGCCTCGTTGCGCTCGGCGCGCAGCCGCTGCAGCTTCTCGATCTGACGGGCGCGCACTGCCGAATTGTCAACCTTCAGAATGTCGATCGCGGCGTCACCCGCCACGCGGTACGTGTTGACGCCGATCACCGCCTGCTCGCCGGAGTCGATGCGCGCCTGCGTGCGCGCCGCCGCCTCCTCGATGCGCGCCTTGGGGATGCCAGCCTCTATGGCCTTGGCCATGCCGCCCATGGCTTCAATTTCCTCCATGTGCGCCCAGGCCTTGGCGGCAAGATCGGCGGTGAGCCGTTCCACGAAATAGCTGCCGCCCCACGGATCGATGACGGTGCAGCTGCCCGCCTCCTGCTGCAGGAAGAGCTGTGTGTTGCGCGCGATGCGGGCGGAAAAATCGGTGGGCAGCGCGAGAGCCTCGTCGAGCGAATTGGTGTGCAGCGACTGGGTTCCGCCCTGGGTCGCCGCCATCGCCTCGATGCAGGTGCGCGTCACATTGTTGAAGACGTCCTGCGCGGCGAGGCTCCAGCCGGATGTCTGGCAATGGGTGCGGAGCGACAGCGAGCGTTCGTCCGCCGGGCCGAACTGCTTGATCAGCTTCGCCCAGATCATGCGGGCGGCCCGCATCTTGGCCACTTCCATGAAGAAGTTCATGCCGATCGCCCAGAAGAACGAGAGGCGGGGTGCGAACTGGTCAATGCCCAGTCCGGCATCGACACCGGCGCGCACATACTCGAGCCCATCGGCCAGCGTATAGGCCAGCTCGAGGTCGGCGGTGGCGCCGGCCTCCTGCATGTGATAGCCGGAGATCGAGATCGAGTTGAATTTCGGCATGCGCTCGGATGTGTAGCGGAAGATGTCCGAGACGATCTTCATCGACGCCTTGGGCGGGTAGATGAAGGTGTTGCGGACCATGAACTCCTTGAGAATGTCGTTCTGGATGGTGCCCGCCAGCTTCTCCGGCGGAACGCCCTGTTCCTCGCCTGCAACGATGTAGAGCGCCATCACCGGCAGCACCGCGCCGTTCATGGTCATCGACACCGTCATCTTGTCGAGCGGAATGCCGTCGAACAGCGTGCGCATGTCGTAGATCGAGTCGATGGCGACGCCCGCCATGCCGACGTCGCCCGCCACGCGCGGATGATCGGAATCATAGCCGCGGTGGGTAGCGAGATCGAAGGCGATGGACAGGCCCATCTGGCCCGCCGCCAGATTCCGTCGGTAGAAGGCATTGGAGTCCTCGGCCGTGGAGAAACCCGCATATTGGCGGATGGTCCAGGGCTGGGTCGTGTACATGGTTGGATAGGGCCCGCGCAGAAACGGCGCGGCGCCGGGCCATGTGTGGAGAAAATCGATGCCCGCCATGTCTTCGGGCCCATAGGCGCCCTTCACGGCTATGCCCTCCGGCGTGGCCCAGTCATGCCCGCGCCGCCCCTCCACAGAAGATGCAGCGAAGGCGATGGTCGAGAAATCCGGAAGGCGGCTCATGACACCGCCTCCGTCTCGGGTGCAAATTCCTGCTTCAGCGGATAGGCGGTCGTGCCGATCACCGGCAGGCCATGGGTGGCATCAGCTTTCGGGACCGGCCAGTCGCCTGCTTCAGCGTTCTGGAACACGTTCCAGGCCGCCTCACACAGGCCTTTCGTATAGGTCTCGACATAGCCGGCACCCGAGGCAGGGTCGGCCGCCCGCCAGAGATTGGCTTCCTCCAGCAGGACGTTCTGGACGTTGCGCGCCACCCGCCGGGCGAAGGCATTGGGAAGGCCCTGGGCGAGCGAAAAGGGGAGCACGGTGATCGAGTCGGCACCACCCAGCCCGGCGCCGAAGACTGCCGCGGTGGCGCGCAGGATATTGGTGTGGGGGTCAAGCTTCGCCATCATCCGCCAGGAGGTTTCGGCATGGAGTTGCAGCGGCGCATCGGGGAGGCCTGCCGCATCCAGCACCCGCCACCACAGAAGCCTGGCGGCGCGGAACTTGGCGAGTGTCGCGAACATGTCCTGGGTGGCGGCCAGCGTCATGCCGACGGCGCGCACCAGATGCACATCGTTGAGTCCGGAGAGCTGCCGCATGCTGGCGACTGCGGTTGCGAGCGCAGCACCAAGTTCCTCGGCATCGGAGGCACCCTGTTCGTGAAAGCCGCGGCCATCGGCCTCCATGTAGGGGCCGGCATAGCCGAGCCGGGCAAGTTCCACTGCATCGGCGGGGGAGGTGAGGGCAAAATGGATGTTGAGACGTTCCGGGTCGATGGGTTGCGTGGCGATGAGGCCGGCCAGCGCCATGGATGCACCGCCCTCGATCTTCAGCGCAACGGCATGCAGATGCACGCCCTGCAACACCCGGGCGAGGCGGGTCGCGTCCACGCCGAAGCCGCGCGCGCCTGCGGCGTCGGGCGTCACCAGAACGAGGCCCGTGGCGCCGTTCTCGAGATCCTCCAGTGCCTGGGCATTGGCCCGGGCCGCGTCCGGGTGATCGACCCGCTGGTAGACGGTCCAGGGCGCCTGCTGCGGCCGTGCCGCGCGCGGACCTGGTTGCTGACCGTAGAGTGGCTCCAGCCGGATGCCGTCGGGCGTATGGCGCACGAGCCTGTCCTCGAAGGCGGCCCCCTTCAGCACCGCTTCCACGCGCTTCATCCAGTCGGCCCGTGTGAGGTCCGGAAAGGCTCCGGCCAGTGTCAAGTCGCTCATGGCAGCCCAATCTGTTGCAACCGCGAAATGTCTAGCCAATGCCGAGGCCTGCGGCAAACCACCCTTTGTCTAGGGCAGGCTCCGCCCGCCGCGGTCTGCCCACGACCGGGATCATCGGCTTTGGCAGGAAGATGGCATCGATCAACCATAAATAGAGCGTGCTGGGTCAGCCGTGAAGGAGGCGCGCGGTCAGAAGGGTGGTTCCCGCTTTCTCAGGCTGGTCCGCCACACTAAGGTCGGCGCGTCCGTCATGTGTCTGTCATGTTCGGCGCACACGAGCCGAAGATAGGGAACAATGAGGCATAGATGGCAGAGAGCCGAGACCTTCATGGCAAGATTGAGCTCCGGCGGGCAATGGCCACGTCTGCCTTCACCATGATCACCCTCGTGGCGGTCATCGGCCTGTTCTCGCTCTTCTCGATCTGGTCAATCAACCGCGCCTGGACCGCAGGAAGTGCGGAAACGGCGGAGCTCCAGGCCTTGTCGAGAGCGGCGCTGGATGCACAGGTCGATTTCAAGGTCCAGATCCAGGAGTGGAAGAACGTCCTTCTTCGGGGCGATGACGCCGCACTCCTCGAGAAACATCTCGCCGCATTCCACAGCAGCGGACAGAAAGCGCGTGCCAATCTTGCAAAGGTTTTCTCTGAAGGGCAGCGGCTGGCCTTTGCAGATTTCGCTGCCGAAGCGTCCCGGCTGAGCGACGAGCACGAGGCGTTGGTCGCCCGCTACGAGTCGCTGCTTGCAGAAAAGCGCGGCGGAGACGGATCCATCAGCCCTGACGTGGCGCGCGTCATCGACAAGGCGCTTCGCGGAGCAGATCGCAACATCGAGGCCAGGATCGGCGCACTGGCCAGCAACATCGCGGAGATTGCCGAACAGCGGCGGAGCGTACTCAACACACGCATGTATGACCGTTATGTCAGCCTGCGCTGGTTCATCCTGAGTGTCATTGGCCTGAGTCTTGTCATCACGGGCTATGTCCTGACTGGCGCCCTGAGGGCGACGCGGAGCTGAGAGCATGATTGCCAGCGCCGTCACTGCCTTTGCCGGACTGGGTTTCTTCCTTGCCGGCCTCCACATGCTGTCAGAAGCCGTGCGCGCACTCGCGGCGCGCCATGTGCGCCCCATCCTTCTAAAACTGTCCAGACTGCCTCTGTCCGGCCCCGTGATGGGAACCCTTCTGGGCGCTGTCACACAGAGCACCAGTGCCGCAGCCTTCATCTGCATGGGCCTTCTCAATGCGCGGGCCATAACCTTTCCGGCAGTCTTGACGGTCAGTGCCTGGTCCGGGGTCGGCACCTCCATCCTCGTTTTCCTTGCATCGATCGACCTGCGGCTGGCCGCGCTGGCGGCGCTGTCGCTTGTGGCGCTGTTCTACCTGGCGGCCCTGCAGCGCAATGAGACCGGCCGCCGCGGATCGGAATTGCTTCTTGCCATTGGTGTCACCCTGCTTGGACTCGCCATGGTGAAGGATACCGGGCAGGGTTTGCAGGGCAATGTCTGGGTACAGGAGTTCTTCGAATTCTCGTCCCAGTCGTGGGTCTATGGCTTTCTCATCGGTTTCATCGTCACGCTGGTGATGCAGTCATCCTCGACCGTGTCGATTCTTGCCGTTGCGCTGAGCGCCGCCGGTCTCCTTCCCCTGAAGGATGCTGTCGTGATCGTATGTGGTGCCAATCTCGGGTCCGGGCTCAGCGTCGCCCTCGTCTCCTCTCACCTGACCGGACGCCCGCGGCAACTCGCAGTATGGCAGTCCGTGGTCAAGGGCGCCGGGTCCTTCGCCATACTTGTCCCCGTGCTGGTCGGGTCGGCCTTCGGACGTTTTCCCCCTCCGCCCCTGGCCTCCATCTCGCCTCCCATGCTGATTGCCCTCACGTATCTGGCGCTCAATGCATCGGGCGCCATTCTTGCCGGCCTGCTGCGCCAGCCGCTCATGCGGCTCCTCGACATGCTGGTCCCCATCGATCAGGACAAGCAGCAATATGAACCGGCCTTTCTCATCGATGAGGCGGTTGAGGATCCCGAAACCGCGCTCATTCTGGCCCGTCAGGAATATGGACGTCTTGTGGGGCTCATGCCGGTGGCCCTCTCGCCTCTGCGGCTCGAGGAAGAAGGTGGCTCACGTCTGCTGGACAACCGCCAGAGGCGGCAGCTGGCTGTGGAACTGGCGCAGCATCTCGAGTCCTTCATCAGCGAGGCCGTGAAGAGCCATCCCCAGAATTCCGATGTCAGCGGCCTGCTGCTTCTCCAACGCTGCAATGGCCACCTCCAGTCCCTCATCGAGGCGCTGCACGGCTATATGGATGAACTGGAGGACCTGAAGGATCCAGCACCGCACGAGCAGGCGATGCGCGAATCGATGACCGAGACGCTTCATTTTCTGCTGAGCCTGCTGGCCGATCACGCCAATGGCGAGGGCGATGCAGAGATACTGCAGCGTCTGACGCATGGGCGCGGCGATGTGATGACGCGTTTCCGCAACGAGATCGTTCGGAACGAGACGGCATCGAACGTCAACCGCGAGGCGCTGTTCGTGGCAACCGGACTGTTCGAGCGCATGGTATGGCTGGTCCGCGAACTCTCCGCAGGCGACAGCCCGCGCACGGGCGTTGCCCTAGGGTGACAGCGGGGTTACGGCGACGCCATCACCCATCTGGTCGGAAGGATGGAGCACGACCGTGTCGCCCGCAGTCAGTCCCGCGATCACCTCGGCCACCTCGTCGTTGCGGCGGCCGATTTCAACAGGCTGGAGCACGGCGCGACTGCCCACCACCTTGTAGACCGCCCATCCACTGCCCTGCCGGAACAATGCGGCGATGGGTGCGGCGGTCAGGTCCTGGCCGTCCCAGACCCGGATCCTGACGATCACCCGGAAGCCGTCGCCCAGTCCCTGTGCGTCCGCTTGTCCGGCGAGGTCGAGGATCACCGGCACGCGCTGCTCCTCGATTCCCAGCGCCGACACCTTGGTGACGGCCGAGGGCTCGACACGGCGCACTGTCGCGGCGAGGGGCGGCCCGCCCCAGTTGACGATCTCTGCCGTTGCGCCGGGCGCAATCTCGAAGGCCTCGCGCGAGAGGATGTCGGCGACGATCTCGAGGTTGGCGGGATCGCCGATCTCCATGAGTGGCGTTCCCGCCTGTACCACCTGCTCGCTCTCTGCCAGGACCCGGAGAATGCGTCCCGACACCGGTGCCTTGATCTCGGTGCAGCAGGGACCCTCGGTCTCGCCGGTTTCGATCAAGGCCGCCCTGGCGCGCTCGAGCTCGCGCTGGCGCACGGCAAGCGCGGCCCTGGCACTCTCCAGGATGGCTTCCGCCGTCTCGGCCTCGAGCCGCGCCTTGTCGCGCGCACTCTCGGAAATCGTACCCTGGGCCGCCAGCCGCTCGGCGCGCGCCAGCTCGGTCTTGAGGAAGGCGAGGCGCGCCTCGGCCTGCCTCACCTCGGCCTGTGCGAGGCCCAGACCGGCCTCGGTGGAGGCGGCCGCGGCCTCCGCCACGCGCCTGAGGCGTACGTCGAGAAGTCCGGGTGCGGCCGGCCGGATGGCGGCGACCACTGTCTCGTCCTTGATCACGGCATCGCCCGCATGCAGCGCGATACGCTGGGTCTGCCCCCCGATCGGGGCTGACACGGTGAACACCTCGCGGATGCGGCTCTTGCCTTCTTCCTCGACATCGATCTCGATGCTCCGGCGCGTGATCGCCGCCGTCTCCACGGCGATGGGCCGGGGCCAGAAGGCCCAGGCAAGGCCCGCCGCAACGGCAAGCAGGATGAGCAGCATGATCAGGCGGCGCAGCATGTCACTCCCTCGTCTTCAGCACGTCGATCATGTCCAGCCGGTCGATCCGGCGGCCCACCGCGAGGCCCGAGATCGCGGCGGCGGCGAACACGATGAGACTGGCCCAGGCATAGACCTCGCGATTGACGACCAGCGGCACGCGGTAGAGATCGGTCCGGAAGCCTTCCGCCATGGCCCAGGCGAACAGATAGCCCAGTCCCCATCCGACAGGTTGCGCGATGATGACGACGGCCGCAAGCTCGCCGAGCAGCAGGGCCGACACCTCGCCCCGCGTGAAGCCGAGAACCCGCAGGCTCGCCATCTCGCGCCCCTGTTCGGAAAGTGAGACGCGCGCGAAGTTGTAGACCACTCCGAAAGCAATGATCGCCGCCAGGCTGGCGTAGACGGTGATCATGATGGTCACATTCTGGGCGAGGGTCTCGCGGAACTTGGCAACAGCGGCATACTGGAGCGCAATGAAGCTCGCCGCCGGCATCTGTTTCAGCGCGGCGAAGAGCGTGTCGGTCTGCGCGTGATCGAGCATGAGATAGGCGCCGGATATCACACTGTCCTCGTCCAGCAGGCGGTTCAATGCCGCGAGGTCCATATAGGCCGTGAGGCCGATGAAGCCGGTGATGATGGCCGAGACGGGCACGTCCAGCGTCTGGCGGCGGCCTTCCAGCACAGCGACCTCGACCCGGTCGCCGCGCCGCAGCTTCAGCACCCGCGCGAGCGCGTCCGAGATCACGATTCCCTCTCCGGGCAGCGTCACCGGCATCAGCGCGCCGTCGAGCACCCGTGTAAGGCTTACCCCCGGCTCCTTGCCGATCAGCGACACCCGGCGTTCCGCCGTGCCGTTGCGCAGTGTCACGGCGACGGCGCGGAAGGGCTCCGCTGCGCTGACGCCGGGGAGCTGCCGCAGGTTGAACACCGCGCGTTCCGGGCGTGCCTCGGTGAAGGTGATGGTGGCATCCTGCCGGTCGCTGCGCCGGAAGGTGACATCGATCATGTGGTCGATGGAGCCGAAGGACCACAGCGACCCCACGAGGATTGCCACGGCCAGCGCCATGCCGATGATGCCGCTGAGGGTGCGCAGCGGCCAGTGGGTCAGGTGGCGCATGACGATGACGCTCGATTGCCGGACATAGCCCGAGAGATCGGCGTAGCCGCCCAGGATCTTGCGGTAGCGCGGCGGCGCGGGCGGCGCCATGGCGACGGCGGGCGCCAGCCAGGCCACCTCGCGCACCGCCTTCACCGCGCCGACAATGGCCGCGGCATAGGCAGCCGCGGCGGCGATCCCGTAGACGGCTGGGTTGCGGCTGAACACCAGAAACGGAAAGCTGAAGAACTTGGCATAGAGTGTCGTCATCTCGGCGCCGAGCCAGCTTCCCGCCACCATGCCGATGGCGATGCCCGCGGCGGCGATGAGCGTGACGAAGCCCGCATAGTGGCGCACCACGCTGAGCGAGGAATAGCCCATGGCCTTCAGAAGCCCGATCTGTTCGCGTTCGAGCGCGATCAGGCGGGAGAGCGTCATGTTGACCAGGAACGCCGTCACGAGAAGGAAGATCGGCGGCAGGATGCGGCTCATCGCGCGCAGCTGGTGCAGTTCAGCATCCAGAAAGGCGTGGGACTGCTGATCCGCGCGGCCATGCGCGCCGCGTCCGCCATAGCGCTGGAGCAACCGGTCCAGGCTGTCGATCACCATGTCCGGATCCACGCCGGGAACAAGGGACAGGGAGACCTGGTTGAAGGCACCGTCGAGCCCGTAGGCTGCTGCGAGGCTGTGCTCGGGCATCCAGAGAATTCCGAAGCGGCGGTCGTCGGGCATCAGCGCGCCGGGGCCAAGGGCGTAGACGAATTCGGGCGAGAGCGCAGTACCGCTGATCCGAACGTCGCGCTGGCGGCCATTGATCAGCACGCGCAGGCTGTCGCCCTCCGCAAGCCGGTGGGCCGCGGCAAAGCCGGCACTCGCCACGGCCTCGTAGCTGTCCGGGGCGGGCAGCCTTCCCGAGCGCAGGTGCAGCCGGTTCAGTGCCGGTTCGCGGCCCTCCGGCAGTGACACCAGCCTTACCGAGGCGGGCTCCGCCATTCCGGGAAGATCGGCAAGGGCGATTTCTTCAACCCGCGTCTCGGCTGCGGCCACGCCGTCGATTGCGGCGATGTCGGACTTCAGGCTCGCGGGCGCGCGGGTGAGGCTGGCGAAGATGTCGGCAAAGCCGTTGGCCTCATAGTAGCGCTGCCGTGTGGTGGACAGCGAGTCATAGGCGCCTACGCCAAGGATCAGTGTTGCGACCCCCGCCGCCATCACGAGCGCAATGGCCAGCGCCTGCGGCCAGAGCCGCAGCATGTCGCGCCAGAGCTTGATGTCGAGGGCGCGCATCACCAGCTCACCGCGCTCGCAGGCTGACGGGTGGCATTGCGCTCCTCCCGCGCAATGGCGCCATTGGCGAAATGCACCACCCGGTCGGCAATGGCGGCGATTGCCGCATTGTGGGTGATGACCAGGGTGGTGGCGCCGCTCCGCGCGCTCACCGTGGTCAGGGCTTCCAGAACGCGCACGCCGGTTTTCGAGTCCAGTGCGCCGGTGGGTTCGTCGCAGAGAAGCACATCAGGCTGCTTGGCGATGGCGCGGGCAATCGCCACGCGCTGCTGCTCGCCGCCCGAGAGCTGGGCGGGGAAATGGTCCATCCGGTCTTCCAGCCCCACAAGGGCGAGCGCCTCCGCCGGTTTCATGGGACGGCGGGCGATCTCGGTCACCAGCTTCACGTTCTCGAAGGCGGTGAGGCTCGGGACCAGATTGTAGAACTGGAAGACGAAGCCCACATGGTCGCGCCGGTAGCGGGTGAGCTGGGCCTCGTTCGCCCGGATCAGGTCGTGGTCACGGAACCACGCTTCTCCCGATGTGGCGCGGTCGAGGCCGCCGATGATGTTGAGAAAGGTGGATTTGCCCGAGCCCGAGGGGCCCAGAATGACGATGAACTCCCCCGCGGCGGCCTCGAAGTCGAGCCCGCGCAGCGCCTCGACCGTCACCTCGCCGGTGCGGTAGATCTTGCGCAGGTCCTTCATGCGGAAGACGGGGGCGGGCGGCTGATCCATGCCTCGTCACCTTATGCGGGCCGGGGGCGCGCTGAATTGACCCCTGTCAAGCCTCAGACATAGCCCGAGAGGCCCGGGATCGAGCCCGCGACCTCCTTCACGAGCTGCGGGCCGGCCTTTTCCTTGGCATAGTCGAGGGTGGTGACGCCCAGCACCTTGATCTGGTCCATCGACAGTCCGGCGGCCGTCAGCTTGGAAATGGCTGCCAGCGGCCCGCCCATCATGCCGCCCGCCAGCATGCCCAGAAGCCCGCCGCCACGCCCTGCGCCATCGCCGCCCTGCTGGCTGGCCAGTTCGGCCGCACCCGGCAGCTTGTCGAAGAGTTCGCGCACCTTGTTCTGGTTGCCCTGGGTCTGGATCAGGTTGAGCACGATGCCGAGGGCCTTTTCGGCCTTCTCAGGCGAAAGGCCGGTGGCAGCCGTCAGGCGGCCGATCAGATCCTGCATGGTGTCCATCTTCGTTCCCCGATTGCGCTTGCGCCGGGCATATAGCAAGAAAGTGCCGTGGAAGCGATCAGAACCGGGGAGAATGAGCCATGGCGGATGCGGTTTTCCTGGGGCAGGGCTCGGGACGCGAGGAACTTCTCCTCGCCATGGCCAATCGCCACGGGCTGATCACCGGCGCAACCGGCACCGGCAAGACGGTCACGCTGCAGATCATGGCCGAGGGCTTCAGCGCCGCCGGCGTTCCGGTCTTCGCGGCGGATGTGAAGGGTGATCTCGCCGGCATTGCCATGGCGGGCGTGGCCCAGGAGGTGCTGGTCGAGCGGGCCCGCAAGATGGGCTTTGAGGACTACGGATTTGCGGCCACGCCAACCATCTTCTGGGATCTGTTCGGCGTGCAGGGCCACCCCGTCCGCACCACCATTTCCGAGATGGGTCCGCTGATGCTGTCGCGGCTCATGGGCCTCTCGGATGCGCAGGAGGGCGCACTCAACATCGCCTTCCGTCTGGCCGATGAGGAAGGCCTTGGCCTTCTCGATCTCAAGGATCTGCGCGCCCTGCTGAAGGATCTCGCCCAGCGCGGCAAGGCGTTGTCCACCGAATACGGCAACCTCGCGCCTGCCACCATCGGCGCCATCCAGCGCCGGCTCGTGGTGCTGGAAGAGCAGGGTGGCGAGGCCTTCTTTGGCGAGCCCGCCCTCGATCTGCGCGACTTCATGCGCACCACGCCCGATGGCCGGGGCTACATGAATGTGCTGGCCGCCGACCGGCTGATCAGTGCGCCGCAGCTCTATGCCACCTTCCTGCTCTGGATGATGTCGGAGCTGTTCGAGAACATGCCGGAGGTGGGCGATGCCGCGCGGCCGAAGATGGTCTTTTTCTTCGACGAGGCGCATCTTCTCTTCGCGGACGCGCCACCCGCCCTGATCCAGAAGATCGAGCAGACCGTGAAGCTCATCCGCTCGAAGGGCGTCGGCATCTATTTCGTGACGCAGAACCCGCTCGATATTCCGGAAAGCGTTCTGGCCCAGATGGGCAATCGGGTGCAGCATGCGTTGCGCGCCTACACGCCGCGTGAACAGAAGGCGGTGGCGGTCGCTGCGTCCACCTTCCGGCCGAACCCCGCCTTCAGCACCGAGCAGGCGATCACGGAACTTGCGAAAGGTGAGGCGCTCGTATCCGTGCTCGATGCCAAGGGCGTGCCCACAATGGTCGAGCGCACCATGATCCGCCCGCCCTCCAGCCGCATGGGTCCGCTGTCGGCGGAGGAGCGCAGGTCCATCATCGCGGACTCACCCGTTCGCGGGGTCTATGACCAGCCGAAGGATCGCGAGTCGGCCTATGAGATCCTCGCCCGCCGTGCGGCCACGGCCGAACGGGAGGCCACGGGGAAGACCGCACCTGCGCCAAAGCCAGCGCGGGTCTCGACGCGCGAGACGGCCACTGACCGTTTCGTCAAGAACCTGGCGGGAACCGCCGGCCGTCAGATCGGCAACATGATCATCCGCGGCATTCTGGGCAGCCTCAAGCGCTAGGGTGCGGCCTCAGCCATCGCAGCGCCGCAGGGGTGCGCGCGTCGAGCGCGGCCGAGAGCGCGCCATGGTGCCGGTTGAGCCAGAGACCCAGACCGATGACGCCAAGTCCGATCGCCGAGAGCGCGAAAGAGAACAGGATCATGTCGGAGAATACGTCATAGGCGAGGTAGCCGAGATAGATGGCCACGCCCAGCGCGCCGGCCACGGCATAGATGCGGCGGTCGATGAACAGAGCAAAACCGATCAGCACCAGATTGATGAGGAAATAGACGAAGCGGAGCAGTGCCGTGGAATCGGGGCTGGCGGTAAGTGCGCCCCAGAAGGTGAGTGCGCCGAAGACATGAAGCCAGAAGGCGAGATCCGCGCCGCGCGGGCGCGCAAGGTCGATGCCCCAGGCCACGGCGATCACCGCGAGGCCGAAGACGATCGAGACCATCCGGCGTGTTTCGAAATCGCCATAGTCGTCGGGTGAAGGCGTGAACCACATGGCGATGTCCATCGACATGAACCACAGGGCGATTCCCGCCACCAGCAGAAGGAACGGGACTTTGTAGACGCGCAGCGCCAGCAGCGCCGCCAGCACGGTGGCAATCTCCATGTAGAGCCAGCTGCCGTGTACATAGGGGAAGAAGTCGCGGTAGCTGCCCGGACGTCCTTGCGCGAAGCGCCACAGATCCAATGCGTCCTGGATGCCATAGATCATCAGCGGCACCATCGAGACGGATGCCGCGATCAGCAATCCGCCGGGCACGCGCAGGCCCCTCACCTGCCAGAGGTAGCGGCCGACGAACCACAGGCCCAGCGCATAGGCAGCGCCGATGGCAAAGAGGGCCCAGCCGCCCAGCAGCGCAAATGCCTCGGTCGAGAACAGTCCCATCGCCGCCATGATGATGAGCGCGCCGCCATACCACAGCACATGCGTCAGGCTGAATTGCGCGGGTGGAGACTCGGCCGCTCCCGCCGCGGCTGCGGGCGACTTCAGAAAATCGAGGATGCGGCTGCGTTGCTCGGCGGAGAGGAGCCCCGCCGCAACCGCTTTCTGAAGATCGGACTCGGTTGACATGGCGCTCTCCGGTTTTGATGCCGCGAGACTAGATGATCTCGTCCTCGTCCGCCAGCGCGACGGCGGTTTCCGGATGACGGCGAATGGTGGCAAGTGGTTGCGCCCTTGCGATATGGAACACCGCGTCGCCGCGATTGAGGATCGGCAGGTTGGTGCGCCCTACGATGATGCCATCGCCCTCCGCCAGAAGCGGCACCGAATGCGCGCCCAGCGGATCGGCCACAACCCCAACCACTTCGCGCTTGCCCACCCGGTCGCCGATGCGGCGCGTGGTGTGGAGGATGCCGCTCTCCGGTGACCGAATCCAGCTGCTGGAATCCGAGAACACCGGCTCCGCGGGGGGCTTGCGCGGCGCCTCATCGATCATTCCGAGATGTGCCATGACGCGCAGCGTGCCCTTGACTGCCGCATCGATGGAGGCTTCATCGAAGCGCAGCGCCTCGCCGCCTTCATAGAGCAGCACCCGGACGCCGGCCTGGGCTGCCGAAAGCCGCAGCGATTTCTCGCGCAGCTTCGAAATCAGGATGACCGGTGGCGCAAAGGCCTGCGCCAGCGCCAGCAGGTCCGCTTCGCCTGGCGCAAGCCTGATCTGAGGCAGGTTGGTGCGGTGCAGGGCGGCTGTGTGGAAGTCGATGCCATACTGGCTCTTCAGCACCACCTCGCGGAAGAAGATGTCGGCCACCAGGCTGGCAAGCGAGCCGCGGTCCGAGCCGGGGAAGCAGCGGTTGAGATCGCGCCGGTCGGGCATGTAGCGGGTGTGATTGAGGAAGCCGAAGCTGTTGACGATGGGCACGGCCAGCAGCGTGCCGCTGAAGCTCATCAGCGCCGGATGATTGAGGATGCGGCGGATGATCTCGACGCCCTGGATCTCGTCGCCATGGATGGCGCCGGAAAGGAACATCACCGGTCCCGCCCGTTCGCCATGCACCACATGGACGGGAAGCGTCACATGGGTGTGGTTGGACAGCGTGCTGACCGGAAGATCGATGGTGGCGCGCGCGCCAGGCGCGATGCTGGCACTGCCAAGGCTGAAGGGGCTCATCCCTTGCCCCGCGTCCGGGTGCGGCCCGGCTTGGCGTTGCGTTCGATGAAGCGGATGATGGACAGCGCGACATCAACGCCACTCGCCGTCTCGATGCCCTCGAGGCCGGGAGAGGAATTGACCTCCATGACCACCGGCCCATGTGCCGAGCGGAGCATGTCGACGCCGGCCACGTTGAGGCCCATGGAACGTGCTGCCTTGAGGGCTGTCGCCTTTTCGAGGGCAGAGAGCTCGGTGACGCTCGCAGTGCCGCCCCGATGCAGGTTGGACCGGAAATCATCCTTGCCGCCCTTGCGTTCGATTGCGGCTACGAGCGCGCGGCCGACCACGAAGGCGCGGACGTCGCGGCCTTCCGATTCCTTCACGAACTCCAGCACGAGGATCGCGACGTCGGCGCCATGGAAGGCCTCGATCACCGACTTGGCTGACTTGTGCGTCTCGCTCAGCACCACGCCGATGCCCTGCGTTCCCTCGAGCAGCTTGATCACCACTGGGGCGCCGCCGACGATGGCGAGAAGATCGTCGGTACGTTTCGAATCCTGTGCAAAGGCCGTCACGGGAAGGCCCACACCATCGCGCGCCAGCAACTGCAGCGAGCGCAGCTTGTCGCGCGAGCGGCCGATCGCCACGGATTCATTCACCGGATAGACGCCCATCATCTCGAACTGGCGCAGCACCGCCAGACCATAGAATGTGTGCGAGGCACCGATCCGCGGGATCACCGCGTCGAAGCCTTCGAGCTTTTCGCCCAGATAGCGAAGCTCCGGCTTCTTCGAGGTGATGTTCATGTAGCATTTGAGATAGTCGATGGGCACGATCTCATGCCCGCGCTTCTCTGCCGTCTCGATGAGGCGCACATGCGAATAGAGACGGGGGTTGCGGGTGAGGAGCGCAATCTTCATGCGGGCCTCCGCTTGCGCGGCGTGAGGAGGTTGGTCCGGGCGGGATGGACGAGAAAGTCGGAGCCGATGCTGCTGCGCCCGAGCAGCATGGGAATTCCCATGTCGGTGCGGTCGGTGAGGGTGACTTCGATCCGCAGCACGCGCCTGCCGATCTTGACGTCGGTTTCCACTACGGCGCGGGTTTCGCTGTGGCCGCTGGAGCTCTTCACCCGGCGCAGGCCCTTGAGAGGCAGGCGGCACTGGTGATTGCGGCCCTTGAGCGGCAGCACGAAGCTGACATGGCTGTCCGCCTCCTCGCGGATCGATGTGGCGTGAAGCGCGGCGCTGCGTGCGCCGGTGTCGATCTTGGCGGTGAAGACGCCAACGCCGAGTTCCGGCAGGCTCACCTTCTCGCGCCAGCCGATGATCATCGGCTGGTTGTCCTTGCTGGCCTTGGGTCGTGCCGTCAGCATGGCGCCAGTCTAGAGCCGGGGCAGGGGTCAGTCGAGCTTGATCGTTTCCGAAATCTCGATCCCGAAGCCCGACAGTCCGACATAATGGCGGTTGGAGCTGGACACGAGCCGGATCTTGCTGATGTTGAGATCGCGCAGGATCTGGGCGCCGAGGCCCACGTCGCGCCAGGTCTTTTCGCGCTGGGCGGCGCTGCCCGATTTCTCGGCGCTGAACTGACCGGCGGGAACGCCCGCCGCGCCCTCCTGAAGATAGACCAGGATGCCTGATCCCTCGCGCCTGAACACCTCGAACACCTTGCCGAGCGTGGCGCGCGTCCCGAATACGTCCTCCAGCACGTTCTCGCGGTGCAGCCGCACCGGAACCGCGCGCCCGGAGGTGATATCGCCGAACACCAGCGCCAGCTGCTCGACGCGGTCGAAGGGAGTCACATAGGAATAGCCCGTGGCCTTGCCGATGGCGGTGTCCACATCGAAGCGGGCGGTCTGCTCCACCAGGCGTTCGCGGCGCTGGCGATAGGCGATGAGATCGGCAACCGAGATGATCTTGAACCCGTGCTCGCGGGCAAAGGCCATGACCTGCGGCCCACGCTTCACCGACCCGTCGTCATTGACCAGCTCGCAGATCGCGCCCACTGGCGGCAGGCCTGCAAGCTTGACGAGGTCGATGGCAGCCTCCGTATGGCCCGAGCGCATCAGCACGCCGCCCGACTTGGCGACGAGCGGGAAGATGTGGCCGGGCCGAACGAAATCGTCGGCCACGACATTGCTGTTGGCGAGCGCGTGACAGGTCGCGGCGCGCTCCTTGGCCGATATGCCCGTGGTGAGCCCTTCCTTGTAGTCGATCGAGACCGTGAAGGCCGTGCCCATGGGCGCATCGTTCAGTGCCACCATCGGGTCGAGTTTCAGGCGTCTTGCTTCCTCGGCGGTGATCGGCGTGCACACGATGCCCGAGGTGTGGCGCACCATGAAGGCCATCTGCTCGGGCGTGATCTTGGCAGCCGCCGCGATCAGGTCGCCCTCATTCTCGCGGTCGTCGTCATCGACCACCACCACCATCTCGCCAGCGGCAATCGCCTTGATTGCATCCTCGACGCTGTCGAGAGCCTGTTCATTCGCCATGATCTGATCTCCAAAATCCTCGGGCCGCACCTTGTTGGCCGTGGCCGCCGCTATCCGGCGGGCAAGCTCCAGCGACGGCTGGGCCCCGGCCGCGATCTGGGACACCCGGCCCTGGGTCACCCCAAGCCGCCGCGCCAGTTCGGATTGCGAGACGCCGCTATTAACCAGCCAGTCGGACAGTTTCATGAGGGAACTATTAGCAGTGCTAATAGCGGGAGGCAACGCTATTCGCCCCAGACCCGCTCCAGAACCCTTAACCAGTTGGAAGAACATAGTTTTTCGATCAGTTCCTGGCCATAGCCATGATCTGCCATGGCAGCGACCAGCCTTGGCAGGCCGCTGACATCGCCAATCGCCGAGGGAATCCGGGCTCCGTCAAAGTCGGAGCCCAGCCCGACATGGTCCTCGCCTGCCAGTTTCATCAGGTGATCGAGATGGCGGAGCGGGGTGTCGAGGCCGTTCTCGCTCTGCCAGAGACCGTCAGCCCGGAGGAAACCGTTTGCGAAGTTCAGACCGATCATGCCGCCGGACTGGCCGATGAGGCGGATCTGATCGTCGGTCAGATTGCGCGACGACCGACTCAGCGCATGGGCATTCGAGTGGGTGGCGACCAGTGGCGCGGCACTGTGGCGGGCCACGTCCCAGAAGCCGTTCTCGTTCAGATGCGAGACGTCGATCATGATCCGCAGTTCGTTGCAGCGCCGCACCAGCGCCTTTCCGGCGGCCGTCAGTCCGGGCCCGGTGTCGCCAGAGGATGGAAAGCGGAACGGGACGCCATGGCCGAAGATATTGTCGCGGCTCCACACCAGGCCGAGTGAGCGCAGACCGGCCTTGTGGAGAACATCGAGAGCGTGCAGGTCCGGATCAATCGCCTCCGCACCCTCGATGTGGAAGATGGCCGCGATCTTGCCGTCTGCCAGGGCACTGCGGATATCAGCGGTGCTGCGGCACACCTTGAAGCGGTCGGGCGCGGCCTCCTCGATGCGGAAGAGGAGCGAGGCCATGCCGGTCACCGCAGCGGCGGCTGCGGCGTGTGCGACGGCATGGGAGGGTGGCGGATTGAGGTCGTCGTCATCGTCCTCGTCCTCGGTGCTCGGCGCGAAGATTGCGAAGAAGCCACCGGCGAAGCCGCCCTTCACCATGCGCGGCAGGTCCATGTGGCCCTGGCCGTCGCCGTTCAGAAAAGCCGCGACGGGATCGCCCACCTTGCGGTTCCACAGGCGGAGCAGAACGTCGTTGTGGCCGTCGAAAACCGGAACCAAGATGGATGGCGCTCCAGGCAAGAACGGCCGGGCGTGACCCGGCCGTTGCATCAGGTCATGAACGGGCCCGCTCAGGCCTTGGCGAACATCTGGTCGACGTAGTCCCAGTTCACGAGGTTGTCGACGAAGGCCTCGAGATACTTGGGACGCAGGTTGCGATAGTCGATGTAGTAGCTGTGCTCCCACACATCGCAGCCCAGGATCGGCGAGGCGCCGTGCATCAGCGGGTTCTCGCCGTTCGCCGTCTTCATGATGGCGAGCTTGCCGTCCTTCTTGGCGATCCAGCACCAGCCGGAGCCGAACTGCGTGACGCCCGCCTGGATGAAGTCGGTGCGCATCTTGTCATAGCCGCCGAGATCGGAGTCGATTGCCGCCTGAAGGCGGGCGGGAATCTTCTTGCCGCCGCCATTGGGCTTCATCCAGTTCCAGAAATGAACGTGGTTGTAGTGCTGGCCCACATTGTTGATGAGCGCGGCGTTCTTCTCGGCATAGGCCGCCTTGCAGATCTCCTCGACCGACTTGGAGGCCAGCGGGCTGTCCTTGAGCGCGTTGTTGCCGTTGGTCACATAGGCCATGTGGTGCTTGTCGTGGTGAAACTCGAGAGTCTCCTTGGACATGTAGGGGCCCAGCGCGTCATAGGCATAGGGCAGGGCGGGCAGTTCGAGAGCCATCGTGGTTCCTCCTTGAAAAATGAGAGCCTTGTCTAGTCCCTGACGCTTCAACGCGCAAGGATGACCCCCGGATCAAGCCGCTTTTCCATGAACACGCTGTTGGGGTCGTGCGCGGGATAGTCGCCGAACGGTCCGCAATCGGCATAGCCGAGACGGCGGTAGAGGCCGAGCGATTCGGGCTGGTGGATGCCGGTCTCGAGCCTGGCGATGCGGAGGCCCCCGGCCACCGCCTCGGCCTCGATCCGCTGCATCAGCCGCTTGGCCAGTCCCAGACCCCGCGCGGCGGGCGTCACGAAGACCCGCTTCACCTCGGCATAATCGGCATGCAGCCAGCAGCCGCCGATGGCCAGCACCTCCCCGGCCCGGAAGGCGGCGAAGAACCGCATCTCCGGCTGGCGCATCACCTCGATGTCGAGCAGGTGATTGCTCTCGGCCGGGTAGAGTGCCGAGAGATAGGCGTCGAGCGCCTCCACCATCGCCCGCACCGGCGGGTCGGCGGGATCCGCGATGGTGACGATGATTGCGTTCACTGGAACGCCTGAATCCCGGTCTGGGCGCGGCCGAGGATCAGCGCGTGCACGTCATGCGTGCCCTCGTAGGTGTTCACTGTCTCCAGGTTCACCATGTGGCGGATCACGTGATATTCTTCCGAGATGCCGTTGCCACCATGCATGTCGCGTGCGGCGCGCGCCACATCCAGCGCCTTGCCGCAGTTGTTGCGCTTCATGAGCGAGATGGCGGGCGGCGCGACGGTGCCGCGCTCGAGCCCGCGGCCCAGTGCGAGGCAGCCCTGAAGGCCCAGCGCGATGTCGGTCTGCATGTCGGCGAGTTTCTTCTGAACCAGCTGATTGGCGGCCAGCGGCTTGCCGAACTGCCTGCGGTCGAGCGTGTACTGGCGCGCCCGGTGCCAGCAATCCTCCGCCGCACCCATGACGCCCCAGGCAATGCCATAGCGTGCCTTGTTGAGGCAGCCGAAGGGACCGCCCAGGCCCTTGGCGTTGGGCAGAAGGGCGGACTCGGGCACTTCCACATTGTCGAGCACGATCTCGCCGGTGATCGAGGCGCGCAGCGAAATCTTGCCGTCGATGACCGGGGTCGTGAAACCCTTCATGCCGCGCTCGACAACGAAGCCGCGGATCACGTCATCATCGGTCTTGGCCCAGACCACGGCGAGGTCGGCGATGGGCGAGTTCGAAATCCACATCTTGGAGCCGTTCAGCACATAGCCGCCAGACACCTTGCGCGCCCGGGTCTTCATGCCGCCGGGGTCGGATCCGGCATCGGGTTCGGTGAGGCCGAAGCAGCCGACGAGTTCTCCGGTGGCGAGTTTCGGCAGATACTTCCTGTGCTGATCCGCCGTGCCATAGGCCTCGATGGGGTGCATGACGAGCGAGTTCTGGACGCTCATGGCCGAGCGGTAGCCGGAATCGACGCGCTCCACCTCGCGCGCCACCAGCCCATAGGCCACATAGCCGAGACCCGAGCCGCCATGGTCGGCACCGGTCATCACGCCGAGGAAACCCATCTCGCCCATCTCGTTCATGATCTCGCGGTCGAAGCGTTCATCCCGGAAGGCGGACTTGACGCGCGGCATCAGCTTGTCCTGCGCGAAGGCGCGGGCGGAGTCGCGGATCATCCGTTCCTCGTCGGTGAGCTGTGACTCGAGGTCGAGCGGATCTTCCCAGTTGAATTCGGCGGCAGCCATGAGACACTCCTGTGATTGCCGCCTAATGAGCAATGCCGGGCGGAAAAGTCAATTCGCCGGGATGCCTCACCGCACCAGTGCGGACAGGGCCTTGAATTCGGGCGTTCCGGCCCGGCCCAGAAGCTCGAAAACGGCCATTTCTGTATTGATCACGGCAACGCCATCCTGCCGCATGCGCTCGAGCGCGAGTGCGTGGGAGGCGGGCGCCCGCGAGGCCATGGCGTCAGCCACCGCGAAGACGCCGAAGCCCGCGGCGGACAGGTCGGCGGCGGTCTGCATGACGCAGACATGCGCCTCGATCCCGACGAGGATGACCAGCGGCCGGCCCGCCTCGTGAAGATCAATCAGCCGGTCCTTGATCGCGGCGTCACGCCAGCAGGAGAAACTGAGCTTGGCGAAGACGGGCGCGTCGCCGAGCCCCTGTTTCAGCCCGGGGACAGTCGGCCCCAGCCCCCTGGGATATTGTTCCGAGACCGTGACGGGCACGGCGAGGGCCTGCGCGGCCTTGAGCAGGATCGCGCAGTGCGCCTCGGCACGGTCCCCGCCGCTCATCGCGGGGAGAAGGCGCTCCTGCATGTCGACGAGGAGCAGGCTCGACTTCGCGGCCTCAACCAGCATGGTCGCGGCCCACCACCTTGAGCCCGAACGCATAGACGAAGGCCACCTCCTTCAGCCGGTCGAAGCGGCCGGACGCCCCGCCATGGCCCGCGCCCATGTTGGTCTTGAGCAGCAGCAGATTGGAGTCGGTCTTCCGTTCACGGAGCTTTGCAACCCACTTGGCGGGCTCCCAGTAGGTGACGCGCGGATCGGTGAGACCGCCCACGGCAAGAATGTGCGGATAGGCCTTCGCCTCGATCCGATCATAGGGCGAATAGGCCATGATGGTTTCATAGGCCGCCTTGTCGGCAATCGGGTTGCCCCATTCGGGCCATTCCGGAGGCGTCAGCGGCAGCGTGTCGTCGAGCATGGTGGTGAGCACGTCCACAAAGGGCACCTCCGCCACGATGCCGCAGAACAGTTCGGGCGCCATGTTGGCGATGGCCCCCATCAGCATCCCTCCCGCCGAACCGCCCTGAGCCACGATGGCGCCCCGGGTTGTGAAGCCCGCGTCGATCAGGTGTCCGGCGCAGGCGATGAAATCGCGGAACGTGTTCTGCTTGTGCGCGAGCTTTCCCGTCTTGTACCAGCGCCGCCCCTTCTCTTGTCCGCCGCGCACATGCGCGATGGCGTAGATGAAGCCGCGATTCACCAGAGACAGGATATTGGTGTTGAACGATGCCGGGAGCGAAATGCCGTAGGACCCATAGCCATACAGCCAGAGCGGAGCCGAGCCATCGAGAGGCGTCCCCCGCGCATAGAGCAGCGTCACGGGGATCGTCTCGCCGTCATGGGCGGGCGCGAAGATCCGCCGCGTCACGTAGGCTGCGGGATCGTGGCCGCTCGGCACCTCCTGCATCTTGCGCAGGCTGCGCGTGCGCGCGCGCATGTCGTAGTCGAAGACCTGGGCGGGCGTGGTCATCGAGGAATAGGTGAAGCGCAGAATGTCGGTGTCGTATTCGCGCATCTCGCCAAAGCCCAGCGCATAGGCTTCCTCGTCGAAGGCAATGGCGTGCTCCTCGCCGGTCTCGAGGTTGCGCACGACGATGCGCGGCAGGGCGTTCTCGCGCTCGAGGCGCACCAGCCAGCGGCGGAGCACCATGAAGCTCACGATGAAGATGCCGGGCCTGTGGGGAACGAGGTCGGTCCAGTGATCCGTCGACGGATCATCGAGCGGGGCCGTAACGATCTTGTAGTCCTCCGCCCCGCCCGCATTGGTGCGGATGATGAAGCGGTCCTGCCAGTGCTCGAGGTCGTACTCGATGCCGGTCTGGCGGGGCGCGACGCGCCGGGGCCTCGCCTCGGGCGTGTCGGCACCGATCACCCAGGATTCGGAGGTGTCGTGGTCATGGATGCTGATGACGATGAAGGCCTCCGACTGGGTCTTGCCGACATCGGTGAACTTGCCGGTGTCCAGTTCGTCATGGACCAGCACGTCGGCGGATTGCGGCGTGCCCAGCACGTGACGGAAGGTCTGGAGGGGGCGATGGTTGTCGTCCTGGAGCGTGTAGAAGAAACTGCGGCCATCGGCGGCCCAGGCAGCGCCGCCCGCGGTGTTCTCGAGAACCTCGCCGGTATCTTCGGCCGCGCCGGCCTGACGCAGACGGATCTCGAAGAACTCGGAGCCATTGCCGTCGAAGGACCAGGCAATGAGGCTGTGGTCCGGCGAGGGACTGATGCCACCGAACCGGAAATAGGAGCGTCCCGCAGCCAGCGCATTGCCGTCGAGCAGGATCTGTTCGGGTCCATCCTGGCCGCGGGGCCTGCGGCAGGAGCGCGGGTGCTGGCCACCCTTCACATAGGAGGAGTAATACTCGAAGGGTCCGTCAGGAGCGGGAACGGAGGAGTCATCCTCCTTGATGCGCCCCCTGAGTTCGGAGAAGAGCCGCTCCTGGAGCGCGGTCGTATCGGCCATGACGGCTTCGTGATAGGCATTCTCCGCTTCGAGATAGGCGCGGATGTCCGCGGGCAGCAGGGATGGGTCGTGCATCACCTCCTGCCAGTTCTCGGCCTTGAGCCAGCGATAATCGTCGCGCTTTTCGTGGCCGTGCCAGGTTTCGACATGCGCCTGGCGGGCGGCGCGCGGCGGCGGGAGTGCTGTGCTCATCTCAGTCGGCCCCGCCGGGCTTGAAGGCGAGCGCCACGCCATTCATGCAATAGCGCTGGCCGGTGGGTTCCGGCCCGTCGGGGAAGACATGGCCCAGATGGCCGCCGCAGTCGGCGCAATGGACTTCGGTGCGGCGCATGAGCCAGGACCGGTCCTCGGAGGTCGCGACCGCATCCGGGCTCATGGGCGCCCAGAAGCTTGGCCAGCCGGTGCCGGACTCAAATTTGGTATCGGAATTGAACAGCGGCTTC
Source organism: Hyphomicrobiaceae bacterium (assembly GCA_900298995.1). Classification (GTDB taxonomy): domain Bacteria; phylum Pseudomonadota; class Alphaproteobacteria; order Rhizobiales; family Aestuariivirgaceae; genus Aestuariivirga. The sequence goes on along the minus strand of OMIC01000058.1, from coordinate 552 downwards.
CCACAACCCGCGCACGCAAAAACTCCCTTGCGCTTCTCGAGGTTGAGGGGGCTTGTGCCGGCGCGTTCGGTTCCGTGCTCGCGCAGCACGCGGTAGGCTTCGGGTGACAGGGCTTGACGCCACTCGGCGTCGGTCTTCGTGATCTTGGTCATGGGCTACTCGCTTTGCTTGCAGTCAATGTGGGACTTCGCGGCCAGAATGTGAAGCGCCCGCCCCACGAAAGGGGCGGTTAATCATATCTCCACTTGCACGAATACGGGCTCACTGGAATACCTCCAGTTTTAAACAATCCTACAGGCTTGCGGGCGCTCAGTGACCGCGTCAACGCGAGGTTCCCAACGGACGCCCCCATGCCGCTCGATGCTGCCGCCACCGCTGCCGGAGGAGATCATCCGGATGCGCGCCCCGACGGCTCCGGGGACACGGATCTCGCGGAGGCGTTCCGGCTGCTGACGCAGCGGCTCCGCGCCATGCCGCGTCCGCCGCGCAAGGCCGTGGAGGTGGTCCTCGCCGTCCCCCCTGTCTCTTATACACATCTGACGCTGCCGACGA
>OMIC01000057.1 GCA_900298995.1 Hyphomicrobiaceae bacterium | reverse complement strand
TCTTCATTCTAGAGACATCAGACCGCTCACGGCTGCCTCGTGCAGTGCGCGCTTGCCCTTCAAGGGGGCTACGCGCACTGCCGGCTCGGCAGCCTTCCAGCCACTCACTCCGAAGGTGCTACGGGACCGAGTTCACCTCGCACGCCATCTTCGCCTGGGCGAAGGATCAGCAGGTCGAGTGGCACTACATCATGCCGGGGAAGCCAATGCAGAACGGCTACGTCGAGAGCTTCAATGGCAAGATGCGGGACGAGCTGCTGAACGAGACGCTGTTCTTCACCCTCGACCAGGCCCGGGAGGCGGTCGCTGCGTGGGCTGAGGACTACAACACCACAAGACCGCATTCGTCGCTGGCCTATGAGACGCCCGCGGCTTACGCCGCGAAGTTCACTGCAACAGGCTGGCACGCTACGCCCCTCCGGGGCTCCGCATGCCAACCTGTTGCTCAACCCGCCCAACCGGGCATACAACAGGCCGAGACTCTAAAAGCCGCTGGATGAAAGTTCAGTGGCAGGTCAGCGACCATCAACCACCCACAAAGCTCAGTACACCCGAATCCCCCCAGATGTATCATCCGCAATGTCAGAACTGCAGTAACATTCAGGGCGGTACACTTCGTTGGATAGACCCTTAGTTAAAGGTGTGCCTATGAAATGGATAACATCAGATGGAGGCCCTCTTATATGCATCGGTCAATCGACCGTCAATTCGTGGAGGGGAATCGATGGTCTAGGGCAGTATGGTTCCAAACTTGGAGCATATCGCAATGATTATGAAAGAGCATGCGCAATAAGAGATTATGTAGGCATTATCCCGGTCTCAGAACGCTTTGGGATTGTTCTTGGTGATATGCCGTTAGAAACTACGGTCATGATGTCACCAGAGAGATCGCCTCTGATTGTAAGAGCTTTCTATTCAGAGCCAAATGCAGATATCGCTAGCATGATTGCGTCGTGGCGGATGGAGAAAAGATTAAAGGAGGTCGAAAGCGTCAGAGTATCAAATGTTGAAGCCAATTGGTATATGTTCGACTCCGCATATCCAGGGTATCTTGGACTAGAAAAATGCCTCACATTCACTTTGCCTATTAATACGATTATAATAAATACATTCGAATTCAAACCGGATCATAATACATTTCTTTTAGTCCATGAATTCGTCGCAGAGCATGCACAATGATAATGATTACCATTACAGGAACAGTAGCTACCTGACAGCCGCCACTCGCTGACGGCTCCAAGCAGTAACCTGTCCACGCCCCCATGCCCCAGTGTCGATCTGCGGCGCGGCCGTCACCTATGACGCCAATGGCAACACGCTCTCTTGTGATCCGGCGACGCCTTGAACGGTCCGGCCATCATGCGTTCCAGCTCAAACCAAGGAAGGACGCCCTATTGATAGCAAAACCGGCATTCTCGACCAGCAAAGAGCCATCATCAGGGTCTTGGCGGAACGGTGATGCCATTTGCCAGTGCTCCGTCTTGCCAGCGTAGCAAGTTTGCGCGAAACTTAATGCCAACAGGTTGGTGATCCGGTGGATGTCGACCCAAGCAAGTCGAGCCACCCTTCTTTTCCCAGGGCTGTTCAACAAAATGAGAATAATCAGAGACTCCAATTTTGAATACTGATCTGGACACTCGTTCACCCTTGAAGCTTGTGTTGGTCGGCGGGTGTGGCGGCATCGGGCGCGCGGTAGCCTCCGAGGCGAAAAGACAGGGTATGCATGTTGCCATACTGGACCTTCCTGCTTCAATCGAACGGCACCGAGTTCACGATTTGCCGTATTTCACGCTGGATGCAAAAGAGCCGGACTCGGTAGAACACGCAATGGCACAGGCTGCAGCCCACCTTGGCGGGATCGATGCGTGCGTCAATCTCATCGGGTTCATGACTGCGCCCCAAAGCCTTGCGAGCACCTCCATCGACACGTGGAAGGACGTACTTCATGGCAACCTCGATGCTGCTTTTTATGTTTCCCGCGCAGTCCTTCCTTATCTTCACAGGTCAGATCGTGCCGCCCTTGTACACATAGCCTCGGGGCTGGGCGCATGGGCGCGCCCCAACTTTGGTGCCTATGGTCCCGCCAAGGCGGGCATCATTCTACTGACACGCCAATTGGCACTCGAAAACGCGCCATCCGTTCGGGTGAATGCAGTTGCCCCGGGGGCCGTGGACACGGCTTTCTTGCGCGGTGGAACCGGACGTTCCGACGAGCAGGACGCGCCTGCTTTCAACCCCAGTACCTACGGTCAGTTTGTCCCGTTGGGGCGCATTGCAACGCCCCAAGACATCGTCGGACCCGTGATGTTCCTGCTGTCTGATGAGGCTGGCTATATGACGGGCCAAACCCTCCACGTCAACGGCGGCACATACATGCCTTGATGAGCCCTGCGCCTGTTTTCCCCCACCAGGTCAAGCAGGCTTGCCCTGGTTTGATGCCTCCCTTGGCCGGTTGAACTGCCACCCGCTCCAGGGTGGCTGCCTTTGACCAGATAGAGAATGGCATTTCCGCAAGGGCCAGGTTCAGGGCCTGCGCGATGCGGGTTTCGTTCTCGAGGGTCGAGGGATGGAAGCCGTTGGCATAGCCGGTTCGCTCCCGTGTGCGTTCATGCAGCCGGACATGGCCGAAGACCGCGAGCAGACGTATCTCAGCTTCTGTATTGCCCTTCAGAACATAGCTGTCGATTAGGCAGCATATGAGTTCGCCCTTGTCCCCTTGACATGCTTCTTCGGCGAACTCGCGCCATGTGTATGGCGTCGGGTGGTCACCGAGCGGGCACGACCCGCGCCGATCAAAACGGATTTCCGGAGAACTCCGGTCAGTGAAATCGGGAGAAGGCCCAGCCTGCCAGAGACCTCCTCAGAGGGTCGCCGCTCCTGAAGCTATGCTTTCGGCTCCATCAACGGTGAATACTGCGCCTGATGCATAAGCAGCTTCATCTGAGGCGAGATAGACATAGAGGGCTGCAATGTCCTCTGGTCGCGCATGGCGGGCCATGGGGATGATGCCGTTGACCGCCGTCAGCATCTCCGGGCTGTATTCCGCTTCCTGCATGGGGGTCAGCGTGTATCCGGGGTTTACGGCATTGACCCTTATCTTCGGCGCCAGTTCCAGCGCCATGCTGCGTACGAGCGACAGGACAGCCCCCTTGCTGGCGTTGTAGTCCGCATAATGCCTGTAGGCGACAACGCCTGAGGTCGACGCAGTAACCAGAATGGCGCCACCCCTCTCCTCCTTGAGCATATGCCGGGCGGCCAGCTGGCTGGGGTAGAAGACACCGTGGACATTGACCCGCATGATGCGGTCGAACTCCGCACGGTCGATGTCGATGAACTTCCGGCGAATCGATATGCCGGCATTGCAGATGAGCGTGTCGAGCCCACCCAGCGCCGTCACTGAACGGGCAAATGCCACGTCGACCGCCGCAGCATCCGAGACGTCCACAAGCTCGACACCTGAAAGCGCAGGAAGTTCTTGCCCGATGGCCTTTCCATTGGAGGGGTTCATGCACCAGACGACGACCTTCGCGCCCTCAGCCAGAAAGCGCCGGGCGATGGCAGCACCAATACCTGTTGACCCGCCAGTGACGATCACCCGCTTTCCTGCAAGTCGCATGAGTAACTCCCTCCGGTTTCCGGCGTCAGATCACATAGCCGCGCGGCAGAGGCGCGAAGGATCGAAGCATCAATCGTCCCGAGGCCGACTCTATCGTGGCAACAATGCCGGCCGTAGGCCCCTGCTCCACGGCAACATCGACGTCCAGGGCATCATAGATTGCCTTCAGGGATGCTGGCCGGGGCGATACCGCCACGAATTCGACGATGCTGCCCCCTCGGGGAGTAGAACGCGCCGGGTGGACCGTCTCATGCCAGTCTATGAAAAATGGCACGAGAGCGCCGTATTCATGGCCCCGAACACCGAGGCAGGTCCAGTCAAGCCTGGTGCCGTCGGGCTTGACGCGGCCGCCCGCGGAGATGCTGCAGGGAAGACCCGCCGCCTCAGCCCTGGCGGCCAGATCGCTGATGGGGATGCCACCACAGGCCCAGTGATAGAGGCCGCTTCCGGCGAGCGCTGCAATCTCGCTGTCGAGGGAGGCGTCGGCCTGGGCGGGGTCCCGGCCAAGGATTTCGAGGTAGGTGTCGTCACCAAGGGATGCCAGGTAATTGGCAGTACCCTCGCCGGGATGCGAGCCGCCAAAGGCGGGCGCTGCAGCGAGCCTTTCCGCAAAGAAGCCGCGGCCCTGCTCAAGGTTGGCGTCATACCAGACGAGATGATCGATACGCATGCGGAGAGAAGATCACGGCGTGGCCGTGGCGTCCAGCGTGGACTTGGCGACCGGGCGAGACCCATCCCTGACCGTCACGACAATCGAGACGGCACACCACGGGCCGGAGGACTCTGTTCTGCGAGCGGATCGCTACCGATGGTGAAGTTCTGCTCCCGCACAACCCCATGCAGAAAGTCTACCTGCAGCAGTATTCGATGCAGGGCCGATTTGCACCGCTATGAACGGGCCACCCAGCAAATGCAGTGGTCGCTGATTTTCATCACCTCAGGTTCATTGAGATCGCAAGCGCCACACGGACAGCTCAGCTTGGCCCGAAAAAATCGTCTTATATTTCAAAGTCTTAATAGGAATAAATGGCGGAGAGGGAGTCCGCCACATTACTGGCCATACCTGTCCGGCTACATCCAACGCTGTACACGTATCATACTGTTATATTGTAGGTTTTTTCCATGTGTGTCCCAACCAGTCCGCAAGCGTCCGCCCCAAGCCGTGACTTCTGGTGGGACAGATGGTAGGACAGCTGGTGGGACAGCTGGTGGGGCAGAAACGGTCAATCCAGGGAGATCGGATGGCAGGTCGGTTGAGCGCACGAAAGGTTGAGACACTCCAGAAACCTGGGCGATACGCTGACGGAAACAATCTCTATTTGTTGGTCTCGGCAAAAGGCGGAAAGCGCTGGACCTTCCTCTACCGGTTCGGAAAGTCCGCCGATGGCAAGGGTTACAGACGGGAAATGGGCCTGGGCGGTGCAGCTCGGGGGCAGGTTTCGCTGGCAGAAGCGCGGGAACGTGCCCTCGACGCCCTGCGCCTGCTGACAGCAGGGATTGATCCCCTCGAACATCGAAAGATCGAGGAGAAGGCTGCTCGGGTCATTCCAACATTTGGTGCATTTGCAGACGAGTACATTGCCAGTCACAAACCAAAGTTTCGCAACGAAAAGCATATTGCTCAATGGGAGATGACCCTGGGCGATCGCCATTGCCGCTCAATCAGGTCCAAACCGATCAACGAAATCGACACCGAAGCCATACTGGGTGTCCTCAAACCGATCTGGACGAAGATACCTGAAACGGCATCACGTCTTCGGGGGCGAATTGAGAACATCCTCGATGCTGCCCGGGCCATGGATCATCGTGATGGACCCAATCCCGCCACCTGGCGCGGTCACCTGAAGACGCTACTCCCGGCGCGCCAGAAGCTGACGAGGGGTCATCATGCCGCTTTACCTTATGACGACTTGCCGGAGTTCATGATTTCCTTGCGGGCGCGCAGTAGCCTTGCATCGAGGGCGCTTGAAGTCCTGATACTGACAGCTGCCCGCACTTCAGAAGTTCTGGAGTCCAGATGGGACGAACTGGATCTCAAGAAGAAGATCTGGACGGTACCAGCCCATCGCATGAAAAAGGAACGGATCCACCGCGTACCACTGACTGATCAGGTAATCCAAATCCTCGAGGCCATTCCCCGGCTCCCGAACAACCCTTATGTCTTTCCAGGGAACAAATCGGGACGGCCACTGTCATCGTCAACGATGGAAATGCTTCTCCGTCGCATGGAGCGTGATGATATCACGGTTCACGGCTTCCGGAGTACCTTCAGGGACTGGGCAAGCGAACAGACGAACTTTCCTCACGAGACCTGCGAACAGGCCCTATCGCACGTCATAAGCAACAAGGCCGAAGCGGCCTACCGGCGTGGTGACCAGTTCGAGAAACGACGCCTGCTGATGGAAGCATGGTCAAGTTTCTGCTTGAGCGGCAACACAGCCAATCCGTGATAGCAATGCCTGCAGCAGTGTCACAATAGCTTTGTTTCGATACTTGCGATCTAGCGCACGTCTGATGATGGGCAGCTGGGGTTACGTGGGTAGTGCGATGGGAATCGAACCCACGACATGCAGCTTGGGAAGCTGCCGTTCTACCACTGAACTACGCCCGCGACGAAGTTAAGAATAGTGGAGCGAACGAGGGGCGGCAAGGGGGACGCGGAACCTTCGGATTTGTGCGGTCACCCGTTGCGCGGCCCTATACAAACGATCTCTGTCCGGGCTGCTCCGGAAACCCAGAGGCCTGCCTCCTCGATCACCCATCGTTGTCCAACCTGTTGCAACAGATAACGACGCTCAGGGTCTTCCGCCAAGTTGATGAACCCCTTGGCGCGAAAGATGCGCGAGCCCATTTGTTTGGCCAGGCGAGAGATGGCTGCACGCTTGATCGGGGTATTCCGCCTGATCACCCAAGTCTGATGCAGGAACTCGTGGTTGGTCGTGGTTGTGAAGCGCAGCGGCACATCAGGCGTTGCCTGTTGGCTCCCTCCACGTCCGATCAGGATGTCGAGCGGGGCGTTTGAGCGCGCTGTCTCAAGCACCGGAATGCGAGGCGCGGCACTCGCTAGCCATCCTCTCACGTCGCCAAGTGTTTCGGCTGCCACGCAGTCACTCTTGTTCAGCAAGATGATGTCAGCCTGTAGAAGCTGGTGCTTTACAACTTCGCCGACATATTTGTTTTCGACCTGGTCGCGAATGCGCTCGGCGTCAACGACGGTGATTACACCATCAAGCGGTAGGTCGTACATCTGGCCATACTGCGCGATCCGGCCCGGCTCCGCTACGCCGCTTGCCTCGATCACGATGGCGTCCATCTGAGTCTTGCGCTCCAAGACGGCATTGATTGCCTGGGCAAACCCATTGGTGAGCGAGCAGCACATGCAGCCATTCGCCAAGCTCATCGTGTCCCCGTCATGGGAGGCGATCAGTGCAGCATCAACATTAACTTCGCCGAAGTCGTTGACCAGAACCGCAATGCGCAAGCCATGCGCTGCAGTCAGCAAGTGGTTGACGAGCGTGGTCTTGCCTGCCCCAAGATAGCCCCCAATGACAGTGAACGGCGGAAGACTCATGCGGCCTTTCTCTTGTAGACGCTCTTTCCCTCCTTGAAGGTTTCAACGACTTCTATGGTGCTGATCTTCTCGACGTCAGTCGTCGTGGGGTCAGCCTCGAGGATCACGAGATCGGCAAGCTTTCCAGTCTCAAGCGTGCCCTTATCCTTCTCCTCTCGGATCTGGAAAGCGGCGTCGATGGTGAGCGCTTTCAGTGCTGTCCAGACATCCACGCGCTCGTCGGGCCCGATCACCACGCCCTTGCGGGAAAGTCGATCCATGGCGGTCTGCGTCATGCGCATCGGTTCGAGTGGCGTCACCGAGAAGTCATTGTGATTTGAGAAGCGGATACCCTTGCCTTGCGCGGACTTCATGGGGCTGAGGAAGAATGCGCGTTCCTGGCCGAGGTTTTCAAGATGAATGTCACCCCAGAAGAAGGCGTGCGCCGTGAAGAAACTCGGCGTGATACCGAGTTCGACGTAGGAATCCAGCTGGTCTGGACGCATGAATTGGGAGTGTACAATGACCGAACGTCGATCCTGCTCCGCCTTTACGCCAGCTTGCCGCAGTGCGTCGATCATCATGTCGATGGCCGCATCGCCATTGCAATGAGCGAAAACGGGAATATTTTTCGATACTGCTTCCGCCACCGCCTTGTTGATGAGTTCCGGTGGGAACAGAGGCTGACCGCGCCAGTTCGCTTCCCCGGATGGGCCGGGCGTAAGCAACGGCTTCGACCAGAAGGCCGTCTTGCCTTGAGGCGATCCGTCGCACGCAAACTTGATACCGCCGAGCTTCAGACGGTTCTTGTATGTACCAAAGGCCGATGCGGCCTCCGGCGGAACGGCGCCTCCGGCCGCGTTGAAGCTCGGAAAGTATTCCGTCACCATCTTTGGGACTTCGACGAAAAGCGGAAGAGATATGATGTCGAGATAGAAAAGGCCCTGCTCAGCACCCTTGCGTAGGAAGTCAAGGTCTCCTGCATGGGTCGCGCCTTCTTGGCAGGTGGTAACACCCTTCATGGCATAGATCTGCTGGGCCGCGTCAAGGCGCGCCAGCATCTCGTCCTCGCTGGGTTGCGGCATCTTGGCGAAGATCGGCAGGAAGGCCGTCTCCATGATGAGGCCCGCAGGTTCGTTGGAGTCTGGTTCGCGTAGTATGAGGCCGCCCGGCGGTGTCTTGGTTGATGCATCCATGCCTACGGCCTTGAAGCCAGCGGAGTTTAGCACGCAGCCATGGTTCGACGAGTGGATCAGCATTACCGGATTATCCGGGAAGCTCGGGTCGAGGTCGCCTCGCGTCATATTGCGGCCCTCGGCAAAGTTGGTCATGTCGTAACCGTAGCCGATGATCCAGTCGCCGGGCTTGGGATTGTTCTTGGCCTTGTAGGCTTCGAGAGCCGCAATGACATCCGGAATGGTCCGAACAGGCCCAGCCGGTACGCCCTGGACGTTGACCCAGCCCAAGATCTGCGGGGCATTCATGAAGTGACCGTGGGCATCGATGAACGACGGAAGGAGGGTGGCACCCTGGAGGTCGACAATCGTGGTGGCGTCACCCTTGAGTGCCATCACACTAGTCTCGTCGCCTAATGCAATGATGCGGCCATTGGCGACGGCGATAGCTGCAACGCGGGGTGTAGCATCGACCATTGTTAGGATGGTGCCATTGTGGAAGATGGTCTCCGCCACCTTGGCCCCATCAGCGGAGGAACGCCTAATGTTTAAGGCTGATGAGGCTGCTGCAGTTGCAGTGAGGATGACGGCTTGGCGTCTGGTAAGCTCATTGACCATCTGACGGGCGTCCTTCCTAATCTTGATCTAGTTGGACAATACAAGCCGATCCTTCCGGTTGCAATGAGTGGTAGGGGGCAAGAGGACTGTTCTAGTTTCTCAGGCGGACATGGTCAGAGTGACAAGTCCTCTCTCTATCGTAGCTCATTGAGCGCCGTCGGGGTATATGACGCTGACATTCGCCTGCTTGTCAGCTGACTAGATAACGACAATCACCCTCGCCTCCTGATGCTCCTTCGCAATCTGCTCCCAAGCCATCTTGTCGACCTTGCGTTGTGACGAAGACGATCTGACGAGACGATCCGTGGTTAGTTTATAGCTTTTCCCTGAGAGCTTCGTAAGGTGCCTTTCCATTGAAGGCACCATGAGGTCTGGACAGGTTATAGAATCGCTCCCAATGAGCGAGCTTTTCCTCGAGATCGACGTCATCCTTGTAGGTGAGGAGTTGGTAGA
>OMIC01000056.1 GCA_900298995.1 Hyphomicrobiaceae bacterium | reverse complement strand
TCACGCTGGCCCAGATCGCCGAACAACTTACACTCGGTGTTGATCGGGTCATGAATGAGGGATCCCTCTATGATCGCGAACTTGCTGCATTGGCCGTCAAGCAGGCGCGCGGTGACCTGATTGAGGCGATATTTCTCGTTCGAGCGACGCGTACCACGCTGGCGCGCTTTGGCTATGCGGAGCCACTTGAGACCCGGAACATGCAGGCCAAACGGCGGATTTCAGCTGCCTTCAAGGACATTCCAGGTGGCCAGATTCTGGGGCCGACCTTCGACTATACGCATCGCTTGCTGGATTTTTCCCTCGCCGCGGGAGAGGATCCTGCAGAGGCAGCCAGCGCGCCATCGGAGCTTGACGCCGACATGCCGCGGGTTCTTGAGCTGCTGGGGGCCGAAGGGCTGATGGAACAGCCGTCCGCCGACCAGCAGGATGTTGACGATCTCACACAGGATCCTCTCAATTTCCCGGCAGGACGGGACCTGCGGCTGCAGAATCTGGCCCGTGGCGATGAAGGCTTCCTGCTGGCCCTCGCCTATTCGACCCAGCGTGGATATGGCCGGACGCACCCATTTGCCGGTGAAATCCGGGTGGGGACTGTCGAGGTCAGCTTCACGCCTGAAGAACTCGGATTCCCCGTTGTGATTGGCGAGATCACTGTGACCGAATGCGAGATGATCAACCAGTTCAAGGGCTCGGCGACGATTGCACCCCAGTTCACCCGTGGCTATGGCCTGGCCTTCGGGCAATGTGAACGCAAGGCCATGTCGATGGCGCTCGTCGACCGCGCGCTGCGGGCCGGTGAACTGGGCGAAGAACGGGTTGCCCCGGCGCAGGACGAGGAGTTTGTTCTTTCACATTCTGACAATGTGCAGGCAACGGGCTTCGTCGAACACCTGAAACTGCCGCATTACGTTGATTTCCAGTCCGAGCTTGTCATGCTGCGCCGCATGCGCGCCGAAATCGAGGCAGGTAAAGCCCGCCTGGAGGCCGCGGAATGAACGCGCCCGCCTATAACTTCGCTTATCTCAACGAGCAGACCAAGCGTATGGTCCGCCGCGCCATCCTGAAGGCGATAGCAATTCCGGGCTATCAGGTCCCCTTCGCCAGCCGTGAAATGCCCATGCCCTATGGCTGGGGTACGGGTGGGGTGCAGGTTACAGCCGCGATCCTCACGCCGGATGATACCCTCAAGGTGATCGACCAGGGCGCGGATGACACGACGAACGCCGTCTCGATCCGCAAGTTCTTCGTCAAGACAGCCGGGGTCGCTACCACCGAGCGGACTTCAGAGGCGACTGTCATTCAGACCCGCCATCGCATTCCGGAAATGATGCTCACCGAAGAGCAGATCCTTGTTTTTCAGGTGCCGATCCCGGAGCCTCTTCGTTTTCTTGAGCCGCGCGAGACCGAGACCCGGAAGATGCATGCGCTGGAAGAATATGGCGTGATGCATGTGAAGCTCTATGAAGACATCGCGCATTATGGCGAGATCGCCACGACCTATGCCTATCCTGCCAAAGTTGCAGAGCGATATGTCTTCGATCCGTCGCCGATTCCAAAATTCGACAATCCCAAGCTCGACAACTGCCCGGCGCTGCAATTGTTTGGCGCCGGACGCGAGAAGCGGATCTATGCCATTCCCCCCTACACCAGGGTCAGAAGTCTCGACTTCGAGGATCATCCTTTTGAAGTTCAGACCTGGAATCAGCCCTGTGCCCTGTGTGGGTCCCGCGAGAGCTTCCTCGATGAAATCGTGATGGATGACAAGGGAACGCGGATGTTCGTGTGCTCGGACACCGATTTCTGTGCGAGCCGGCGAGGTGCCGCATGAATCCGCTCTTGTCGGCAGAGGGTCTCACCAAGACTTATGGCGCGCGCATCGGGTGCCGCGATGTATCGTTCGATCTTTATCCAGGTGAAGTGCTCGCAATCGTGGGCGAATCAGGCTCCGGCAAGACCACGCTGCTGCGCTGTCTGTCTGGTCATGTGGCCGCGAACGCCGGCCGAGTGATCTACACCAAGCGGGATGGCAAGCGGGCAGCTCTCGACGAGATGAGTGAAGCCGAGCGACGACTTCTGATGCGGACGGACTGGGGCTTTGTGCATCAGGATGCGCGCGAGGGCCTGCGCATGGGCGTGTCGGCGGGCGCCAATGTCGGCGAACGCATGATGGCGGTGGGTGTGCGACACTATGGCAAGATCCGCGCTGCTGCAACGGACTGGCTGTCGCGTGTCGAAATTCCGGAGGACCGGATCGACGACAGTCCCTGGTCCTACTCGGGCGGCATGCGTCAACGCCTGCAGATTGCGCGCAATCTCGTAACCTCGCCCCGGCTGGTCTTCATGGACGAACCGACGGGTGGCCTTGACGTGTCTGTTCAGGCTCGCTTGCTCGACCTGATCAGGGGGCTGGTCAAGGGTCTCGGGCTAGCGGCTGTTGTTGTAACCCATGATTTGGCGGTCGCCCGGCTTCTGTCATCCCGCATGATGGTGATGCAGCAAGGCCGCGTGATCGAGGAGGGGCTCACCGATCAGATTCTCGCAGATCCCCAGGCGGCCTACAGCCAGTTGCTCGTGTCTTCCGTGTTGCAGGTGTGAGCATGGAGCCTGTCCTCAGTATTGATGCGCTTGCCAAGCATTTCCTTCTACATCAGCAGGCCGGTGTGCGCATCCCGGTCTTTGACGGTCTTTCCGCTCAGGTGAATGCCGGTGAGGCCGTTGCCGTCACAGGCGCATCAGGTCGCGGAAAGAGCTCACTGCTCAAGCTGATCTATGGAACATATCGCGCCACAAGCGGGGCGATCCGCGTACGCAATGGCGAAGAGTGGGTCGATG
>OMIC01000055.1 GCA_900298995.1 Hyphomicrobiaceae bacterium | reverse complement strand
GAGAGGCCGGTCCGCATGCCGGACCGGCCTGTCTCAAGCGCGCGGGCGCGTCTTGTCCGGATCGTAATGCGCGAACTTCACGATCCGTGCAGGCAGACGCTTCTGCAGTCCATCGAGCTTGCCGATTTCGACCTCGGTGCCGATCTCGGAATTGAGCGCATCGACGCGGGCGAGCGCAATATTCTTGCCGAGGATGGGCGAGCGCATGCCACTGGTGACAACGCCCACCTGGGCACGCCCGATGTGCACGCAGTCGCCATGGCCCACGGCCTCGTTGGAGTCGATCTCGAGACCGACCAGCTTGCGGCGCGGGTTTTCCTTGCGCTGGACCAGAGCCTGACGGCCAATGAAGTCGTCGGCCTTGGTCTTGAGTGGCACGGTGAAGCCGATACCGGCCTCGAAAGGGTCCGTCTCGGAGTCGAACTCGTAATGCGCAAAGATCAGGCCGGCTTCGATGCGCACCATGTCGAGTGCCTCGAGTCCCATCGGGCTGATGCCATGTTTCTGGCCCGCCTCCCACACCGCGTCGAACACCGCTAAGGCATCCTTCGGGTGGCAGAAGATCTCGTAGCCGAGTTCCCCCGTGTAGCCGGTGCGGGAAACAACAACTGGCGGCCCTTCGAAATGACCGATGCGACCCACGGCGAAACGGAACCATTCAAGCTCGCCGATGGCGGGCTGTGCAGCCGACGTCCAGATGATCTTCTTCAGCAAATCACGACTGCTGGGCCCCTGGACGGCGATATTATGCAACTGGTCGGTAGATGAGCGCACCCAGGCCTTGTAGCCCTTCTTCTCCGCCTGTTCGCGCAGCCAGATGCCGGAATAGTCGTCGCCGCCGATCCAGCGGAAATTGTTCTGGCCCAGCCGGAAGACCGTGCCGTCATCGATCATGCCGCCGTTCTCGTAGCACATGGCAGAATAGACCACCTGCCCCGTCGAGAGCTTTCGGATGTCACGGGTCACGCAGTATTGCAGCAGCGCCTCGGCATCCGGGCCAGTAACCTCGAACTTGCGCAGGGGCGACAGGTCGAGCACGACGCATTTCTCGCGGCAGGCCCAGTATTCGGCGATCGGCCCATCATTGTTGAAGCGGTTGGGCAGCCAGTAGCCGCGGTACTCCGCAAAGTTTCGCGTGAGCGCTGAAAAGCGCGGATGAAAAGCGGTTTCGCGCGTGAGTTGGGCGTCGGCGTCTGGTGTCATGCGATAAGCCACTGCTCTCGAGAATTTTTCGGTTGCTGCGTAGGTGCGGATGTGAATGTCGGTCGGCTCCCAGGCATTGGCCGCGTCGATGTCGTCCGGGCAGGAGGACGATACGCAGACGATGTCCGTCAGAGCCCGCATCAGAACATAATCGCCCGGACGCGACCACGGCTCGTCCAGATAAAGCTGGTTCTGATGATCGATGTTGGTGTTGTAGAAGTAGTTGAGCGCTTCCCAGCCCTTTCGCGGCGCTACGCCAAAGGGCGCCAGCGCATGATTGAAATTCTCAGTGCAGTTCACATGGCCGGGATAGCCCATGTCATCATAATAGCGGCTGTTGCAGGCCGTCGCGAAGGCGTCATGCCGGCCAACTGTGTCCTGGACGATCTCCACGAGCGGTTCGAACTCGCGGTCGAAGGCCTTGGAGGGAAGCCCCGGCGTCGGATAGCTGCGCCCGAGAAGGGTGCGTGTGACCGTGGAATCGAGCGCGAAATCGAGTCCCTTGTCGACCTTTCGCGCGGAAAGCGCCTGAAAATCGGTGCACTGCCGGCCGGAGACGTCAATCACCTGGATGTATTCGCCTGCCCGCACCAGATAGGCGGATGCCGTTGCCGCCTTGATGCGAATGTCCTGCAGCGGGTCGGCAAGCGGCTCGGGCAAGATGTCCAGCGCCTTGCCCGTCCCCGGGGCGGCCCGGGTGATTCGCAGTTCGATGCCGGTGGCCGTGTCCTGCGCCTCGGGGGACATGGCCCCGCCGGGCGCGGCCACGATCAGGATTCCGTCCCGGGCCACGGTCAGGCTGGCCGTGCTGCCAGCCGGGCTCTGGTTGCCGAAAAGCCGGATTGCACGCGCCTGGGCGAGATCCATGTTGCGCCGCCGCAAGGCTGCAAGCGTCCGGGCCGCACCCTCGCTGGCGCTCGCCAGCATGGCCCTGAACCCCGCCGCATCGGTCGCGCCCGAAGCCCCCAGGGCGGCCGGGTCAAACCGCCCGGACCCATCGCAAAACAGCACTTCGCAGGGCTGTCCGCCCTCACTGTCCGTGAGCAGCAACCCGTCGCCGGCGCTGACGGGTACGACCACACTGCCGCCACCTGGCACCGGGTAACGCTCGACACGCGGCGGAATCGTTCTGACCCCGGGCCGCAAGATCCGGCTTGCAGGCGGTGCCATGTTGCGGTGCAACAAGTTCAGCATCTCATCGTCCCTGAATGACGGTTGCGGCTGCTAACCCTGTCCTGCGCCGCGTCCAGTTACCAACATAGACGAGTTTTGCTTGACCGTCGATATAACAACATTAAACATTATTTCCCGTGGGTTAGAGGGGGGATAGCAGCGGACGCACTCCGCGACCTCGTGACCTTCGCTTCACCTGGCTGCGACCACGCATAGAGAAAGTGGCGCAATCGGGAAGTCGAAACCGGGATCAACGGAGGAAACGACAACATGTCTAACAACGCGAACTCGGGCGAACTCGTCCGGGCATTGGACTGGAAGGGAGCGTTCTGGGTAGCGGCCGGCGTGCCGCCACTCGTTCTCTTCTCCATCGGCGGCATCGCCGGAACGACGGGCAAGCTTGCCTTCCTCGTCTGGATCATTTCCATGGTGATGGGCTTCCTGCAGTCCTTCACCTATGCCGAAATCGCCGGCATGTTCGGCAACAAGTCGGGCGGCGCGTCGATCTACGGCGCCACGGCCTGGCTGCGCTATTCCAAGTTCATCGCGCCGCTCTCGGTCTGGTGCAACTGGTTCGCGTGGAGTCCGGTGTTGTCGCTGGGCTGCGCCATTGCAGCGGGTTACATCCTCAACGCGCTGTTCCCCATTCCGGCCGGTGACTCGCAGATGGTCATGGACTGGGTGGCAGCCAATGCCAGCCAGTTCACGGCGCAAACCCAGTCCGTTATCGATTACATGGCGGCCAATGCCGGCGTCGCGGAAGCCGACGCCATCAAGGCGGTGGCCACGCAGGCCGGCGTCGAGGCGCTGACGCCTGCCATCCGCACCTGGGAAGCCTTCAACATTCCGATCCCGGGCCTCGGCAGCCTGCACTTCAACTCAACCTTCGTGATCGGCGTCATCCTGATGCTGATCATCTTCGCCATCCAGCATCGTGGCATCGCCTCCACAGCGGCAGCGCAGAAGTGGCTGGCCATCATCGTGCTCGTGCCGCTGCTGCTGGTCGGCCTCGTGCCGATCTTCACCGGAGCGATCGACTCGGCGAACGTGACGGGCCTCGTCCCGCCCACTGCCGCCTATTCGGGTGTTGACGCGGCAGGCTGGACGCTGGGCGGCTGGACGCTGTTCTTGGGCGGCCTCTACATCGCCGCGTGGTCCACCTACGGCTTCGAGACCGCCGTGTGCTACACGCGCGAGCTCAAGAACCCGAAGACCGATACCTTCAAGGCCATCTTCTTCTCCGGCCTTCTATGCTGCGTCTTCTTCTTCCTCATCCCCTTCTCGTTCCAGGGCGTCCTCGGCCTCTCCGGCATGCTGGCACCTGGCATCGTGGACGGCACAGGCGTGGGCGAAGCACTCGGCAACATGGTGGGCGGCGGCAAGGCGATCACCCAGATCTTCGTGATCCTGATGATCCTCGCGCTGTTCCTGGCCATCATGACGGCCATGGCCGGTTCTTCGCGCACCCTCTATCAGGGCTCGAAGGACGGCTGGCTGCCGCGCTATCTGACGCACATCAACGAGCATGGTGCTCCAACCCGCGCCATGTGGACGGACCTCGCCTTCAACGTCTTCCTGCTGGCGCTGGCCTCCGACCTGGCCGGCTACTTCTACGTTCTGGCGATCTCCAACGTGGGCTACATCATCTTCAACTTCCTCAACCTCAACGCCGGCTGGATCCACCGCGTGGACTCGGGCCACGTTGCGCGTCCGTGGAAGGCGCCCACCTTCCTGATCGGCATCAACACCGTACTGGCCTTCGTCAACGCCCTGTTCCTCGGCGCTGGCGCCAAGGTCTGGGGCTACAACACGGCGCTGTGGGCTGGCCTCATCTTCGCCGCGCTCATCATCCCGGTGTTCTACTTCCGCCACTACATCCAGGATGGCGGCAAGTTCCCGAAGGGCGCGCTTGAGGATCTTGGCCTCAAGGAAGGCGACATGGGCGAGCGCAAGGCGGGCATGTGGCCCTATCTCACGCTCATCGCCGGCGCCGTTCTGGTGCTCTGGGCCAACTGGTTCTTCGTCCTGCCCGCCTGACGGCACGGCACGACGAGCCGCAAACAAGAGGGGCCGCCCAAGGGGCGGCCCCTTTCCTTTGGACCTTGCAGCGTGGTTCTACCGGAACATCGGCGGACGCGCATCCACCCACTTTCCGTCAGCCTTGCCGGACCCGACCACCGCGGCGATGGCCGCCATGGACCGCAGCCCGTCCTCGGCCTTCGGATACTGGTCAGCCACCGGGTCTGGCGCGTGGCCAGCAGCACGCGAGCGGATGGCGCTCGCCAGGTCACGATAGATGTTGGCGAAGGCCAGAGGCATGCCCTCGGCATGGCCCACCGTCACATGGCTGGCCCTGTCAGCCTCTGGCGAGAGATTGCCCTCACCGCGCTCGATCACCTGCAGGCGCTGGCCGAGGGGCATGAAATAGAGCTGGTTGGGTTGCTCCTGAGCCCAGCGCAGGCCTCCCTTCTCGCCGAACACCTGAAGGGTGAGCCCGTGCTGGCGCCCGATGGCGACGGAGGATGTCCACAGCCGCCCGACCGTTCCCCCGGACATGCGGAAGTTCACCATCGCATCATCTTCGAGCTGGCGGGAAGATATGAGCGAGACGATGTCCGCCGACAGCCTCTCCACCTCCTGTCCCGTCACATAGCTCGCCATGTGCATCGCGTGGATACCACAATCGGCGAATTGCGCCGAGATGCCCGCTTGCGCGGGGTCGTAGCGCCAGCGCACCCGCGGGTTGTCGGCATTGGCTGCATCAGCATGATGGCCGTGGGCGAATTCAGCCACCACGAGACGCACCCGGCCAAGATCGCCGCGCGCCACCATGGCGCGCATGTGGCGCACCAGCGCATAGCCCGTATAGCCATAGTTCACAGCGCAGATGCGCCCTGTCTCGCGCGTGAGACGGACAATCTCCTCGGCCTCGGCGACGGTCACCGTCATCGGCTTCTCGCACAGCACGTGGAAGCCCGCCTTTAGGAATTCGCGCGTGATCTCGAAATGCGTGGAGTTGGGTGTCGCAACCGTGACGAGATCGACCCGGTCCGGCCGCTTCGTCTCGCCTGCCAGCATCTCGCGCCAGTCGCCATAGCTGCGATCGGCTGCAAGACCCAGCCTCTGGCCGAAGGCCCGGCCTTCCGCCGCACGATGATCGAGCGCTCCAGCCACGAAGGCGAATTCGCCGTCGACGGCCGCGCTCAGGCGGTGGGCAGGCCCGATCTGGCTGCCGTCGCCACCACCAATCATTCCCCAATTCAATTTGCTCATCGTGCTGCGTTCCCGTTTTGACGACTAGTATTTTCCGGACAGCTTGATCCAGCGGCCTTCGGAAGCAGACCGGGCGGCGGCATCGGCGATGCGCCACACCTCGAGCCCGTCATGAAAGCTCGGCCAGCGCGCGCGTCCGTCGGCAATGGCCGCCAGGAAATCCCGCGCCTCGATGATGATCTGGTCCTGATAGCCGGTGCCGTGGCCCGGCCCTTGGCAGAACTCGACATAGTCGGGGTGCGCCGGTCCGGCGAGGATCTTGCGGAAGCCGCGCACGGCCTCTGGCCCCTCAGCCGTATAGAGCCACAGCGCATTCTGATCTTCCTGATCGAAACGGATGGCGCCGGCCGTGCCGTGTACCTCATAGGCATAGCCCATCTTCCGGCCCGTCGCGATGCGGCTGAAATAGAGATGTCCCATGGCGCCGTTTTCAAAGCGGCACATGAGTTGCGTGTGATCGTCATTGGTCACAGCCTCGGGGCCGTCCTTGCCGTTGCGCGTGGCATGCACTGTCTCCACCATCGCCGAGAGCGATTCCACGGGCCCCATCAGCGCCAGCGCGCAGTTGAGCATGTGCGGGGCAAGATCGCCCAGCACGCCGTTGGCCATGCCGCGCGTCCGCCAGTTGGCGGGCAGCGCCGGATCGGCGAGGAAATCCTCCGTATGCTCACCCCTGAACCAGCTGACCTGGCCGATCACGCCACCGGCAATCAGCTTGCGGGCAAACTGCGTGGCAGGGGTGCGCACATAGTTGAAACCCACCATGTGCACGGCGCCGGAGGCATCCGCGGCGCGCGTCATCGCCTCGGCATCGGCCAGCGAGGCGCCGAGCGGCTTCTCGCAGAACACCGGCTTGCCCAGCTTGAAGGCGGCCTCGGCAATGGCGCGGTGGGTGTCCTGGGGGCTGGCGATCACGATGGCCTCGACCCGCGGGTCCGCCACCAGCACCCGCCAGTCGCCCGTCGAACGGTGGAACCCATAGGCCTGGCGATGGCGCTCTGCCGTAACGGGGCTGCTGGCGGCAATCATTTCGAGCCTGGGCCGCAGCGGCGTGTTGAACACCGCGCCCACGGCGCTGAGCGCCACGGCATGGGCCTTGCCCATGTAGCCGCCGCCGACCAGACCGATCCCGATTTCCGGCATGCGCCGCCCCACTACGCGTCTTGCGGAAGAATTTGCAACGATCGCCGAATGTCTATACGTCTCCCGGGGTCCGGTGCAACGTGAAATTCGAAAGCTCCGGCAAGGAGTTGAGCAATGAACCTGGCCGACGCCAGACAGTGCCTCCGCGGCAACCGCTTCACCGTCCTCGGCCGCGCCGGCATGGACTTCTACGCCGATCCGCCCGACACGCCCATTCCCGAGGCCTCGTCCTTCGTGTCGCATCTGGGCGGCTCGGCCGCCAACATCGCGGTGCAGCTGGTTAAGCTCGGATCAGAGGCAAGGCTGCTCAGCTGCCTGTCGGATGATGCGGTCGGCCGCTTCTGCCTTGCCAGACTCGCGCACTATGGCGTGGGCAGCGATCACATACGCATGGTAGGCGCAGGCCTGCGCACCTCGCTCGCCGTCGTCGAGACACGCTGGGAGAACTGCCAGTCGGTCATCTACCGCAACGGCGCGGCCGATTTCGCCCTGACCGTGGATGACGTCGCGAAGGTCGACTTCAGGGGCGATGCCGCCCTCGTCATCACCGGCACGGCACTGGCCGAAACCGGTTCACGCATGGCCACCATGGCCGCGCTGGCCCGGGCACGCGCCGCAGGCCTCGTCACCGTCATCGACATCGACCACCGCCCCTATTCCTGGCAGTCGGAGGATGAAGCCCGCCTCGTGAACCTCGCCGCGGCCCGCGCCTGTGACATCGTGGTTGGGAATGACGTGGAGTTCGGGCTTCTCGCAGGCCGCGCCGAAGACGGTCTCGCCATGGCCCGGAGCCTTGTCGCCCAGGGCATTGCGCTGGCCGTCTACAAGATGGGCGAACGCGGTGCGGTAAGCATCACCAGCGAGGCCGAACTCCGCACCGGAATCTACACGACAGATGCGTTGAAGCCGACGGGCGCCGGAGACGCCTTCCTTGGCGGCCTGCTCGCTGCCCTTGCAGGCGGCCATGACCTTCGTGAGGCGGTGTTGCGCGGCTCGGCCGCGGCGGCAATCACGGTCTCGCGCGTCGGCTGTGCGCCCGCCATGCCCAGTGCCACCGAGCTTGAAACCTTCCTCGCCTCCACGCCCGAACCTGCCTGCAGCTGAGAGAGCATCCATGCATATTCCGCCCCATGACAACCACAACAGGCCCATCGTCGATGTCGACCATCCGCTGGTGCCGCTCAACTATTTCAACATCGTCAGGCTGAAGCGCGGCGAGACCTTTTCCTATTCGATACCCGGCTACGAGACCAGCATCGTGCCTGCCACCGGCACGCTGCGCATCGACGTGGGCTCTCAACGCTATGACGATATCGGCGGGCGTGGTGTTGACGTCTGGGACGGCGAGCCGGAGGGTGTCTACGTTCCAACCGGCATGACCGCACGCTTCACCTGCCAGAGTG
The DNA here is from genome assembly GCA_900298995.1 of Hyphomicrobiaceae bacterium. GTDB lineage: Bacteria > Pseudomonadota > Alphaproteobacteria > Rhizobiales > Aestuariivirgaceae > Aestuariivirga. The sequence continues at coordinate 28,206 of OMIC01000055.1, read as the reverse complement.
ACACGGCGGAGGTATTCGTCGCGGGTGCGCGCTTCGATCAGGTGCTCGAGCCCTTCGCGGTGCGCGCGGCTGACATCGACGTCGTCCAGTACGGATCGGACGACACGAAGACACACCGCAAGATCAAGCATATCCTGGGCACCAAGTATCATGGCCGGGTGGGCCGTCTGCTGGTCTCGGAGCTCTTCACCGTTGGCGCCGGCGGCTGGTCCGGCTTTCCGAGTCACAAGCACGATACCGACCGCCTGCCCGAGGAAAGCCGCCACGACGAGACCTACAACTTTCGTTTCCGCCCGTCCCATGGCTCTGGCCTGCAGATGCTGCAGCGCGTAGACAATGAGCCCGGCGATGCCTATCACGTCATGAATGGGTCGACCGTCCTGATCGACAAGGGCTATCATCCCTGTTGTGCGCTGCCGGGATACGAAATGTACTATTTCACGATTCTGGGCGGTCTGAGCCAGCGCAGCCTCAAGCAGTTCTTCCAGCCTACCCACGCCAGTCAACTGCATACCATCCCTGGCATCATGGACATGGTGGCCAAGTTCAAATGACCCGCGCCACGCTGAGCGATGTCCTGCGACCAGCAGGTGAACGCGGATACGCAGTGCCCGGCTTCGTCTGCCTCGGCTGGGAGGATTCGCGCGCCTTCGTCACCGCCGCCGCAGCGGAAGCCGCACCCGTCATACTTCAGGCCGGACCCGGTTGCCGGGCTCACACGCCGCTTCCTGTCATTGCCGCCATGTTCCGGCACCTTGCCGACAGCGTGACGGTGCCCGTGGTGCTCCATCTCGACCATGGGCGCACGGCTGACGAGATCGAGGCCGCGATTGCCGAGGGCTTTACTTCGGTGATGTATGACGGCTCCGCCCTGCCGCTGGATGACAACATCCGCACGACTGCCGCCATCAGCCGCACGGCGCGTGCTGCAGGCGTGTCCTGCGAGGGCGAGATCGGCTTTGTCGGCTATGCCGGAGGTGCCGCCTCCCGCAGCACCGACCCCGCGGAGGCAGCCCGCTTTGCCGCTGAAACCGCTGTTGACGCCATGGCTGTTGCGGCTGGCAATGTGCATCTCCAGACCGAGGCCACCGCCGAACTGGATGAACCCACCCTCAGTGCCATCCGGAGGGCGACGGGCTGGCAGGTGCCGCTGGTCATCCACGGCGGGTCCGGCGTCCCGGAGGCTCAGCGGACCAGCCTCGCCCGCAGCCGTCTGGTGGCCAAGTTCAACATCGGAACCGAAATCCGCCAGACCTTCGGTGCTGCCCTGCGCAGCAGCCTGCAGGCAAACCCCGCCGAATTTGATCGTAACCGCCTTCTGGGTGCCACCGAGGTGCCGCTGGTCGAGAAAGCGCGTCACATCTTCCAGACCCTCGGCGCCTCCGGGACTGCCGCCTGAACAAACAGAAGAATACTCACGTCCGTTGAGAAACTTGTGTGTCACGGCCGGGTAAAAGCGGTTTTCACTTTGCCCGCATTTGCTCTAGATTTCGGGTTCATTGATCAAGGGGAGTACCGCCATGTCCAGTGCGCGTCGTCTCGGTCGGGAAGCCCGGACCGCTGCCAGGGCCGCTGCCCTGCCTCCTGAGCTGCGTCCGGTCTGGCCCGGCATGACGGGTGGAAACTATGCCCCGCTCCGCGCAGCCGATATCCCGCGCATCCACGCGGCAGCCCTCGATGTGCTGGCCGAGATCGGCATGGCGGACACCCCGCCAAGCGGTGTCGACCTGCTCACGGCAGCCGGAGCGGTTCAGCGAAGCAATGGACGCATCACCTTCCCGCGGGCACTTGTCGAGGATGTAATTGCCGGGGCCGGACGCCACTTCGTGCTGCACGGACAGGACCCACGGCATGATCTCGAACCATGGGGCCAGAAGGTCTATTTCGGAACCGCCGGTGCGGCCGTGAACATGGTGGATGCCGCGACCGGTTCCTACCGCGACTCGACGGTGCGCGATCTCTACGACATCGCACGCACGGTCGATGCGCTTGAGCATGTCCACTTCTTCCAGCGCTCGGTCGTCTGCCGGGACATTCCGCTGCCATTCGAGATGGATTTCAATACCTGCTATGCTGCCGTCATGGGAACCGCCAAGCATGTCGGCACAAGCTGGGGCAATCCGGACGAGATGCCCGCATCGCTCGAAATGCTTCATGTGATTGCCGGTTCGGAAGCCAAATGGCGGCAGCGGCCATTCGTGAGCCAGTCGAATTGCTTTGTTGTGCCGCCCTTGCGCTTTGCACCCGAAGCGTGCCGGTGCCTCGAAGTTGCAGTGCGGGCGGGCATGCCAGTCTTCCTCGTATCCGCAGGACAGGCTGGCGCAACTTCTCCGGCAGCGATTGCTGGATCACTCGTACAGGAGATTGCAGAGTGTCTTGCGGGTCTGGTCTATGTCAACGCCGTCAAAAAGGGCGCACCTGCCATCATGGGCCCCTTCTGCTTCGTTTCCGACCTGCGCACCGGCGCCATGTCGGGCGGCAGCCCGGAGCAGGCCCTTTTGTCGGCGGCTGCCGCACAGCTCATCCACTCCTATGATCTGACCTCCGGCGTTCCCTCGGGCATGACCGATTCGAAGCTTCCCGATATCCAGTCGGGCTATGAAAAGGCTTACAACCATGCCCTCGTCGCTAATGCCGGTGCAAACCTTCTCTATGAATCCGCCGGCATGGTAGCGAGCCTGCTTGGCTTCAGCATGGAGCAACTGGTCATCGACAACGACATCATCGGCGCCACACAGCGCACCGTGCGCGGCATCGATGTGAGCGATGAGGCGCTCTCCGTCGAAGCGATCCGTGAGACCTGCCTCGAGGGACCCAATCATTTCCTCGGCAGCAGCCAGACACTGGCGCGGATGCAGAAGGAATATCTTTATCCCGTTCTGGGCGACCGCACATCGCCGAAGGAATGGGAGGAGAAGGGCCGGCCGCAGCTGGTAGAGCGGGCAGGCCGGAAGCTGGCCGACATCCTGGGCAGCCACTTTCCGGATCATGTCCCACGACATGTCGATGACCAGATCCGCGCGCGCTTTCCAGTCCGGCTGGCGGCAGAGCACATGCGGCCGCGTGCTGGAGAGGCCTCGTGACGGCATCTGCTTCGCCAGACCGCTTCGACCCTGCCGGCCACTCGAGACTGATGAAGGCTGTCGTCACGACCGGCAACGGAGGCTACGACAGGCTCGTCTACCGCGACGTGCCCGTGCCAGTTCCAGGGCCCGGCGACGTGCTGATCCGTGTTGCAGCAGCGGGCATCAACAATACCGAGATCAACACGCGACTGGGCTGGTATTCCGACAGCGTGACGCTGGATACGGCATCGATCGCGAACGCCCAGGAACAGACCCCCAAGCAGAAGGCAGATGGCGGCTGGGACAAGCCTACCCCCTTCCCCTTGATCCAGGGCACGGATTGCTGCGGCCATGTCGTCGAAGCGGGCGGCGAGGCGGGCAGGCCGCTCCTCGGCACCCGGGTCCTTGTTCGGCCCTGCATGCGCACACGTGGCTTCAGCAGTCTCGAAAACATCTGGATGGCATCGGATTTCGACGGTGCATTCGCTGAATATGTGAAGGTTCCCGCCGCCGAAGCCTTCCCCGTAACGTGCAACTGGAGCGATACGGAGCTTGCAACCATTCCCTGTGCCTATGGCTCCGCACAGAACATGCTGCATCGCGCCGGTCTCCGCTCCGGCGAGACGGTCCTGATCACCGGCGCCTCGGGCGGTGTGGGTTCAGCAACCGTACAGCTCGCCAGATGTCGTGGCGCCCGCATCATCGGCATCACCAGCGGCAACAAATTCGATGCCGTCCGCGCCCTTGGCTGCGATCTGGTGCTGTCGCGCGAGGATGACCTTCTGACCGTGCTTGGCGAGAACAGCATCGATGTTGCTGTCGACAATGTCGCGGGTCCCGGCTTCACGAGTATACCCAAGCTGCTGAAGCGCGGTGGCCGCTATGTGTCGTCCGGTGCCATTGGCGGCCCGATCGTGCAGTTTGATCTGCGTGACGTTTATCTGAAAGATATCAATATTATAGGCTGCACTGCGTGGGATGAACCGGTGTTTCACGACCTCATCAGCCTTATCGAGAGGGGGCTGATCCGGCCGCTCGTGGCGGGCGTGTTTCCCTTGGAAAGGATTGCGGATGCGCAACGCCTGTTCATGAGCAAGACGCATGTGGGCAAGCTTCTGCTGGTGCCGCCGGGATCACCGGAACACTGGATCAACGTCTAGCGCTTCGTTTGCCGGTCATCGTCCAGCGGGATGCGCGCATCATCCTCGAATTGCGTCTTGCGTTTCGGATTGAAAGCGTAGACGAGCACCGCAAGAAAGGCCAACGGAACCATCCAGACCCACCATGACGGGAAGAGTTGGTCCCACATCCGTTGCTCTCCCATCTTCGCCAGAAGATCCTGATGAGGGAAGCGTTCAATTGCAAGCCCACCATCCATTCCGCCCATGATACCAAGGGCATATGACCGCCTTACATAGACGATCATTGAACTGGCCGTTTGCATTTTATTCGCTTCAAATATAGACCAGTTTCACCGCGATCCGGCATCACGTCTTTGCGGACATGGAATCAACGATGATCAGCAGCAGTTCAATCCAGCAGTCACGTCTTCATAAGCAAGGTGGGGATTTTCTCGATGGCAGACTTGACGTTCCCACAATTCGCAAGATGCTGAGCAACGGAGACGTCCAGTGAACGCGGCCCAGAAGACCATTGCGGCCGGATTGAAAGTTTCAAAATCCATTGCGGCAGTTGAATTGTCTACGGGAGCTCTGGCCCGCACTCCTGCAGTCATCGCAAGTCATTTTGAGCCCAGTCCACTTCTTCTTGTTGCAGACGAAAATACATGGCAGGCTGCCGGGCAACCACTTGCAGCATATCTCCAGACCGCCGGCCTCCGCTTCGAGACGCTCATGCTGCCGGCCAAGCCCAAACCCAAGCCGTCTGTCGAGCTTGCGGGAAGAATCGCCGAGCGCCTATCCGCAGCGCGCCACACGCCTGTAGCGGTTGGCTCCGGGGTCATCAATGATCTCGTCAAATACGCAGCCTTCACCACAGGGCAGCCCTATCTCTGCGTGGCAACGGCCGCCTCAATGGATGGATACACTTCGGCGGGCGCGCCACTGTCCGAGCGGGGTTTCAAGAAAACCATCCAATGCAGACCGCCAAAGGCGATCATCGCCGATCTCGAGGTCCTGCGGAATGCTCCCCGTGTCATGTCGAGTTGGGGATACAGTGACCTCGCCGGCAAGATTCCTGCGGGGGCAGACTGGATTCTTGCTGATGAGCTCGGAATAGAGCCAATCGAACCTCAGTCATGGAGTATGGTGCAGGTCAATCTGCCTGACTTTCTATCGCGACCCCTCGACGTCGCGCGCGGTGATGGAGACGCCATCGAAGATCTGTTCGCAGGTCTTGCCGTTGTGGGATTTGCCATGGAATTGCATGGCTCGTCCCGTCCGGCATCAGGGGCTGATCACCAGATCGCTCATTTCTGGGAAATGCAGGATCTTGCCCATGAAGGCGAGCCGGTGAGCCACGGTTCCTGTGTCGCGGTCGGCGCGCTGACGGCCCTGAAACTTTATGACTGGTTACTGAGGCTGGATATCGAAAATCTCGATATCGAGGCTTCTCTGGCTCATTATCGCAGCCTGAGCCAGAAGTCTGATGACATTAGGGATCGCTTTGGCTCTTCCGAGATCTGCAGCCGGTCGATTGAGGAAACACGCCTGAAGTATGTCGACAGGGAAAGTCTCTGCAACCGCCTCTCCCGCCTCAAGGCCTGCTGGCCGCAACTGAAGCAGCGCCTCAGGGCTCAGATTTTGGCCCCAGGCGCTTTCTCAGAGAAGCTGGGGGCGGCCGGCGCGCCGACCTCCTCCGCCGCGATCGGCGTCGACTCCCGTCATCTGCGCCAGACAGTGTTGTCAGCTCTCTATCTGCGCAGCCGCTATACGATTCTCGACATTCTTGATGACATAGGACTTCTCAAGGACGCCGTCGGCACTCTGACTGCCGACTGAAATGGATGCGCACCGCATGATCGACTACATACAATCCGTCACGCGCGCCGCCGATGAGATCAGAGCGGCAAGCGCAGGCGTGAGCCCGGCAGAGATCAAGAAGCTTGCCGTCGAGCTCTCAAAGGCCAAACGGATCGCATTGCACGGGTTGGGCCGCGAAGGACTTATGATGCGGGCACTCGCCATGCGGCTGTTTCACCTGGGTCTCGATGCCCATGTCGTTGGCGAAATGACCACGCCACCTGTTGGCCGGGGAGACCTGTTGATCGTCAGTGCGGGGCCCGGTCACTTTCGGACCATTCGGGAACTTGTACGGCAGGCGTCATTGGCTGGCGCGCACACGGCTTGCGTAACGGCTCAACCCAAGGCCATTGTACCCATGGCCTGCGATACGGTACTCACCATTCCTGCACAGACCATGGCAAATGACACGGGTGCGAGAGCTGCTTCACGCTTGCCGATGGGCTCGGTCTTTGAGGGCGCACAGTTTCTGACGTTCGAAGTCCTGATCCTGATTCTGCGCGAACGCCTCAGGATTTCGCCTGCAGCCATGCGCAGGCGCCATACCAATCTGGAATAGTCGTGGTGATCGTACCGGTCACTTGACCGGAATGACATCCTCGGACCCAACGGCACCCATGTAGACAGCGAGTATCTTCAGCGGCTTCTCGGTGAGATTGATGCCGGCATGTTCAACATGCATGGCCTCGACGAAGGCCTCACCTTTCTTGAAGGTCCTGCTGCCACGTCCGCTGTACTCCACCGTGATCTCTCCCTCGAGAACATAGGCAAACAGCGGCACACCATGGGTATGCAGCATCGTCTTTTCGCCCGGAACGAGGGTCAGGACCATGGCATTCACCTGTGGCTGTCCGGATGCGGGATAGACGATGTCCTCTCCCATCACAGTTTTGGCGGTGGAGACCAGCTGAACGGCTGGATAGCCATCCGCCCAGGCAGTAGAGGACAGCACCGTTGCGGTTGCGAGAGCGAAAATGGCCGAACAGGCATTTTTCATGATGTAAGCAGCCATCAGTTTCCATTAATTGAACCAGAAGATTTGACACGAAAGGTTTGCATCAGCAAGCAGTGGTTTCAGACAGGACCATTTGAATGGTGCGCGTGACGGGTACGTCATCCATGTGAGCATGCAAGATGCGGCGGTGCACCTTGGCGGTGACAATCCACAACTATCCGGCATTCTTCATTCGTTTTGGAAGATTATTGTCCTTTTGAGTTGAGTTGATCCGCGTTTTCCAACCGTCAAGGACTAAGTCCGCAATATCTTGCTGGAATGCCCATCAAGGAGAGGTACGGCCCTGTCGTGGGCGGCCCAGCTCCCGATACACCGATCATCGAGACTTGTGCCGGAGGCTGAAAGGTTTCAACACAGCCATCTCTCACAACCTCAAATCAAGGATTGGTCAGACTGGCGGATTTGCAAACTAGCGGTTGCCAAGCTCGCTGGGCAAAGGCATGAGGCGGAGGAAAGCTTGACCGATCGTTGCCATGTCTGAAATCTTCAATCTGGCGATGCCCTTCTTCGGGCTGATCCTTCTCGGTGTGCTGGCTGCCCGACGCTGGCAGCCGGGGGATCAGGGCCTCGCGTGGCTCAACATCTTCGTCATCTACTTTGCTCTTCCAGCACTGATTTTCGAGGTGGTGTCAGCAGCTCCTGTCGAAGAATTGGTCAACTGGCCCTATTTGCTCACTACAACGACCGTGACGACCATATCCTTCCTGACAGTCATGAGCCTGTCACGACTGCTGCTGGGAACGAGTTTCAAGACGGCAGTTCTCCAGGGAACGGCGGGCAGCTACGGCAACGTCGGATACATGGGCCTGCCGCTGGCTGTTTCATTTTTCGGCCCCGAAGCCGCCGTTCCTGCGGCGCTGGTCTTCTGCTGCGATTGCACACTCCAGTTTGTCCTCACGCCTCTCCTTGCCACAGTTGCGCAACAGGAGGAGCAGACCCGCTGGCGCGACATCACGCTTCGGATCGTCCGTCAGGTTCTCACCCATCCCTTTATCGTAGCTACTTGCCTTGGCGTCATTGCCTCTGCGCTGGATATGAGACCATCCGGCGCAGTCGGGACTTTACTCGACATGCTGATGAAGGCAGCGGGACCAACGGCTCTCTTCGCCCTTGGAATCACGGTCGGTCTGCGGCGATTCACTGACACCGGGCCCGACCTCCTTCTGGTCGCCAGCATGAAGGTCATCTTCCAGCCCATCATGGCATTGGCTGCTGTCAGCCTTCTCACGACCACCTCGCCACTCTGGCTGCACGTTGCAGTGATGATGGCGGCTCTACCAACCGCTTCCAACGCCTTCATTCTCGCCAGTCAGTACCGCGCCTATGTAGAAGGCGCGTCGACAGCCGTGATCATCACAACACTGCTGTCGGCCATCACCATTCCGTTTCTGATCTATGCGATCCAGATGGGCGTCGTGCCGTGATGGTATCGCACCGCCCCTCCCGGCAGATATTGTCTCATCTAGAACTGCTTGGTATCTTTTTGGCTCCAAGTCATACGCCTGCCCCTGAAGCATCTGACCCCGACACATGGATGATGAAATGAAGAAAATTCCTCTACTGCTTGCTGCAATCCTTATCGCCAGCGTCCCGGCTCTTGCCGATTCCACTGTTACAGTCATTCACGGCAAGACACCGGATCCGACACTCATTGACGTCGGTCAGGCCGGCGACTCGGTGGGCGATCAGCGGATCTGGCATTTCGACGGAAAGACGACGGACGACGAGGCCGTGGCCATGGACTGGATCATGACTACAACTCAAGCCGCAGACCAAGACACTGGCCTTGAAAGCAGGGTGACCCTTGGTGTGTTCTCCTTCGGCGTCAATTCCAATGACCGCATCCTCATCCAGGGTGTCGGCCATTATCCAGCCAAGGGGTCAACCGTCAAGGTCGCCTCCACTCTCGAACGCGCCATCACCGGTGGAACGGGAAGATATGATGGTGCAAAGGGGACCGTGGTGACCACACACATGCCAGACGGCACCTGGCAACACGTCATGCACCTCGACTGAACTCGTGATTTCCAAGGTCCAAAGCCCACTAAACCATCTGGCGTGACAGCAGCGGAATGTCGTAAAGATCGCTGGAACAATCAGGATTCGAGGGACGAATGGCTCGTATTTCCCGTCATGACCTGCAGGTTGACGCTGCTCTTGACCGGTTCATTACCGAAGAAGTCATTCCAGGGACCGGTGTTGCTCCGGACCATTTCTGGCGGGGATTCAGCGACCTCGTACGGGATCTTGCTCCCGAGAACCACGCACTCCTTGCAAAGCGTGATGATCTTCAGCATAGGATTGACAGCTGGCACAAGGCTCATCAGGGCGCGAGCATCCAGTCGCAGAAAGCCTTTCTCGAAGACATCGGCTACCTCCTGCCCGAGGGCGGGGCATTTGCCATTGAGACAAAGAATGTCGATGCTGAAATTGCCCAGGTTGCAGGGCCGCAGCTCGTCGTGCCAGTCACGAATGCCCGCTATGCACTGAACGCAGCCAATGCACGCTGGGGGTCGCTCTATGATTGCCTTTACGGCACGGATGCCATGGGTAGTCCACCTCCAGCCGGTCCCTATGAACGCGGACGGGGCGCCCGCGTCATCGCTCGTACGCGTGTGTTTCTCGACGAGGCTTTTCCGATCGATGGCGCAAGCCATGCGGACGTCCGCCGCTATCAGATCAAGGACGGCAAGCTCCTTGTCGATGACATGCCTTTGCTTCAGCCCGAGAAGCTTGCGGGCTATCGTGGCAATCCCCGGGCACCTGATTCCATTCTTCTGTGCAACAACGGTCTGCATGTCGAGCTGGTTTTTGATCGGGCCCACTTCATCGGCAGCCGGGATCAGGCGCTGCTGGCAGATGTCGTGATTGAGAGTGCAGTGTCCGCGATCATGGATTGCGAGGACTCCGTCGCCTGCGTCGATGCGGAAGACAAGATCACGGCCTACCGCAACTGGCTTGGACTCATGAAGGGCAACCTGACGGCCGAACTCGAAAAGGGCGGAAAGACGATCCTGCGGCGACTGAACGACGACCGAACTTTCCTTTCACCTTCCGGCGAACCTTTGCAGTTAAAGGGCAGAGCGCTGCTCTGGATCCGCAATGTTGGCCACCTGATGACGACGCCTGCGATATGCGATGCCAGCGGCAAGGAGATTCCGGAAGGCCTCATGGACGCCATGGTGACCGTGCTCATCGCCATGCACGATCTGCGCAAGACAGAAGGAATACGGAACTCCCGCCTTGGATCGGTCTATGTCGTCAAGCCAAAGATGCACGGACCGGAAGAAGTGGCTTTCACGGACCGCATCTTTACAAGGGTTGAGTCAGCTCTCGGACTGCCGCAGCACACCGTCAAGCTTGGTGTCATGGATGAGGAACGGCGGACGACAGTCAATCTGAAGGAATGCATCCGCGCGGCCCGGCATCGCGTAGCCTTCATCAACACCGGCTTTCTTGACCGCACGGGCGATGAGATTCACACCTCCATGGAGGCAGGCCCTTTCAGCCGCAAGGATTTCATCAAGCGCAAGAGCTGGATCACCGCTTATGAAAACCTCAATGTCGATATTGGTCTTGAATGCGGCCTTCGCGGCAAAGCCCAGATCGGGAAGGGTATGTGGGCAGCACCCGACATGATGGCGGCCATGCTTGAACAGAAGATCGATCACCCCAAGTCTGGCGCCAACTGCGCCTGGGTGCCCTCACCCACAGCGGCCACACTTCATGCCCTTCACTATCACCGCATCAATGTATTTGCAGTCCAGGAACGGCTTGCGCAGGGTGGCCGCCGCGCGCATGTCGAAGCCCTTCTCGACATTCCCGTTGCCGCTTTTCGCATGTGGAACGAGGCACAGATCATCAGGGAGATCGAGAACAACGCACAGGGCATTCTCGGCTACGTCGTGCGATGGATTGATCAGGGTATCGGATGCTCGAAGGTTCCCGACATCAACAATGTCGGCTTGATGGAAGACCGTGCGACACTGCGCATATCATCACAGCACATAGCGAACTGGCTGCATCACGGTATCTGCACACCTTCCCAGGTGATGGATGTCATGAAACGGATGGCTGTGATCGTCGATGGCCAAAACACGGGAGATCCAAACTATCGACCGATGTCGCCGGACTACACCCTGTCAACCGCCTTCCAGACGGCTTGCGATCTGGTCTTCAAGGGCCGGGAACAGCCAAACGGCTACACCGAACCCCTGCTCCACGCTGCTCGGCTCAAGGTCAAGGCCGGGAACTGAGCGGAACACCTGCGGATTTGCTGGCAAGGGCTTCGGTCACGGCGATCGCTGTCATGTTGACAACTCCGCGCGATGTCACCGAACCAGTGAGAATATGGGCCGGGAGCGCTGCCCCAAGGAGAATGGGCCCAATCGGCAGCGCATCGCCGAACACCTTTACGGTCTGATAGGCGACATTGGCCGATGTCAGATCTGGCATGACCAGGAGGTTGGCCTCCCCCTTCAGCCTTGAGGATGGAAGCTTGCGCTGACGGACGGCCTCGATCAGTGCGGTATCGGCCTGCATTTCGCCGTCGATCTCGAGATTCGGCGCACGCTCGCGGATCAGGGCAAGCGCAGAGCGCATCTTGACCGAGACCGGCGTGTCGAAGTCGCCAAAATCGGAGTGGGCGACTAGCGCCGCCTTGGGCGTTATTCCGAAGCGACCCACATGCGCCGCGCACATCAGAACCGTGTCAGCAATGTCCTGCGCCGACGGCTCAGCCTGAACATGTGTATCGGCAAGAAAGATGATGCCTCGCGACGTGATGAGAAGGCTCATGGCCGCCAGTTCACGGACGCCAGATGCAATTCCGATGATATCCCGGATATGGCGTAACTTGCCACGATAGCGGCCCTCAAGGCCGCAGATCATTGCGTCGGCTTCCCCACGGCGCAGGGCCAGCGCTGCAATGACGGTTGTGGAGGTTCTGACAAGCGTACGCGCCGCATCAGGCGTAACACCCCGGCGCCCGGCAATCTCGACATAGCTCGCAACGTAATCCCTGTAGCGTGGGTCATCCTCCGGATTGATGACGTCGAAGTCCTTTCCGGCGCGGATTGTCAGACCATAGCGCCGAAGACGCGTTTCGATGACGGATGGACGTCCGATCAGTATCGGCTGGGCCAGCCCCTCCTCCAGCACGACTTCCGCCGCCCGCAACACCCGCTCATCCTCGCCGTCGGCATAGATGACCCGCCGCGGCGCCTTTTTGGCAGCGGCAAAAATACGCCGCATGACAAACCCCGAACGGAAGACAAATCGCTGCAGGCGCTCGGCATAGGCATCGAGGTCAGCGATGGGCCGTGTGGCAACCCCACTTTCCATTGCCGCCTTAGCAACGGCTGGCGCAATTCTCAGGATAAGACGGGGATCGAAGGGCGCAGGAATGAGGGAATCCTTGCCGAACAGCCGGGATTCACCACCATAGGCGCGCGCCACGACATCCGACGGTGTCTCGCGCGCAAGTCCCGCGATTGCAGTCACGGCGGCCTGCTTCATCGCCTCGTTGATGGTAGACGCCCCGACATCGAGCGCCCCCCGGAAAATATAGGGAAAGCAGAGAACATTGTTGACCTGATTGGGAAAATCCGAGCGCCCTGTGCAAATCATCGCATCCGGCCGGGCGGCCAGCGCATCATCCGGCATGATTTCTGGAGATGGATTGGCAAGGGCAAGTATGAGCGGATCCTTTGCCATGGTCCGGAGGAGGTCCGGCCGCAGCACACCGCCGGCGGAAAGGCCCAGAAAGATGTCGGCCCCCGCAATCACATCCGAGAGCGTACGGGCTGCCGTCTCCTGTGCAAAGGCGTCTTTCCAGCGGTCCATCAATTCCTGTCGGCCTTTGTAGACGACGCCCTCAAGGTCGGTCACCCAGATGTTTCGACGGTCAGCGCCAAGGCTCACCAATTGATTGAGGCAGGCCAACGCGGCAGCACCGGCGCCGGAGGCGACGATCTTGACCTGCGAGATGTCCTTGCCGGTCAACATGATGGCATTTGTGACGGCTGCGCCAACGATCACCGCTGTCCCATGCTGGTCATCATGGAACACGGGTATCTTCATGCGAGCCCGGAGTTGTTCTTCGATCTCAAAGCACTCCGGCGCCTTGATGTCCTCCAGATTGATGCCGCCAAACGTGGGTTCCAGCGCAGCAACGGTCTGGACGAATCCATCAACGTCCGTCTGGTTGACTTCGATGTCGAAGACGTCGATATCCGCAAACTTCTTGAAGAGAACGGCCTTGCCTTCCATCACCGGCTTGGCGGCCAGTGGACCGATATTGCCAAGACCCAGCACCGCAGTGCCGTTGGAGATGACACCAACGAGATTGGCCCTGCTGGTGTATTTCGAGACAAGGGACGGGTCTGCATGGATCGCCTCGGAAACTGCCGCGACGCCAGGCGAATAGGCGAGCGCCATGTCCCGCTGATTGCCAAGTGGCTTCGTCGGCCGCACCTCAAGTTTCCCGGGTCGCGGCTCTGCATGATAAATCAGCGACCCGCTTCTCAGGTCTGACGAAATCGGCGTTGTCATCTCAATCAGGAGAAGTTTTGAAGCCAGTGCCGCGCAATGTCAATGCGGCGAGGTACCCACACCTGCTCATGAGCCATAACATAGTCAAGGAACCTCGCAAGTCCGAGCGCGCGACCTGGCCGCCCGGCCAGACGGCAGTGCAGCCCGACCGACATCATCTTGGGGCTGCCCCTGCGGCCCTCCTCGTAGAGGCAATCAAAGCTATCCTTGAGATACTGATAGAAGTGCTCTCCGGTATTGAAACCCTGCGGCGTCGCGAAGCGCATGTCATTGGCATCAAGCGTATAGGGAATGATGAGATGCCGGCCGCCATCAGGTTTCCGTAGGAAATACGGAAGGTCATCGGCGTAGTCGTCCGAAGAATAGAGGAAGCCACCCTCCTCCATGACAAGTTTCGTGGTGTTCATGGAACACCGTCCCGTGTACCAGCCAAGCGGACGCTCACCGGTCAGGGCCGTGTGAACGCGGATTGCCTCAGCGATTTGACGACGCTCCTCGTCCTCAGGCATATCCTTGTGTTCAACCCATTTTAGTCCGTGGCTGGCAATCTCCCAGCCCGCCTCCTTCATGGCCTGGACCTGGTCGGGCGAGCGCATCAAGGCATGCGCCACGCCATAGATAGTCAGTGGCATCTGCCGTTCTGTGAACATTCGCCAGAGGCGCCAGAAGCCCGCACGCGCGCCATATTCATAGATCGACTCCATGTTCCAGTGCCTCTGGCCTGGCCAGGGTTGTGCGCCGACGATTTCAGAGAGAAAGGCTTCCGAAGCCGCATCTCCATGAAGAACATTGTTCTCGCCGCCTTCTTCGTAGTTCAACACGAACTGCACCGCAACGCGCGCACCATCCGGCCATTTCGGGTCTGGTATGGCACGGCCATAGCCCTTCATGTCACGCGGATAGTCGGCTGTCATAATTCTCCACCCAGATAGAGGCTCTTGACCCGTTCGTCAGACAGCAGATCAGAAGAGTTTCCCGACAGCGCAACCACACCCGTGGTCAGGGCATAGGCACGCTGAGATATGCGAAGGGCCATGCGTGAATTCTGCTCGACAAGCAGGACACTCACATTTTCATCCCGGTTGATGGCAACAATCGACCGTGCAATATCCTGAACCAGCTTGGGCGCAACTCCAAGCGATGGTTCGTCAAGAAGGAGCAGCCTCGGCTTTGCCATAAGCGCCCGGCCAATCACCATCATTTGCTGCTCGCCACCACTCATCGTTCCGGCGGCCTGCCCATAACGCTCTTTGAGTCGCGGAAATCGCGTCAGCACCATTTCAAGAGATTGAGCGATGCCGGCCTTATCTGTCCTGGTGAAAGCACCCATCAGCAGATTGTCCTTAACCGTCATGTAAGGGAACACACGGCGGCCTTCCGGTACCATCGCGATTCCGGCTTTCACGAGGTCGGCCGGGTTTCTGCCGTCGATGCGTTGACCATCATAATGGATCTCACCGCTCCGGATGCGACGCAGACCGGTAATGGCGCGCAGAATGGATGACTTTCCCGCTCCGTTTGCACCAATCAGGGCAACGGTTTCACCCTGATTGACACTGAGCGACACACCCCTCAGCGCATGAACATGGTCGTAAAAAAGGTCGACATTTCTGAAATCGAGAATCTGCGTCATGTCTAAAGCCCGATCGCCTCGTCCTCGACACCGAGATAGGCCTCGATCACCTTCCTATCGTTCTGAATCTCAGCTGGCGTACCTTCAGCGATTTTCTCACCGAAATTCAGCACAACAACACGATCTGAGATCTTCATGACTGCGGGCATGTCATGCTCGACCAACAGAACCGTCAGTCCACGCTCACGAAGTTTGCGTACCATCGCCACAGCCTTCATCGTCTCATCATGATTCATCCCCGCGAATGGCTCATCGAGGAGAAGAACGGATGGATTGGTAGCCAACCCAATGGCAATACCGAGAGCTCGCAGATGTCCATGCGGGAGGTTCCTGGCGATTTCCCCCGAAATGGCATCAAGGCCAAGAAAACCGAGGATTTCATCAGCAGACGAGCCAAATGCCGCCACGTCTCGGCGCGCATCGGTCGTTCCGAGGAAATAGCCCAGCAATGTGGCCTTGGCACGAAGATGATGGGCCACGATGACATTGTCGCGTACCGTCATATTGCGGAAGATGGTCGTTTCCTGAAATGTCCGCACCACGCCTTTGCGTGCCACAATATGCGGAGCGAGACTGGAGATCCGTTCACCCTTGAAAAGGACCTCGCCGGCTGTGGGCCTCAGGAATGATGACACAAGCTTGAAGAGTGTAGACTTGCCTGCGCCGTTCGGCCCGATCAGCGAGAGTATTTCCCTCTCGCGCACACTGAAACTCACGTTGTTGACGGCTGTGAGGCCACCGAAGCGCTTGGTCAGTCCCTTGATATCAAGGATGGTGGACACTGATCATCCCTTCCTTCGCCAGGACCCAAGGCTCAGCAAACCGTTGGGCAGAACGAGCATCAGAATGATCATGACTGCCGAGTAAATCAGCAGTTGGAACTGTCCAGTTGAGAATAGCAGGTTCCAGCCGAGATAGAGAACCAGCGTTCCCAGCATTGGCCCGAAGACATAGCCAAGACCACCGAGGAAACAGTTGAGCATGAAATTGACCGAGTCGGTGACGGTGAAGCTCGAGGGATAGATGGACTGAGTTGCGGCGACAAACACCGCACCGCTGACGCCACCGCAAAAAGAAGATATGGAATAGGCAACCACTCTCAGCCACGCGATGTTCACTCCGATTGAGGATGCGAGTTCCTCATTCTGCTGCAACGACATGCACAGGTGCCCCATACGCGAGTTCACAAGGCGGTACATACCGGCGTAGCAGACAACCATCAGGACGACGGCGACATAATAGAAGGCTATGCGCGGATTCTCGACTTGCACAAAATCGGGAACCAATGTGACACCGAATATGGAAATACTTCCAGGCAGAGGGATGCTGGTGATTCCCTTGGCACCGTTGGTGATTGGAAGCGCCAGAGCCAAAAGCCGTGCAACCTCCGTGAGTACGAGCGTCACCATTGCAAAGTAGACGCCCCTGAGCCTGAGGATCGGCATCCCGATCAGGATGCTCACGCCGGCACAGAACAAGCCTGCAATCGGCAGTGTCAGCCAGAAAGACCAGCTGTAACTCATCACCAGTATCGCGGAGACGTAGCCGCCCATGAGGGCATAGGCGCCCTGTCCGATATTGATGCGTCCGATATAGAATGTGAGCCAGACTCCGGCGCTGGCTATCGACAGCAGCGCCACGGATGTCATCACGTAATAGAGGTCCTTCCGACCCGTCACCTCTATGAAAAGGGGCAGGAGTATGAATACAGCGGCCAGAAAGAAAAGAAGTCCAAGCAGTTTTCTGATCATCGGCTGCTTAACCCCAGGGCTTGCCCATGAGGCCATTCGGCCTGATGCTGAGGAATATCATAAGCGCCGCAAATATCACAAGATAGGTGACATCCCCGTACTCACGCAGCACCGTGAGTCCGACTGACTCCATCATGCCGAGTATGAAGCCGCCGGCAATCGCACCGCTCACGACGCCAGCTCCGCCAATCATGATCATCATGAATGCCTTTATCGAGATCGGGCCGCCAATACCGGAATTCACGCCGGTGATGGACACAAGCAACCCGCCTGTCACACCCGCCAGCATGGCACCCAGCGCAAATCCGATCATGGTGTACCGGTCGACCTCGACCCCCATCAGCTGAGCGGCTGTCCTGTCCTGGGCGAGAGCGCGCATCGCACGACCAGGCTTGGTGAATTTCATGAAAGCAATGAAGCCAAGAATAAGAACAGCGGCGACCAGTCCGACAACAATGCGATCATAGGGAAGTATGACGCCAAAGTCGTTGAAAACACCCTTTACGATTTTTGGTACACCGCGCTGCTTTTCGCCGAAGACCAACAGGATGACCGCATCAAAGAAGAACGCCGTGGCGGCAGCCAGGAGCATGGTGCTCTCTTCGCGGTGGCTACGCTTGATCACGGTGCGGAACAGGTAGCGCTCCATGAGTCCACCAACAACTGCGAGCGTCACGCCGGATGCCAGGACCGCCACCACGAAAGGCAGCCCGAGCTGTCCATAGACTACATAGGTGATGAAGCCGCCGAGCACATACATTTGCCCATGCGCGAAATTGAGCACATTCATGAGGCCGAAGATCAAGGTCAACCCGAGCGCTACGAGCGCGTATTGGGCACCCAGATAAAGGCCGTTGGCTATAACCTGCTCCATCGGCTTCCCAGTCACAACTCAGTCAGACATGGGGCCTGACCAGAGGCCAGGCCCCAATTGAGAGGGGTATCAGTCAACAGTACCGACGAACAGGGTCTGGAAAGCACCGTCCTTGTATTCGTTGACCACCATCGGAACGGCAAGCTGTCGCTTCTGTCCAAAGGACGTCGATCCGACATACTTCAGTTTCGCGTTCGGGTCCTTCAGATAGGGGTTCGGAGCCTCGAAGGTGTCGACGGTCTTCTTGAATTCGTCCACATTGTCCATGGACGCCGGATTGGCTTTCATTGTTTCGAGAATGTAGTCGAGCGCATATACCTTCGTGTTGGACTCGTCGTTATACTCGCCGAACATCTTCGTATACCGCTCCACGAATTCCTTCATGCGGTCGGATGCAATTTCCGGCGTTGAAGCACCACCGACAGAAATGAAGCCGTTGGCAAGCTCACCAGCGCCCTCTTCCAGCACCTTGGCATCCTGTGCGGTCTCAGTGGAGATCAGGCCTTCATAACCCAGCTCGCGGGCGGCGCGGATGAGCAGCGGCGCATTCGCGGGTGCCACACCCGAGAGGACGAGAAGGTCCGGCTTGAGACCAACGATCGGCGTCAACACGGGCGTGAAGTCACGCGTGTCGTTCTGGTAAGTGTCCTTCTCGGCAACAACCTCAAGCCCGAGAGCCTTGGCAGCGGCCACACCGGAGTCACGCTGGCTGAGCGGGTCGGATTCATTGGCAGCGACGAACGCGACCTTCTTCACGCCCTTGTTCTCCATAAGATACTTGTAGATCGCCGGACCGGATTGATAGTTTGCGATCATGCCGAGAATGGCGTTTGAAGCAGGCGGCGAATAGAGTTCCTTGGGGAACGCATAGGGAATGTAGATGATGCCGTTCTTCTCGGCCACAGGGCGGACGGCTGCGGCACCGTCATCGACGTTCGGGCCCACCACATAGTGGATACCCTCTTGCGCCATCTTTTCCATGCCTTCGACAGCCCGCTTCGGATCTTTCTGGTCGTCGAATGTGACAATCTCGAGCTCATAGGTCTTGTCGCCAATCTTGACGCCGCCCAGTTCATTGTACCAAGCCGCAAGCGTCTGCATCGAACGAACATTCGATGTACCCCAGGCGGCAGCGGGACCGCTGGTTACGCCGACAAAGCCGATCTTCAGCTTCGCATCGGCTGCGTGGGCGGCAAGCGTCGTGAGCGAAAGCGCCGCGGCACAGGCGGAAGCAAGCAGCAGGCGCCGCGAAATCAGAACTCCGTTCATGTGTTCCTCCTCGAGAGACTGTTTTTTCATTTCTTCAGGCGCTGCGGTGCGGTCCATCGCACCACGCCCCCGTGAGACCATGACGCGGCAAAAACCAAAATGCAACATGAAAAACAGCATTGTATACAAAACGATGCCGGGCTACCATCTCGAGGAATTTCAGTTCATGTGGACCGGACAATGCTTATCAGGATCATCAATCCCAACACCACGGACTCAATGACGGCGCGGATTGCAGAGGCCGCCAGGGCGGTGGCCGCCCCCGGAACGATCATCTCTGCGGCGACGTCGCGGTCGGGTGCTGTTTCGATCGAGGGCCATTATGACGAGGCCATGAGCATCGTTGGCCTCGTGGATGCGATCAACGAAGAACCTGATGCGGATGCCTATATCATCGCCTGCTTCGGTGATCCAGGCCTGCTGGCCGCCCGCGAAATCGCATCCGGTCCCGTCCTGGGCATTGCCGAGGCTGCCATGCATGCGGCCAGCTTCCTGGCCACGGGATTCTCGGTTGTAACGACACTCGAGCGGACCCGGATCATAGCCGAACACCTGGTGCGGAACTACGGCATGGAGCACCACTGCCGCCGGGTCCGGGCCACGGACCTGCCTGTGCTCGAACTTGACAACCCTCAATCTAATTGCCGGCAGTTGATCCTGGAAGAATGCAAAAGGGCGCTCGAGGAAGACAAGTCCGGAGCAATCGTGCTCGGCTGTGCAGGAATGGCAGATTTGACACGTTATCTCGAGGAAAGGCTTGGGGTTCCGGTCATCGACGGCGTTGCCGCCGCGGTCAAGTTCTGCGAAGCGCTTGTCGGGCTCGGCCTCAAGACCAGCAAGCGTGGTGACCTCGCGTACCCCATACACAAACCTTATGTCGGCAGCCTCAGCGCCTATGCGCCACCGAACAGAGCCAGCAGCAAGACACTCCACGCAGGATAAAGACTGCGTCAACAGTCAAGCTCTCTTGTGACCACCAAAAAGACTTTTCAGATCGGGAGTCTGAGATACGGCTGTCAAGTCAATCTGCGCCTCAATGTGGCGCAGATGGTTATCCATGAACTGAACCGCCTTTGCGGCATCACGGGCAACGAGAGCATTGGCAATCTCAAGATGCTCGGTATGAGAACAGGGTATTGCCCCAGGCGACTCATACAATGCGATGATGAGCGAGGACCGGGATACGAGCTCCTCCAGAAATGCCCGTAGAACGCTGTTATCAGCGAGCGCCGCAAGTTGACGGTGAAAGTCGCCGGAGAGTTTAAGTCGCTGCGACTTGTCCCCACGCATGTGTGCGTCGTGCTCGGCCTTCGCAAGCTTCAAAAGGGACTTGAGCGCCAGATCGTTCGCGAGCAGCACCGCCCGTCGCACCAGAATCTGCTCCAGTTCACGGCGCGCCTCGAATACCTGACGCGCCTCATCAGCAGTTGGCTTGGCGATGGATGCTCCCTTGTTTGGAACGAGGTCCACAAGGCGTTCATGCGCGAGGCGCTGCAGAGTCTTTCGAATGACGGTGCGACTCACGCCGAATGCATCGGACAGATGGTCTTCCAGCAGCGGTGTACCGGGAGGAATCTTGTGATCGATGATGGCGTTGTAGAGGGCCTTGTGCACACGCAGATCAGCAGGTTCTCTTCGAGCAGGCTTGTCAGGTCTGTCAGGTTTGCGCGCCATTCACCCCCCCTGTTCCGTCCATTCGAGAGGATAGCGAGCGGTCTACAAGCCTAAGACTTCTCATGGCGTCCTCTCATAATTGCCCGGCTCATAGATCAAGCCGTTTGCCGCAATGACATTCTGTCCGTCTGCGGTATCAGGATCAAAAACCGTATCCTGGGGACCCGCTATGCTCATTACCATTCCATTTTGACGGAGCACGTCACGGCCAAAGGGTGGCGGCTCGTCGGGATTTTGCGCGGCATCGAACTTGTCTTGCGGGAAGAGATAGACGATCATCAGGATGGCCCTGGGGCCCTCGTCGGGGGTGTAGAATACGACTGTCGCTGCCTTGGCTCCGGCGCTCATGACCTGATCTGCCCAATTGCCTGACATTGCCTGTGCCGAAAGATGATCTGCGATCTCCACGGGCAATGTGATGACATAAGGCACCGGCTCGAGTGAAACCTGCCTGTTCTGGGCTTCAGCTGAGGAGACAGTGAAAAACACTAGCCCGACGCACAAGAGAGCGCGCCTCACTGACGTGACGATACGACTTGGTCCCATTTATCCGGCTTACCTGCTGTTCTCTTGTCTGCAGCTTAGCTTTTGTTTCCGAACAGGGCCACATCTAGGCGGGATTTGCAAGGCTCCCGATAATTCCCTTGCCAGCCGCTGTGACTTGACAGACTTGTAGTCCACCACCCAATCGCGGTCACCTTTCGGGGAGCCGAAAAGGTCATTCGCCGAACTTGCGATGATCCGTCACTAGGCAGAGCACGATACCCACGCCCATCAACCGGCAACAGTACCGTCTCTCATAATGGTCAGTTCAGCACACCGGGTGAGCCGGTCATAATCCGCCGGCGTCACGACGATCACCGGGCAGGCACGACCATAGAGGGCAGCCGCAACCTGCGTTCCAACCGCAAGATTGATGTCCGGTGTTGTCATGATGATCCCCAGTGGCCCCGTTTGCAGGCGCACCGCCTCTGCAATGCCTCCCGGCGTGCCGCCCGATCCACGTGTTTCCGGCAGCAGGAGGATGTGGCCCTTCAGCACCACGCCGGTCTGTGGATGATGCGTGTCGATGATCATGCCGGTCCTGGGATCGAAGGCTCCCCAGAAGCTGAGCGGTTCTGAGAGGACGTGCACAGGACCGTGCGCCTCACCACCGTGAAGAACAAGGCCTTCCACTCTCACGAAAGCGAACTCCAAAGACCGGGATCGCGCCAGACCTCACCCCTGACAGCGCTCTCGACACATTCCCTGAGGCTGCCGAAGCAGACTTCAACAGGAAGCATACCCGGCGCGTAATAGGCCCACTTCGCGGCATTGGTCATGACGCGTCCTCTCATAGGGTTGATACCCGGTGAATAATAGCTGCAGATATCGCCGACGATCTCCACACCAGACTGGCGCAACGCGTCGGCCCAGCCCTTGCTTTCGATATAGTCCATCACGAAACGGCTGCTCGTGATGATGACTCTGAGGCCCGGATGAACCCTGCGTTGATCAAGACAGGCCATCACATCGCGAAATTCGCTGGCCGAAAAATGCGGGGTTCCGAGAGCAACGACATCGAGTGGGCCGTCTCGACCCGTTGTCAGGGCTGCCTGGGCGGCGCGGAGATCAGATGCTCGAAGACTGAAGGATTCACCTTTCCTGAAAACCTGATCCAGAGATGACGCTTCCGGGGTCACGCCCACACCATGCCAGAGTTCGACTCCGCCTGATGAGGCAACTGCCGTACTGACGGCTTTCAGATTGTCCTCGCTTGGTTTACCGCAAAATCCGCTCACGACGGGCACACGACGGCCAGCGAGACGGCCCACGTGATGTCCAAGGAGGTGGTAGAAGATATCCTCCTGTCGCCACGCCTCCGGTATCTCCTCCATGCTTATATGGAGTTCGGCCAGCCGGCCTTCATCGGTGTGAAGCCCCGCATAAGGCGCCTTGCCGACGAGTCCACAGGCCACGTCGAGATAGTCGCCGTACTTGTTGGTGCGGGCTCCGAGAACGGAATTGTAGAAGCTGACCGCATTGCTCTCGCCAGCAACAATCTGGTCGCCAAATCTGGGACCGCCTGGCAGGTGATAGGGAGCACATGTCCATGTTGGCTTGCACCCCAGCGCCTCGTAGAGAGCAAGGAGCTTTCGGGCGCCGGCAACCATCTGCGTGTCCGGATGACCATCGTAGAATTCGGGGTGAGTCAGGCTGACGACACCATTGTTGCCCCAGGCTGGGACAGAAAACGCCGCACCATGGTCAAGGCAATGTTGCGCGAAGTCGATATGTGCCTGGCCGTTGTAGAAGCACGCGTCGATATGCGCGAAGCTGACGGGCACCAGTCGCTGCGCTCCCATGATGCGCCCCGCCTGAAGGATGATCTCCATGGCAAGTTTCATAGCAGGGCCGCGATGGCCTGCCAGCAGGTTTCTGTCGTCAGATTCGAGATCCATGTGCCGCCCCCTTTCTCCCGGACGTCCTGGCAAAGACTAGCAGAACAACGGCCGGAATATCCATCCGCCCGGATTCCAGGCGAGCGGCCAGCAGGCATCGATTGCCTGATGCTGCACGCCGATGGATCGCCCGAAAGGCCCCCATTTCAAGGCCAGCGCGTTGTGCTTGAAGCATTACCTTGTAAAACTGCCGGCAACGGCCTATCTAGCGCCTATCGACACTTTTTGGTCTGACGGACTGACCTCGCGCTCTTTTCTTTTTGCACGAGTTCTTGCCCTCTCTTCAAGAACATCGGTGAATTTGACCCGCAATCCCGCGGACAAGCTCGTGCATATTCAAACACAAGGAAAAGCTATGCAGACAGGTACAATAAAGTGGTTCAATTCGCAGAAGGGCTTTGGTTTCATACAGCCCGACTCAAGCGGTCCGGATGTGTTCGTACACATCAGCGCAGTTGAGAGGGCGGGTTTGGCCGGCCTCAACGAAGGTCAGAAAGTATCCTACGAGGTGGTGACTGACCGCCGGAACGGCAAGTCTTCAGCGGATCGCCTGCAGACCGCTTGATTTTCGAGACCTCCTTCAGCCGCGAACCACGGATGTACTGGTCGCGGGCGAAGGGATCTCAGGAGCGTCGGTGCTCGGCGCCGGCGCGTCCCACTTGGAGATTGCATGACAGCCATATGGAGACTGGAATGATCGCTTCCGGCACGATACATCTGTATCGATCTGGCAAGAGAAAGGATCTGTTCTGCTTTTCTTCAGATCTCCGCCCGGACCTTCTTCCCACGAGCCTTTCACCCTGGCGCCGCTTCGGTCAGGTCAGACCAAAT
This sequence comes from Hyphomicrobiaceae bacterium, assembly GCA_900298995.1. Taxonomy (GTDB): domain Bacteria; phylum Pseudomonadota; class Alphaproteobacteria; order Rhizobiales; family Aestuariivirgaceae; genus Aestuariivirga. The sequence continues at coordinate 4,120 of OMIC01000055.1, read as the reverse complement.
GAGAAGCTTCCGCATGGATTGCAAAGGCCGCAATCGCCCCAAGCATGATTAAACACGGCTACCAGCTCTATCGCCGGAAGCCATCAAGGAATGAGGTTTCATGAGAGTTTTTGTAAAGGACAACAATGTCGACCAGGCTCTCCGTTTTCTGAAGAAGATGCAGCGCGAAGGCCTGCTGCCCATGCCAAAGCCGAAAGTGCGCGCATCCAGGCCAGTCAATCCATTCGCCGCAGTCAATTCGCCCAAACCTGCCGTGCCAGAGCCTGGAAGCTCGATCTGATCAAAGCAGAATTCAATTCCGAGGGCCGCACTGGCCTAAAATCCTGCCAGACCATCCCCCGACTGATTTTCGATCAACTTTGTGCTAGACGTCACCCGAAGCGCAGATTTCAGGACTTGGACTGTCTGGAGGGATGAATCATGAGGCAGTCACTCACGGGCCGCTCGGTGGTGATCACGGGCGGATCCAAGGGCATCGGCAAAGGCATTGCGGAGGTATTCGCGCTTGCGGGCGCCAGGGTGACAATCCTCGCCCGACATGGTGAAGAAGCCGAAGCAGTGGCCCGTCAAATCGGCCATGCCGCCATGGGCCTCGCGGGTGATGTGACCTCGCTGGACAGCATGGAGATCGCAATGCGACAGGCCGCGGCCCGACACGGTGGCATCGATGTGCTGTGCGCCAATGCTGGCATTTTCCCACAAACCGCGCTGGAACAGATGACCCCGGACGACTGGGATCACGTGATGAACACAAACCTCAAGGGTACGTTTCATGCGGTGAAGGCAGCTGTGCCGTTTCTCAAGAATTCAGACCAGGCGAGGATCATTCTCATCTCGTCGATCACCGGCCCGGTGACCGGCTTTCCGGGCTGGACGCATTATGGGGCCAGCAAGGCTGGCCAGCTTGGCTTCATGCGCACCGCGGCCATTGAGTTTGCAGCCTATGGCATTACGGTCAATGCCGTCCTCCCGGGCAACATCCTGACAGAAGGCATGATCGGCATGGGGGCGGCCTATCAGAACACGATGGCAGCTTCGATCCCGCTGAGAAAGCTCGGGCGCGCCGAAGACATAGGCTTTGCTGCCCTCTATTTTGCGTCCCGTGAGGCTGGATATGTTACGGGCCAGACACTCATTGTCGACGGCGGGCAGGTTCTGCCCGAGAGCCTCGAGGCTCTGAAGGGCGAAGTCTGACTGGGCCAAGCACTCGTTTCGGACCTGGATGTTGCTGCAGGAAATCGCATTCAGCGTTCACAGCCTGCATCAGCCACACGCACGAGGAGTAGGCTACCTCTCGCAATACCGCCCTTCATGGACTAAGCTGTTCATCGTCCGTGCGGACCGTCACCGCAACTCCGGCAGGATGGAATGAAGAAGGCATCTCGCATGCTGCTCTATCTGGTACTTGGCCTTGCTACCGCACTTATCGGACTTGTTCTGTTCTGGTATGTCCAGGTCCAGAACGTCGAGATTGGCCGCTACACTGTTATTGAAGCCGATGGTGATATCGAGATTCGCCAGTATCCGGCCGTGGTGGTGGCAGAGATTACGCAGACCGGATCTAGAGATCAGGCGGTTCGCTCAGGGTTTGGGCCCCTGGCCCGGTATATCTTCGCGAAGGAACGGGAAGGCGAAAAGATTGCTATGACGGCACCCGTAACGCAAAAGGCAGTGGCAAGCGCGTGGACCATCCAGTTCGTCATGCCCTCAGGCTACGACCTCGAGAGGTTGCCGAAGCCCACGGATCCGCATGTCCGGCTCCGACAACTTCCTCCGACCCGCCGTGCTGCGATCCGCTTCAGCGGTTGGTGGACAGATGACCTCTTCAGGCTCAAGGACGCCGCCCTGATAGGCTGGATGGCAAAGAAGGGATTGACGCCGGTCGGAACCCCGACCTTTGCCTATTACAACGACCCCTTCACACCCGGCTTCCTGAGACGCAACGAGATCCTCTACGACTTCGCTCCCTGAGGCGGTCAGCCACTTTCCAGTCTTGCTGTCACTCTCGAGCCCGATTGTGCCGCAAAAGCAGAAATTCCCGGGGATTGCCCCGGCCATCTATCCGAAAGAAAACGAGAGGGTTCCGCCAAGTAAACCGGCTTACCCCTCAGATCACCGAACGACGCTTCGTGATGTAGTACCCGGCAGAGATCAGGGTGAGCAGGGCCAGCCCAATCCAGACGGTGATCCGGGTGGCATCCGAGCTGAGAAGTATCACGATGATGCCAGCAAGGAACACCGCTGCTGCGATGCTTGAAAGAGGCCATACCGGCAAGCGCCACTTCGGAAGGGGCTGGCCTGCAGCTGCCTGGCTTTGACGGAACTTCCAGTGTGTATAGAGGATCGTCATCCACACGAGAATGCCAATAAAGGTGACAGCGGATGTGAGGTATTCGAATGCATGCGACGGCACGAGGAAATTCAGAAGCACGCCAACAAACAACACTGCAATGGTAATGTACATGGCGCGGGCAGGAATGCCTGCATTGGAGAGTCGGCCGAATGCTTTGGGAGCATGGCCGTTGTTCGCAAGCGTATGTAGAATCCGGCCGCTGCTGAAAATACCTCCATTGCAGGAAGACAGCGCTGCGGTGATGACGACAAAGTTGATGAGGCCGGCAGCGACTTTCAACCCCATGGCCTCGAACACCTGCACAAACGGGCTCCCGTTAACCCCGATTTCATTCCAGGGGAAGATCGACAGGATGACGAACAGCGCCCCCACGTAGAAGATCATGATCCGCCAGACGAATGAATCGATTGCCATGGGGATTGTAGTTTCAGGCGACTTGGCCTCTCCAGCCGCAATGCCGATCATTTCGACGCCTACATAGGCATAAATGACCATCTGCATGGAGAACACGAGTCCGGATATGCCATTGGGCATGACCCCGCCATGAGCTGTGAGATTTGAGACCCCCACAGGCTGCCATAGACCTGGAAAACCGAATAAGATGACAAAGGCGCCGACCGCGATCATGACCAGAATGGTTGCTACTTTGATGAGGGCAAACCAGAACTCAAACTCGCCGAACACCTTGGCGGCGGTCAGATTGACGCCACCCATCACGATGATTGAAAGAAAGGCCCACAGCCATTGCGGAGAACCCGGGAACCAGAACTCCATGTAGATGCCAACGGCCGTCACCTCGGCGATCGCGATGATGCTCCAATAGAGCCAGTAACTCCATCCCACGAGATAGCCCAGGAAGGGACCGACATAGGTTGCCGCGTATTGCGCAAAGGATCCGGCGACCGGCGTATGAAGTGCCATTTCTCCCAGGGCACGGAGCACAAGAAAGGCCACCAGCCCCGCCAGGACATAACCGATCAGGATTGATGGCCCGGCAAGTTTGATCGCCGAAGCAGACCCCAGGAAAAGGCCCACGCCGATTGTGGATCCGAGCGCCAGAAGGCGCATCTGGCGTACCCCGATGACGCGGTGAAACCCGTCTTGCTTTGCTTCCATTTCCAATCCGCGCCTTTGCCAGTTTGATGATGTGAGTCGGCAAACATAAACAGCAATCGTTTGCATATTCCAGAGTTATCTGCCATGGGCTGAAATTGTCCAACAAGGGGCTTCAAATTCCCTTCCCCAGCCGACGAAACCACCAAAAGACGAAAGCGGTTTGGCCGCCGACCCCAATCACTCATAGCCAACGCCACAAGACATCACGATCAGCGAAAGATCAGGCCACGAAGGGGGGAGGGTGTAAGTGGAGTATAGTGCGCCATGGCCTGCTATGGCACTGACATTCGGTGCCCTAAGCCACTTCATGCTGTCGAACCGAGGGCGCACATCTCGAAACTGGCATTAGTCCGAAATGCGACATATCTCACTATATTTTGTGTTATTACTTTACATGAATAGGATTTTTGGCGCCTTTACTTGGTGCTCATAGACTGCCTGAACTGATTGCCATTCCTATGAAATTACATCTCAATAGTCACGGCTCTTGTTCCAAGAAAGCCATGCATCCCGGCATGGGCTCAATCCAACTGACCTGCCACTGAAGATTTCCTCCAGATAGATTTAGAGTCCGGCCCAGGAGATGGAGACGGACGATGAAGAGGAAGCGTTTTACGGAAGAGCAGATCATCGCGATCCTGCGGGAACAGG
>OMIC01000054.1 GCA_900298995.1 Hyphomicrobiaceae bacterium | reverse complement strand
TATTCACAAGTTTCCAAACTACATCGGCCGCATCTTCGTTCTCGACTCCGGTCCACTTGCCGGCCATCTGGTCATCTATGACATCGCCGGCTGGTTCTGGGGTATTGGCAAATGGCTCTGGCTTCTCGGCGATACGCTGCTCATCGCCTATGTTGCCACTGTCTTTGGCGCTGTGTTCGGCTTCCTGCTGAGCTTTCTTGCGGCTGCCAACCTCGGGGTTTCACCTGCTATTGTTTTCGCAGTCCGGCGGATCCTCGAGTTCTGTCGGACCGTTCCCGAATTGGTTTTTGCCCTGATCTTCGTCATGGCCTTTGGTCTGGGCCCGGTGGCGGGCGTTCTCGCCATCATCGTCCACACGACGGGTGCCCTTGGTAAACTGTTCTATGAGGTGCTCGAGAACATCGACCAGAAGCCAGTCGAAGGCCTGACCGCAAGCGGGGCGTCGTGGACAAAAACGATGCGGTTTGCGGTTCTTCCACAAGTCCTGGCCAATTTCCTGAGCTATGCCCTGTTGCGCTTCGAGATCAATGTTCGCGGAGCGTCGGTGATGGGTTTTGTGGGGGCAGGTGGCATCGGCCAGGATCTGATGGAGGCAATCCGTAAGTTCTACTATCCAGATGTGTCAGCTATCCTCCTCCTCATTATCGTGACAGTGGCTCTCATAGATTTCGTGACGGAGCGTATTCGTCACCATTTCATCTCGGAGACGCACTGATATGCCGAAGAAGTCCGGTTACGGCGACGTCGAGGAGGCAGCAATCCGCGCCCGCTACGCCACAGTCTTCGAACCGGGCGGACGCATTGGCTGGCTTGTCACGGCGGTGGCTGTGGCGTTGCTCATTTTCGGCATGTGGCATCTCGGCTTCTCCCTCAACAAGCTGGTCGCAGGCATTACCAGCCTTGGAAAATTCGTGGTGTTGATGTTCCCGCCTGACTGGGGCGACAATGCCAGCCTGTGGCGCTACACGCGGGCCCTTGGTGAGACCGTGGCAATTGCCCTTCTCGGCACGCTTCTTGCGGCGGTGATTGCACTGCCGCTCGGTTTTCTTGCCGCACGCAACACCACGATGTCGCAGATACTGCGTTTCTTTACACGGCGGGGCTTCGACACGTTGCGGGGCGTGGACACGCTGGTCTGGGCGTTGATCTGGGTGAATGTCGTGGGACTGGGACCCTTCGCCGGCGTGCTTGCCATCGCCATCTCGGACATTGGCTCCTTTGGGAAGCTCTTTTCCGAAGCGATCGAGTCGTCTGATCGCAAGCCTGTCGAAGGCATCCTGGCTTCCGGTGGATCCAGGCTTCATGCCATACGCTTCGGAATCCTGCCGCAGGTTGCACCTGTGCTGATCAGCCAGTATCTCTATTACTTCGAGTCGAACACGCGCTCGGCGACAATCATCGGCATCGTCGGGGCGGGAGGCATCGGTCTCCAGTTGTCGGAGCAGATTCGCACGCTGGAATGGCAGACCGTCTGTTTCCTCATCATCATGATCCTGATCACCGTCTCGGTGATCGACATGATCTCGACACGGCTGCGAACGACAATTGCCGGAAAGTCCAGTCCCGCTGTCTAGAGACTTGCGTACAGGCGTCGGCCGCCACCCAGAACTGCGATGGGACGCGTGCTGGTTTCTGGCAACAACAGCAGGTCGGCCCTCAGGCCCTCCGCCAGACGGCCCCTGTCATCCAGCCCGCAGGCTGCTGCCGGATTTTCGGAGATGAGTGACCAGCCGCGCTCAAGAGGCAGGCTGCCGCGGTCGTCGAGATCAAGCGCGGCCCTCAGCTGTGCAGGATAGTAATAGTCTGATGCAAGAACATGGCACATCTCGCTCCGGATTGCGTGTTCGGCGCCAATCGCCCCATTGTGGCTGCCACCCCGCACCACATTCGGTGCCCCGAGCACGATCGTATCACCGGATCGGGCGGCGGCCGCGAGGGTCTCTTCATTCATCGGAAATTCGGCGATGTCTGCCCCGAGTGCGCGGAAGGCGTTGCGTTCCTCGATCGTTCGATCGTCGTGCGAGAGCATTCTGACGCCCATCTGACGCGCGCGGTCAGAAAGGTGGGCAATGGCAGCGGGTACCTCGGGTTCCCGCCCGGCCACCCCCGCCAGAAGCGCCATATAGGCATCAGGTTCGATCATGGCGCGTTCAGCGGCGCTCCTGATCTTGCTGTCAGCCCGCCCGCCGCGAAGCGACGGGCCGGTGTGGTCATTGAAAGCCAGAAGAGGCTTGCGCGCCCGGGAAAAGAGATCTTCAACCGCCCCCATTTCATCGAGCGCATAAGTCTCCCAGCGGATGTGCAGGCGATGGTCACAGAGCAGCTGGGTCTCAAGCCGATCAAGCGACTCAACGATGCGAAGCGCCTGCTCAAGGCTGCGCAGGCCTGGTTCCCAGGAAATGGTGATGCCATGGTAGGCTGTGGTAATCCCGTTTGCCACCAGCTGACGGTCTGTTTCGATCAGGGCGAGCTCGAAAGGAAACATGGTCTTTGGACGCGGCATGATCTGGCGTTCGAAGGCATCGCCATGGATATCAATGATGCCGGGCAGAACGAGGCAGCCCGTTGCATCGATACCGCCAGAATTCGCTTTCCTACCCCGCCGGATTTCGGCGATCCGTCCGTCCACGATGTGAATGTCGGCGGCCACCAGACCTTCACCGGGCAGCAGGCACAACCCACCCCGCACCAGGGCTTCATTGCCGTCCGACCCAGTATTCCACATGTCGTTCTCCCTTGCGGCAGAGAACTGGGCGATCTTCATGACAGCGTCATGAAAGCTTGGTGATAGGTACCCGTCTCGTTAGGAGAAGGGGAAAAACATCATGAAAATGTGGTCTTGGATTGCCGCTGCGGCGGTTGCTCTCGGGTTGACGGTTGCGTCGGCTGCGGCGGAAACCATCCGTCTCGCCGTCACGGACGTCGAAGGCATGGAGCAGCTCCAGCGTGAGTATGGCGGCTTTGTTGAGGAACTCGAGAAGGCGACCGGCCTGAAAGTTGAGTTCACGCCTGTCAACAACCGCACAGCTGCGGTCGAGGCGATGCGCGCCGAGCAGGTTGACTTCGTTCTTACCGGCCCTGCCGAATATGTCGTCTTTGCCAAGCTCACGGACGCCAAGCCTGTTGTTGGCTGGCATCGCCCCGATTACTTCGCCCAGGTCGTGGTCATGGCCGAGGGCGACATCAAGACCATGGCTGACCTGAAGGGCAAGAAGGTTGCCTTCGGCGAGATTGGGTCCACGTCTCAGCAGCTTGGCCCGGCTCAGATCCTGTCTGATGCTGGTCTCAAGTACAACACGGACTACACCGCTGAAATCATCAAGCGCAACGTCGCTGTCGAAGCCATGATCCGTGGTGACGTTCAGGCCGTCGGCATGAACCTCGGCCATCTGCGCTCGGTTCGTGAGAAATTCCCGGGCCAGAAGTTCACGGTGGTGGGTCGCGGTCCGGATCTGCCGAATGATATCCTGATTGCCGCGCCCTATGTGAAGCCCGAGACCGTCGATGCTGTCCGCAAGGCCTTCCTTGAGAAGGGCGACGCCCTGATGGCCGGTGTGCTCAAGGGCGAGGACACCCAGAAGTACAATGGTGGTTACTTTGTCGCGACCGTCAACGACAAGGACTATGACATGGTCCGCGTCATGTACGGCACCATCGGCGCTCCGGAGTTCTCGAAGTTTCTTGGTGAGTGAGTGAACGTCGCGTATCAAGCATCTGATATGGCGGCAGGCAGAACGCTGCCCGCCGCCATATCCCTGTCTGGGCTAGCCAAGTCTTTTGGCGTTGGAAAGCAGGTCTTCTCAGACATAAGCTTCGATATCGCCCCCGGCAGTCTGGTGGCGCTGATCGGCGCCAACGGGGCAGGCAAGTCGACACTGCTGCGTTGCATTCCCCGGTTGATCGATCCGGATCAGGGTGAGATCAAGGTCCTTGGGACCGATGTGCTTGCCTGCAGGCGTAGCCTGCGCTCCATCCGCTCGCGGCTTGGTTTCGTGTTTCAAAAGCATAATCTTGTCGGGCGCCTGTCTGCACTGAGCAATGTCGTGCATGGCGCACAAGCGCGGCGCTATGGCCCCCGCGCCTGGCATCAGGCACTTTCGCCGCAGTCCCTCAGAGCGGAGGCCATGGCCTGCCTCGACCGTGTCGGGCTGGCATCCGTCGCCGCACAAAGGGCAGATTCACTCTCAGGCGGGCAGTCACAGCGCGTCGCCATTGCCCGGGCGCTGATGCAGCGTCCTGATATCGTTCTGGCCGATGAACCCGCTGCAAGTCTCGATCCACAGGCCGGCGACGAGGTGATGGCGCTATTTGCAACGCTGATGCGCGAAGAGCGCAAGACGGTCGTGTTCACGTCTCACAACCTCACCCACGCCCTGGCATTTGCGGACCGCGTGATTGCCCTCGGAACAGGCAGAATCCTGCTCGATGCGCCAACACAGGGCATCTCGGAAGGAACACTGAGGACCCTCTATGGCTGACCACATTCTGCCATCGCGCATGGGCCGGCCAAGTCTGCTCGCCTTCGTGCTCACACTGGCAGTGGCGGCCTTCGTGATCTCAAGTTTTTCCACCAGCGGGGTCTCACTGGAGAAACTGGCGCGTGGCCTTCCCGCCCTTGGCAGGCTTGCCGATCAGATGTTTCCACCCTCACTCGAAAGGCTGCAGCCGGTTCTCTGGTCATTGCTGCAGACCTTCCAGATGGCGGTTGCCGGCACGGTGCTCGGTCTGTTCTTCAGCCTTCCTCTGGCCATTCTGGCTGCCCCCAGCCTGTCGCCCCATCCGTTGATCGTATGGGCGGTCCGCGGCCTGGTCGCGTTTTTCCGGACGGTTCCGGACCTGGTGTGGGCCATCGTCTTCGTGATCGCAGTCGGCCTCGGTCCTGCGGCGGGCGTTCTGGCCCTCATGGTTGATACCATCGGCTTTGCGGC
>OMIC01000053.1 GCA_900298995.1 Hyphomicrobiaceae bacterium | reverse complement strand
GGCATGCTTTAAGATCCTCAACCTGCGCTGGATCTCGCGATCTTTCTGGGTCATTGAAGACGTCCTCCCGGCCCAATAGGGCTATGAAACGGGATGTCTCGCAAGATCGTACATATCTACAGTACGCTTCCGGTGGTCGCGTGGAATTCCCTCGTGGGGCTGGTTGTGATCCTTCCCATCTCCGGCTGGGAACTCTCACACACCTCAGTTGCGATCACCATGGAGTCGGTTTGGGCTACCGTGTACCTCGGGGTCATGGTATCCGTGGCCGGGCTCCTGCTGTGGCTGCACCTCTTGAAGGTTCTTCCGGCCCGAGTTGCGGCCAGCGTCCAGTATCTGCAGCCAATTATCGGGATTGGTGCCTCGGCCCTGATCTTCGGAGACATGCGGGGTATGATGTTTGCGGTAGGTGTCGTGTTGATCCTGGGGGGCTTGCGCTCGCAGCAGCCAGCAAGAAACCTGACACCAAGGATGCGCTGGAACGCGCCTGATCCTCGCCTGAACCGGAAGCGCACATCATGCAATTCGAAACATGGTTCCTGTTCCTCCTGACCGGTATTGGGATGGCGCTCACGCCGGGGCCTAATGGTCTGCTGGCTCTGACGCATGGCGCGCTGCACGGAAGCAGGATGACGGTCAGGACCATATTGGGTGCTGTGCTCGGCTTCTCCCTTCTGATGGCAATCTGCATGTTTGGCGTGGGGGCGCTGATCAAGACGTCGGTGTGGTGGTTCACGGTTCTGAAGTTCATTGGCGGCGCCTACTTGGTCTGGATCGGTATCCAGCTCTGGCGTGCCCCGGCACATGGTGTGAGCGTCTCGGAGAAGGCTCCGGTCACAGGCGGCTGGGGCATGTTCCGCACAGGGTTCCTGACGGCATCACCATGCCCTTCGGCAGATATGAGCAGTCAGGCTTCGGTGGGCGTGACAAGTCGATCCACACCCATGACCACTAAACGAAGCTGAAGACTATCCGGATGGACTTGACCGACAGTTCCGATACAGGAATTGATTGAGCCCATCATGAGCTTGCGCAACGTCCATAGCCTTCCCGTTCACAATGGCCCGGCCGCATGGTCCGAAATCCTGGGGTTAGCACCTGCCCGTGCTGCGCTCAGCGGTGGGAAGGGCTGTGATGTGGCGGTGGTCGGCGGAGGTTTTGCCGGTCTTTCGGCGGCGCGGCGATTGAGACAGATCGCGCCAGATTCGAGGATCATCCTCGTCGATGCGGGCCGGATTGCCGAGGGTGGGGCAGGGCGCAACTCGGGCTTCATGATCGACTTGCCCCATGAACTGACCTCGCATGACTATGCGGGCGGAAGCGAGGGCAGAGACCGGATACTGACGCGTCTCAACCGGCATGCCATCGGATTTGCCGGCGAGACCGTGCGGGATTATTCCATCCCTGAGGGTTATTTCCAGCGGACCGGCAAGATCAATGGTGCCGCGTCCGAGCTCGGGCTTTCGGCCAACAGGAGTTACGCCGCGCATTTGGGCGCGCTGAAGGAGCCGCATGAGCTGCTCGACGCGAAGGCGATGTGCGAGATCACCGGCACCGGCTATTACCAGAGTGGCCTTTACACTCCGGGAACAGCCATGCTGCAGCCCGCGGGCTATGTGCGCGGCCTCGCACAGGGACTTGAGCGCGACGGCGTCAACATCTTCGAGAGGTCACCCGTCATCCGCTACGAGAGCAGCGGCGCGGGTTGGATACTGCATTTCGCTGCGGGCACGCTGAAAGCGCCTAAGGTGATCCTTGCAAACAACGGCCATCTCGAGAGCTTTGGCTTTCGCCGCGGGCGGCTCATGCATATCATGCTCAATGCTTGCATGACGGAGGAGTTGAACGAGGACCAGCTCCGCCTGCTGGGTGGAAAGGAATGCTGGGGCGTCACCCCGTCCGATTCCATGGGAACCACGGTGCGCCGCATCAGCAAGGCGCAGGGCGGCAATCGCATCGTCATCCGCCAGGGTGGCTATTACCGCCCAGAGATGCAGACAAGTGCCGCAGATCTGAGGCGCCTAAAACGCAAGATGCGGGATAAATTCGACGTGCGGTTCCCGCAGCTTTCTGGCGTCCGGTTTGCTTATTCCTGGGCGGGGCATCTTTGCCTCTCGAAGAATGCCGTGTCGGTGATGCGCGAGCTTGAGCCCGGCCTGTTCTCGGCCTGTGTCTGCAATGGACTCGGCACGGCGCGTGGCACGCTGATGGGCATCGCTGCGGCCGAACTCGCCTGTGGCATGACTAGTGACGTCACCGCGTTCTTCCTCGCCGAGGAGGAGCCCGCGAAGCTCCCGCCTCATCCCTTCGATACCATTGGCGCGAACGCCTACATGCGCTGGAAGGAATGGCAGGCGCGGCTGGAGTAGCTGAACTGAACCGGCTTTACCTCTCAGGACGTTGCTCAGCTCAGGCGGCTTTAGACTAGAGGGACGTGTCTGCCAACCTCCGGCACTGCGATTGGGGCGCTTGTGCTGATCCTTGCTATGCTTGGGTAAGGAAAAAGGGTTTGCCGGGGGCGAGTTGGTTTAGTTGACCGGCATAGAAAACTGGTACCGGCACACAATGGCGCGAAACGCCCACTACATCGTCGGCATGCTATTCTTGGCTCAACTCAGGATGAGCCTATCGGCTTAGATCAAGGGCTTCACTGTAGTTGGTCTGCAGGAAGTTGAGGAAGTTCTTGCTGAACTGTCGGGTATGGGCGTGGGCCAACATGTCTGCTCTGTTGGTATCTCGGTCGCGTATGGCATCGATCATCTCCTGATGCTCATCGGTAAGAAGACGTCCATCACGCGTTCGCTCGATGTAGTCGAAATGCAAGTGCAGGATGCGGCGTCCTTCGTCGAGGAGCCTCTCGTAGAAGTTCGTGAAATGAGGGTTTCTTCCAGCGCGAGCGATTGCCATGTGGAAGTTCTTGTTGGTGTTGGACATCGCGAGGTGGTCATTCGACCGGACGGCTGCAACGAAATCTTCCTGGGCCATTGATATCGCAGCCAGATCGGCTTCACTGCGGAGTTCCGCGGCAAGCCGTGTGTTGAAGCGCTGTGCGAGGTCGAGGGCATCGACGTATTGCGGGAAACGGGCGATATCGACCGGAGCAACAATCGTCGTCCGATTGGGGAGGGTGACGACCAGGCCGTCACCGGCAAGACGGATCAGGGCTTCGCGCACCGGTGAGCGCGAAAAGCCAAAGCGGTGTGAGAGGCTCGTCTCGTCCAGCAATTCCCCTGGCGTAAGCACAAGGGCCAAGATGTCTTTGCGCAGTGCGTCATAGACACTGTGCCAGCCCGCCATGCGCTTGGCAGGCTCCTTCTCTCTTACATCAGTCACGGTCAAGGTCTCCTCCAATCAACTGATTTCATGGCTAAAAAGATCGCCACTGCGACGTGCTATGTGACCAGTCTTGACATTGTGGACAAATAGTCGACAATAGTTCGACAATCAAGGAGACGCACCCATGAAACTTTCGGGCGTGATGCCCGCCCTGGTGACCCCCATGGACGCCAAAGGCGAGCTCGACTTCGTCGCTTTCAAGAAGCACCTCGCTATGCTGCGCGAAGCGGGCGTGACCGGCTGGGTACCGTGCGGTTCCACGGGCGAGTACAATTTCCTCTCGGATGCCGAGCGCGAGCAGGTGCTCATGTTCGTCAAGGACTTCGCGCTCCCGACCGAGACGCTGATCGCGGGCACCAACGCGCCGCACACCAAGAGCGTCATCGCCAATACCAAGCGCGCCAAGGAGATCGGCTACGACACCGTGCTGCTGGCGACGCCCTTCTACACCAAGCCGACGCAGCAGGAGATGATCGCCCACTTCAAGGCGGTGCTGGATGCAGTGGATGTAAACATCGTTCTCTACAGCTATCCCGGTAAGGACGGTGTTGAGATCGAGTACGAGACGCTCGATGCGCTGGCGGATCATCCGCGAGTCATCGGCATCAAGGAGAGCTCGGGGTCTCTGCAGCGCGCGATTGGCATCGCTACCCGCTATGAGGGCAGGCTCCAGCTCGTCTCGGGCTCTGACGACATCGCGCTCGATTTCATGCTGTGGGGTGCGGACAGCTGGATCTGCGGCCCGGCGAATTGCATGGCCAAAGCCTGCTGCGATCTCGATCGCACGTTCCGGAGCGGAGACATCAAGAAGGCCAAGCAGCAGATGGCCACACTCTACACCGCCATGAACATCCTCGAGTCCGGCAAGTTCGTTCAGAAAGTGAAGTACGGCTGCGAGGTGCAGGGCATTCCGGTGGGCGAATGCCGCATGCCGCTCGGACCTCTCACGAATGAGGAAAAAGCTGCTTTCCGCGCCGCGATGGAACCGATCCTGAACTGGAAGTGAGTGGGCGATGACTACAGCCGTCATCGGTGCCGGCATCATTGGCACCGCGCTGGCCTATCAACTACAGAAGCGTGGCCGTAACGTCGTGCTGATCGAAAGGGATGCGCCAGGTAAGGGTGCGTCCTATGGCAACATGGCATCGATCGCGGTGACCGAGTTCATGCCCGCCTCGCGGCCCTCGATCTGGAAGCAGATTCCGGGCTGGATGCTGGACCCCGAAGGCCCGGTGCGGGTCCGCCCGGCCTATATGCCGAAGCTCACCCCTTGGTTCCTGCGCTTCATCGCGGCGTCGCGTCCCTCGAAGCTGCGCGAGCTGGAGGCCCAGGGCGCGGTCCTGTGCCAGCGCGTATATGACGACCTCATGCCACTTCTCAAGGAGACGGGGCTCGAGGGCGAGTTGTCGGAGGAGGGCTGCCTGTCACTCTATACCGACGAGGTGGAGTTCAAGGCCGACCGCGAGCACATCGAAATTCTCGAGCGCTTTGGATTCCCGTACGAGGTGATCGGACGCCAGGCCATCAAGGCGTTGGAACCCGAGCTGTCCGACAAGATCGGCATGGCGGTACTGTTCCCGCAGAACCGTTCGATGCGGAACCCCTACCAGCTCGTCGTGAGGTTGGCCGAGCGCGTCACCGCACTGGGCGGCAAGATCGAGCAGGGTGAGGTCGTCGGCTTCGAACGTAGCGAAGGCATGCAAGCCATTCGGTTGAAGGATGGCCGCCGCATTGCCGCCGACGAGGTGGTCATCGCGGCCGGCGTTCATCCCGCAAAGCTTGCGAAGATACTCGGCGAGCCGGTCCCGCTCGAGTCCGAGCGCGGCTACCATACTCAGATCATGAAGCCCGGCATTTCGATGAAGCATTCAATCATCTGGCCAGCGCGCGCCTTCATGGTGACGCCCACGGCGGGTGGTATCCGCGTCGGCGGTACCGTGGAGATGGCGGGTATCGATGCAGCCCCTGACTATCGCCGCTCGAAGATCACCGTGAAGCGGGCCCGAGAAGCACTGCAGAACCTGCAATGCGAGAACTTCACCGAGTGGATGGGGCACCGCCCGGCGTTTCCGGACACCGTACCCGTCATGTCTTCCTCGGCGAAGACCAAGGGACTTTATTATGCGATGGGGCATGGCCACCTCGGCCTGACCTATGCCGCGACCAATGCACGGCTGATGGCCGATCTCATCACTGGCGCGAAGCCGCCCGTAGACTTGAAGCCCTATCGCGTTGATCGCTTCTGAAGGAGTGCGCCCCATGTGGAAGAACAGCCTCGACCTGCTTCTGGTCCACGCCCAGGGCGAGATTGGCAAGGTGATCGTGGGCGGGGCGCCGGAGATCCCGGGTGCCACCATCCTGGACAAGATGAACCACATCAACAACGTCGATGATGGTCTGCGCCGCTTCGTCACCTTCGAGCCGCGCGCCCATGTGGCAATGACGGTGAACCTGTTGCTGGAGCCCACGCGACCTGACGCAGATGCAGCCTTCATTGTCCTGCAGGCAGACCGCGCGCATCCCATGTCCGGCTCGAATTGCATCTGCGTGGTGACCGCGCTGCTCGAAACGGGTCGGGTAAAGATGGTCGAGCCCGAGACGGTGGTTAAGCTCGATACGGCGGCGGGCCTCATCACCGCGCGGGCGCGTTGTGAGAACGGGCGCTGCGTCTCGGTGAGCCTCGACAATGTGCCGGCCTTCGTGCTGGCGCTCGATGCGCCGGTAGCAACGCCCAAATGGGGGAACATCAGGGCCGATATCGCCTTCGGCGGCGTGTTCTATGCGCTGGTCGATGTGCAGCAGATCGGCCTCACCATCGCTACAGAGAATGCCCGCGCGCTGGCGGAGGCGGGTATCGAGATCAAGGCGCTGTTGAGGGACCAGGTAAAGGTCAGTCATCCTGAGATCGCGGGGCTTGACGAGATCGCCTATGTGATGTTTCGCGACCGTGATCCTGACGGCGCAGTCAGGACATGCACGACGCTGAAGCCCGGCCGCGTCGACCGCAGTCCCTGCGGCACCGGCTCTTCCGCCAACCTCGCCGTGCTGCATGCGCGGGGCGAGGTGAAGCCAGGGGACGCCCGCATCTCCCGCTCGATTATCGGCGGCACCTTCCGGGCCGAGGCGATCGGCGAGGCGGCCGTCGGCAACATCAAGGCCGTGCTGCCGCGCATCACCGGCGAGGCCTGGGTCTATGGCCGCGAGCAACTGCGAATCGACCCAAATGATCCCTTCCAGAAGGGGTTTGCACTCTCCGACACATGGGGCCCGCAGGTCGGGGAACTGGGATGATCATGGCGCATCTCGAAGGACGGACTATCCTCGTCACCGGAGGCTCACGCGGCATTGGTGCTGCCATCGTGGAGGCACTGGCCAGGGACGGGGCCAAAGTCGTCATCCATTACGGTCGCGACAGGGCGAAGGCTGAGGAGTTGCTGGAGCGCATCGACGGTCGTGGCATCACGCTGTCTCAACGTCACCTGAAGGCTCTGTGGCTCTCTGAACTCATTGATTTGGCCCCGCAGGAGACAAGAAATGAGCGACATCGAACTCCGATTCACCCGTGAGGAATATTACGCCCGTATTGACCGTACGCGCCAAACGATGATCGAGAAGGGTTTGGACCTCGTGATCGTTTCAGACCCATCGAACATGGCCTGGCTTACGGGCTATGACGGTTGGTCGTTTTACGTACACCAGGGCGTTCTCGTCGGGCTCGAGGGAGAACCCGTTTGGTGGGGCCGCGCGATGGACGCGCAGGGTGCAAGGCGTACTGTTTTCATGCACCCGGACAACATCGTGGGCTATGATGACACCTATGTGCAGAACCCGCTGAAGCATCCGATGGGACAGCTTTCGCAGGTGATCGTGTCGCGTGGCTGGGCTAGGGCGCGGATTGGCGTGGAGATGGATAATTACTGGTTCTCCGCTGCCGCCAACGACACCCTCCGTAATCATTTAAAGGGCGCGAGCTTTTCTGATGCGACCGGCCTCGTCAACTGGCAGCGCAAAGTGAAGAGTCCGCGTGAGGTCGAGTTCATTCGTCGTGCTGCTGCTATCGTCGATGCGATGCATGCAAAGGTAATTGAACTTGTCGAACCGGGCCTTGCAAAGAATGTACTGGTTGCCGAAATTCAAAAGCAGGCAATCCTCGGAGCAGGTGGCCACTGGGGTGATTACAGCGCCATCGTGCCAATGCTGCCGTCGGGCATCGATGCGACCGCTCCGCACCTCACTTGGGATAACCGACCTTTCAAAAACAACGAAGGTACCTTCTTTGAGTTCTGCGGCTGTTACAAGCGCTACCATGCACCTCTGTCGCGCACCGTCTATCTTGGTAAGCCTCCACAGCGTTTCCTAGATGCTGAGAGTGCGGTGTCCGAGGCAACGGAAGCGGGACTAAGCCAATGTAAACCTGGCGTGACCTGTGGCGAGGTGGCGGAGGTCTTTTTCGGTACGCTGCAGAAGCGCGGCTTCAACAAGGATTCGCGCGCCGGCTACTCGATCGGCCTATCCTACCCGCCGGATTGGGGCGAGCGCACTCTTTCCATCCGCCGTGGTGACAGGACTTTACTGGAGCCCAACATGACGCTGCACTTCATGCCAGCGCTCTGGCTTGAAGACGGCGGACTTGAACTCTCGGAGACGATCCTGATCAGGGACGCAGGTGTCGAGTGTCTGTGCAAGACGCCGCGCAAGTTAGTCGTGAAGGTGTAGGCGATGGATCCTTAGGAAAGGCCATCGCTGGCTTTGGCCGCGATGGACTTCGGAGCGGACGGCGTCCAGGGTGGGGTCTTCGGTTTTCCTGTAACCGCGACGGTGCCGCCTGGGTGTCGGTAATCATCTCGGTGACGGTGGTGAAGAACGGGTACGACCCGATCACCCTGCTCTCTGGATCCAACCATGGAGACGGTAATCCTTCCGTTTTTGGAGGGGATTCTGCGTAGAACTCACCCGGAGGATTGCACTTCCCTTTGCCGCTCCAGTTTCTGAGTCGGTGTGATTCCGCCGAACGCTATGTTGGGACGCTCATGATTGTAGCTCTGATCCTCCTTGATGCCATAAGTCATACTTCAAGTCGGACCACTTCAGTGGGTGTGGATCAGGTGAGGTTCGATCAATGTCACCCTACAATGCAGATATCCTGCCCGTCATTTCTCAGTACCCTGACGCGCTCATTCTGAAGTTCAGCGAAGAGCTTATCATATACGGGCACCCAATCCGCAACGGGCTCTATTGTCTTGATATCCGCAGAATTCAGAGGACTGGCGCTGTCGGCCCCAGCTGCTTGGGCGCCAAACAGGGCCGCACCAACGGCCGTGAGTTCGATGTCGTCAACGACATGGATCGGCTCGCCGAAAATGCTGGCGCGCAGCTCGATGAAACCGCGCGAACGTGACCAGCCACCACTGGAATAGATCTTGCTTCGCGAAACTCCTGCTGCACTCATTGCCACGAGCAGTGACCGCGCCGCGAGCGAAGCGTGCTCAAGTGCGCGGCGGGGTTCGCGGGCATGAGCGCCGGGTTCAGCTAGGTCCGCCAAACCTTGCGGAGGATCTCCCGGCAAGTGCGGCTGTGTCAAAAAGGACCAGAAGGCATCACCTTGCGCGCGCGAAGAGGCGAGTGCCATGCTGAGTTCAACCACGCCGAGACAGGCAATGCTGGCCCCGCCGGCCGGAGGGATCGAGAAGGCAAGTTGTGGGTGACAGGGTAGCCTCCCGGCTCCAACGAGTTCGCCGTAGAGCAGGTTTGCAGTTCCCATTGAGTCAACCGTGGCGTTGGGATCGTCTCTGCGAACGATACTTGCGGCAACCGGGTGATCGTGCCCACCGACGGCGACAATCGTCGCCGTGGACGCTGCGCCAGACTGACGGAGGCGCCCCTCGCGGACACCGCCAAGCGAGACGCCGGCCTCAACGATCTCTGGCATGGGTGGGGCGCCGGCGGCGCTGGTCAATTCGTCAATCCATTTGCGCGCGCCCAAATCAAAACAGGCGGTACGCGGAGCAAGGCTGATGCTCATAAAGGGTCGGCCAGACCACCAAACGGCTGGATAGTCGGCCAGTGCAATCCAGTGCTTTGCTTCTTCAAGTTCCTGCGGCCGGAAGCGGCGAATCCACGCCCACTTCGCAATGGTTCGATCTGATGCGATTGCGATACCAGTGCGGGACGTAAAATCACCACGGGTCCTCAACGCCGCGATCTCGCCTTTGGCCCGTCGGTCAAACCATGGAATGGCAGGACCCGTTGGGCGAAGCGCGGCGTCGACGCCGAGTCCATCCTCGCCCACACCCGCAGTGGTGATACTGCGCAGGGGTTTTCCACCCGCGTTCTGCTGCCACCCCTCGATGATCATATCTTCGAGTAGCGAGACGAGTTCCAGCGCATTTGTGACCGAACCCAGCCCATCCGATGCGCGGGGCGTAGGAACCGAGCGAACATGAACCATCCGGCCGCTCTCATCGACAAGCACTACCTTGACGTTGGTGCTGCCAATGTCGATTCCACAATCGATGGTCACGTGCGCTTCCGCGTTACCAGCGGCGCTTGAAGTATTTCTTGGTTATCGCCGCCACCTCTTTGATCATGTCAGAAGCTTCCTGCTGTGGGCGCTGCCAGATCTTGCGACCGACGACGACACCCTGGGCACCCGCCTCGATGGCTTCGAGAATATCCTTCAGCGTCGAGGCCTTATCGCCGCTCAGAGGACCGCCGGCCACCACGATAGGGATGTCAAGTTCGTCGCAAAGTTTCGCAGTGGCGTCCGGGCCAGGAAAGGTGATCTTGATAATGTCGGCGCCGAGATCATAGCCGATGCGGGCTACCTCGAGTTCAGCCTCGACAATTTCCTTGGTGCGGGGCGCGGCGAGGAACACCGGTTCAACCATGACAGGGATGTGCCACTTGGAGGCTTCCGACACGACGGTGCCGATGCGCTTGCAGTACAACACCTTCTCGGCATCGTTGACGTTCCACGGCAAGAGCAGTTTCACGCAGTCGACGCCAAGGCGGGCGGCGTCTTCAACACTCGCAACCAACGTTCCGGTACCTGTAGCGGGCGCACCAGTCGGCCAGAAGGCATCGATAGCCAGTACGCGGGCCAGATGCGATGCTTTCGCGAGTTCGACCTCTGACTGCTTTACGATGCCAGTCGACACCATGAAACCCGTGACATCCTCGGGGATGAAGCGCTTCATCACCTCAACCGGCGTCTCGAGTGCTTTCACCCTGCCCCATACCAAGCCATGGTCGATCGGAACGATAAGCGCGGCGCGATCGTCGCGAAGAACACGGTTCATGCGGTAATTAGTGGAGTAGCGGTTTGTCATGGATTAGTTCTTTCAGTCTCGTCTGAATTGGAAGTGAAGTCAGGGATTGGTTATGCGGCGCCCATGGAAACGTGGTCCGAAGGTCAGTTGGCTTTCAAGGCCTCCCTCAGGTGGTCATGCTTCTTGAAAGCCAGACAACACATAAACCGCAAATTACACATTAGTATGCTCTGTATATACAATACGGACTGACCGGAGACTTGGCAACGGGTTCACGTCGTCGCTGCTTTGACCTGACCGGCGTTTTCTGAACCAGGCGAATTGAGAGAAAGTAACCTGGAAAGAAAAATGAAGATGACGGCCAGGTCCCCATCGCCCGCTCCAGCGCTGGCCATTCGGCCTTACTTGCTCGCCCAGTCGGCCTGCCGGGTTTCTGATGTCATCGTTGATCCAGCCCCATTGAAGTGGTCCGACTTGAAGTATGTCTTATGGCATCAAGGAGAATCAGAACATGCCAAGGAAGAAGCACACGCCCGAAGAGATCGTCGCCAAGCTGCGGCAGGTGGATGTCCTTGTCTCGCAAGGGTCTGCGGTGACCGACGCGATCCGGCAGATCGGGGTGACCGAGGTGAGGTATTACCGGTGCTGTGGCAGCGGCGCCTTACTATGCGCCGGCCGCCTGCGGATATTATCCCTATCCGCCCTGCTACTGATCGGCTGCCCTCCGACGGGGCGCCGCTGGCCGACAATCGCAATGCAAACCCGGGCAGGTCCGCTGCCCGGGATTTTTTTTGGTCGCATCAGCGAAACGTGGCATTCACGGGCTTGAGTTGCCCATAGGCGAGACAATAGGCCGCGAACCGGTCCACATGTCGTTCGGCCGTGGCGCGTTCCGGCATGTAATTCCGGTCATACTGAACGAGCCGGGCGCTGGCCTCAGCCAGAGACGCATACGCGCCACACCCAACGGCTGCCATGAGCGCGGCGCCCAATACTCCGGCATCGCGCATGGCCGTGCGCTTCATGGGCTTGCCCAGAACATCCGCGCGGATCTGGCACCACAAATCGGATGCCGAGCCGCCTCCGGCATGATGAATGACATCGGCGCCGCGGCCAGCCGACTGCTCGAGCCTGTCAAAGACCAGACGCGCCGAATAGGCGACACCCTCGAGAACCGATCGTGCCAGTTCCTCGCGCCCCGTTGTGGAGGTGAGACCCGTGAACGAGCCCTTTGCTTCAGCATCCCAGACAGGTGCTCGCTCGCCGTCAAGATGAGGCAGGAAGAGAGGGACATGGCGAAGGTCGGCTCCGGCCGCCAGAGCCGAAAGCCCGGCAGGGTCGGTTCCCAGCAGGCGCGCAGCCCAGGCCGCGGATGCTCCGCCGGACTGGGTCGGTCCGGCATGGAGGCTGATGCCCTCGCAGTCGGCAAAGGCGATGACGCCGGCTGCCGGTCGGCGTTCACGCGACACGATGCCGAGGATCTCGCTCGTGCCGCTGAGATAAAGTCCCTGGCCATCTTCCACGACACCCGCGCCCAGCAGGCCCGACCAGGCGTCCATCGCGCCGGTGACGACGGGCGCCCCGGCGCAGGGCAGCCCATGTCTGATGCGGCCAGTAACTGCGGTGAAACCCGCAAGTTGCGGCAGGCGTTCGATGGCGCCCGGCACCAGGGCCAGCAGCGGCCGGATCGGCTGCAGCGATTGGTCGAGAATGCCGAAATTCGTCATCGGGTCCGCAACGGCATGGCCCGTGAGGTGGAGAAGGCAGAAATCTTTCGGAGCAAGCACGTATCTCGTCCTGTTCCAGAGTTCAAGCGAATGCTTTGCCACATGGGCCATGCGCGCCAGAACGTGGCTGGCGTCAATCGGCAGTGGTGCGCCCCACCAGTTCAGCTTGCTGGCAGTGTCGACCCGGGCGTCAAGTGCCGCTGCTTCCTGTGCGCTTCTCGTGTCCTGCCAGGTTATGGCCGGGAACAGGGGGTCGCCTTGCTCATCCGTGAAAACGTGGGTGTTGACCTGCGAGCACAGTCCGACCGCGGCGACTTCTACGCCCTCACCAAGTCTCGCCAGGGCGGCGGTGACCAGCCTCATCCAGTCACCGGCACTTTGTTCGGCCAGGCCGGGTTCCGGCCTTGAAGTCGGGTAGGTTTCGCTGAAGCGGCGCAGCACATGGCCCGTCTGATCGAAGAGTGCCGCCTTCACGGCTGTCGTTCCCACATCGATGCCAATCAGCATGCCGGCCATCCTTGTCACTAATTGGCAATTGTGCTTACTTTCGCCGCCGGATCAAGGCATCTTGCAAGTGGAGAAGAAGAATGAATCGTCGAACAATCATGGGTGCTGCCTTTACCGCGGCAATGCTGGCCTCGGGTGGCATCGCTCACGCAGCGGGCGAGAAGATCGCCGTGATCACGCCCTATCTGGCGCAGCCCGGCACACAGTTCTATGTCGAAGCCTTCGAGGCGAAGGCTAAGGAGTTCGGCTGGGAGGTGAACGTCGTCGACACCAAGGGTGACGTGGCCGCTGCTGTCGGGCGCATCGAGGATGCCGCCAATCAGAAGGTCGCCGCGATCGTCATCAACGTCGATCCTTCTCAGGTCCAGGCTGGTCTCGAGACCGCAAAGGCAGCCGGTGTTCCGGTCTTCGGAATGGATGCAGGCGCAACACCTTTGCTGGTCACCAACGTAACCAGCAACGGCTATGCCATGGCGGCTGATACGGCGGCCTATGTCGCAAACCGGCTGGGCGGCAAGGGCAACGTCGTGATGTTCGTGTTCGACGCCTTCCCCCCGGTACAGCAGCGCGGCGTCATCGCTGATACCATCTTCAAGAACAATCCCGACATCAAGGTCATCGACCGCATCACCCCCGATGTCCAGGATGGTGGCATCGCCGACAGCCGGGCCAAGATGGAAGCGCTCCTGGCTGCAAACCCCGAAAAGGGGTCGATATCGGCGGTCTGGGCAGCGTGGGATCAGCCGGCACTCGGCGCCTTGCAAGCCATTGAGGCTGCGGGCCGTGGTGACGAGGGCATTGTCATCACCGGCATCGACGCAAATCCGCAGGCCCGTGAAGCGATCGCGAAGGGTGGCAACTTCGAGGCCTCCATGGCACAGGACTTCAAGGGCATTGGCGCCACGACGGCCGAGGCTGTGAAACGTCATCTCGCAGGCGAGCAGATCAAGCAAAGCGTGATCTACGTTCCGACGAGGCTCATCACCTCCGCGAACGTCAAGGACTGAGACGACTCGGGCAGTCTGGAGCAGGGAAGGCGCGGGCGTCGTGGCTCTGATCAGGAACTACGGGACGCTCGCGTGCTTCTTCGCGCTGGTGCTGCTGTTCTGGGTGCTGCTGCCGGGCACCTTCATGAGCGGAAGAAATCTGCTCAACATCTCGCAGCAGGTCAGCATGCTCGCAGTCACCGCCATCGCCATGACCATCGTCATGGCGATGGGCGATTATGATTTGAGTTCTGGCTCGATGGCCAGTCTCGCCGGAGTCGTCGCGGCCGTGGTGTTCCGCGAAACCGGCAGCGATGGCGCCAGCCTTGTGCTGGCCCTGGCGCTCGGTATCGCGGGCGGCCTTCTGAACGGCTTTCTGGTCAGTTATGTCGGCATCCTGCCTTTCGTGGCCACGCTTGGAACGCTGACCATCTTCAGCGGCCTGGCCTTTCTTCTGGCTGGCGGAAAGACGATCTTTGGCAGTGACATTCCGCAAAGCTTTGGGGCCTTTGCCCGCGGCGGCGTGCCGCTGTGGCATGACGGCAACGCCGTCATCGTGCTTCCGAATCTTACGATTGTTGCCATCCTGACGTTGCTCGTGGTCTGGTTCATCCTGCAAAGGATGGTGTTCGGGAGGCACCTGCGTGCCATCGGCGGCAGCTCCGAGGCAGCGCGTCTGGCAGGCATCGACGTCAAGCGCACACGCCTCATTGCCTTTGCGCTAGCGGGCCTTGGTGCTGCTGCAGCGGGCCTCATGTATATGAGCCGGGTCGCCTCCGCCAACCCAACCCAGGGTGCCGGCCTGATGCTCGATGCGATTGCTGCCGTTTTCCTCGGCATGACCATGCATGCCCATGGCGAGCCCAGGGTCGTCAACACCCTGGTCGGGGGGTTGTTCTTGGGTGTGCTGTCCAACGGCTTGACGCAACTCAGCGTCGACAGCTATGTGCGGGACATTCTCGTGGGCAGCATCATCATCCTGGCGGTGGCTGCCAGCGGACTGGAAAAGCTGCAGCGGAACTGAGCCGCTCTGGGCCGGTCATTGACCGATGCACCAAACGTGATAGCCTCAACTCGTGATTTCTTCTGACGGTGAGGTACAATCTAATGATGTATCACTCACTCCGTGCCTGGTTCGCTGTAGATATGTACGATCTTGCGAGACATCCCGTTTCATAGCCCTATTGGGCCGGGAGGATGTCTTCGATGACCCAGAAAGATCGCGAGATCCAGCGTAGGTTGAGAATCTTGAAGCATGCCGAGGAGACCGGGCATGTCGGCCGAACCTGCAGATACTTCGGCATCGGGCGGGCCAGTTTCTACCGCTGGAAGACCGCCCTTGAGACGCATGGTGAGGCGGGTCTCGTTCGGAAGAAGCCGATCCCGAAGAACCCCAAGAACCGCACGCCGCCAGAGATTGTCGAGAAGGTACTCTATCTCCGCAAGACCTACCACCTGGGGCCCATGCGCATCGTCTGGTATCTGGCCCGCTACCATGACATCAAGAT
>OMIC01000052.1 GCA_900298995.1 Hyphomicrobiaceae bacterium | reverse complement strand
GCCGCGCGTGCCCTGCGGCTTTGCGTGCTGCGGCGCACTGCGCAGTTTCCAGCCCTCGGCCCGCGCCCGGCTCGACAGCGCCTGGCGGCTGATGCCGGCGTCGGCGGCAATGGCCGTCACCGGTTCGATCCCATTCTCATAGCGTTCCCGCACCCGCGCCCAGAGGGCGGCGGGCGCGGGATCTGTTCCCGCACCGCTCATCTGTTCACCCATTTGTGGAGTATGCCCGTTCCTACCCGATCGAGCGCGCGCTGTCAAGGACTATTTTCCGCTCGCAGGAATTTTCTTTTACCCTTGAAGTGTCATGAAGCCGGTCTATTGCTGCCGGCCATGGACATCCGCCAGCTTCAGTATCTTGCCGCGCTGGCGCGCGAGAAGCACTTCACGCGCGCCGCCGAGGCCTGCCATGTGACGCAGCCCACCCTGTCGGGCCGCATCCGCCAGCTCGAGCAGGAGCTGGGCGTTCCCATCGTCGAGCGCGGCCAGCGGTTCATCGGGCTGACGCCCGAGGGCGAGCGCGTGCTCAAATGGGCTCACCTGGTGCTCGAGAACTGGCAGTCCCTCCAGCAGGAGCTCGCCGCCATCCGCTCGAAGAAAGGCGAACTCTCCGGCCGCCTGGTGCTGGGCGTCATTCCCTCAGCGCTGCCCATGGTCTCGCTGCTCACCCGCGCCATGGAGCGCGAGCACCCGCAGGTCGAATTCACGGTGCTCTCGCAGTCCTCCGAAGAGATTCTGCGCCACCTCCATGACCACGCGATTGATGCGGGCCTCACCTATCTCGACAACGAGCCGGTCGCGGGTCTCATGCGCCATCCGCTCTATTCCGAGCATTACTGCCTGTTCGTCGGCGAAAATTCTCCGTATGCGGACAAACCGGCCGTGACCTGGCAGGAGGCAGCGGGCGAACCCCTTTGCCTTCTCACCCCCAACATGCAGAACCGCCGCATCATCGACCGCGCCTTCGCGGCGGCGAACGCCCACCCCTCGCCCCGGCTCGAGACCAACTCCATCATGAACCTGCTGGCCTCGGTCAAATCCATGGGGCTGTCCTCGATCATGCCGGAGTACTTCATTCACGTGCTGGGCCACCTCGAGGGGGTCCGGGCCATCCCGCTGGTCGATCCCCGGGTCGAGCACAAGGTGGGCCTGGTCGGCCTGCCCCGCGAGCCGCTCTCGCCGCTGGTTTCGGCCCTCTTCGCCGCCGCCCGGTCGCTCAAGTCCTGACCGGCCCGATCAGCCGCGCCTATGGCTCCATAGGAGCCGTCAATTGGTGTTTACAGTCAGACAGTGCCATGAACTGGACATGTCTGGAAAACACACCCTGATCGACAAGTCCCCGCGCGAGGCGACCGCCGCCCGGGAGATTGCCTTACGCTACGGCAACCAGCCCGACGCGCTGCTCGAAATCCTCCACGATCTCCAGCACGAACTGGGCTGCATCCCCGAGGCGGCGCTGCCCGCGCTCGCCAAGGCGCTGAACCGCTCGCGTGCGGAAATCCACGGGGTCGTGACCTTCTATCACGATTTCCGGCACGAGGCCGCCGGCCGCCACGTCATCAGGCTGTGCCGCGCCGAGGCCTGCCAGTCGATGAAGGCGAATGAGCTGATCGCCATGGTCGAGCGTTTCCTTCAGGTGAGGCTCGGCCAGACCACGGCGGACGGGGCCATCACCATCCAGGAGGTGTTCTGCCTCGGAAACTGCGCCCTGGCCCCCGCCGTCATGGTGGATGACCGGGTCGTGGGCCGGGTCGATGCGGCCAGGATGGAGAAGATCATCGCGGAGTGCCGCTCATGACCCGGGTCTTCGTCCCGCGCGACTCGGCGGCCCGCTCGGTGGGCGCCGATGAGGTCGCCGCCGCCCTGGCGGCTGCCGGGTTCAACATCGTGCGCAATGGCTCGCGCGGCCTGCTCTTCCTCGAACCGCTGATCGAGGTCGAAACCGCCCAGGGCCGTGTCGCCTATGGCCCGGTGACGGCCGGCGACATTCCCGGCCTGCTCCCCGCCCTCAAGACAGGCGGCGCCCACAGGCTGTGCCTCGGCAATATCGAGGAACACCCCTATCTGAAGAATCAAGAGCGCCTGACCTTCGCACGCTGCGGCATCACCGATCCGGTCTCGGTGGCGGACTACGTGAAGCACGGCGGCTTCGCAGGCCTCCGCAAGGCGCTGGCAATGCCGGGCGCGGCCATCGTGGCCGAGGTCACCGAATCGGGGCTGCGCGGCCGCGGCGGCGCGGGCTTTCCCACCGGTCTCAAGTGGAAAACCGTGCACGACGCGGCGGCGGACCAGAAATACATCTGCTGCAACGCCGACGAGGGTGATTCCGGCACCTTCGCCGACCGCATGGTCATGGAGGGTGACCCCTTCATGCTCGTCGAGGGCATGACCATCGCGGCCATCGCGGTGGGCGCCACCCGGGGCTATGTCTATATCCGCTCCGAATACCCCGATGCCATCGCCACCATGAGGGAGGCGATCGACGCCGCCACTGCCGCGCGCTGGCTCGGCACGGATATTCAGGGTACGGACAAATCCTTCCGCCTCGAGGTCCGCCGGGGTGCGGCGGCCTATATCTGCGGCGAGGAGACCGCCATGCTCGAGAGCCTCGAGGGCAAGCGCGGCACGGTCCGGCCCAAGCCGCCCATTCCGGCGCTCGAGGGCCTGTTCGGCAAGCCGACCGTCATCAACAACGTGCTGAGCTTCTCCGCCGTGCCCTTCATCCTGGCCGAGGGCGGGGCAGCCTACAAGAATTACGGCATGGGCCGGTCGCGCGGCACCCTGCCCTTCCAGCTCGCGGGCAATATCCGCCAGGGCGGCCTCGTCGAGAAGGCCTTCGGCGTCACGCTGCGCCAGCTGGTCGAGGATTTCGGCGGCGGCACCTTCACCGGCCGCCCCGTTCGCGCCATTCAGGTGGGCGGCCCGCTCGGCGCCTATCTGCCGGCCGGCCAGATGGACCTGGCGATGGACTACGAGACCTTCGCCGCCGCGGGGGCCATGGTTGGCCACGGCGGCATCGTGGTCTTCGACGACAGCGTCGACATGGCCCGACAGGCGCGTTTCGCCATGGAATTCTGCGCCCTTGAATCCTGCGGAAAGTGCACGCCCTGCCGCATCGGCTCGACGCGCGGCGTCGAGGTCATAGACAGGATCATCGCCGGCGAGAGCCGCGAGGCCAACCTCGAACTGCTGAGCGATCTCTGCCAGACCATGACGGACGGTTCACTCTGCGCCATGGGCGGGCTGACCCCCATGCCGGTGATGAGCGCCGTGCGCCATTTCCCCGAAGATTTCGACAAGCCCTCACGCCTTGCCGCCGAATAGGAGCCAGAGCCCAATGACCCTCATCAAGGAAACGGACTACGGCACGCCCGAGGCCACCTCGGAGAAAATGGTCACGCTGGAGATCGACGGCCAGCAGATCACCGTGCCGGAAGGCACCTCGATCATGCGCGCCGCGATGGAACTCGGCACCAAGATCCCCAAGCTCTGCGCCACCGACATGCTCGACGCCTTCGGCTCCTGCCGTCTCTGCCTCGTCGAGATCGAGGGCCGCAAGGGCACGCCCGCCTCCTGCACCACCCCCGTGGCGCCCGGCATCAAGGTCAGGACCCAGACCCCGCGCCTTGCGCAGCTGCGCAAGGGTGTCATGGAACTCTATATCTCCGACCACCCGCTGGACTGCCTCACCTGCGCGGCCAATGGCGACTGCGAATTGCAGGACATGGCCGGCGCGGTCGGCCTGCGCGACGTGCGCTATGGCTATGACGGCGCCAATCACGTCACGGCGAGGCGCGCCGATGGCTCGGAGAATGTCCGTTACAAGCCCAAGGACGAGTCGAACCCCTATTTCACCTTCGACCCCGCCAAGTGCATCGTCTGCTCACGCTGCGTGCGGGCCTGCGAGGAGGTGCAGGGTACCTTCGCGCTGACCATCGACGGGCGCGGCTTCGCCAGCCATGTCTCCGCCGGCATGGACGAGAACTTCCTCGATTCCGAATGCGTCTCCTGCGGCGCCTGCGTCCAGGCCTGCCCCACGGCGACCCTCTCCGAGAAGTCGGTCATCGCCAAGGGCCAGCCGGAGCATTCGGTGGTCACCACCTGCGCCTATTGCGGCGTGGGCTGTTCCTTCAAGGCCGAGATGAAGGGCGACGAGGTGGTCCGCATGGTTCCCTACAAGGACGGCGGCGCCAATGAGGGCCATTCCTGCGTCAAGGGCCGTTTCGCCTGGGGATACACCACCCACAAGGACCGCGTGCTGAAGCCGATGATCCGTGAACGGATCACCGATCCGTGGAAGGAAGTGTCGTGGGACGAGGCGATCGGCCATGCCGCGCTGCGCTTCCGCGAGATCCAGGAGAAATATGGCCGCGGCGCGATCGGCGGCATCACCTCCTCGCGCTGCACCAACGAGGAAGTCTTCGTGGTGCAGAAGATGATCCGCGCGGCGTTCCGTAACAACAACGTCGATACCTGCGCCCGCGTGTGCCACTCGCCCACCGGTTATGGCCTGTCGCGCACCTTCGGCACGTCGGCCGGAACCCAGGACTTCAAGTCCGTGGCCGCCTCCGATGTCATCGTCGTGATCGGCGCCAATCCCACCGACGGCCACCCGGTCTTCGCCTCGCGCATGAAGCGCCGGCTGCGCGAGGGCGCCAGGCTCATTGTCATCGACCCGCGCCGCATCGATCTCGTCGAGTCGGCCCACATCCGCGCCAGCCACCACCTGCAGCTCCAGCCCGGCACCAATGTCGCGGTGATCAACGCCATCGCCCATGTGATCGTTGCCGAGGGCCTCGCAAACCGCACCTATGTGGCCGAGCGCTGCGACCCGGCCGAGTTTGCCCGCTGGGAATCCTTCATCCGCGAGGAGCGCAATTCGCCCGAGGCCACGGAAGCCGTGACCGGCGTCCCGGCGGCGGAACTGCGCGCTGCCGCCCGACTCTATGCCACCGGCGGCAATGGCGCTATCTACTACGGGCTGGGCGTCACCGAGCACAGCCAGGGCTCGACCATGGTGATGGGCATGGCCAATCTCGCCATGCTCACCGGCAATGTCGGCCGCAATGGCGTGGGCGTCAATCCGCTCCGTGGACAGAACAATGTGCAGGGATCCTGCGACATGGGGTCCTTCCCGCACGAGTTCTCCGGTTACCGCCATGTCGGCGACGACATCGTGCGCCGCATGTTCGAGACCGTCTGGCAGACCCAGCTCGACAACGAGCCCGGGCTGCGCATTCCCAACATGTTCAACGAGGCGGTCGAGGGCACATTCAAGGGCCTGTTCGTCCAGGGCGAGGACATCGCCCAGTCTGATCCCAACACCAAGCACGTCAACGATGCTCTGAGCGCCATGGAGTGCGTGGTCGTGCAGGACCTGTTCCTGAACGAGACGGCCGCCTTCGCACATGTCTTCCTGCCCGGCACCTCCTTCCTCGAGAAGGACGGCACCTTCACCAACGCGGAGCGCCGCATCAACCGCGTGCGCCAGGTCAAGGCACCGTTGCAGGGCAAGCATGAGTGGCAGGTGGTCTCCGAGCTCGCGACCGCCATGGGCTATCCCATGCACTATGCCAGCGCCGCCGAGATCATGGACGAGATCGCCCGGGTGACGCCCACCTTCGCCGGCGTCTCCTTCGCCAAGCTCGACACGCTGGGCTCGGTGCAGTGGCCGTGCAACGACAAGGCGCCCGAGGGCACGCCGCTCATGCATGTCGGCGGCTTCGTGCGCGGCAAGGGTCGCTTCGTGGTCACCGAGTTCGTGCCCACGCCGGAGCGCGCCAACCGCTCCTTCCCGCTGGTTCTCACCACCGGGCGCATTCTTTCGCAGTACAATGTCGGCGCCCAGACCCGGCGTACCGCCAATGCCGTCTGGCACAAGGAGGACGTGCTCGAGATCCACCCGCACGACGCCGAGCTGCGCGGCATCTCCGACGGATCCATGGTCTCGATCACCAGCCGCATCGGCGCCACGACGCTGCGGGCGATGATTTCCGAGCGCATGCCGCAGGGCGTGGTCTACACCACCTTCCATCACCCGGAGTCGGGCGCCAACGTGATCACCACCGAATTCTCGGACTGGGCCACCAATTGCCCCGAGTACAAGGTGACCGCCGTGCAGGTGACGCTCTCCAACCAGCCTTCGGAATGGCAGAAGGAGTGGGAGGAGCGCGAGGAAGAGAACAAGCGCATCGGCTCGGGCATGGTGGCCGCCGAGTGAGCGCCTTGCCTGCCAGAAAGCCCGTGCTCGTCGGCAAGACGGCCGCTGCCACCTCGGTGGCGGCGCGCGGCGTGCTGCACACGCTCGCCGGTGATAGCGAGACCGTCTGGCAGGTGCCCGAGGAAGTGCCGCTCAGCCTGCAGTTCAATTCCGAGGCCTATGCCGTGATGATGGGCACGCCGGCCGATTTTGAGGACTTCGCGATGGGCTTCGCCATTGCCGAGGGCCTCATCGCAGATATTGCCGATGTGACCGGCATTCTCGTGCTGCCGTCCGAACAGGGCTATGCGCTCGACCTGTCGGTTCCGGAAACCCGGATCAACCGGGCGCGCATGGCCAAACGCAGCCTTGAGGGTCGCACCGGCTGCGGCCTGTGCGGCATCGAGGACATCCGCGACGCGGTGCGCATGCCAGGCAACACCCTGCCTGCCGTGGCGCTGAGCCCGCAGGCGGTGGCGCGCGCCTACGAGCAGCTCCCCGCCCATCAGCCGATGAGCCGGGAGAACCGAACGGTTCACGCCGCGGCCTGGTGCTCCGTGGACGGAGAAATTCTCCTGGCGCGCGAGGACGTCGGCCGTCACAACGCGCTCGACAAGCTGATCGGCGCCATGGCGCGCGGCGGCCTGCGGATCACCGACGGCTTCGTGCTCATGTCCAGCCGCTGCTCCTTCGAACTGGTGCAGAAATGCGCCATCGCCGGCATTGGCGCCCTCGCCACCGTGTCGGCGCCGACCGCGCTCGCCCTGTCGCTGGCGCGCGAGGCCAAACTCAAGCTTGCCGCGCTCTCGAACCGCGGCGTCATGATTTTTGACAAGGACTGACTGCAATGGAACAACGTGACCTGATCCGCATGGCCAACCAGATCGCTGCATTCTTCCACGGATCCGGCCCTGAGGCCGAAGCCAGGGATGTGGCCGAGCACATCAACAAGTTCTGGGAACCGCACATGCGCAACGCGCTGTTCGCCTATCTCGACAAGGGCGGCAAGGAACTCGACCCCGCCATCCTCAAGGCGGCCGCCCTCATCAAGCGCCCCAAGGCCGCCGCCTGAGGCGTCAGCCCTGGCCCTTGCGCCTGGCCTTCGGCAGCCGCCACAGGTGATCGACCAGTTCGTCGATGCTGATCCCTTCCTCGGAATAGGCCTCGCCGGCTACCGAGATGCCGGCCTCCGTCACCGTCTCGGCGCGGCCTGAGACCAGCGGGTGCCACCAGGCCAGCGGCTTGCCCTCCTCGAGCAGCCGGTAGGCGCAGGTCGCGGGCAGCCAGCCGAGCGAGCCGACATTCTCCGGCGTCAGCGCCACGCAGTCCGGCACCAGGGACTGGCGGCGGGCATAGTCCGTGCAGCGGCAGGTCTTGAGGTCGAGCAGCCTGCAGGCGGCGCGCGTGTAGAGGAAGCGCCCCGTATCCTCGTCCTCGAGCTTGTTGAGGCAGCAGCGTCCGCAGCCGTCGCAGAGCGACTCCCACTCCGTCCGGCTCATCGCGGCGAGCGGCTTGGTCTTCCAGAAGGGCGGCGGGGCGGTCATCCCCTGCTTATGGCACGGGAGGGCGGCGTCCCGTCAACCGTCTCTGGCGCCGAGGCGGGCGCCGCTGTAGCCTTGCGCCGGGGGAGGCGCGTTTTCGTCACAATCCTTTCCTAGACAACGGCGGCGAAGAGGCTTCAGTCGAGCGTGTCCAAACTTCCTTCCCGTGACTCCCTGGCCGGCAGGCTGTGGCGCGCCGATGGCGCCGTCAGCAGCGCCGTGTTCGAGAGCTGGGATTTCCTCAAGCGCAGCCACTCCGCCTATGTGAGCTTTCTGGAACGCTTCCGGCTGCGCGGCCTGCGGCGCATCGTGGTCGATCTTCTCGATGATGCCGCCACCTTCGGGGTGATCATCTGCTTCGTGCTGCTCGCCTATGCCCTTCCGCCCTTCTCCGGCACGGGCGACGTCTGGAACCGCGGCCGCGACTATGCCGTGACCTTCACCGATGCCGATGGCCAGATCATCGGCCGCCGCGGCATCCGCCAGGATGACGCCATTCCGCTCTCGGACATTCCCCCCGCCATGATCAAGGCGGTGCTGGCAACCGAGGATGCACGCTTCTTCGATCATTTCGGCGTGGACATCATCGGCACGTTCCGCGCCATCGTGCAGAATGCCCGCGCCAATGACGTGGTGCAGGGCGGCTCCTCGCTCACCCAGCAGGTGGCCAAGAACCTGTTCCTCTCGCCCGAGCGCACCATCCGGCGCAAGGTGCACGAGGCCTTCCTCGCGCTGTGGATCGAGGCGCGGCTCGACAAGGACGAGATCCTGAAGCTCTATCTCGACCGCTCCTATCTGGGCGGCGGCGCCTATGGCATCGAGGCGGCCTCGCAGTTCTATTTCGGAAAGTCGGTGCGCGACATCACCCTGCCCGAGGCGGCGATGCTGGCTGGACTGTTCAAGGCGCCCACCAAATATGCGCCCCACCAGAACCTTGCAGTGGCGCGGGCGCGCGCCAACACCGTGCTCTACCGCATGCTGGATGCGGGCTTCATCACCCAGGGCGAACTCCTCGAGGCCAGGCGCAATCCCGCCACGCCCGTCGAGCAGCGCCTGGCCGACAGCCCCAACTGGTTCCTTGATTTCGCCTATCGCGAGACGCTCGCCCTGATCGAGCAGAAGGGCCTCACCGGCGATTTCATGCTGGAGGTCAAGACCACCATCAACCTGCCGCTCCAGACTGCGGCCCAGACCATCCTTAACGAGGAACTGGCCCTCAACGCCGAGGCCTATCATGTGAGCCAGGGCGCGGCGGTGGTGCTCTCGCCTGATGGCGCGTTGCGTGCCGTGGTGGGCGGCAAGGACTACGAGACCAGCCAGTTTAACCGCGCCACCGACGCACTGCGGCAGTCCGGTTCGGCCTTCAAGCCCTTTGTCTATCTGGCCGCGCTGCTGAAGGGCTACACGCCTCAGGACGAGGTGGTGGACGGTCCCGTCGCGGTGGGCAACTGGGCGCCGCGGAACTACAGCGGCAAATATGCCGGCCGCACCACGCTCAGCAGTGCGCTGGCGCATTCCTACAATTCCGTACCGGTGAAGCTGATGATCGACATCGGCCGCAGCGCCATCATCGACACGGCGCATCTGGCAGGAATCCGGGGGGCGCTCGAGACCTGGGCGCCCATGGTGCTGGGCACCAGCGCGCTCTCGCTCATCGATCTCACCACGGGCTACATCTCCTTCGCCTCCGGCGGCATTCCGGCCCAGCCCTATGCGGTGCTCGACATCCGCCGCTCCAACGGCGATGTGCTCTACCGCCGCGGCGCGGAGGATGACCGGCCGCCACACCGCGTCTTCCCGGAAGAGAAGATCGCCGAACTCAACGGCATGCTGAACGAGGTGGTCAGGTCCGGCACCGGCCGGCGCGCCGATCTCGGCTTCGCGCCGCAGGCGGGAAAGACCGGCACCAACCAGGGGTATCGCGATGCCTGGTACATCGGCTTCACCGGACATTATGTCACCGGCATCTGGCTCGGAAACGACGACTTCACGCCGATGAAGGAAGTGACGGGCGGTCTTCTTCCCGCGCCGATCTGGAAACGCATCATGGTGGAGGCAGAGCGTGGCCTGACACCCATCGGCCTCGCAGGCGTGCCCTATGACGACACCTATGCGCTGGCAGCCGCCGAACTGGCGCCGGTCGCCGTCCAGCCCGCCCCGCCGAGCGATGAGACCGACCAGGCCCAGGGCGCCGATACCGTGCCCGAGCAGACCGATGACGTGAACACCGTGCTGAACGGCATGTTCGACCTGTTCGAGACCACGCCCCCCGCCGCCGCTGCAACAGCGGCCGCCGCCGCCACCACGGCAGGCGCGGTCGCATCGCGGCGGGCAAATGCCAGTCCCGAGCCACTGGTGCTTCCCAGGGCCAATGTCGAGCCGGATTCGCGGCTGCGTCTGCCCCGTGTCTTCGAACGCCTGTTCGGCGAGTCCGATGAGCCGCCGCCGCAGGAGAAACCCCGGAAGAAGAAGCGCAAGACGCTTCTGGACAGTATTTTCTGAGTGGCCATGCAGCGTTTCATATGGGCGTCATCTTATGTTGCAGGCGGGCTCGTCGCGGGCTGCTTCAGCGCCCTCCTGCTTGTACAGCAGTCGGGCACGGAGCCACTTTCCGGCAGCGGGGCCTGGTCGGCACGGCAGGCGGTGGCCGGCGGCAGCGCCCGGGCCTTCTACGCGCGTGCCCATGATCTCCTGGCGGCGCGGCTTCCGCCGCCCCCCGGCCAGATCGTGGAAGCCACCGCCACCACCGACGACGCGGGCAGCCCGCTGAGCAGCGCCTGCACCTATCGCCTCACCGCGCGCGATCCGCTGCCTGCCTGGTGGAGCCTTGGTGCGTCGGCCAGCGGTGCGGCGGATGCCGTCCTCCAGGCCAGCGCCAGCAGCGACAGCGTGATCCGCGACGCCGACGGCTCACTCCATATTGCCGCCGCCTCGGGTCCCGTGCCCGGCAACTGGCTCAGGCTTCCCGACGGCCGCGGCCTTAGCCTTGTCTACTGGGGGCTCTCTCCCGGCCGCGGCCGTCGGGAAGCCTGAGCCAGTTGCCGGGCACGG
>OMIC01000051.1 GCA_900298995.1 Hyphomicrobiaceae bacterium | reverse complement strand
TCGCGCCGGGCGTGGCGCCGGGAACCTATCAGGCCGGCAAGGCGGTCTTCAGCATCGCCTCCTAGGCCGCCCGGCCACATTTGCGCCACAGCCTTTCCCAAGTGATGCCGCGCCGGCGCGGGAAAAGCCTGGTCAGCGGAATTCCAACCGGGGATGAGACTCATGAAGCTGCGCCCATCGCGCCGCGCGATCCTGCTGTATGGCCTGGCACTGGGCCTCACCGCCCGCGCCGCTGCCGCGCAGGGACTGTCGTCCGAGCAGGACCCGTTCGGCGGCGCACTGCCCAACGAGGAGCAGTCCTTCGACCCCGCCCTGCTGCCACCGCCCGAAAGCCCCATCGACTATCCCATCGACGAGATCCCGCCGCGCCGCATCAAGAAGCGCTTCCGCCGCCAGATGGTGGAGTTCGACGGGCCTGAGGAGCCGGGCACGCTGGTGGTCGATCCCGACAAGCGTTTCCTGTTCCATGTGCTGGCCTATGGCAGCGCCGTGCGCTACGGCGTGGGCGTCGGCCGCTCCGGCTTCGAATGGGCGGGGGAGGCAAAAGTCGGCATGAAGCGGCGCTGGCCGCGCTGGGTCCCGCCCGCCGACATGGTGGCCCGCGACCCGCGTGCGAAGCCATGGGCCAATGGCCAGCCCGGCGGGCCTGAGAACCCGCTCGGCGCCCGCGCCCTCTATCTCTATGCCAATGGCGAGGACACACTCTACCGCATCCACGGAACCAACGAGCCGCAGTCCATCGGCCGGGCCATGTCCTCGGGCTGCATCCGGATGCTGAACCAGGACATCGCCGAGCTCTTCGACAATGTGATCATCGGCACGCCGGTCATCGTCAGGCCCTCGCGCGGTGCCTGAGGGGTCGGGAACGGGCGGCTTGAAGCTGCGCGCCGCCTGTGGCACACGCAGGACACAAGCATTGGGGATGAGAGACTCGTGACGCCCGGTTTCATTCGTACACTGACCATTCTGGCCGCGGCCCTCAGCCTCGCCGCCTGCAACACCGGCCCGACCGGCGTGCGCATCACCAATGGCGGAACCTCCGCCACCACCGACAAGACGCCGGTGCCGATCACCGACTTCAATGCCGAGCAGATCCGCGCTGCGATTTCGGGAAAGACCTTCCAGTACACGCGCGCCGACGGCAATGGCTTCATCACCTATAACGCCGATGGCTCCTTCAGCTATCAGGACGACGTGAAGGGCGGCGGCATCGGCAAATGGACGGCCAATGGCACCGAATATTGCGAGACCTTCGGAAAGGCCCCGCCGGAATGCGGCGTGTTCCGCAATACGGGTGACGCCTATTTCGCCGCCAAGTCCCGCCTCGTCGAAATGAAGGTCTAGCCGGCCTCGCCGGTGAGGAACGGGTTGGACTGGCGCTCCTCGCCGATGCGGCAGGGCTGGCCATGGCCCGGCAGGCAGACGACGTCGTCGCCCAGCGGATAGAGCTTCTCGCGGATCGAACGCAGCAGCGTCGCGTGGTCACCGCGCGGAAAGTCGGTGCGCCCGATCGAGCCCTGGAACAGAACATCGCCCACCAGCGCAAAGCGGTTCTCGCCGTTGAAGAAGGTGACGGAGCCCGGCGTGTGTCCCGGCGTCTCATGGACCGAAAACTGGAGATCGCCCACACTCACCGTATCGCCCTCGGCGAGCCAGCGGTCGGGCGTCACCGGCCTGGCGTCCATCATGCCATAGCCCGCACCCGCCTCCTGCAGCGCCTCCAGCAGGAACAGGTCCTCGCGGTGCGGGCCCTCGATGGGCACGCCCAGCTTCTCCCGCAGTTCCGCAGCGCCGCCCGCGTGGTCGATGTGGCCGTGGGTGAGGAGGATCTTCTCGACCGTGATGCCGCTCCCGCGGATCGCGTCCAGGATGGCATCGACATCGCCGCCGGGGTCCACCACCGCGCCGCGCTTGCTCGTCTTGTCGAAGATCAGCGAGCAGTTCTGCTGGAACGGCGTGACCGGAACGATGACTGCCTGAATCTGTGCCATGGCCGGGCTGCATAGCCGCCCGGCGGCAGGGGCGCAACCGCCTTGCCCCGTGCCTGTTGCCCGTCTAAGCCCGGAGGCTCATGAGCGACCGTCAGCCATCGCGAACCGGAAACCTTGTCGCTGCCTTCGCGACGGTGGGCGCCTGCGACATCGCCTTCGGCCTGACCCTGCAGCTCATGCCGCTGCTGCTGGAGCGCGAGGGCTGGCCGGCCTGGGCCATCGGCCTCAATGTCGCCATGGGACCGATCGGCATTCTCATGGCGGGCCCGTTCCTTCCCCGGCTCCTGTCTGGCTTCGGCACCAAGCGCGCCTCCTATGTGCTCATCGCCGTCCTCATGCTGAGCCTGCTGGCGATCAGTGTCGCACCCTTCTGGATGTGGTTTCCGCTGCGCTTCATCTTTGGGCTCGCCACCAGTGCGCTGTTCACGGTGAGCGAGACCTGGGTTCTGACCTTTGCCACGCGGGAGAACCGCGGCCGCATCATGGGCCTCTACACCTCCATGCTGTCCGTCACCTTCGCGGCCGGACCGCTGATCCTGCCCTGGACCGGGCTCGACGGCTTCCTGCCCTGGGGCATCGGCATCGCCTGCATCGTGGTGAGCGTCCTGCCGCTCGCCTTCGTGACCATCAACGATGAAGACTTCCGCGACGAGGGCGGCAGCTTCTTCGGCTTCGTGCGGAAGGCACCCATGCTGCTCTTCGCGGTCGCCGCCGCCACGCTGTTCGACAATGTCCTCATCTCCTTCTTCACCATCTACGGCATGCGCAGCGGCCTCAGCCTCGAGACCGCCAGCCTGATGCTGGGCTTCGGAATCATCGGCAATGTGCTGATGTTCTACCCGCTGGGCTGGCTCGCCGATCACTGGTCGCGGCGCGGTGTCATGCTGGCAAGCGCCAGCGTCACCGTCGTGCTCTCGCTCAGCCTGCTGGTGATCATCAACCACTGGATCGCCTGGCCACTGATGATGCTGCTCACGGGATCGGCCTTCGGTGTCTATGTCGTTGCGCTGGCCACCATGGGAGACCGGTTCTCGGGCGCCGATCTGATTGCCGGAGCCGCGGCCATCGCCGCCATGTGGGGCCTCGGCGGTCTTCTCGGTCCGCCCATCGCCGGACTGGCCATCGACATGTTCGGCATCGGCGCCATGCCCGTGACCCTGGCCGCCTTCTATGTGCTGCTGCTCGTGGGCCTCGTCGCCAGCGGCGGGCGTCTGGTGCGGGAGGCCGCCGTTGGATAGGCAGCGCCTCATCAATCTGCTGGCGGCCACGGCGGCCATCACGGTCTTCGGCTTCACCTTCGGGTTGATGTTCCCACTGCTATCGCTGATCATGGAGAGTCGCGGGGTGGCCTCGCAATGGATCGGCTACAGCGCCGCCATGCACCCTCTCGGCATCCTGCTGTCGGTCTTCTTCATTCCGTCCGTGGTACGCCGCTTCGGCGCCAAGCGCGCGGTCATCGGCGCCGCCCTCCTCACGGCCGCGGTGATTGTCTCCTATCCCTTCGTATCCATTTTCTGGGGCTGGTTCGTGCTCCGCATCCTGCAGGGCTTCTTCGTCTCCATGCTGTTCGCCATCAGCGAGGCCTGGATCGTGCGGTTTGCAAGCGGACCGTGGCGCTCGCGCATTCTCGCACTCTACACCTCGATCCTGGCCCTCAGCTTCGGCGGCGGGCCGGCCATCATCAGCGTGACGGGCATTGAAGGTGTCCTGCCCTTCCTCGCAGGTGCGGTCGTACTGCTGGCGGCGATGGTGCCCATCCTGTTCGTCCGTGACGAGGAGGTGGACAGCGAGGACGAGACCCCGCTTTCGGTTCTGGCCTTTGCCCGCAAGGCGCCGATCCTGCTCTTCGCTGTCGGCATGTTCGGTGTTCTCGATGCCGCCAACCTGAGCTTCCTGCCCGTCTATGCCGTCAAGAAGGGCTTCGACCAGGATCTGGCCGCTCTCGCGCTCACGGCCTTCATCGTCGGCAACACGGTTCTCCAGTTTCCGATCGGCTGGTGCGCCGACCACTTCCCGAAGCGCCTCGTCATGGCCGTGTGCGGCGCGCTGAGCGGCCTGTCCTCTCTGCTCGTGCCCTTCGTGTTCGGAACACCTGTCCTGTGGCCTGTGCTCACCATCATGGGCGCCACCGCAGCGGGCATCTACACCGTGGCGCTGGCCGAACTGGGCGAGCGCTTCTCGGGCCATGAGCTGGTGACGGGCACGGCAGCCTTCTCCACCATGTGGGGATTTGGCGCGCTGGCCGGGTCCATGCTGGCAGGCTGGTCCATTGCCGGCTTCGGTCCGGATGGTTTACCCTTCACCATGTCGGCGGTATTCCTTGTCTTCGTTGTGGCAACTTTTGCCAGCATGCGGTCCGCCGGGCAAAGGACGGTCCGATGACTTCCCGGAGCTTCAGCTATGGCGCGGGCGTGCTGTTCGTGGCGGCCGGCGCCGCCTGCTGGAGTCTCGGCGGCGCGCTCGTCCGCCTCACCGAGGGTGTTGACGCCTGGCAGATCATCTTCTTCCGTTCGATCACCGTGCTCGTCTGCATGAGCCTCTGGCTGGGCCTGCGCTTCCGGACGACGCTGTTCACCCGCATGCGTGAAGCGGGCGTCAACGCGGTGATCGCCGGCATTGCCATCGGCACCGCCGGACTGGCCTTCGTCGCCTCGCTTTTCTACACCACCGTTGCCGAAGCGATCTTCATGGTCGGCATCACTCCCTTCCTGTCGGCCATTCTGGGCCTGTGGATCCTGCGCGAGCGCATTCCGCCTGTCACATGGCTGGCCATGGTGGTGGCGCTCACGGGCATGGGACTCATTTTCTATGGCAACCGAGGCGGCGGCGCCATCACCGGCACGCTGCTGGCTCTCTACTCCGCCTTCTGCTTCTCCTGTTACGCAGTCCTCCTGCGCTGGGGTCAGAAGACCGACATGTCGGTGGCGCTGATCTGGAATGCCCTGTACCTCATAGCGGTCAGCGGCATCATCATTCTGCTGCCGACGGGCTTGCGCGACACCCATGGCCTGCAGGACTTCCACATCGGCTGGTGGAATTTGGGTGCCACGATGCTGATGGGCGCCGTTCAGCTCACGCTGGGTCTCGTTCTGTTCACCATTGGCTCTCGCAGCGTACCCGCCGCGCAGCTGTCGCTGATCGCGCTGGTCGAGCCCGTTCTGTCGCCGCTCTGGGCCTGGCTGGTGAGCAGCGAATTGCCGCCCATCTGGACTTTCATCGGCGGGGCGGGGATTGTGGGGGCGATCGTGATTCAGGCTCTCTTCGCCACCAGGGACAGACGCCATGCCAGACAGTCGGCCAGACTTCAGCGCCGCAGCGGACCAGCTTTCGAGCGTCCGTGATTTCCTGCGCTTTGCGCTCTCCAGCTTCCGTGCCGCGCGGATCGTGCATGGCCACGGCACCAGCTCCGCGCTCGACGAGGCTGCCTTTCTGATCCTTGAGACTTTGAACCTGCCGGTCGACGACATCAACCCGTGGCTCGACGCCCGACTGCTCGAGAATGAACGCAATGCCATCGCCGAGATCATCCGCCGGCGCATCGAAACCCGCATGCCGGCCGCCTATCTGGTAAACCGCGCCTACATCCATGGCATTCCCTTCCATGTCGATGAGCGGGTCATCGTGCCACGGTCCTATCTCGGCGAACTGATGTTCTCCGGAATCTTCGGTGGCGAGGAAGCCCCGCTGATCGCCGATCCCGACAATGTCGGCAGCGTCCTCGATCTCTGCACGGGCTCGGGCTGTCTCGCGATCATTGCAGCCGGAATTTTTCCCGGAGCCGAGATAGACGCCACAGATCTTTCAGCCGATGCCCTCGACGTGGCGCGCATCAATGTGGGCGAGCATGGCCTGGAAGAGCGGATCAGCATCTTTCAGGGCGATCTCTTTGAGCCGCTCGAGGGACGCAGCTACGACCTGATCATCGCCAATCCGCCCTACGTGCCGGGCGGCGAAGTCCAAGCCTTCCCGCCGGAATATGGCCACGAGCCGGTGATGGCGCATCTGGCAGGCGACGACGGCCTCGACATCGTGCGCCGCATTCTCGACCAGGCGGCGGATTTCCTGAACCCCGGTGGCGGTCTCCTGTGCGAGGTCGGTACCGGCCGCGAGCGGCTGGTAGATGCTTACCCGCACCTCGACTTTCTTTGGCTCGACACCGAAGAGTCCGAAGGAGAAGTGTTCTGGATCACTCGCGAGGATATGACCTAGCGGCGCAGTCCGGTTGCGCTGACGAGATTGTCGTAGATCCGGCGCGTCATGCGCGCCATCTCGGGCATCAGCGGATAGGACTGGCGCAGCAGGCGCGGATAGGCGCCCTCGCCCAGATGCTTCTCGAGGCTGGAGACATAACCGGGCAGTGACGACCACCCGGCAACCGTCTGCGGCGTGAATTCACAATGGAACTGCGTGCTCACGGCATGATCACCGACAGACAGCGCCTGCACTGCAACGCGCTCAGACGAGGCCAGCACCGTCGCGCTCTCGGGCACGCGCGTCACCTCTGCCATGTGCCACTGCATGACCTTGTGCCTTGGCTCGAGCCCCTGCATCAGCCTGTGGGCCTGCGCCGCGCCGGTCAGCGCCA
The DNA here is from genome assembly GCA_900298995.1 of Hyphomicrobiaceae bacterium. Classification (GTDB taxonomy): domain Bacteria; phylum Pseudomonadota; class Alphaproteobacteria; order Rhizobiales; family Aestuariivirgaceae; genus Aestuariivirga. The sequence goes on along the minus strand of OMIC01000051.1, from coordinate 11,724 downwards.
CATCGAAGACCCCGACCTCGCCATGACGGGCTGGCGCCACCTCGCCGCCGAGTGCGGTGGCCAGAAGCTGGTGACCGAGGCAGACGCCGAAATAGGGCCGGGCGCGGTCTGCAACCCATTCACGGATCGCCTGCTTTTCGTCGCGAAGCCAGGGGTGGACGTCTTCCTGCCATGTGTCCTGTGCGCCGCCCAGGACGAACAGGAAGTCATAGGGGGCGAGCGATGGAATGGTCTCGCCTTCGAAAAGGCGGACGGGTTCCGGGATGATGCCGTCCTCGGCGAAAAAATCGAGGAAACGGCCCGGATGGTCATGGTCCATGTGCTGAAAGACGAGGGCGCGCTTCATGACAACCCGGGGGTAGCCCGGTTGCGGCAACCGGACAAGAGACGACATTACCGCATGTCCATCGGCCGGGTGGCCGACGGCAAGGGTCAGACGATCTGCAACTCGACAGCCTGAGGTCCCCGGCCCTTCTTGTCGGCCTGAACCTCGAAACTGATCTTCATGTTTTCCGAAAGCTCGGGAATGCCGGCGCGCTGCACGGCCGTGATGTGCACGAACACATCCTTGCCGCCATCTTCCGGCGAAATGAACCCATAGCCCTTGGCCTGGTTGAAGAACTTCACTGTGCCATTCTGGCGCATGAGAAGGGCGTCCCCTATTCCAATGTCGTTGCAACCGGACGCCAGCGCTTGTGGAGGGCGGCAGCGAGCCAGACCCAGCAGCACCCGACGGAAAAGACCCGTCCTCCCCTCTCGGGAGACGCAGTCTATCAGTTGAACGGCACGGCCGGAGTCCGTAGCCTGAGACCCGGACAACTGAATTATGAGGCACCTATGCGCCGAGAGCAAGAGGGGTCTTCGCGGCAGGCTGGGCTGGCCCGTGGCCTTCTGGCGATGGTGCTGGCGGGCACCCTCTCGGTACCCGGCACGGCGAAGCCGGTCGAGACCCTGCGCTACACCTACTACACGGTGAGCGGCGATACCGCCGCCGAGATCTACCGCGCCATGCTGAAAAAGGGGCCGGACGTCAACGGCGCCAAGGCCTATGCGGCGACATCCGCCACCACCACCCAGCAGGGCAAACTGCTTCAGGAAAAATCCTGCAGCATTGTCGAATACCGCCTCAAGCTGGATTTTATCGTAAAGCTGCCACGCATCCGGAATGAGAAGGTCCTGCCGCCCGCTGACCGTCGCCTGTGGCGGCAATTCTCTGCCTTCCTCAAGGAGCATGAAGACACACATCGGCGCATCTGGACCGCCTGCGCCACAGATCTCGAGCAGAAGGTGAAGGCAATCGTCGCCAGGTCCTGCAAGGATGTCGACAGGAAAGCGGCCCAGCTCTGGGACCGCATGCGGGCCGCCTGCGACCGCAAGCATACGGCCTTCGACGCCGCCGAGCAGAAACGCCTGCTGGCGCATCCGTTCATCAAGCGCGTCTACCGGCGCGCGGCCGGCATTCCCGATTGACGGCGCTCAGCCGCGAAGCACGCGGCCGGCGACGGCATCGAGCCTTGCCAGAAGCGCAGGGTCACGATGGTCAGGCGCTGTCAGTATCGCGTGGTCCAGCGCGCGGTCAGCACCGATGACGCAAGCCGGGTGAAGGCGCGGGAATTCCTGCGCAATCCGGCCGACCAGCCGCTTTGCATGACCTGAATTCGCCTGCATCACCGCGATCACTTTCCCGGCATCGACAGAGCCATGCGATTCCATCCAGGAATCATAGTCCGTGACCATGGCGATGGTGCAGTATGGAATCTCCGCCTCGCGCGCCAGCTTGGCCTCGGGCATGTTGGTCATGCCGATCACGGCAGCGCCCCAGGACCGGTACAGGTGCGACTCGGCCAGCGTAGAGAATTGCGGGCCTTCCATCGCCACATAAGTGCCGCCGCGCGCATGCGCGATGCCTTCGGCGGCAAGCGCCTTCTGGGCAATGTCCTGCAGTCCGGGCGACACGGGATGCGCAAAAGACACATGCCCGACGCAGCCGCGGCCGAAGAAACTCTTCTCGCGGGCGAAGGTGCGGTCGATGAATTGGTCAACGAGCACAAAGGTGCCCGGAGCGAACTCTTCCCTGAGCGAGCCGACAGCAGAGAGCGAGTAGAGATCCGTCACGCCCGCACGCTTCAGAACGTCGATGTTGGCGCGATAATTGATGCTGCCCGGTGACTGCACATGGCCCCGTCCATGACGCGGCAGGAACACGACGGGAAGACCGGCGATCTCACCACGCCGGACCTCGTCCGAGGCCTCACCCCATGGGCTGTCGATGCGCTCCCACCGCGCATTGTCCATCGCGACATCATAGACGCCCGAGCCCCCGATAATGCCCAGTACCGACGCTGTCATGCCGTGCCTCCTGTTCGCGCCCGGCATGACCGGGTGCACCGGAAAGGAAAAGGCCCGGGCGGATGCCCGGGCCCTGATGGGATGCCGTGATCTGGCCTCAGTGCACCTTCGACCAGATCCGCTTCTTCACGAGATAGAGCATGAGGGCCAGAATGCCCAGATAGATCATGACCATGAAGCCGGTGCGCTTGCGCTCTTCCATCTTCGGTTCCGCCGTCCAGGCGAGGAAGGCGGAGACGTCGCGCGCCATCTGGTCGACGGTCGCCTTGGTGCCGTCATCATAGGTCACCTGATCGTCGGTCAGCGGCGGCGGCATGCCGATCCAGTGGCCGTTGGCAAAATAGGGATTGTAGTGCTTGCCCTCGGGCTGCTCCTTCAAGAGTTCTTCCGAAAGCTCCTCGTCAGGGGTGTAGCCGGTCAGCACAGAATAGACGTACTGCGGTCCGCCGATGCCGTTCACGAGCTGGTTGAAGGTGCCGTACCAGCCCGGACGGGCCTTGGTGATCAACGACAGGTCCGGTGGATAGGCGCCGTTGTTGGCAGCGCGGGAAGCCTGCTCATTGGGGAACGGCGAGGGGAAGTGATCGGACGGAAGGCCGGGGCGCTCGAACATCTCGCCCTCCTCGTTTGGTCCATCCTGCACCGTGAAGGTCGCGGCAAGCGCCTTCACCTGCTCTTCCGAAAAGCCGGGGCCACCCGGCTGGGAGAGGTTGCGGAAGTAGACATAGCGCATGGAGTGGCAGGCTGAGCACACTTCCTTGTAGACCTTGTAGCCACGCTGCAGCTGACCTTCATCGAAGACGCCGAACGGTCCCTCGAAGCTGTAGCTGATCCCCTTGGCGGGCATCTGACCCTCCGCAGCCTGAGCCGCACTGAAGGAGAGGGCGAGGCCAGCAGCTGCGATGGCGAGTGTCTTGAGCATATTCATGTTCATCATCCCCCAGATCACTCGGCCGGCACGGCGGCAGTGGCCGGGCGCTTCCTGGCGAGAACATCGTCGGAGATCGACGATGGCAGCGGCTTCGGAGTCTCAAGAAGGCCGAGCAGCGGCAGGATCACCAGGAAGTGCGCGAAGTAGTAGACCGTCAGGATGCGCGAGAACACGACATAGAGACCCTCGGCCGGCTTCGACCCGAGATAGCCCAGCGCAACGCAGACGATGGCGAAGATCCAGAAGAAGCCCTTGAACAGCGGACGGTAGTTGCCCGAGCGCACCTTCGAGGTATCAAGCCACGGAAGTGCAAAGAGGATCAGGATCGAACCGAACATGGCGATGACGCCACCCAGCTTGTCCGGAATGGCGCGCAGGATTGCGTAGAATGGCAGGTAGTACCATTCCGGCACGATGTGCGCCGGTGTCACCAGCGGGTTGGCTTCCTGGTAGTTGATGGCATGGCCAAGATAATTGGGCGCGAAGAACACCCAGGCGGCATAGAACATCAAGAAGACGACGATCGCGAAGGCATCCTTCATCGTGTAATAGGGATGGAAGGGCAGCGTATCCTGCGAACTCTTCACCGACACACCGGTCGGGTTGTTGTTGCCCGGCACATGCAGCGCCCAAATGTGCAGCACGACGAGTGCGGCGAGCACGAAGGGCAGCAGATAATGCAGCGAGAAGAAGCGGTTGAGCGTCGGGTTGTCGACGGAATAGCCGCCCCACAGGAGCGTCGTGATCGAGTCGCCGACGAAGGGAATGGCCGAGAACAGATTGGTGATGACCTTGGCGCCCCAGAAGCTCATCTGGCCCCAGGGCAGGACATAGCCCATGAAGGCGGTCGCCATCATCACCAGATAGATCAGCACGCCGATCATCCAGAGCACTTCGCGCGGTGCCTTGTAGGAGCCGTAATACATGCCGCGGAAGATGTGGATGTAGACGGCGATGAAGAACATCGACGCGCCGTTGGCGTGCATGTAGCGGATCATCCAGCCCGAGTTCACGTCGCGCATGATGTGCTCGACGGAAGCGAAGGCGTAATCAACATGCGGCGTGTAGTGCATCACCAGAACCACGCCGGTGACAATCTGCACCACCAGCATCACGGCGAGTATGCCGCCGAAGGTGTACCAGTAGTTCAGGTTGCGAGGCGTGGGGAAATCAAGCGCCTGCCCCTTCACCAGTTCCATGATGGGAAGACGCTCATGCATCCACTTCCCGAAGGCCGTTGTGGGCTGATAGTTGGAATGTCCGCTCATTGAGGAGGATCCTTCTTAACCGATGCGGATCTTGCTGTCGGAGAGATAGGCATATTGCGGAACCGCGAGGTTCTGCGGCGCCGGTCCCTTGCGGATGCGGCCTGCCGTATCGTAGTGCGAGCCATGGCACGGGCAGAACCAGCCGCCATGCTTCTCATTGCCCTCGACCACCGCGTAGTCGCCCTCATTGGCAAGCGGCACGCAGCCCAGATGGGTGCAGACACCCATCATGATCAGGAATTGTTCCTTGCCACCCACGACCCGGTTGACATCCGTCGCCTCGTCGCCCTCGGGCAGGTTGGCATTGCGGGCCACGGGGTCCTTGAGGTCGGTCATCGGCACCGCACGCGCCGCCTCGATCTCGGCGGGCAGCCGATGGCGCACGAAGACTGGGTTGCCGCGCCATTTGATGGTGATCTGCTGGCCCTCCGCAATCGGCGCGAGATCGACCTCGACCGAGGCCAGCGCCAGCACCGAGGCGTCCGGGTTCATCTGATTGATGAACGGCCAAACCGTCAGGGCGGCGCCAACCGCTCCCACGGCGCCCGTCGCGATGTAGAGAAAGTCGCGGCGGCTCGAATCCGCATGTTCCGCTGTGGACACGTCTTTTGTTCCCTTTTGTTGCCGGACCAGCCCCGACAAAGCTGTGGACGGGCGCGCTCCGGCGCTCAAACCGGCGATCTTTTGGCATTGCATCCGGCAGAAGTCTAGCCATCAAGTGTCGCAGTTCGCAGGGAATCTGCGCCCTGGCGGCGAGAGGCTAAGGAACCGGAATCATGATCGAATTGGCCCTCTACCAGCCCGATATCGCGCCCAATGCGGGAAGCATGCTGCGGATGTGCGCCTGTCTGGGGCTGACCTGCCGGATCATCGAACCGGCGGGCTTCCTGATGAGCGATTCCCGCTTCCGCAGGGCCGGCATGGACTATCTGGACCAGGCTGCGCTGATCCGGGACCCGTCCTGGCAGGCCTTCCGGCGGGCGACTGCAGGACGCCGCAGCGTCTTGATGACCACCCGCGCCAGCCTGCCCTACTGGGATTTCCGGTTCCGTCCGGACGACGTGATCCTGCTCGGCCGCGAAAGCTCCGGCGTGCCGGAAGAGGTCCATGCGGAAGTGGAGGCCCGCCTGACCATCCCCATGCGGCCCGGCATGCGGTCGCTCAACGTGGCAGTGTCCGCCGCCATGATAACCGGCGAGGCTCTGAGGCAGACCGGAGGGTTCAGCCTATTTGGCGACCCGCAGGCGCATCAGTGAGAGACCGATCTTGCTGAAGGCGTTGATGAGCGTCGCGCTGTCCCGGGCGTCGTAGTAGTAGCTGGGCGCACTGGCGCAGTCCTTCAGTATCTGCCGTGCAGCATCGTCATCGACGGAGAACGCCACGGTGTAGATGAGGATGCCGTCGTTCTTCACATTGGTGCACAGGCTTTTCAGGATTGCATCCGCCTCGTTGCGGGCCGAGGGCATCGTGGAATTCCATTTTCCGCGCGTCGAACCCGGGCTCTGCGTATTGGCGCCATCGGTCATGAGCACGATGGCCTTGGTGAGGCCCAGCTTGCTGGCATCAGCCTTGGTTGTCGCCTTGTCTAACGGCTTGCCGGACGAGAGCATGTGCCAGCCAAATTCAAGTCCTCCGGCAATATAGGTGTTCGATACGCTGTTGTCGTTACTGGGCACCAGCGCCGAAATTGTCGATTTCACCTTCGTGACACCCGTGCCGGAGTCATCGCCTTTCTTCGTGAGATCAAGAATATAGGTCTGCTTGCACTCGGAGTTTCCATAAAGCGGCTGGGCCGGATAGTTGGGACTGGACGGGTTGGCAATGGTGTCCGACAGTCCAGCGCGGGTCATGAAGCAGCCGTAGAACTTGTAGGTGGCCCCGGGCGACAGATAGCATGTTTCGGGCCCATATTTTGCGCAAGACTTCGATTGGCACCCGGCTGGACAAGTCTTGGGAACACCATCCGTGCCGCACTCATAGGCGGGCCAGCACTGCGGCGGATCCCATTGAAGACACGGTCTGCTGCAATAGTTGAAATCCGGCATTTTCAGGTCGGCCGGGGTTTCGAGCCAGGGCTCCCCCCAATAGGATTTGTCGACCTTGAGCCATGTCGCGAACGGGACCACACCGATGGCCACGTTGTCAGTCGTCATCAGACCCTCGACCAGTGAGGTCGCCGCCGCCTGAAGCGTCTTGTATTTCTCCTTGCCGTCAAGCTTCACGCTCATCGACCAGGTCCGGTCGAGCACGAGAGAGACTTCGAGAGGTGGCGGCTCCGGCCGCTTCGCCTCGGAGGAGACCTTGAACTTCACCTCGGGAACACCGGCGAGGCGCATGAGCGTCGTCGGTACCTTGGCGTCAACCGCAACCTTGACGATGTTGGTTTCCTCATCAAACACGATGCTGACCGGCCCGACGCTTGCCAATTCCGTCTTGAGTCTGTTGTTGGCGGCGAAATACTCGTTCGCCTTGGCGTTCATTTCGTCGACATTTGCTGATTCACCATCCGCTTCGGAATAGGCGACCGCCGCAGCCGCGATGGCAGCCTGATCGACATTGACCTGCAAGGCGTGCTGGGCACGGTAGGCGCGGGCCATGTCAACGCCGACGCCCACCGCGACGAACAGAACCAACACCGTGATGGCCACCACGATGGCCCCCGAGCCGCTCCGGTCCCTAAGAAAGGACTGCAACTTAAGATATATTGCTGCCATGTCCGCCTCCAAAAATAACCTATAAGTAGCAGTTTGAAAACTCTCTGGCAAGCCGTTGAACTTGGTTCGATTTCAGAATCCTTAAGATTATATTCACAATTTTCCGAGCATTTGCCCACCGCCAGAGGCAAAAATTCCACAGATTCATGCAGCTTTTGGTTGTGCTTCTGAGGGGGTAACCGTCACGGAACGGCCATCACTCGACCAGGCGGATCCTGAGCAGCGACGTGCCGATCCTCTGGAATGCGCGCTGGAGATCTGAACTGCTGGTGGCGTTGTAGAAGTTATCCGGGCCGCTGGCGCAGTTCTTCAGCATGGTTTCGGTCGCCGAATTGTTGATGGCGAAGGCTACAGCGTAGACGATGATGCCCTCAGCCTTGATGTTGGTGCACAGCTTCGCCGTGAGCGCATTGGCGTCGGTTGGCGGATTTTGAACCACGAAGCTGTTGCCGGATGGCTTCACCGTATTGGCCCCGTCAGTCATCAGGACCAGCGCCTTCTGGAGACCGAGCGTCTTGGCGTCAGCGGCGGTGGCCGCGATAGTCAGGGGCTGCTCCGAATTCAGCATGTTCCAGCCCCACAGCAGCCCGCCGGGAATGAAGGTTTCGGTCACCTGACCGTTGAGAACCGGCACCAACTGCGCGATTCGGCTCTTGACCTTGCTCAGGCCGGTGTTCCCCGCGTCGGACTTTCTGGTGAGATCGAGGATGGGCGTCTGGACACATGTACCATAGATGCCCGGATACTGCGGGTTGGTCGGGCTGGCGATGATGTCCTGCTTCGACGACCGGTAGCCGAAGCAACCACCGAAGGAATTGGTGGAGGTGTAGACCTGACAAACCTTCTGGCCCCAATCGGTGCAGGTCGTCGTGCCATATTTGGTGCAGGCGTAGGGCACGTTGTCGGCGTAGCATGTCGAAGGGGTTGTCGGCGTGGTGCAGCCCTTGGCGTAGGGGTAGCCGCAGCCCGTCCAGCTGCTGGTCGAGGTGGGCGGCACATAGAGCCAGGGCTGGGTCCAGTAGCTCTTGTCGATGTTGAGCCACATGGCAAAGGGCACGATCCCAACCCTGGTGGAGTCGGTGGCCATGACACGGTCCACCAGCGTGTTGGCGGCACTCTGCAGCGTCTTGTATTTCTCGACGCCATTGACCTTCTCGGTCATGGACCAGGTGCGGTCCAGCACCAGCGAGAGTTCAAGGGGCCCGGGTTCGGGCCGCCTGGCGGTGGCGCTGACATCGAAGGACAGATTCTGCATCGCGATCGTGCCCAGAAGACTGGTTTCGATGGACATCGGCATGGACACGCTGATCGTATTCTTCTTGGAATCATAGCTGACGGTCGGGTCGCCGATGCGGGCGGCTTTCGGAATGTCGTGCGAATTCGAACTCAGATAGGCTTTGGCCGCGGTCTCCATTTCGGTGATCTTGGGCGGGGTGCCAACGGTCTCGGTATAGGCCACGGCGGCGGCGGCAATGGCCGCCTGGTCGACCGTGCTCTGGACCTTCGCCTTGATACGGTAAGCCTGAATCAGTTCCAGGCTCATGACCGCGGACAGGGCCAGAAGCGTACTGAAGATGGCGATGATCACCGCCACGGCACCGCTCTTGTCGGTCCGGAATGCTGCAAAGACCGATCTGGCCACCGCGCTGAGACCTTTCTCCCTGAGAACTGCCCGGCAAGCGGACCTCATGCCGCCGGCCACCGATCATTTTCGCCGCAAAACATCTTTAAATTGTAAATTGATAACGGAGAAATCAAGGCAAACTGGCAGCCTGGCAGCGCCTCGGACGTCAGTTCGGCGTCACCACGGCCAGTTGCGGCTGGGCCAGCCGGTCACCAATGCCGGTGAAGGCATCGTTCAACGCCGCCGTGCTGCCAGCATCAAAGAACTGCCGCGGATTGCTGGCGCAATCCCTGAGCAAATCCCGGGTCGCGGGATCAGTGATCCCGAGGCCGATGACGAAAATCTCGATGCCGGTCATCTTGATGTTCTTGCAGAGCCTCGCCGTCAGTTCATCTGTCTCAGTTGCCGGAGACTGAGCAGCGTAACCACTGGCGTCGGAGACCACGGAATTGACGCCGTCGCTGAGCAGCACCATGACCTTCCGGGTACCGTCTGCACGGGCTTGAGCGGCGCTGGCGGCGCGGGTGAGCGGTTCATCCGAATCGAGCATATTCCACGCCCAAACCAGGCCGCCGGGGATGAAGGTCGCATCGGACCCCGAATTGGGAACCAGTTCGGCGAGCTGCCCTCTCACCCTGTCCATGCCAGCACCGCCGGCATCCGACGGACCGGTCAGGTCCAGCAGCCGGCTCATGGTGCATTGCTCGCCCGGAAGCCCGTTCAAGGCAGGATACTTCGGATTGGTCGGGCTTTCGATCGTATCCTGCATGCTGCGGCGCGAGCCGATGCAGCCGTTGAAGCGATTCTGATCGAGAGCGACAGACTCGAGCCAGGGTTTCGGATCAAAGTCGCGTCCGATGTTGATACCCGAGGAATAGGGTACGAGACCGATCTTGCCATCTTCGCCCATCACGCGATCCACAAGCTCGGTGGCAAATGTCCGAACGGATTTGTATTTGGCGACACCATCGAGCTTCTCCCGCATGGAGGCCGTTCCATCGAGCACCATCACGAGTTCGACCGAAGATTTATTCGGTCGTCTGGCAGTGGAACTCACATCAAAGCTGATCTTCTGGATGTCGGCGAAGCGCAGGAACGTCGTCGCGAGTTGCACATTCACGGAGACCGAAACCTGGTTGAGTGGCGGCAGGTACTCGACCACCGGCTCGCTCATGGCAGCCAAACGGCCGTCAATGCCACTCGAAGCAAGATAGGCACGCGCCACCTCCTGCATCCTCGCCGTATCGGGCGTATTGCTCCCGTCCTCAGAATAGGCAACGGCCGCCGCGGCGGTAGCGGCCTGATCGACGCTTTGTTGCAAGACCAGCTTGGCGCGGTAGGCCCGCGCCATGTCGATACTCACTCCGGCGCCAATCATCAGGACGGCCGTGAACACGGCCACCGTTGTCGCAACGGCGCCCCGATGGTCGGCCCGGAAAGACCTCCCGCCCAAGTTGAGCCACCATGCAAAACCTGCAAACATCATTTTCTGGTAGCATATTGAGGGTTTGGCTGTACAGACCCGACCTGCTTGTTCTCCCCTGCCCGCACAAAACGAGCGGTTCGGTTCAATCACGCAGGTTATGGTTGTACGCCAACAGACTGTTCGGCCCCCGCCGAGGGCCTACCCCTTGATCCGCAGATACTTCAGAGACGAGCCGATGCGCTGGAAGGCATCGAGCAAGGCGGCGCTCGTGTCAGCGGGATAGAAATACTCGGGCTTGCTGGCGCAGGTCTTGAGCATTTGCTGGGTTGCGTCATTGTTGACCGAGAACGCCACCGTGAAGATGACAATGCCGTCGTTCTTGATCTTCTCGCAGAGGTTCGCGGTCATCTTGTCGGCATATTCGCCGGGATAGTAGAGCTTTCCCGATGAATCGAACTGATACTTCCATTGATTTTGATACCACACAGCGTTCGGGCCCGGCGCCGTGTTGTTGATACCGTCGGTCATCAGCACGATGGCCTTGGTGAGCCTGTCACTCTCGGCCTGCTGTTTTGACACCGCCTTGTCCAGCGGCTGTTGCGGTGTCAGCATGTGCCAGCCGAATTCCAGTCCACCCGGGATGTAGGTATCCGACGCCGTCACATTGTTAACCGGGACGAGTTGCGAAATCCGGTCCTTGACCGTTTTCAGCCCCGTGCCGCCGGAATCGGTGCCCTTGGTCAGATCGAGAATGTAAGACTGGGCGCAGGCCCCGTAATACATTTGCTCGTATGGCGGCCGGCCCACATACTGGGGGTTGGTGGGATTTGCGATCGTGTCAAGATAGCCAAAGCGAGACGCGAAGCATCCGTCAAAGCTGTAGTTCTTTTTTGGCGTGGACACCATCGGGCCGCAGGGTCCCCAGTAGCTGCAGATCTGGCCACCGCCGGGACACATGGTTGGCACGCCGTCGACCTCACATGGAGTGGGACCCTGGGTAGTGCAACCCGACCGGTTGGGATAGCTGCAGACTTTCGTGCCGGGATCATAATAGTCCGGGGGAACATAGAGCCAGTCCTGGTCCCAGTAATTGCTGGTGACACGCAGCCAGGTGGCAAACGGCACGACGCCGATCGAAGCATTCGGATTCTGCATCAGGCTGCTGACCAGATCGGTCGCCGCCGTCTGGAGGGTCTGGTACTTCGGCACGCCGTTGAGCATTTCACTCATCGACCATGTGCGGTCGAGAACCAGAGCCAGTTCAAGCGGACCCCATTCCGGACGAGCAACTTTGGAGGAGACGGTGAACTTGATTTCGTTGATGTCCGCGATCTTGAGGAAGGTGGTCTCGACCGTCGCGGGAACCGAGACGACGAGATCGTCATCATCATCCGAGTAGCTGAACTGCGGCG
>OMIC01000050.1 GCA_900298995.1 Hyphomicrobiaceae bacterium | reverse complement strand
CGCCATGTCAACCGCCACGCCGGCCGCAACGAACAGCGTGACCGCCGCCAGCGCCACGGTGACGGCGACGGCGCCGCGCCGGTTCTTCCAGAAGTTTCCAGGCGATGGCATCGGCATGGCGGTCAATGCGTGATCTTCAGCGGCTGTAGTTGGGCTCCTATGCGCTTGAAAGCATCCATCAGTGCTCCGCTGGAGTTGGCCGTATAGGCATACTCAGGTTTGCTGGCGCACTGCTTCAGCAAGTTGATGGCTGTCTGGTCGGTCAGCGACAATGCAACCGTGAAAACGATGATCCCGTCGTTCTTGGCGTTTGTGCAGAGGGTCTGGGTTACGGTATCGATCTTCGGACGCATGACAGCTAAAGATTGGGAATCTTGGTAAATCGCATAGCTTCTCTCGTAGGACTCAGCTGGCCATGCGTTGCTGATGCCATCGGTCATGACCACCATCGCCTTCGTGAGCCCCAGGCTCGCCGCCTTTGACTTGCTCGTCGCCCTGTCGAGGGGCTCGCCTGCGCTCAGCATGTGCCAGCCGAACTCTATTCCCGCCGGGACGTAGGTATCCATCACTGTTACGTCATTGATGGGCGCAAGCTCACCGATCTTGGCTTTTATATCCTTGGCGTTCTTTGTGAGATCGAGGATGGTCGCCTGTTTACACCGGGCCGATTCCACCTTCTTTCCCGGATACTTTGGATTTGTCGGGCTGTCGATCGTATCGATCTTTTTGCTGCGGGAGGTGAAACAGCCGTCGAAGGTCCATGTATAGCCGGGGTAGTTGACACATGTCACCGGGCCATAGGACGAACAATCGTAGAAGCCCGGACAGGTGGCGGGCAGGCCATCCTTCTGGCAGCTGTAAGGTGGGTAGTATTTCCAGGCGAGGCACTTCTTGGTGCATGATTGATATGGGAGTCCCACTATGTCTGCCGGTCGGTCGAGCCATGACTGGTTCCACAGGCTGCTATCCACTTTGAGATATGTGGCAAATGGCACAACACCGACGGATGCGTTGGGGTTCGCCATCAGTGTATCAACCAGGGCATTGGCGGCAGTCTGAAGGGCGGTAAACCGCGTGCCTTTGTCAAGCGCAGCGCTCATAGACCACGTATGGTCGAGCACCAACACCAACTCTAGCGGGCCCCACTGAGGCCGACCGACAGTGGAGGAGACTTCGAACTTGATCTCGTCGATGTTCACGATCTTGAGGAAAGTTGTGGGGACTCTGGCTGGAACAGTGACGATGAGATCATCGTTCTCGGACGAATAGCTGAACTGGGGCGGCTCCGTGACCGCGACAAGATCGGCGCTGAGGGCGTTGTTGGCGGAAAAGAACTCTGCCGCCACCGACTCCATTTTGTCCGAATCCGGATCCGCAATGGTGCCCTCCGAATAGGCGACCGCCGCGGCGGCAATCGCCGCCTGGTCGACATTGTATTGCAGCGCGTGCTTGGCGCGGTAGGCCCGCGCCATGTCGATCGCCACGCCAGCCGCAACGAACAGCGTGACCGCCGCCAGCGCCACGGTGACGGCGACGGCACCGGTCCGGTCTCTGACGAAGGCCCGCATGGCCGAGAATGTCATGACAGAATACCTCATAATACGATTAAGAGTAGCATATTGTACATCAAGTGTATATATTCAACCTGGAATTATGGTTTCCTGTCGATGCAGATTTAAGGCAAAACTTCCCTTCAAAAATGTATTTTAAGCAATTACAACTCTAGATTGTGTAGACCATCCGGCGCTCGCCTCGCGCGAGGGTTTCCACCCCCGGGTCGATGCGCTAGAAACCGCCCATGACCGACACGCTTGCCGACCGTCAGACCGCCGCCCGCCATTGGTTCGAGGAACTCCGGGACCGGATCTGCACCGCGCTCGAGGAGATCGAGGGAGGCAGCCGCTTCACCCGCAGCCCGTGGGAGCGCCCGGATGGCGGCGGCGGCGTCATGTCGATGCTGCATGGCAAGGTGTTCGAGAAGGCCGGCGTCCACACATCGACCGTCCACGGCAGTTTCTCGCCCGAGTTCCGCAAGCAGATCCCCGGCGCCGAGGAAGACCCGCGCTTCTGGGCCTCGGGCATCTCGCTGATCATCCACCCCTGGAACCCGCATGTGCCGGCCGTGCACATGAACACCCGCTTCATCGTCACCACCAGGACCTGGTTCGGCGGCGGCGCCGACCTCACCCCCGTGCTGAACCGGCACCGCAACCAGGACCACCCGGATTCGGTTGACTTCCACGCCGCAATGAAGGCCGCCTGCGAGGCCCATGCGGTGGCCGACTATCCGCGCTTCAGGGCCTGGTGCGACGAATATTTCTTCCTGCCCCACCGCAACGAGCCGCGCGGCATCGGCGGCATCTTCTATGACCATTTCAACTCGGGCGACTGGGCGAAGGACTTCGCCTTCACCCGCGACGTGGGGCTCGCCTTGCTCGGCATCTATCCGAAGCTGGTGCGGCGGAACATGGAGCGTCCGTATACGGAGGAAGACCGCGAGGAGCAGCTCGTGCGCCGCGGCCGCTACGTGGAATACAACCTGCTCTATGACCGCGGCACGATTTTCGGGCTGAAGACCGGAGGCAATGTGGAGTCGATCCTGTCCTCAATGCCGCCCGCCGTGAAGTGGCCCTGAGCGGAGGAGACCAGGCCATGGACCTTCGCAACGGCTTCGATATCCGGCGCTACATCCGAACGATCCCGGATTATCCCAAACCCGGCATCATGTTCCGGGACATCACCACCCTGCTCTCCAACCTGCACGGCTTCCGCGCCGCGGTGGACGAGCTCGCCTGGCCCTTCCTCAGAGGCGAGATCGACTATGTGGCGGGGATCGAGGCGCGGGGTTTCATCCTCGGCGGCGCGGTGGCGCATACGCTTGGCCGCGGCTTCATTCCCATCCGCAAGAAGGGCAAGCTGCCCTCGCGCGTCATCGGCCAGGAGTATCAGCTCGAATATGGCGTCGATACCATCGAGATCCATGCCGATGCGATCAAGACGGGCGACCGGGTGCTGCTGATCGACGATCTCATCGCCACCGGCGGCACGGCGGGCGCAGCGATCGACCTGATCCGCAAGTCGGGCGGCGAGGTGGTCTCGGCCGCATTCGTCATCGACCTGCCCGAACTGGGCGGCGCGGCGAAGCTCAGGGCCAAGGGCGTCAAGGTTCACACGCTGGTGAGCTTCGAAGGGCACTGAGCGGCTCAGGGCCGCAGCGGGGTCATGACCTTGCCGTCGAAGCAGAACACGAGCTCGTCGTTCTGGTTGAAGCCCTCATTGTGCGAGAACACCAGCCCCCAGCCCGGGCGCGACTTCAGCTCGCGCTTTCCGGTGATGGTGGTCCGGTAGCGCAGCGTGTCGCCCGGCGTCACGGGCCTGAGCCAGCGCAGATGGACAAGGCCCGGCGACGGCCCGGAGGGTGCGGGCGAAAGCCCCTGCTCCCGCATGCGGGCTTCGGCGCGCTGATTGGTGGCGACATAGCATTTCATCCAGGCGGCAGCCGTGTGCCAGCCCGAGGCGGACAGCACGCCGAAGGGCCCTTCCCGCGCGGCCGCCTCGTCGAGGTGGAAAGGCTGCGGATCATACTGGCGCGCGAAGGCAATGATGGCCTCGCGGGTGAAATGGTGGCTGCCCAGCTCCACCACGCGGCCCTCGGTGATTTCCTCGAGATAAAGACCGATCATGGATTGCGCACCCGCATGAACTGGATGCCGATGATCTCCGTCTTGAGTTCGCCGGCGCCGGAGAGAAGCTCGAACCTCATCCGCAGAATGCCCATCTCCGGCCGCTTGGCCGAGACGCGCCGGCCCAGCACCGTGGCGCGGCCGGTGAGCGTCTCGCCGGCATAGACCGGCTTCAGCCACTTCACCTCCTCCATGCTGTTGGAGGCCATGGCGGCCGAGCGATTGACGAAGGCATCGATCGCAAGCCGCACCAGAATGGCGCTCGACTGCCAGCCCGAGGCGGCAAGCCCACCCAGCACCGAGCGCCGGGCCACATCCTCATCGAGATGGAAAGGCTGCGGATCCCACTCCGCGGCATAGGCGATCACCTCTTCGCGGGTGAGGTGGTAGCTGCCGAAGGGGATCACCAGGCCTTCGGGAAAATCCTCGTAATGGAGCAGGTCCTGCATGTCGCGGCGTCAAGGTCCCCGGATCAGGTGTTGAAGCGGAAATGCATCACATCGCCGTCCTTGACGACATAGTCCTTGCCCTCAAGCCGGAACTTGCCGGCCTCGCGCGCCCCCGCCTCGCCCTTGCAGACGACATAGTCGTCATAGGCAATGGTTTCGGCACGGATGTAGCCCTTCTCGAAATCCGTGTGGATGACGCCCGCCGCCTGGGGCCCGCGCGTTCCCTGCGTGATGGTCCAGGCGCGCGCCTCCT
Source organism: Hyphomicrobiaceae bacterium (assembly GCA_900298995.1). Taxonomy (GTDB): domain Bacteria; phylum Pseudomonadota; class Alphaproteobacteria; order Rhizobiales; family Aestuariivirgaceae; genus Aestuariivirga. The sequence continues at coordinate 19,773 of OMIC01000050.1, read as the reverse complement.
TGGGGCCCACGGTGAAATAGGTGACGAGATGCAGGAGATCGTAGCCGGCGCGGATCACGCGGTTGAGGCCGGGCTCCGAGAGGCCCACGGCATCGAGGAAGTCCTTCTGGTCGGCGGCGGCCATGACGGCGATCTCGGATTCGATCTTGGCGGACACCACCACCGCCACGGCATTCTCCGTCGCTGCGCGGCTGAAGACGCGGGCCGAGAATTCATTGCCCTTGTCGGCCGAGGCCTCCTCGACGTTGCAGACATAGAGAACGGGCTTCGACGAGAGCAGGCCGAGGCCGCGGAAGATCTTCTCTTCTTCGGGTGTGCGCTCGACCAGGCGGGCGGGCTTGCCCTCGCGCAAGAGCTCCAGCGCGCGGGTCATCAGGCTTGCGAGTTCCTTCGAGTCCTTGTCGCCCTGCTTGGCTTTCTTCTCGATGTTGACGAGGCGCTTCTCGAGCGAGTCGAGATCTGCGAGCATCAGTTCCGTCTCGATGGTCTCGATGTCGGCGATGGGGTCGATCTTGCCCTCGACGTGGGTGATGTCGCCGTCCTCGAAGCAGCGTACCACATGCGCGATGGCGTCCACCTCGCGGATGTTGGCGAGGAACTGGTTGCCGAGCCCCTCGCCCCTGGAGGCGCCGCGCACCAGCCCGGCGATGTCGACGAAGGTGAGGCGCGTCGGGATGATCTGGGCCGAGCCCGCGATCTTCGCCAAGACGTCGAGGCGGGGATCGGGAACGGCCACGTCGCCGACATTGGGCTCGATGGTGCAGAAGGGATAGTTCGCCGCCTGCGCCGCCGCCGTCTGGGTGAGCGCGTTGAAGAGCGTGGACTTGCCGACATTGGGCAGGCCGACGATGCCGCATTTGAAACCCATCAGTCCTCAACCTTCCTTGGCGGTTTCTCGGGCGCGGGATTGAGCGCCAGATGCACCTTGTTCTGAAACGAACCGTCCTCGCCGGAGACGAGAAGCGGAATGTGGTCGGCCACGGCCGCGAGCAGGGGCTCGAGCCAGGCCCTGTCGGCCCTGGCGAAATCGCTCAGCACATGCGGCTGCACCAGCGCCTTGTCGCCGGGATGGCCGATGCCGAGCCGGACGCGGGTGAAGTGTGGTCCGCAGTGGGCAATGAGCGAGCGGATGCCATTGTGGCCCGCCGCACCGCCGCCCAGCTTGACGCGCAGCTTGCCCGGTTCGAGGTCGAGCTCATCATAGAGCACGATCATCTGTGCGGGGTCGATGTTGAAGAAGCGCAAGGCCTCGCCCGCCGCGCGGCCGCTCTCGTTCATGTAGGTCATGGGCTTCAGCACCAGCACCTTCCCGCCCGCCACGACGCCTTCCGAGGCTTCGCCCTGGAAGCGCTTGCGCCAGGGCGAAAAGCCATGGCGGCGGACGATTTCGTCCACCGCCATGAAGCCGATATTGTGCCGGTTGCCCTGATATTTGGGGCCCGGATTGCCGAGCCCCACGATGAGGTGCATCTGGCCCCCCGCGAAGAGAGTTTACTTCTTCTTGGCCGGAGCCGGAGCCGCGGCGGGTGCAGCGCCCTTGGCGGGTGCAGCCCCCTTGGCGGGAGCCGCTGCCTTGCCGCCAGCCGCTGGAGCGCCTGCGGCAGCCGCCGGAGCCTTCTGGGCTGTGGCGGGCACGTCGGCCGCAGCTGCCTCGGCCGCTGCTTCCTCTTCCTTCTGCTGGGCGGTGATCGCGCAGAGCGTCACGTCATCGGACACGGCGGATGTCACGCCATCGGGCAGCTTGATGTTGGAGAGGTGAACCGACTGGCCGATCTGCATGCCCGAGACATCGACAGCGATCTCGTCGGGGATGAGGTTGGCCGAGCAGTTGAGCGCGACGGTGTGCGACACGATGTTGAGGGTGCCGCCCTGCTTGATGCCCGGGGAAACGTCCTGGCCCCTGAAATGGACCGGCACGTTGACGCGGATGCGGGCGTCCTTGCCCAGCCGCAGGAAATCGATGTGGACGATGAAATCCCGCACCGGCTCGAACTGCACGTCACGCGCAATGGCGCGCACCGTCTTGCCATCGACCTCGAGGTCGACGAGCGTCGAGAGGAACCGGCCGGTTTCGATGTGGGGGAGCACGTCGCCATAGGTGAGGGAGACGAGCTGGGGATCCTTCTTGTCGCCATAGACGACGCCGGGAATGAGGCCTTCACGGCGGACTGCGCGAGAGGCCCCCTTGCCTGCCCGGGCTCGCGACGCGGCCTTGAGCTGCACGATCTTGGACATTGGTCTACTCCTGATATGAAACCGCCGCCCGGCCTTCCTCCAGGGGTGAACGATGCCAGACGGACCGCGCGCCTATAGCGGAAGGGCGCGGGGAGTGCAACCGGGGGCCGGACAGGCCTATTCGAACAGGCTGGAGACGCTTTCTTCCCGGTTGGTGCGGCCGATCGCCTCGCCCAGGAGCGAGGCGATGGGGATGGTCCGGATGTTGCGGGCGATCTTGACCGCTTCGGTGGGCTGGATCGAGTCGGTGATCACCAGCTCCCGCAGCTTGGAGTTGGTGATGCGAGACACCGCCCCGCCCGACAGCACGCCATGGGTGATGTAGGCGGTGACGTCGCGGGCGCCATTGGCCAGCAGCGCCTCGGCCGCGTTCACCAGCGTGCCGCCGGAGTCGACGATGTCGTCGATCAGGATGCAGGACTTGCCGCTCACATCGCCGATGATGTTCATGACCTCGGACTCGCCTGCCCGCTCGCGGCGCTTGTCGACGATGGCAAGGGGCGTGTCGAGCCGCTTGGCAAGCGCGCGGGCGCGCACCACGCCGCCGACGTCGGGCGACACCACCACCGTGTTGGACACATCGAGATGGTTCTTGATGTCGCGCACCATGACCGGACCAGCGAAGAGATTGTCGGTCGGAATGTCGAAGAAGCCCTGGATCTGGCCGGCGTGGAGATCCATGGCGAGAACGCGGTCGGCACCCGCGCGGGTGATGAGATTGGCCACCAGCTTGGCCGAGATCGGCGTGCGCGGACCGGGCTTGCGATCCTGCCGCGCATAGCCGAAATAGGGAATGACGGCGGTCACGCGGCGGGCCGAGGCCCGCTTGAGCGCATCGATGATGATGAGCAGTTCCATCAGGTGGTCATTGGCGGGAAAGGACGTCGACTGCACCACGAACATGTCCTGGCCGCGAACGTTTTCCTGGATCTCGACGAAGATCTCCATGTCGTTGAACCGCTTCACCACGGCCTTGGTCATGGGCGTGTTGAGATAGGAGCAGATGGCCTCGGCGAGCGGCCGGTTGCTGTTGCCTGCCACGATCTTCATCATGCGCGGAATCCCCCGATCAGCTCCGTGTGGCGGCTCTATAACAACCGCATGACGCGCTGCAAAGCGTGTTTTCCCCGAGCCGGGCGAATGCTGGCCTAGCGGTACCGCTTGACGACGTCGAAGATGCCGACGGCGGCTGCCTCCGCCACGGCCTGGGCCGCCCCGCCCCAGCCCCCGTCAAGAGAGCCCCGTGGAACATCATTGGACTGCTTGACGTCGCCCAGGACCTTGCCGCCCGGCGCCCGCACCAGCCAGCGGATGGTGACGGTCTGCGCCTTGGCATCCTTGTCGGCGAGCCTGACGTGGCCTTCGAGCGTCAGGGCATCGGCCTGGGGCTTGCTCACCACCGGCCAGCCCGCTCCCGAGAGCACGCCACGCATGGCGGCAGTCAGTTCGGCATCGCCACCGCCGGGCGAACCGCTGACCGGCACCACTGCCACGGCCCGGATCGCCTGGCGGGCGGGTTCGGACCGGGTGGGAACCGCAGTTGCGCCATCGGGCACATGCGATGCCGCTTCCTCCACGGCGCCTTCGGGCGCTGGCGGCGCCGGGGCGAGCCCCGCATCCGAGACCTGAACGACGGGCATGGTACCCTCGCCCGGCAACGGCAGGACAGAGGCCACGGTGGGCTCTATGTCCTCGTGCTCGACCACCTGATCAGCGCCGGTGAGGGGAATGGTTCCCAGCGCGGCAAGTCCCGGTCCGTGCATGGTTTCAAAGTCGATCTCCCGCTCGGCGCCCGGGCCCGCCTTGGCGAAGAAGGCAGAGGGTGGGGTGATGAGCCCCGCGACCCGCGCGGCATAGCCCATGGAGGCGAGCTTCTGCGCCATCTGTTCGGCGGTGCGCCGCGCGATGCGATCGAGCACGGCCGAGGACACGCCGGCCCAGGGATCGGACCCGGTGTAGACCCCCGCATTGTCCTCGCCCGAGATTGTGCTGACGATCACCCCGTCGGCATCGCGGAACTGCCATTCATAGACGATGCGGACCCCGGCGCTCCCGGAGCTGGCCCGCAGGCTGCCGCTGAGATTGAAGACACCCGACTGGAAATTGCCCCGCACGAACCCGATGTCATGGGTGGCGCCGGCAGCGGCGAGAGCGGCTTCGAGCCCCGCGAGCTTGTCGGGCGGGATGCCGGCCACCTGCTCGATGGCCACCGGAGGAACGGTCTTGCCGCGCGGCTCACCCGGGGGCGCGGCCGAGTCCGTCAGGATCGACCCCGCCGAACAGGCCGCCAGCGTCACTACAAGCACGGCCAGCACCGCGGCGGATTTCAGCCGCACGCCTACCGACCGGCGAATGTCCCCCCAGCTCCGCATCACTGACGGGTTATCATTTCCAGGGGCATGGTTGAAACCGGTTCGGGACGCTTTTCCCCAATGATGTAGGTGCGCCCGAGGCAATAGGCTGCGCCGGCCTTCGAATTCATCAGGATCATGTGGGCGAAAAATACCATGCCGGGGCTGATGACGGCCGGATTATCCTTGTAGAACATGGGCATGTCCATCCAGCTTGGTGTGAACTTGGCGCCCAGGGAGTAGCCGCAGGCATTGAGCCGGTGGTCGTGCATGCCATGCGCGTCCATGACACGGGCGTGGGCGGCGAAGACATCGCCTGCCGTCCGGCCGGGCACGAGCTGTTCCTCAACGGCGGCAAGCGCCTCGCGGCAGGCTGCGTCCATGGCGTGATGCACCTTGCGCGGCGCGCCGATGATGAGCGTGCGCATGAAGGCGGCATGATAGTGGCGGTAGACGCCCGCCCATTCGAGTGTCAGCTGGTCGCGCTTGCCGAGCTTGCGGCGCCCGGCCTTGTAACGGCAGAGCAGCGCGTCGCGCCCCGAACCGATGATGAACTCATTCGCAGGATAATCGCCACCGCCCGCAAACACCGCCCCCTGCTGGGCGGCGAGGATCTCGCCCTCATCCGCCCCCGACCGGGTCCGTCGCACGGCGGCCTTCAGCGCCGCATCACCGAGCGCGCCCGCCTTGCGCACATGCTTCAGTTCGGCGGGCGACTTGACGACCCGGATCCGGTTCACGAGATCGCTGGCGTCGGCGAGCCGGGCGAAGCCATCGAGTGCGGCATCCACCAGCTTGCCGTTGAAATGGGTGAGGCCATAGGACTGGTTCTCGATTCCCAGCCGCCTGCCTCTGCAGCCGAGGCTCTGCAGCATGTCGCGCAACTGTGTTGCCGGGCTGGCCCCGGCGGCATCCGTCCAGATGCGGATGTCGGAGATGATCGAGGTGTGCTGCGCCTGCCGCAGATCGGCCGAGCGCGTGAGCAGCGCGAGACGGCCATCCGCCCCCAGATAGAGGCACTGGAAGAAACAGAAGCCGAAGGTATCGTAGCCGGTGAGATAGTACATGCTTTCCTGCTGGAACAGCAGGAGACCATCCAGACCTTGCCTGGCCATGGCCTCGCAGGTGGCGGCGATGCGGCGGTCATATTCGACACGGGCGAAATGCAGGGCCATGTGGAACTCCTCAGCTGAGCGCGATGGCCGAGATCAGCCGGCCATAGTCCTGTTCCTTGCGGTGGGTGGTGCGGCGGTAACTGAAGAACCGCTTCTCGTCCGAAAACGTGCAGAGCGACAGGTCCGAGACCTGGCCCACACCCTCGGCGCGCAGCCGGTCCGCGAGATAGGCGGGCAGGTCGAACATGGAATGCCCCGTCCGTGCAGCGGGCGTGAAATAGCGGGCGTTCGCGGGGTCCGCTGCCGTGAAGCGCGGCGCAAACTCGGGGCCCACCTCATAGGCATGCCGGGAGATCATCGGGCCGATCACCGCGATCATCCGCCTCCGGTCGGCGCCCTGGGCTTCCATCAGGGCGATCGTGCTGGTGGTGATGCCGGTGAGCGCCCCCTTCCAGCCGGCATGAGCGGCGCCCACGACGCGGGCCTGCGGGTCGGCGAAGAGAACCGGACCGCAATCGGCCGTCAGCACGCCGAGCGCGAGCCCCGGCGTGCACGTGACCATGGCATCGGCCTGCGGCCGCTCGCCGTCCGGCCACGGGCCGGTCACCAGCACCGCCTCGGCGCTGTGGACCTGCCAGGCCGAGAGCAGCGCCTCCGGCGCGACCCGAAGCCGCGCAGCCACCAGAGCCCGGTTCCTGAGGACCGTGTCGCGGTCATCGCCCGATCCCAGCCCGCAGTTGAGCGAGGCGAACAGCCCGGTCGACTGACCTCCTTCACGGGTGAAGAAGCCATGGGCGATGCCGGCATGCGTCAGAGAGTGCGATTCAATCATGATGGTCCGAAGGGATAGGGGACAGCGAGGCCTGGAGCAGTTGCGGCAAGCACCTTGAACAGGTTACCCATTTGCGCCTCATCCGCAAGACGCTCCTGTTGGCGCCGAAGAAGCTGCGCGGTTTGGTCGTCAGACCGCGCCGACAGCTGCGCCATGCGGGCCTCGAGCCCCATGGCCAGAAGGAACTGGCGCTGGGTGAGCGCCGGATGGACCACCGCCCCGCCCGCCGCAAGCGCGCGGGCCAGCGCCGCGAAATCGACATGTGACGTGAGGTCGCTCTCACCCGGCCTGTCGGTGATGGGCACATGGTGGTGGTCGCGCATGGCCTGCAGCGTGTCGCCGGTGCCAGACACAAGATGACCGTAGTCGATGACGAGCGCCGCTCCCGGATCGCGCGCAAGGCGCTCGCCGATGGCGCCGCCGATTGCCGCACGCTGAGGGGCCAGTTCGAGAATGTCGCCGTCGACGCCGCCCGCGTGTCTCACCTCGAGGCCGAGGCCCAGCACGAGACCCTCATCACTGCGGCCGATGACCCGCTCATGCCAGCGCCCGCCGCGCTTCTCGATCTGGCGAACGGGAAGCGCGTCGAAGAACTCGTTGGCGAGCAGGATCATCGGGCCCTCGGGAACACCGGCCAGGGACTCATGCCACTGCGCAGCCCCGGCAAGCCGTTCCCGCTGTACGGCGCGCAACACAGGACTGGTCTCGACCAGGTGCAGGCGGAGCGCCGCCGCAAGGCCGGGCGCCGCCCGGCCGATGGCGCGGCAGGCATCCGCGGCGAGCGTGCCGCGACCAGGTCCCAGCTCCACGAGATTGACCGTCGCAGGCGAGCCCATGGCCGACCACACGCCAGCGCACCAGATGCCGATCAGCTCGCCGAACACCTGGGAGACCTCCGGCGCGGTGAGGAAATCGCCGCGCGCGCCCAGCGGGTCTCGGGTCATGTAGTAGCCGTGACGCGGATGTCCGAGACAGAGCCCCATGTAACGGTCCACGGGCAGCGGTCCCTCGGCGGCGATCAGTTCGGCCAGCACGGCCTCAAGCGGGCTCACGGCGCGACCTGAGAAGCAGCCAGACACCGACCACGCACAGCGGCAGGGACAGGATCATGCCCATGGTGAAGACGCCGGCGAAATAGCCAAGGAACGGATCGGGTTCGCGCACCCACTCCACGAGAATGCGCGACAATCCATAGACCAGTGCGAACACGCCTGAGGCCCGGCCGGGGTGCTGCAGCGCGCCGTAGCGATGGGTGGCCACGCGCACCGCGAGGAACAGCACCAGACCCTCGAGCAGCGCCTCGTAGAGCTGGCTCGGGTGACGCGGCAGTTGCAGCTCGTCCAGCGGAAAGACGAAGGCCCATGGCACATCGCTGACCCGGCCCCACAATTCGCCGTTCACGAAGTTGGCCAGTCGCCCGAGACCGATGCCCACCGGCACGGAGGCCGCACCGAGGTCGAGCATGCGGTCCAGTGATGTCCCGATGCGGCGGCCGTAGATGATGCAGACGAGGACCACGCCGAGAAAGCCGCCATGGAACGACATGCCGCCGTCCCACAGGCGGAGAATGTCGAGCGGGTGTGTCAGATAGTAGCCGGGCTTGTAGAACAGCACATAGCCGAGACGCCCGCCGAGCACGACACCCAGCACCGACCAGATGAAGAAATCATCCACCTGACCGGGCGTCATCGACGGGGTCTGACCACCCCACAGCCTCGGGGTGGACACCAGCCTCTTCATGTACCACGAGGCAAAGAGGAGACCCGCGATGTAGGCGAGCGCATACCAGCGCACCGCGAAGGGGCCGAGCGAGAAGAGCACCGGATCGACCGGGGGAAAGGGCAGAACGGCGGGACTTGCAACGAGGATCGTCATCGCGGCGGACACTGGTCGCAACGGGGGCTCCCCGTCAAGCCTCGGCCAGCGCCTGAAAACCGCGTCTTGAAGTCCGGGCGCGAAGCCAATAGCTAAGGGGGCAGAAAGGGTTTTCACATGACCACTCCCCAGACCCGCTTTTTCGATGAACTTGCCAAGCTGATGATCAATGCGGCCGGAGCCGCGCAGGGCGTCAGACGCGAGATCGATACGCTGATCCAGGCCCAGATGGAGCGCGTGCTCAACACCATGGAGCTCGTCAAGCGCGAGGAGTTCGAGGCCGTGAAGGCCATGGCCCAGAAGGCGCGCGCGGAGAATGACGCGCTCGCCGCCCGCATCGCGGCACTCGAGGCGCAGGCCTCCCCCGCATCGCCATCTGATTCGCGCGCCGACTGACCTTCAACGCCCTGGCGTGATTCCCTGTGGAGGAATCATTTCTTTGCCTCAGGCCTCACTTGCAGCGACTCGGAGGCTTGGGCAGTTTGCCTCTCACCGGCTGGCCGATTGATTCGTCAGCCCTCGGAGGAATGACGGATGGCCCTGGAGGCCCGGGAACACGAAGACGCCGCCAATCCGCTGGACCGGGTCGAACGCATCGCTGAAGCCTATCAGTGGGCCTTCGCGCGCACCAATGCGCGGGAGGTGACAATGGAGGTCGCGGGCGGCTGGAGCGACATGACGGTGTCGATCAACTGGCGCGACGAGTTCGAGATCCTGCATGTGGCGGCGAGCCTCGACATGAAAGTGCCACCCGCCCGGCGCGACGAGGTGGCGAAGCTCCTGGCACGCATCAACGAGCAGTTGCTGGTGGGCCACTTCGACCTGTGGCACGCCGATGGCAGCCTGTTGTTCCGCAACAGCCTGCTGCTGGCCGGCCAGGCCGAGGCCAACGATGCACAGTGCGAGGCGCTGATCCATCTCGCGGTGGAAACGGCGGAGCGCTATTTCCCCGCCGTCCAGTTCGTGGTCTGGGCGGGGCAGAGCGCGACCGAGGCGCTGGAGGCGGCGATGATCGATACATGGGGAGAGGCATGACGCTGGCGCTCTCGGGCACGCTGGTTCTGGTGGGCGCGGGCAAGATGGGCGGCGCCATGCTGGAAGGCTGGCTCAGGGGCGGCGCGGAGGCGTCCCGCATCGTGGCGCTGGACCCCGCACCTCCCGCCGAGGTGAAAGCGCTGATCGAACGGCACGGCGTGCGGCTCAACCCGGATGTCTCGACCATCCGCGATGCCGAGGTGGTCGTCGTCGCGGTGAAGCCGCAGCTGATGGAAGAGGTGCTGCCAGGCGTCACGGGGCTCAAATCCGCGCGGCCGCTGGTGCTGTCTGTTGCGGCGGGCAAGACCATCGCCTCCTTCGAGCGCCATTTCGGATCTGATGCGGCGGTGATCCGCACCATTCCCAATACGCCCGCCGCAGTGGGCCGGGGCATTACCGCGATGGCAGCCAATGCCAATGTGACGCCTGCCCAGATGGCCCTCGCGCGCGCCCTTCTGGAGGCGGTGGGCGAAGTCGTGACGGTCGAGAACGAGGCAATGATCGACGCGGTGACGGCGGTATCGGGCTCGGGGCCCGCCTATGTGTTCTATCTCACCGAATGTCTCGCGGCGGCAGGCGAGAAGGTCGGGCTGTCGCGGGATCTCGCCATGCAGCTGGCGCGCGCCACCGTGGCGGGCGCGGGCGAGCTGATGCGCCAGTCGGGGACCGAGGCAGCCACGCTCCGCCAGAACGTCACCTCGCCCAAGGGCACGACCTATGAGGCGCTGCAGGTGCTGATGGCGCCGGATGGGCTCCAGCCGCTGTTCGACAAGGCCATCGCCGCCGCGACCCGTCGCTCACGCGAACTGGCAAGCTGAGGCGCGATGGCGATTTCCTATGACGAGTTTGCGAAGGTTGACATCCGGGTGGGCACCATCGTCGGTGTCGACCCGTTTCCGGAGGCGCGCAAGCCCGCGCTGAAACTGAAGATCGATTTTGGTCCGGAGATCGGGGTCAAGAAGTCATCGGCGCAGGTCACGAAGTACTACACGCCCGAAACGCTGCTGGGCCGCCAGGTGGCCGCGGTGGTGAACTTCCCGCCGCGCCAGATCGGGCCGTTCATGTCGGAGGTGCTCACCCTCGGCTTTCCCGACGGCGAGGGCGACGTGGTGCTGGTGGCGGTCGAGCGCCCGGTGCCCAATGGCGGGCGATTGTTCTGACGGGGTTCACACCCCTTCACCCCATCCCGAACATTTTCTTCCAGCTGGCCATGGCCTGGATCCACGGATTGTCCGGGGCGGGGCCTGACCCCCAGATGTCCATCGGCGGCTTGGCGCCGAAGATCTTCTCGTAGGACTCGAGCGTCGCCTTCCAGGCATCGGCCATGGAGGCGAAGGCGCGCGCATCGCTTCCCTCGGTCATTGGTCGTTCGCTGATAATCTGGGCAAGGGACTCCCAGTAGTTATGAACACTCTCGATATGCGCGGTCCAGACATCGTTGACGATGCCGGGCGGGATCACCTGATGGCCCGCCCGCATGGCGAGGAACAGGAACTTGCGGTACTCCTCTATGACCCGCTGCGCCATCTCGGCGTTCCGGCCCATCTGCGTCTGCATGGCCCTGAGCATGGGCGCGAAGGCGGCAACGCCCTCGGCATTCATCAGGTTGAGCTTGAGCCAGAGCGGATCGAGTCGGTAATCCATCATGGGGGTCCTATACCGGAATCTGCAGCACGGCACGCAGTCCACCGCGCGGACTGTCCTCAAGCCGCAAGTCTCCGCCATGCGCCCGTGCAATGTCCAGCGCAATCGCAAGCCCGAGCCCGGTTCCGGTCTCATCGAGATTGCGGGCATTGTCGAGCCGCACGAAGGGCCGGAAAGCCTCCGCCCGCTTGTCGCGCGGGATGCCGGGGCCGTCATCATCCACCCACAGCGTCAGCATGTGGTCGGCGACCCACGCGGTAACCGTGACGGTGCGGGCATAGCGCAGGGCGTTGCCGATGAGATTTCCGAGCAGCCGACCGAAGGCGTTCGGCTTCACGCGCACCATCTGACCCTCCGGCACATCGACCGCGAGCGTTCCCCCATCGCGCGCGGCGGCGCGCGCCGCGCCCTGCACAATGGCAGCCAGATCGGTCTCCTGCGCCGCCTCGCCCGCGTCACCCCGCGCAAAGGCCATGTAGGCCTCGAGCATGCGCTGCATCTCGTCGACGTCTTCCCGGAGCGGGGTCACCTTGGGCCCCTCGCCCAGCACTGCGAGCTCGAGCCTGAAACGGGTCAGGATGGTGCGCAGGTCATGGCTGACACCGGCCAGCATCGTGGTGCGCTGCTCGACCTGACGGGCAATACGGTCGCGCATGTCGAGGAAGGCCTCGCCCGCCGCCTTAACCTCGCGCGCGCCGCGCGGCTTGAAATTGCCGACGTCACGGCCGGTTCCGAAGCTCTGGGCGGCGCTGGCAAGATCGGTGATCGGGCGGATCTGGTTGCGCAGGAAGACGATCGCGATGGCGAGCAGCAGCAGCGATGACAGCGCCATGAGCAAGAGCAGAAAACCGGTGCTGGTGGCGAATGTCCGCTCCCCCTGGGTGAGGAACCGGAAGACGGTGTCGTTCCCCGCCTGCACACGCACGTCGACGTAGTCCGGCAGGCTGCGCGTGTCGATCCAGAAATCGCGACCCATCTGCACGGTGAGTTCCCGCGTCAGCCGGGTATCGGCACGCGAGAACAGGGGCTCGGGCAGCGGCGCGGGCAGCACGCCCTTTTCAATCGACAGGTTGAGGCTGAGCGTGTCGTTGGCCAGCGATTCGATGCGCTGTTGGGCGGCTGCGCCGCGATCTGATTCCTCATAGAGCTGGATCAGGAGGCTCACGTCCCGCGCGAAGGAGCGGGCCAGCAGGCGCGAGACATTCTCGAAATGCCGTTCGATGATCAGGCCGGACATGATCGTCTGCAGGAGCACCACCGGCGCCACCAGGATGATGAGCGCACGCGGAAACAGGCCCTCGGGCATGTAGCGCTCGAGAAAGGCGTTGAAGTGGTTGTAGAGTGTCTTCCTGCCCATGTCCTCAGCGCTCCTCAGTCCACATGCAGCACATAGCCCGTGCCGCGGACAGTCTGAAGATGGATGGGGTTGGACGGATCGGACTCGATCTTCTGGCGCAGCCGGTTGATCTGGACATCGACACTGCGCGAGCCCTCGTCCTCGGCGCCGTCGGCGCCGAGTTCGGCGCGCGCCACCGGCTGGCCGGCGCTGGCGGCAAGGCGCCGCAGGAAGTCGCGCTCGCGGGTGGTGAGCCGTACGGGGTCGCTGCCCTTCCGCAGTTCGCCGCGCTGCAGGTTGAACACGAAGGGGCCGAAGCTCACCTCCGGCCTTGCCCGTCCAGCCTGGTCCTGGCGGCGCAACAGGCCCTGGATGCGCAGCAGCAGTTCACGCGGCTCGAAGGGCTTGGCGAGATAATCGTCGCTCCCGGTTTCGAGGCCTGTGATGCGGTCGGTGGGTTCAGCGAGCGCCGAGAGCATCAGCACCGGCACCCGTCCCCCCTCGGCGCGCAGCCATTCGGTGAAGGCGAGACCGGTTTCACCGGGCATCATGATGTCGAGCACCACGAGGTCGAAGGCCACGATTCGCATCTTCTCGCGCGCCTCGGCGGCGCTGGCTGCCACCGATATGCGAAAGCCGTTGTCGATCAGGAAGGCCTGGAGAAGGTTGCGGATGCGCCGGTCGTCATCCACCACCAGAATATGCGGGAGGTCATCCACGCTTGCCGGCCTCGTCACCCAGAACGCTGGCGCGCTCGATCCAGTCGCGCACCGCCGCGCGGTTCGCCGGCGACACCATGTTGTAGAGCGTCCTGCGGCAGGCCTGCGCCGCGCCGCCGCCCGAGAGCGCAGCGGCCCGGCGGATGCGCTCCATCTGCGGCCCCATGAGACGCTGCCGCAGTGCGTCTCCTGCCGCCGTCAGGTGCAGCAACCGCTGGCGGCGGTCGCTCTCGCCTTCCTTCTGGTAGACATAGCCCTTGTCGATCAGCTCCTTGAGAACGCGGCCCAGGCTCTGCTTGGTGATGCGGAGGATGTCAAGAAGCTGCTGGACCGTCATGCCGGGGTCGCGTCCGACGAAGTGCAGCACCCGGTGATGCGCCCGGCCGAAGCCGAACTGAGCCAGGATCTCGTCCGGATCGGACACGAAATCGCGGTAGGCAAAGAACATGAGCTCGATGAGCGCGACCGTCTCCTGATCAGTCAGTCCGCTCGCGCCGTTCGAATGGCCCGGGGCTTGGGCAGGAATTACGTCAGCCATGTTGACATATTTACCCTGTCACGATAGGATTGGCCAGTTGAAAATGATGAGGGAAGCCGATGGCGCGCTTTCCTTGCCCCACAGGAGCATTCCGGCATGGCCACCATTGCTTTCGATCAGCGCGACGGCTGGATCTGGTTCAACGGCGAGATCGTGCCGTGGAAGGAAGCCAAGGTCCACGTGCTGACCCACGGCCTGCACTATGGCTCCAGCGTGTTCGAGGGCGAGCGCGCCTATGGCGGCGTGATCTTCAAGTCCACCGAACATTCCGTCCGGCTTCACAAATCGGCGGAAATCATGGACTTCACCATTCCCTTCACGGTCGAGGAACTGAATGCCGCCAAGGACAAGGTCGTGGACCTGAATGGCGGCGGCGACCAGTATGTTCGTCCGGTCGCGTGGCGCGGCTCGGAAATGATGGCGGTCTCTGCCCAGCAAAACAAGATTCATGTCGCGATTGCGACCTGGGCCTGGCCGTCGATGTTCGATCCCGAGACCAAGATGAAGGGCATCAAGCTCGACATCGCGGAATATCGCCGCCCCGACCCGGCCTGCGCGCCTGTCCATGCCAAGGCGGCGGGCCTCTACATGATCTGCACCATCTCGAAGCACAAGGCCGAGAAGAAGGGCTATGCCGATGCCATGATGCTGGACTGGCAGGGCCGGGTTGCCGAATGTACGGGCGCTAACATCTTCTTCACCCGCGACGGGGCCATCCACACACCGATTGCGGATTGCTTCCTGAACGGCATCACACGCCAGACCGTGATTGCGCTCGCCAAGGCGCAGGGCCTCGAGGTGATCGAGCGGCGGATCATGCCGGACGAACTCCCGAGCTTCAACGAATGCTTTATCGTGGGCTCGGCAGCCGAAGTCACGCCGGTCGCCGAGATCGGTCCCTACCGCTTCACGCCTGGCAACATCAGCCGCACCATGATGGACGCCTACAGCAACGCCGTGCGCCCGGCCTCGCGCGCCGCCTGAAAGGCGCGCACGGCAACTTCTCCGTTTGACGCTGAAGGCATAGCTGCCTAGAGTAGCAACGCTTTCAGGAGGTGAGAATGCACATCAAGTTGATTGCTGCCGCAGCCGCTGCCGCGCTGCTTCTGTCGGGCGTGCCGCAGGCCGCCCAGGCCAAGACCATTGGCCCAACCGGCGCTGCCATCGTGGGCGGTGTCGCAGGCCTCGCCATCGGAGCAGCCATTGCCGACGCCAACCGGCCCAAGAAGAAGATCTACTACGAGGGATATGCCCCGCCCTATCGGCCGGGGTACTATGACCCCTACTTCAACCAGGCATTCGCCCCGACGGCGGGCGTCGTCTGCTATCCTGCCCAGCGCCTCTGCTACAACAACAACGGTACCGTCGCGAACAACTGGACGCGCCGCGTCTACGGCTATTGATCGGGAGCGCATCATGACCAATTCAAACCTGTTCCGCCGCGCCGCAGGCGCTGCAGTCGCCCTGACGCTTGCCGTCTCCGCCGGCGCCGCGCTCGCCGATGACCTGCGGATCGACGACGCATGGAAGGCAGCCCTCTCGGAAACCGAGGGCGTGCTCGACGACAAGCAGATGGCGATGATAAACGGCATTGCCTACAGCGCTGCGGCCGCCCTGCTGTGCGACGGCATTGACATCGACCCCGACAAGGTGGCTTCGGCCACCACAGAGATTCTGGCCGACACGCCGCCCGATCTCACGGATGACGAACAGCTGGCACGCTACACCGCCATTACGCTGATGCTGGGCACGGCCAAGGGCATCCTGCTGGCCGAGGGCGCGCTGCACAAGGCGGAATTCTGCGCCACGGCTCTCGCCGAGAAGGCCGACGCGAAGGTCGCCAATTTCTGGAAATAGAATGGCGGGCTTTCACCGGGGCGCGTAGAGTGCTCCGATGACGACGGTTTGCGACTATCTTATCATCGGCGGCGGCTCCGCGGGAGCCGTCGTCGCCCGCCGTCTGGCGGATAAAACGCCCGGTCGCATCATCCTGCTCGAAGCGGGGAGATCCGATGAGGGCGACCCGGCTGCCACCGATCTGCGGCAGCTCGACGCGCAGACATCCGACTATGACTGGGGTTTCCGCGCCGCACCGCTCGCAGGCGCACCTGCCCTGCTGAAGTATGCGCGGGCAAAACTGCTGGGCGGCTGCGCCAATCACAATGACTGCGCCTTCATCCGCCCGCCGGACAGCGACTTCGATGCGTGGGAACAACAAGGCGCCTCCGGCTGGAATGCCGCCGCGATGGCCCCCTACTGGCAGCGCGTGGCCGACAGCATCACCATCGAAACAGCGCCCTGCCACCCGGCCAGCCGCAGCTTCATCGAGGCCGGCCTCGAACTTGGCCTGCCCGAAGTCGACTTCGGGCGCGCCGTGACGCAGGGCGTGGGGCTGTTCCCGCTCAATGCGAAGGGCGCGCTGCGCCAGTCCTCCTCCATCGCCTATCTGCATCCGCTGGCCGCCCTGCCCCGCCATCTCGAGGTCTGGACGCAGTGCATGGCTCTGCGGCTGATCCTGGAGCATGGCCGCGCGGTGGGCGCAGTTACCACGCGCGGGCAGATCCTGGCGCGCCGGGCGGTGGTGCTGGCCTGCGGCGCCATCCAGACGCCGCAGCTGATGATGGTGTCCGGTCTGGGTCCGGGCGCTGAGCTCCGCGGACAGGGGATCGAGGTGATCGCCGATCTCGCGCATGTCGGCCGCCATCTGCGCGACCATGTGGCCGCACCCGTGGTGTGGGAAACGCATGAGGAGATCAGGGGCTGGGACATCTGTCCCTTCGAGGCCGCCATGATGCTGCAGCTTGAGCCCGAAGCGCCGGCGCCCGACATCCTGTTCCACTTCGGGCTCCGGGTGCGCGAGAAATATGCCGACCGCGCACGGCTCGCCACGCAGGGCCCCGCCGTCAAGGCTTCGCCCAATGTCACGCGGGCACGCAGCGAGGGCGAGATCCGCCTGTCGGGTCCCGCGATGACCGATCCGCCAGTCATCAACCTGAACTATTTCTCGGACCGCTCGGACCTCGACCTGCTGCTCCGCGCCATGCGCTTCACCCGCCGCATCGGGCAGACCCGGGCCATGCAGCGGCTCTGCAGCCGCGAAATCCACCCCGGTCCCGCGGTTGAGAGCGACGCCGACTGGACGGATTATGTGCGCAGCGTCTGCGAGACGGTCTATCACCCCTGCGCAACGGCGGCGATTGGCAAGGTGGTGACGCCGGATCTCAGGGTGATGGGGATCGACGGGCTGTTCATCGCGGATGCCTCGGTGTTTGCCTCGCTGATCACCGTCAACATCAACGCGGCCGTGATGATGACTGCGGAAAGAGCCGCGGACTTCATCCTCGCGGCATGAGCCCGGAGCGCTACAGCGCAACGCCCTTCTTGGCCAGATAGTCGAGAAGCTCCCGCACTCTCGCCGGCGGCACTTCGCGGATTTCGCCGGGGCCCAGATCGTCGAGTGCGAAAGGCCCGTACTGCATCCGCACGAGGCGGTTCACCACGCAGCCGAAGTGTTCGAAGAGCTTGCGGATCTCGCGGTTCTTGCCCTCGGTCAACACGCAGCGGTACCAGCGGTTGGCACGCAGGCCCTGGCCATATTCCTCGACGAATTGGGCACCGCGGTAGCTGACGCCCTCAATGGTAACTCCCTGCGCGATGGCCGCGATGTCGGAGTCCGTCAGGCTGCCGCGCACCCGCACACGGTAGATTCGCGCCAGCGCGGTGTCGGGGCTCATCATGGCCTGCGCCAGCTGTCCGTCCGAGGACAGGAGCAGGAGACCCTCGCTGTTGACGTCGAGACGCCCCACATTCATCACGCGCGGAGCAGAGGCGGGCCACAGTGGCGGGTTCAGCGCGGGAAGGTCGAAGATCGTCTGCCGGTTCTTGTGATCGTGGTGAGTGACCAGCACATCGACTGGCTTGTGCAGCAGAAAAAGGCGCGGCAGCGGTCTGGAATCGGGAGCCACGGCGCGTCCGTCCACTGTCACGGCATCCCCCGGCTCGACCGGCGTGGTGGCAGCGGCCGTCACCCCGTTGACGCCCACCCGTCCATCCGCCACCAGCCGCTCGGCTTCCCGCCTGCTGCCGACACCCGCCTTCTGGAGATAGACGTTGAGGCGCATCAGCCGCCCGTGACGGGCGGGAAGAAGGCCACTTCGCGGGCGCCCGTGACCGGGGCATCAAAATCGACATGCGACTGGTCGACTGCGGCGCGCAGCGTGCGCCGTTCCGCGAGCGCCGCGGCAATCGCGGGATCGCGCGCACTGAGGAAGGCCACGAGATCGGCCACCGTGGCAACGGCAGGCGGGACATCCACCTCCTCCATGCCGCGGCCGGCAATCTGCCGGATGCGGGCGAAATAGAGGATCCTCACCTAATCCACCACATGGCGCAGGCCAGCGCGGAAATAGTCATAGCCGGTGTAGAGCGTGAGGCCTGCCGCGATCCACAGCAGGGCAATGCCCATCTGGGTGGTGTAGGGCAGCACCGTATCCCCGGCAGGACCGGCGATGAGAAAGCCTATGGCGACCAGTTGCACCGTGGTCTTCCACTTGGCGATCTGGGTTACTGGAACCGATACCTGCAACTCGCCCAGATACTCACGCAGGCCCGAGACGAGCACCTCGCGCGACAGGATGATGACAGCAGCCCAGATGTGCCCGCCGCGCAGGATGTCATCGGCGCAGAGCACGAGGAGCACAACCGCAACCAGCACCTTGTCGGCAATGGGGTCCAGCATGCGGCCCAGAGAGGACTGCTGCTGCCAGCGCCGGGCGAGATAGCCGTCCAGGAAGTCGGTGATGGCCGCGACAACGTAGATCCCCAGCGCGGTCCAGCGCGCGCCGTTGCCGCCCATCAGCAGGAGTCCGGCCACAACAGGAACCGCGGCGATCCGTCCATAGGTCAGTATATTCGGAAGGTTCCACACCTTCGAATAGGAGCCGGGTCCGTTTGATTCGCGTCCATCCATGACGCTTGTCATTCTGCACCCTCATGGAAGTGGTCGTAAATAGCCTGCGCCAGAGCATGGCTGACGCCCTCGACGGCGGCAAGATCCGCCACCGGCGCCCGCGCGACGGCCTTGGCCGACCCGAATGCCTGCAGCAGCGCCTTCTTGCGAAGCGGCCCGATGCCCGGCACCTCGTCCAGCGGATTGACGCCGATGGCCCGCGACCGCCGCGCCCGGTGCGAGCCGATGGCGAAACGGTGCGCCTCGTCGCGCAGGCGCTGGATGTAGTAGAGCACGGGGTCGCGCCCCTCCAGCATGAAGGAGGCGCGTCCCGGCAGGTGGAAATGCTCGCGGCCGGCATCCCGGTCGGGGCCCTTGGCCACACCCGCCACCGGCAGATCGGCAAGGCCCAGTTCATCGAACACGGCCTTGGCTGCCGAGAGCTGGCCCTGGCCGCCATCGATCAGCACGAGGTCCGGCCAGTCGCGGTCCTCACCCTCCTGCTCCTTGAGAAGCCGCGTGAAGCGCCGCGTCAGCACCTCCCGCATCATCGCGAAGTCATCGGCGCCGCTGCCCTCCGTCTGGATGTTGAACTTGCGGTACTGAGACTTCATGAAGCCCTCGGGACCTGCCACGATCATGGCCCCCACCGGATGCGCGCCCTGGATGTGCGAGTTGTCATAGACTTCGATGCGGCGCGGCGTATCCGTCAGCCCGAAGACCCGCTGCACGCCCTCGAGAATCTTCATCTGCGAGGTGCTTTCCGCCAGCTTGCGGCCAAGCGCCTCGCGCGCATTGCTCAGCGCATGATCGACGAGCGTCTTCTTCTCGCCGCGCTGCGGCACCGCCACCTCGACCCTGTGTCCGGCGCGCGTCGACAGCGCCTCCTCCAGCAATTCGCGCTCCTCGATGTCGTGGGAGAGCAGGATGAGCCCCGGCACCGGCTTGTCATCATAGAACTGGGCAAGAAACGACGCGAGAATCTCCGGCGCTTCAAGCCCCTTGTCGGCCCTGGGGTAATAGGCACGATTGCCCCAGTTCTGGAACGAGCGGAAGAAGAACACCTGGATGCAGGTCTGGCCGCCTTCCTGGGCGAGACCGAAGACATCGGCCTCCTCCACATATTGCGGATTGATGCCCTGCGT
>OMIC01000049.1 GCA_900298995.1 Hyphomicrobiaceae bacterium | reverse complement strand
TCGATCGGAGGACTGCGATGCGCCCATTACTCGCAGCCATCATACTGAACGTACTGGCATGGAGTTCCACGAGCCGCGCCGATGATGGAGCGCCTCCGGCCGTGGCGCAGGAGAGCGGCTCCTGGCCGGCCGAGACGCACTGGTACGAGCCCTCCAACCCGCTGGGTCTCGAGGTGTTCGACAGGGACCGGCTTGCATGGATGGCGGCGGACAGCCTGGGCCTGCGCTATACCGGTCCGCTCAAGCCGAACCTTGCCGCGCAGTTGCGCGCGCTGCTTCTCGAAACGCCGCAACGCTTCAACCATGTGGTGCTGGAACTCGACAGCGATGGCGGCGAGCTGGCACATGTCGAGGAGGTCGTGCGAATCCTGCAGGATGCGCGCCGCCACATGCAGATCACGACGCGGGTGATGGAGGGATCGCTCTGCGCCTCGGGCTGCATTCCACTGTTCATGCAGGGCAATATCCGCAAGGCGAGCGGCGCATCGATCTGGGTTTTTCATGGCGCACAGCGCGCCACATCCGGCCTGCCGGATGTGGCGGCAACCGATCGCTATCTGGATCTTCTGGGTGCTGCAGGCATGAGCCCCGCATTCCGCGCCTATCTCACGGCCGACAACCGCATCTACCGGCCTGGCAGCCTGATCCTCAGCGGCCATGAGCTGTTCGCGGTGCACCGGGCGGGCATCATCACGGAACTCCTGCCGGCATGGCGCGAGCAGCCGCCACCCGCACCAACCGGACTCCTGCCGCGTTAGGCCGGGCTCGTATAGGCGATGGCGCCCATCATGCCGGCATTCATGTGGTAGAGATGGTGGCAGTGGAAGGCCCAGGTGCCGGGATTGTCGGCGTCAAACACGACCGTCACCGTTTCCATCGGCGGTACCAGCACGACATCGCGGATGGCACCGTCAATCGCCCGATTGCCGATCGCTGCGACCTTGAAGTAATGGCCATGCAGATGCATCGGGTGGGCCATGCCCGTCATGTTGTGCATCATCACGGCAATGCGCTCACCCTCGCGCACAGTGAACAGCGTGTCGTGCATCGAGGATTTGCCATTGAGGCCCCAACTGTAATCAGCCCCGCCACCGGTGAGCATCAGCATCTCGGTACGGTTCACGGGCTCGTCACGCAGCTTCGCCACAGCGCCATATTGCAGTTCCTGCGACAGATCGAGCGGCGGCGCGACATCTCCCGCGGCCTCGATCCTCGCAAGGGCCGCTCCTGACGTCGCCAGCACGATGCCGGCGCGCGCCGCGACACCTTCCGGCCGGAAGAGCACGGCAAAGGCGCCACCGTCTGCGGGAATGCGGAGGCGGATGTCGGCACGCTGGGCGATGGCAAGGGGAAACAGGCTTCCACTGAAGGGCTGGATGGCATTGCCATCAACCGCGATCAATTCACCTTCGAGCCTGCCAAGATCGATCCACATGTTGGAAGCCGCCGCACCATTGATGATGCGCAGGCGGATCGTACCGCCCTTCTGGACGGTGACGATCTCGGGATCATCGAGCGTGCGGTCATTCGCGAGATAGGCGTCGTAGACGACATCGTTGAGCATGCCGCCCATCATGCCACCCATTGCACCATGATCCATTGCGCCGGAATGGTTCATCATGCCGTGCTGCATGGAGTGTCCGGCATGTGCGCCGCCGCCCGCCGTCAGTTCCGCGAGGATCTCCTGCGGGTCGCGGAAGGTGAAGTCGTGCAGAAGGACCACATGCTCCTGCGTGTCGAAGAGCGGCTCGGCCGTCTCGCGCACGATGAGCGGCGCGGCCAGCATCTGCTGCTCCTGCAGACCCAGATGCGAATGCATCCAGTGCGTCCCTGCTCGGGTGTTGGCAAAGTCATAGTCGAAGGACTGGCCGGGGGCGATCGGGTCCTGCCCCATCATGGCAACCCCATCCTGGCCGTAGGGCGGCGTGAGACCGTGCCAGTGGATGATGGTGTCGCTGTCAGTGGTGTTGAGGACGCGCGCCTGGAAGCGCTCGCCCAGCAGCATCTCGACGCCCGGCTTTCCACTGGGTCCGGTCAGGTCATAGACGCTGGCCGCCTTGCCATTGACCTCGAGCGTGCGGCGGGAAACGGTGAGGAGTCTCGGTTCGGCGGCAAAGGACTGCGGGGACACACCCAGCAATGCGGCGCCTGAGAGGCCTGCAAGTACTTCGCGGCGGTTCATGTTGATCCCCGTTGTCACGACATAGCCGCCCAGCGCGGCTTTCTGTCATCTAACACACGGTTTGCGGCAGGAAGCGGGCGGCGGCAAGCCGGTTCAGAGGCTCCGGCCGATGGCCAGGAACTTCTCGCGGCGCATCTTGCGCAGGCCGTCGGGCGTCATGCCGTCCAGCGACCTGAGCGCGCGGGCAATCGCCTCGCCCGTCGATGCGATGGCCTCACGCGGACCACGGTTTGCACCGCCCTTTGGTTCCGGGACGATCTCGTCGATGACGCCCAGCCTCTTGAGGTCCTGCGCGGTGATCTTCATGGCGGCGGCGGCATCCTGGGCGCGGGCGGCATCCCGCCACAGGATCGAGGCCGCGCCCTCGGGCGAAATGACGCTGTAGATGGCGTGTTCGAGCATCAGCACGACATTGGCCGTGGCGATGGCAATCGCCCCGCCCGAACCGCCTTCGCCGATGACCACGGCAACGCTCGGAACACCAAGCGCGAGACCACAGTCGGTGGAGCGGGCGATTGCCTCTGCCTGGCCGCGTTCCTCGGCGTCGATTCCAGGATAGGCGCCGGCCGTGTCAACGAAGGTGATGACCGGCAGTCCGAAACGGTCGGCCAGCTCCATGAGGCGCACGGCCTTGCGATATCCCTCCGGTCGGGCCATGCCGAAGTTGTGCTTGAGGCGCGATGTGGTGTCGTTGCCCTTTTCCTGGCCGATCACTATCACGGACTGGCCGTTGAAGCGGCCGATTCCGCCCACCACGGCATGATCCTCGGCGAATTTGCGGTCGCCGGCCAGGGACGTGAATTCGGTGATCAGCTGGCCAATGTAATCGAGGGCGTGCGGGCGCTCGGGGTTCCGCGCCACCATGGCCTTCTGCCAGGGATCAAGCTTCGCATAGATGTCGGCCAGCTGCTTCGCTGCCTTCTTTTCCAGCGCCTTGATTTCCTCTCCGATGGCCACGCTGTTGTCGCCCGCGTCGAGCGTGCGCAGTTCGGCAATCTTGCCCTCGAGTTCGGCGAGCGCGGTTTCAAAGTCGAGATAGTGCGTCATTAAACCTCAAGGCGGGCACGTTTGGCCGGGAAACTGGCCGGGCAGGGTCAGGAAGTCAACTTTTCTTGGCAAGGGGATGGTGGGCTTCGACCACCCGCCGCAGACGGTCCGGCTGGACATGGGTATAGATCTGCGTGGTTGCAATATCGGCGTGCCCCAGCATTTGCTGCACGGCGCGCAGATCGGCCCCCGCCGCCAGAAGATGGCTGGCAAAGCCGTGGCGCAGCACATGCGGCGACAGGGCTCCGGCCTCAAGCCCGGCCTCCCTCGCCAAGCCTTTGAGTTCCAAAGCAAAATGCTGACGGGTGAGGTGGCCGCCAGCACCCGAGGAGGCAAACAGCCACTTGCCCCCCGCAGCGCGGGCTGCCCCGAGGCAGGCAAGGTAACCCGCAACCGCAGCGCGCGCCTCGGCTGAGACCGGCACGAGTCGCTCGCGCCCGCCCTTGCCACGTACCAGAATGAACTCGGGCTCGGCGTTCGCCGCCTGAACCGTGAGCCCGACGAGTTCGCTGACCCGCAGGCCCGTGGCACGCAGAAGCTCGACGAGGCAAAGCAGCCGCCAGGCCCGCACCAGAAACTTGCCCTTTGTCGTCTTCACCCGCGTCCGGGCGACCTCCACCAGTCGGTCCACATCATCGGGCGTGATCATCCGGGGCAGAGGCCTTGCGCTGCGCGGACTGTCGATGGCGGTGGCCGGGTTGTCTGCCGCCAGCCCGTCGGCGTGCAGGAAGCGATGGAACTGACGGATGGCCGAGAGCTTGCGTGCCGCCGAGCTGCGCGCCAGACCCTCCGACTCGAGGGCCGCGAGATGGCTGCGGATGTGCCCTGGCTCCGCGGTGCCGGGGGAAACACCGCTTGCCGCAAGTGCGCTGGCATAAGCCTCCAGATCGCGCCGGTAGGCCGCCAGCGTGTTGGCCGAAGCCCCGCGTTCGGCCGCCATCATCTCGAGGAAGCGCTCGATCAGGTTGGCGGAGCGGTCAGCGGACACGGAGTTTCTCGGTTGGCAGCGACTTGACGATCTCGGTCTGTTCAGGCGGGACATGCGCCAGCGTCCAGACGCCGCCATAGACCGCTCCGCCAAGCACCGCCAGCACCAGCACCAGTTTCAACGTGTCAGGCATGCGCGCACCACGACCGACACTCTAGCGCGCCACTGCACCCAGCGGAAGACGTCACGTTCCAGCTGACATGGCTCTACAAATGCGGTTTCCGTTTTTGCGCCTCATGCTCTAGAACCGACCCGGACTGAGGACACGGAATGGCACGCCGCTCGATTGCAAAGGAAGCAGCCCTGATCCGCCAGCGCCTGGGCAACCGGCCCATCGTGCTGGTGGGGTTGATGGGGGCTGGCAAGACCAGCGTTGGCCGCAGGCTGGCGGAAAAGCTGGGACTTGCCTTTGTCGACGCCGATCACGAAATCGAAACTGCCGCCGGCAAGCCCATCAAGGACATTTTTGCCGAGCATGGCGAAGCCTATTTCCGCGAGGGCGAGCGGCGGGTGATCCAGCGGCTCATCGGCAACGGCGCACAGGTTCTGGCGACCGGCGGGGGCGCCTACATGAATGACGAGACCCGGGCGCGCATTCAGGCAGCGGGTGTGTCGGTGTGGCTCAAGGCCTCGCTTGCCATCCTGATGAAGCGGGTGGCCAAGCGCCAGGACCGGCCACTGCTCCAGACCGAGGATCCGGAGGCGGTGATGCGAGGCCTCATCGACAAGCGCTATCCGGTCTATGCGCTGGCGGACGTGACGGTGGAAAGCCGTGACGTGCAGCATGGCCAGATGGTGAATGACGTGATCCGGGCGCTTGCGCAGTGGTCCGGCTGGGACAGGCAGGCACATGAGTGAGAGCAAGACCCGCGCGGGAAACACCACGGTTCACGTGGCGCTGGGAGAGCGCAGCTACGACATTCATATCGGCGAGGGGCTGCTGTCACGGGCGGGCGAAATCGTGGCCCCGTTTCTCAAGCGGCCGCTCACCGCGATCGTCACCGACGCCCATGTGGCAGAGGCCCATCTCGCAACGCTCGAACGGGCACTCTCCGCAAAGGGCATCCGGTCGACCGCCATCGTCATGCCTCCGGGCGAGGCCACCAAGAGCTACCAGCACCTGGCCGATCTCTGTGACCGGCTGCTGGCGGCAGGGATCGAACGGCGCGACCGCATCATCGCCTTCGGCGGCGGCGTGATCGGCGATCTGGCGGGCTTCGCCGCCGCGATCCTCAGGCGGGGCGTCGACTTCATCCAGATCCCGACGACACTTCTTGCCCAGGTCGATTCCTCGGTGGGCGGCAAGACCGGGATCAATTCGCCCCATGGCAAGAACCTGATCGGCGCCTTTCACCAGCCGCTCGCGGTCATCTCCGACATCGGCTTGCTCTCGACCCTGCCCCGCCGCGAACTCGCCGCAGGCTATGCGGAAGTGGCAAAATACGGGCTCCTCGGTGACAAGGCATTCTTCGAGTGGCTGGAAGGATCTGCCCCGGCCATCATGCGCGGCAATTCCGAAGCCCTGATCCGCGCCATCCGGAGTTCCTGCGAGGCCAAGGCGCGGATCGTCGCGGAAGACGAAACGGAAACCGGCGTGCGGGCACTTCTCAATCTCGGCCACACCTTCGGTCATGCACTCGAGGCCGCAACCGGCTATTCGCAGAGGCTCCTGCATGGCGAGGGAGTTGCCATCGGCATGGTGCAGGCCTTTCGCTTCTCGGAACGCCAGGGCCTGTGCGCTCCGGGAGCCGCGGATCGGGTAGCAAAGCACCTCAAGAGCGCGGGCCTCCCGGTCCACGCCAGCCAGATACCCGGCGATCTGCCACCTCCCGCGACGCTGCTCGAGATCATGCGTCAGGACAAGAAGGCCCAGGGCGGCAAGCTCACCTTCATCCTCGTGCGCGACATCGGCGACGCCTTCATCGCGCGCGATGTGGCGGAACATGATGTGCTCGATTTTCTGACCGGGGACCTCCGCCAGAGATGAACCCCGGACACGGATCGCTGGGCATCGCGGTTCTCGCCCTGCTCCTGCTTCTGGCCCTGCTGACGGCGGCACGCACCGCAATCGCAGAGGCCTCGCGGGCCCGGCTTGTCGAGATCCAGAAACGTGGCGTCCGGGGCGCCGAGACTGCGCTGCGCCTGCGCGCGCTGAACGGCCGTGCCGACGCCGCCCTTGCTCTGGGCCAGATGCTGGCCGTGGGGCTTGCAGGCCTTGTCGCAGCCATGCTTCTTCCCGGCCTGCCCAGCCTGCCAGGTGCCGTGGCCGCAGGTCTGGGGCTGGCTGCAATCTTCGGCCTGCTGGGCCTGTTCCTGCCCGGGGCCTATGCGCGCAAGCGCCCCGAACGCACGGCGGTCATGGTGTCGGGCGCGGCGGCGCTGTGCATCGCAGTGCTGGGCCCGCCAGCGGCCGCTCTCGGGGCGGTGGCGGGCTGGCTGCTCGGCCTGTCCGGACTCCGTGACGAAGAGGACATGCCGAGCGTGCATGACGAACTTCGCGAGGCGATCGACCTCCATGCACAGGAGGGCACCGTCATCAAAAATGACCGCGACATGCTGAGCGGCATTCTCGCGATGCAGGACCTCAGGGTGGCCGACATCATGGTCCACCGCACCAAGATGACGATGATCGATGGCGCGGACGAGCCACGCGAGATTGTTGCGAAGGTGCTGAAGAGCGGGCACACGCGCATACCCGTGTGGACAGACACGCCCGACAACATCATCGGCGTGCTGCATGCCAAGAACCTCTTCGCCGCGCTACAGGAGCACGGGGGCGATGCCGGAAAGATCGACATCGAGGATATTCTGCTGCCGCCCTGGTTCGTGCCCGACACCCGCGCGATCCCCGACCAGCTCAACGCGTTTCTGAAGCGCAAGAGCCATTTTGCGATCGTGGTCGACGAATATGGCGAGGTTCAGGGGCTCGTCACCCTGGAGGACATCATCGAGGAGATCGTCGGCGACATCAAGGACGAGGATGACGCCCTTGCCAGCGGTGTCATACCCAAGCCCGATGGATCCTATCTGGTGGATGGAGCGGTGCCGATCCGTGATCTCAACCGCGCCTTCGACTGGTCGCTTCCCGACGAGGAGGCCAACACCATCGCGGGTCTGGTCATCCATGAGGCACGCATGATCCCGGATGTGGGTCAGGCCTTCAACTTCCATGGCTTCCGCTTCGAGATCTTGAAGAAGCGCCGCCATCAGATCACGGCGCTGCGGATGAGCCCGCTCTCGCGGCTCGCCACACCCGCGCTGGATGCCGAGACTCAGCCGGGCGCCGACGCCTGAATGGCCAGCGCATGAACCTGAGCCTTGAGTTCGTGATCGAGCGCCGCGTTGACCATGCGGTGCTGTTCCACCCGCGACTTGCCGCGAAAGGCCTCGGCCACGATCCTGACCCGGAAATGGCTTTCACCCCCATCCCGCGCTCCGGCATGACCGGCATGGTGGTGCGACTCATCGACGACATCGAGTGCCGCCGGCCTGAGCTCCTCTTCCAGCCTGCGGAAGATTCTCTGGCCAACCGGCCCCAGACCCGGGGGTGGCGTCATTGTGTCCCTCCTGCGCTCAAGCCTTGCCTCGCAGCGGCTCTATCACCATAATTGGCAGCGATGAAGCTCGATTCAAAATACTTCGACAAGATCCGGGTGAAGCCCTCTGCGGAAAAGAAGGCCGCCGAGAGTGTGCCGCAATGCGACTGGCCGGATTGCCCGCGGCCGGGCCGCCACAAGGCACCCATGGGGCGCGGTCACGAGGGCAAGTTCTACAACTATTGCCCGGCGCATGTGCAGGAATACAACAAGAGCTACAATTACTTTGCCGGCATGAAGGACGACGAGATGGCGGAGGTGCAGAAAAACGCCCGCCTTGGCGACCGTCCGACCTGGAAGCTTGGGCAGAACGCCACCTTCAATGCCTCGGGCGTGCGCCGCAAGGCCACCCAGATGCGCGATGACCCGTTCGGCGTCAATGGTGCCGGAGTTCGGGCCGCAGGCCGTCACCCGTCCGGCCGGGCTCTGCGCGCCACCGAACTCAAGGCCCTGCAAACACTGGGTCTGGAGGATTCGGCCACGGCCGAAGAGGTGAAAACCCGCTACAAGACGCTGGTGAAGCGCCTGCATCCAGACGCCAATGGCGGCAGCCGGGCCAATGAGGACACGCTCAAGGCAGTCATCCAGGCCTATGACCACCTCCGCGCCAGCGGCTTCTGCTGAAAGCGGAACCCGCTGCTCCAAGCCTTGCTCCGGGGGGCTCAACCGTCTAAAACCCGGCCCGCTCAACCCCGGACCATGAAGATTCCCGCACATGAACGCAAAGGCCACCGCAGAAGCAAACGGCATGCCCGACATCAAGGCGTCGGTGAAGCAGCTGTTCGGCTTTGACTCCAATCTCGAGGTTCCCGCCTATTCCAAGGCCTCGGAACACGTGCCGGAAACCGACCCGGACTATCTGTTCAACCGCGAAACCACGCTGGCCATTCTTGCGGGCTTTGCCTTCAATCGCCGCGTCATGGTGACCGGCTATCATGGCACCGGCAAATCGACCCATATCGAACAGGTCGCAGCCCGCCTCAACTGGCCATGCATCCGCGTCAACCTCGACAGCCACATCAGCCGCATCGACCTGATCGGCAAGGATGCGATCGTGCTGCAGGAGGGAAAGCAGGTCACAGAGTTCCGCGAAGGCATCCTGCCGTGGGCCTATCAGCACAACGTGGCGCTGGTCTTCGACGAGTATGACGCCGGCCGGCCGGACGTGATGTTCGTGATCCAGCGCATCCTCGAAAGCTCGGGCAAGCTGACCCTTCTCGACCAGTCGAAGGTGATCCGTCCGCACCCGGCTTTCCGCCTCTTCGCCACGGCCAACACCATCGGCCTCGGCGACACCACGGGCCTCTATCACGGCACCCAGCAGATCAATCAGGCGCAGATGGACCGCTGGTCGATCGTCACCGCGCTGAACTATCTGCCGCATGCACAGGAAGTCGGCATCGTTCTGGCGAAGTCGAAGCATTTCGACAACGAGAAGGGCCGCAAGACCATTTCCAACATGGTGCGGGTGGCCGATCTCACGCGCAATGCATTCGTGCAGGGCGATCTGTCCACGGTCATGTCGCCGCGCACCGTCATCACCTGGGCGCAGAACGCCGAAATCTTCGGCGATGTCGGTTTTGCCTTCCGCGTGACCTTCCTCAACAAGTGCGATGAGCTTGAGCGCGCGGTGGTGGCCGAATTCTACCAGCGCTGCTTCGGCGAGGAATTGCCGGAGTCTTCCGCGCACATCGCCATCGCCTGAGCAAGCTGCGGTGGCGAAGGAGAAGGACACACCTTCGGAGGAATTCAAGCGCGTCCTCACCGTCGCGATGAAGACCATTGCCGAGGACCCCGAACTCTCGGTTGCTTTCGGCAATGAGCAGCCCGCCCTGGCGGGCAACCGCGCGAAACTGCCGCAGATCGGCGCAGAACTGAAGGCCTCCGACATCGCCGTCGTGCGCGGCCTGTCGGACAGCTTTGCGCTGCGGCTCGCCAACCACAATGACAAGGTGCATGCGCGTTACCAGCCGCAGGGCAAGACCGCGCGGGCCGTGTTCGAGGCGGCCGAGCAGGCCCGCATTGAGGCGCTGGGCGCCAATGCCATGCCCGGCATGAAGACCAACCTCGCCGCCATGCTGGCGGACCGCTACCGCAAGAAGGACGTGTCCCGCTATACCGACCGTCAGGAAGCTCCACTCGATGAGGCCCTGGCCCTTCTGGTGCGCGAGAAACTGACAGGCGAGCTTCCGCCCGAGGGTGCGCGCAGCATGGTCGATCTGTGGCGGCCCTGGATCGAGGAAAAGGCCGACGCTCAGCTTTCCCATCTCATGGAGAACATCCACGACCAGGCCGCCTTCGCGCGCATGTCGCGCGACATCATCGCGGCTCTCGACATGGCCGAGGAACTGGGCGAGGACCCCGATCAGGCAGACGAGAGCGAGGAAGAAAACGAACCTGAAGAGGAAGCCGGCGAGCGTCAGGAAACCCCTGACAGCGAAGAGCAGCAGAGCGCGCAGGAGTCCATGGAGGAAATGCAGGACGCCGAAGGCGAGGCCGAGGCCGCCGAGATGGACGCCCAGCAGATGGACGTGGACGAGCAGGCTGACGAACAGGAAGGCGAGGAGGAGCAGGATGGCGAGGAGCCATGGCGCCCGC
Organism: Hyphomicrobiaceae bacterium; assembly: GCA_900298995.1. Lineage (GTDB taxonomy): Bacteria > Pseudomonadota > Alphaproteobacteria > Rhizobiales > Aestuariivirgaceae > Aestuariivirga. The sequence goes on along the minus strand of OMIC01000049.1, from coordinate 10,948 downwards.
AGCTTCCCTTCTCGTCGCTCTCCAACGAGGATTTCTACAAGGTCTTCACCAACCAGTTCGACGAGGAGATCGCGGCCGAGGACCTGTGTGATGCCGAGGAGCTGACCCGGCTGCGCAACTATCTCGACAAGCAGCTCTCAAGCCTGCAGGGCGTCGTGGCCCGGCTGGCCAACCGCCTGCAGCGCCGCCTGATGGCGCAGCAGAACCGCTCCTGGGATTTCGATCTCGAGGAGGGCGTGCTGGATGCCGCCCGGCTCACCCGCGTGGTGATCGACCCGATGCATCCGCTCTCATTCAAGCAGGAACAGGACACGGAGTTCCGCGATACGGTGGTGACCCTGCTGCTCGATAACTCCGGATCGATGCGTGGCCGACCGATCACCGTGGCGGCGACCTGTGCAGACATTCTGGCACGCACCCTGGAGCGTTGCGGCGTCAAGGCGGAAATCCTCGGCTTCACGACGCGGACCTGGAAAGGCGGGCAGTCGCGCGAGAAATGGCTCGCGGCGAACAAGCCGTCCAATCCCGGCCGTCTCAACGACCTGCGGCACATCATCTACAAATCTGCCGATACACCCTGGCGGCGTGCACGGCGCAACCTCGGACTGATGATGCGCGAGGGCCTGCTCAAGGAAAACATCGATGGCGAGGCGCTGATCTGGGCGCACAACCGCCTGCTGGCGCGCAGCGAGCAGCGCCGCATCCTGATGGTAATCTCGGATGGTGCGCCGGTGGACGATTCCACCCTGTCGGTCAATTCAGGCAATTATCTCGAGAAACATCTGCGCCAGGTGATCCACGACATCGAGCAGCGCTCGCCCGTGGAACTGATCGCCATCGGAATTGGCCACGATGTGACGCGCTACTACAAGCGCGCCGTCACCATCGTCGATGCCGAGGAGCTTGGCGGCGCCATGACGGAGAAACTGGCCGAGCTGTTCTCTGAGCGGGCGCAGGCGCCACGCGCGCCCGTCCGCCCAACGCTGAAGCAGCGCGCCAGAGCCTGACGGCTATTCATGCTTATCGAGGAACGCCTCGACGCTGAGGATGCGCATGTCATCGACGGCAGCGGCCAGGCGGCCGTCATCCCAATCCCACCACGACAGCCGGATGATCCGTGAACTGATCTCCGGCGGGAAACGCCACTTGAGAAAACGTGCCGGAACGCCGCCTACCACGGCATAGGGCGGAACATCATCAGTCACCACAGCACCGGCAGCCAACACGGCGCCATGTCCGATGCTGACGCCCGGAAGTACGATGACGCCATGGCCGATCCAGACGTCGTGGCCAACCATGACCTTGGCAGCGATGCGGTCCTCACGGAATGCCTTGTCGAGCTTTGCTCCGGCAAAATATTCATTGGGGCGATAGGTGATCTTGTGCTGGCTGATGCGTTCCATCGGATGGTTCAGCGCATTGATTCGACAGGCTGCGGCGACTGCACAGAACTTGCCGATCTCGGAATAGATCGCCTCGCTGTCATGCTCCAGATAGGAATAGTCGCCGAGCGTTGAATCGTGGAACTGGACACGTGCCTTGAGCTCGGTGAACCGGCCCAGCACGGCATTGCGCAGGCTAGCGGAGCCATGCACGCGCGGCGCTCCGGGCCTGTGTGGGCTGTCCTCGGTCATTACAGATCCATAACGCAAAAGCCGCCCCGTTTGGAGCGGCTTTCGAAGATCGTCGGCAAGGGCCGGATCAGGCGGCGGACTTGGCCGCCTCACGCTTGCTCGCCACGGCGCGCTTCAGACGCAGAGCCTTGTCCGAAAGCTGGGCGTTGTCCGCCTTCATGAGGAAGTTGTCGAGACCCCCCACATGCTCAACCGACTTCAGCGCGATTGCCGAGATGCGCAGCCGGTACGTCAGGCCCATGGCATCGCTGATCAGGCTCACATCGCACAGATTGGGCATGAAGCGGGTCTTGGTCTTGTTGTTGGCGTGGCTGACCTTGTTGCCAACCAGAGCGTTTTTTCCCGTCAACTCACAACGGCGGGCCATGGGATGATCTCCAGTATAAGAATGAAAGCCGGACGGCGATACGCCTCCGGCCCGGATGCGCGCTCTATAGGGGGACTGGTCTGACCGGTCAAGCCAGTCGCGACGGAAATTCGCCCGGGGCACCGGCGAACGGGCTGTTCCAGCGCGGCACACCCGGGTTAACGGCCAGTGGCCAAAGAGCCGGACTGCGCAAGCCCTGCGACAGCCGACTTGTGGGACGCGACCCCCAGGCCCACAAGATCTTGGGAGAACAAAGAGTGAAAATCGACGATGGAGCGATTCGGGCCCGCTCCGTTCCGCAGATGGTCCACTTCGTTAAATGGCGGGCTGTCCGGCCGCCGACAGCGGCAATGTTCCAGAAACCATACTGGGCCAAAGGTAAATGTGAGGCGCCGGCCGAAGGCCGTGAAACAGGCCTCGCATGCTCAGTGGCCGACGGAGGCGCGACCAAAATCACCACAAATCGCTGTGGAACGAAAGCGGAAGAAGGAAGGTGACCCGATTCGGGCGATCTTCGTTCCGGCTTCGCTCCGGAGTTTAAGCCAACGGTTCAGAATGGTGCATTTGCCCTTGACCGGACCCCGGCAGCGCCCCAACTGACCTGACAGGATTTTTTTGCCTCACGCGTCATGCCCTCCGCCAAGACAGTCACAGCCGTGTTAGGCCCCACCAACACGGGCAAGACCCACCTCGCGGTCGAGCGCATGCTTGGCCATGGCGGCGGCATGATCGGGCTGCCGCTGCGCCTCCTGGCTCGTGAGATCTTCGACAGGGTGCGCGCGCGTGCCGGCGATGCCGCCGTGGCGCTGGTCACGGGCGAGGAAAAGATCATCCCCGCCCAGCCCCGCTACTGGGTGTGTACCGTCGAAGCCATGCCCGGCGATGTGGATGTGCCGTTTCTTGCGATAGACGAAGTGCAACTCTGCGCGGATTTCGAGCGCGGTCACATCTTCACGGACCGAGTGCTGCACCGGCGCGGCCGTGACGAGACGATGCTTCTGGGCGCAGCCACGATGCGGCCAATTCTCGAGCGCCTGCTGCCCGGCACGAGCTTCGTATCCCGCCCGCGCTTCTCGCAGCTGCTCTATGCCGGACAGAAGAAGATCACCCGGCTGCCGCGGCGCACGGCGATCGTGGCTTTTTCGGCTGACATGGTCTACGCCACAGCCGAGCTGATCCGCCGCCAGAGGGGCGGCGCAGCCGTCGTGCTCGGCGCGCTGTCGCCGCGCACCCGCAACGCTCAGGTGGCGCTCTACCAGTCGGGCGACGTCGACTACATCGTGGCGACCGACGCCATCGGCATGGGCCTCAACATGGATGTCGACCATGTGGCCTTTGCTTCCACCCGCAAGTTCGACGGTTTTCAGTACCGCCAGCTCAACCCCTCGGAACTGGGCCAGGTGGCGGGCCGTGCCGGACGCTACATGAATGACGGCACGTTCGGCGTCACCGGCGAGGCCGATCCCTTCGAACAGGAAACCGTGGAGCGGCTCGAGAGCCACAATTTCGAGTCGGTGCGAATGTTGCAGTGGCGCAACCGCGATCTCGATTTTGCCTCCCTCGACCGGCTCAAGCAGACATTGAACCTGCCGCCCCAGTCCCCCGGCCTGACCCGCGCCCAGCCCAACGCCGACGCACTGGCACTGGAAGCGCTGGCGCGGGATCCGGCGACGCGCGATCTCGCCGCATCGCGGAAGGATGTGGAACGGCTCTGGGAAGTCTGCCAGATCCCCGATTACCGCAACATATCGAATTCGGAACATGCAGCGATCGTCTCGCGCATCTACCAGTTCCTGCAGACGGGCAGCGGCTTCATTGACGAGGACTGGTTCGTGCGCCAGCTCCGCTACTGTGAAAACACCCATGGCGACCTGGACACGCTCTCCAACCGGATCAGCCACATCCGCACCTGGACCTTCGTGGCCAACCGCCCGGATTGGCTCAAGGCGCCCCTCTATTGGCAATCCCGCGCCAGGGAGATAGAGGACAAGCTGTCGGATGCCTTGCATGAGCGCCTGACTCAGCGTTTTATCGACCGGCGCACCAGCGTGCTGATGAAGCGCCTGGCCCAGAAGGAAGAATTGATGTCGACTGTCGAGGAAGATGGCGCCATCCGCGTGGAAGGCGAATATGTCGGCCGGATCAGCGGATTTCTGTTCGTGCCGGATGGCGGGACGGACGGGGCGGAAGCCCGTGCCCTGAAGAGTGCCGCACTGTCCGCCGTGGCCGCCGAGGTCACCGCCCGGGCCCAGGCAGTGGCGGCCTCGCCCGACACCGGGCTGAAGCTGACCCGCGAGGGCCAGATCATCTGGAACAATGCCGCGATCGGGCGGCTGGAACCAGGCAACACCGTGCTCAAGCCTCGTGCCACGGTCATCGCCGGCGATCAGCTCTCCGGCGGGGAGCGCGAGGCGGTGCAGCAGCGACTGCAGAAATTCTGTGACCGCCACATCGCGACGGTACTGGAACCGCTCATCAAGCTCGAAGAGGGCGAGGGGCTCGAAGGCTTGCCGCGCGGCATCGCCTATCGCCTCGTCGAGACGCTGGGCGTGCTCCCCCGCGACCAGGTGGCCGAGGAGGTGAAGGCGCTGAGCCAGGACGACCGCGCCAAGCTGCGCGCACTGGGCGCGCGTTTCGGAGCCTTCAACATCTACGTTCCCGCGCTGCTCAAACCCGCACCGACCGAGTTGCGCCTGCTTCTCTGGGCGCTCGGATTGCAGCGCGAAGGCAAGCTCGACGCCGCCACCCTGCCCCAGCCTCCCGGCCAGGGCCTGACCTCCGCCGCCTTCGACCGCACGACCCCACGGGGCTTCTACGGCGTCTGCGGCTATCGCATCTGCGGGTCACGCGTCGTGCGCATCGACATGCTGGAGAGGCTGGCGGATGTGATCCGCGAACGGGTCTTCTGGCGTCCGCGTTTCCCGGAGGAACAGCGCCCGGCGGGCTCGATGGAGGGCGGCGGGTTCACCGTTGTGCCAGACATGATGTCGCTCGTCGGATGTTCCGGCGAGGACTTCCTCGGCATTCTGCGCAGCCTCGATTACAGGGCACAGAAAAAGAAGGTAAAGCGGCCGGCAAATCCGGCAACCGTCGCCGTGGCGACGCCGGAAAGCCCATCAGAGCCTGCGGCGGACGCTCCGCCAGCCGAAACGGCGGTCGTCGAGACTGCCGAAACGGTGGCACCCGATGTATCCAGTCAGGGAATACCCGTCCCGGCCGAAACCCCGGTACCGGAAGAACCGGGAGCAGACGCAGCCGTGGACGAGATCGAGGTCGAGGTGTGGTGGCCGAAGGATACCGGGCCGTTCCGGCAACGGGCGGACCGTCAGGCGCGCAACCGGCCGGTCCAGCGGCGGTCCGAGCCCGCACCGGGCTCGCCGGACACCGCAAAGGCCGATGCTGCTCCGGCCGAGGGCAGCCGCCCGAACCGACACGGCAAGGGTCCGCGCCGCGAGGGACGCCCGCGCGGTGAGGACGGCCAGTCAGACCGCAAGCCGCGCCGGGAGGGTGGCAAGCCGCCTGTCGCCGAGCGCAAGCCCATGCCAGAGAAACCCATCGACCCCGATTCGCCCTTTGCCGTCCTGGGGGCGCTCAAGGCCAAGCTTGCCGGGCAGTGATGACGTCCCGGCGCGGCAGCGCCTGGACAAATGGCTGTGGTGCGCCCGGCTGGCTAAAACCCGGGATGCCGCGGCCGGCCTTGCAGCCGCCGGCCATGTCCGCATCAACGGCCAGAAGACCCTGAAACCCGGCCACGGGGTGAAGCCTGGGGACGTCCTGACCGTGGTGCTGGCGCGGCAGGTGGCCGTGGTGCGTGTCACCCGTCTGGCAGACCGGCGCGGCCCCGCCCCGGCCGCACGTCTCCTGTATGAGACGCCAGGCGAGCCCCCTGCTCCGGCGCAAAAATCAGGTGCAAGCCCAGGCGGAACTTGCTATTGAACCGTTCGGAATAAAGAACGGTTGCTTTGCCCATGACCTATGTCGTCACCGAAAACTGCATCAAGTGCAAGTACATGGACTGCGTGGAGGTCTGCCCCGTGGACTGTTTCTACGAGGGCGAAAACATGCTGGTCATCCACCCTGACGAGTGCATCGATTGCGGGGTGTGCGAACCGGAATGTCCGGCCGAAGCGATCAAGCCGGACACCGAATCCGGTCTTGAACCCTGGCTCAAGCTCAATGCCGACTACGCCAGCCAGTGGCCGAACATCACCAGCAAGAAGGACGCCCCGGCGGACGCCAAGGAGTTCGACGGCGTCGAGGGCAAGCTCGAGAAGTTCTTCTCCCCCAATCCGGGCGAGGGAGACTGAGGGCACCGGCCCATGTGCCGCGTGCAGGGCGACCATGCAATCTCGGCTGGCTGGTTAACCTTCTTTGCCGGATTGCTCCGTGTGCGGTGCAAGATTCCGCCGTACACGGACATCATGGGCTTTAAAAATGCCTAAACTTGTGGTATTTAGGCCGCAATGAGTGTGTAAACGGAGTTGGCTGTCGAGAACCGGGCTTTTGGCTCGGTTTTTTACGCGAAAGCCGGCAACCCATGTGCAGTGAACGGGGCCCGAGGGCGCCCTTCCGGTGGGTTCGGACCTGGCATCGGCTACGGACACAGGACGATCAGGCCAGCGGCGTGCTTCCGGGCGCGCGGTGAGCCTGTGACATTCGGCACCGGACAGTATATTCCATAATAATTGGGCATAGGGCGAAGGACAGAGATGACAAAGGCAAAGACCAAGACCCCCGCAACAAAGAAGCCAGTGGCCCGGGCCAAAACGAAATCTGCTCCCAAGAAGACCTCAAAGCCGGTCACCAAGGCGAAGGCGGCCCCGGCCAGGTCCAAGGCGGTCAAGCCGTCGGCGGCCCGGCCCCAGGCAAAACCCGCCGCGAAGGCTGCTCCGAAGCCGGCTGCGAAGGTCTCGCAAGTGAAGCCTGCCGCTGTAAAGGCCGCGCCGGTGAAGGCCGCGGCAAAGCCATCGCCGGATATGAAGAAGGCCGCAAGCAAACCCGCGCCCGTGACGAACCCGGTCGTGAAAGCCGCCGCACCCCAGCCTGCGGCCGCGCAGAGCCAGGCACCCAAGCCTGCCGCAGCGCCGGTCGTGACGGCACCTCCGGCTGCTCGCAAGCTGGTGTTCAAGGTCAATGAGCTGGTGGTCTATCCCGCACATGGCGTGGGCAAGGTCAGCCAGATCGAGGAGCAGGAAATCGCCGGCGCGAAGCTGGAACTCTACATCGTCGATTTCGAGAAAGAGAAGCTGCGCCTCAAGGTGCCGACAAGCCGCGCCGAACAGAAGGGCATGCGTCGCCTGTCGGACAAGGCCCAGATCGAGGCTGCGCTGAAGGTTCTGCGCGGACGGGCACGGATCAAGCGCACAATGTGGTCGCGCCGCGCGCAGGAGTATGATGCCAAGATCAACTCCGGCGACATCATGGCCGTCGCCGAAGTTGTGCGCGACCTGTTCCGCTCGGAGCGTCAGCCTGAACAGTCCTACTCCGAACGCCAGCTCTTCGAGCAGGCGCTCGACCGCATGGCCCGCGAAATAGCCGCCGTAAAGAAAGTCGACGACGATCAGGCCGTGAAGGAACTGGAAGAGTTCCTCGCTCGCAATGCCAAGCGCGCCCCGACCGGCGAAAAGGCCGAGGGCGACGACATGGCAGCAGAAGAAGCAGCCTGATCACATCACTTCATTTCAAAGGCCTGGCTCCATTCTGGGGTCAGGCCTTTCTCATGAGCCCGCCACCCTTCCCAAAGCGTGATGAGGCGGCTAGAAATGGTGCTTGAGGTCCCGGTAGCTCAGCAGGATAGAGCACAGGTTTCCTAAACCTGGGGTCAGGGGTTCGAATCCCTTCCGGGACGCCATTTTCACCTGGGTCCATTCGGCATGAAGCGGACACTGCGGCCAGCACCGAAGGGTTGACCTTCCAGTTCTTCGCCGCCTCGTCGTACACTCAAGCTCCCCTCCAATTCGGGAACCAGTCAGTCCCGGAAGCACAACGTCAGAACCGCCCCGGCGAGAGACAGCGCACAGGCGGCCACCAGCGCGAGAACGTAGTGATCCGTCAAATCGAACAGGAAACCAGCTGCGGCCGGACCTGCCAGTCCGGCAATGCCCCAGGCTGTGAAGACCTTGCCATAGGCGTCCGCGAAGCCGCCATCGCCCCAGGTCTGGCGTACAACGGCCGGTACGGCAGAGATCAGGGCTCCATAGCAAAGACCGATGACACCGAGAGCAGAGATGACCAGCGACAGCGCGCTTACCGTCAGCAGCGCCATGACGGCGGCAGACTGCACCACCAGTGGCAAGGCAATGCTCCAGCGCCGGCTCAATCGTTCCGCCAGCACGCCGCCAAGGTAACCGCCCACGACACTGCCCCCGGAAACCACACCCGAGGCAAGACCCGCGCTGGCGGTTGGCCCGGACAAGCCCGCAGCGATGCCGGGCGCATGCGCCAGGACCATCAGGCCACCAAACGCCCCCAGCAGATAGGCGGCCCACAGCGGAACCACGCCAGCGGATCTGGCAGCCGTCTGCTCGGGGACGGACTGCCGCAGGACGGCCGATGCCGGGCCAGCGAGGACGGCTCCGACGAGACAGGCGAACAGAAGAAGGGCTGCCCAGAGCAGCAGCAGCCAGTTCATTGTCAGCAACACAATGACGATATCAAAGACCTGAGCGAACAGAACGGCGCCCAGCCCATAGGCCGCCGTCGCAATGCCCATCGCTGTCGCTTCGCGGCCCGGCATGGACCGCGCCGCGATGCCAAGCGCGAGGCCATAGGCTGCGCCATTGGCGAGACCATAGGCCAGACCGAAACCGATCACGAGGCTGGCTAGACCGGGCCAGAGAGCCGCTCCGGTGAGACCCCCGGCCGCGATCACGCCGCAGGCGACAAGACGGGTCCGGTCGGACACTGAACCTGGCAGGCGGCCATTGACATAGACCCCCGCCGTCAGGGCGAGAACCGCAGCCGAATAGCCGAGACAGGCCGCAGCCCGGCCAGTGCCCAGCCAGAGTTCAAGGGGCGCCAAAAGGACGCCGTAAGCGTGAATCGAACCGAAGCAGGCACAGACAAGCAGCGCCGTGGCGAGCAAGCGGCCATCCAGGGCCCTCGCGACCGCCATCAGCCCATGCCGAGCTGACGCTTGCGCTGTGCGGCCCATGCGCCGATGAGCCGGTCAGCCGTGATGCCGATGAAGGCAATGCCAAGCCCGGCCAGAAGACCCCGCCCGGTGTCAGCGCCCGGCAGCGCCTTGTAGATCTCCTGGCCCAGATCACGCGAGCCGATGAGTGCGGTGATGGCGACCATCGCAAGCGCCATCACGATGGTCTGATTGATCCCGAGGAGTATCTCCGGAAAGGCGATTGGCAGTTCGACCTTGCGCAGGCGCTGTCCGTTCGTGGCGCCCGAGGCGATGGCAGCTTCGACGGTGGCCGCCGGAACCCGCAGCAGACCGAGATAGGTGTATCGGACTGCCGGCACGGTGGCATAGGCAAGCATGGCGATGACATTGGAAACATCGCTGGTCTGGAAGAGCATGATCACGGGGATGAGGTAGATGAAGCTCGGAAAGGTCTGGAGCGTGTCACATCCGGCGTTGATGACATGCGCCGCACGTGGACTGCGCGCCGCCCAGATGCCGATCGGAATACCGATGATCACGCACAGCACCGTGGCGCTGGTGACCAGATAGATGGTCAGCATCAGCGGCACCCAGAAACCTGCCAGCATCATAAACCCGAAGAGCGCGACGGGCAGCAGTGCGAGGCGCCAGCCGCCGAAATGGTATCCGATCGCACCCAGCACGCCCAGCATCACGGGCCATGGCAGCCAGAGATAGAAGTCGCGCAGGGGCAGCAACAGCCGGATCGTCAGACCATCGCGGACGGGCTTGACGAAGGGAAAGAGGGTCTTGGAGAACCAGCGCACCGCGTCATTGATGGGACCGCCATAGGACAGCGTGAGTTCCTTTGGCAAAACGGCAACAGCGGGAAACATGCTGGCCAGAAGCACCGACACCACAGCCAGCAGGACAAAGCCGGCGATGTGTGGATGGCGCAGCCACCAGCTGCGGTGCATGGCACAGTGCTCTGGGTTCTTGCGCATATAGGCTTGCGTCATGCGATCAAGGACGATGGCGATCAACGTGATCGCGACACCCTGTTCGACGGCCTTGCCGATCTGCAGCTGCTGCAGAGAGAAAAGGAGCTTCTGTCCAAGCCCTGACGCACCGACCAGCGAGGCGATGACAACCATGGCAAGCGTCTGCATGACCACCTGGTTGAGGCCAAGCATGAGGGTCTTCTCGGCGGCCGGAACCTCAACCTTCCACAGCAGTTGGCGCGGCGTGCAACCGGCCATGCGGCCCGCTTCCAGGATGTCCTGCGGAACGGTGCGGATGCCGAGGATGGTGCAGCGGGCCATGGGCGGCAGGGCAAAGGCGAAGGTTGCCAGCATGGCGGGCACCTGGCCGAAGCCAAAGAGAATGACGACCGGGCCAAGATAGGCCATGTGCGGGGTCGCCTGCATCACGTCGAAAATCGCGTTGAGCACACGCTCGACGCGGGCGTTCCGTGTTGCCCAGATGCCCAGTGCAAGCCCTGTCACGGCAGCGATTGGCACCGTCACCAGCACAATCGCCAATGTCTGCATCGAATCCGTCCACAGGCCGAAGACCGCCAGATAGAATGCTGCCAGCCCGCAGAATGCCGCCAGCCGCAAGTGATCCACCCCCATTGAAGTGGTCCGACTTGAAGTATGTCTTATGGCATCAAGGAGGATCAGAACATGCCAAGGAAGAAGCACACACCCGAAGAGATCGTCGCCAAGCTGCGTCAGGTCGATGTCCTTGTTTCACAAGGATCCCCCGTGGCCGATGCGGTGCGGCAGATTGGGGTGACCGAGGTGACCTACTACCGGTGGCGCCAGGAATACGGCGGCCTGAAGCTGGATCAGG
>OMIC01000048.1 GCA_900298995.1 Hyphomicrobiaceae bacterium | reverse complement strand
GTCGATCTCGAGGAAAAGCTCGCTCATTGGGAGCGATTCTATAACCTGTCCAGACCTCATGGTGCCTTCAATGGAAAGGCACCTTACGAAGCACTGAGAGAAAAGCTATAAACCAACAACGGATAGTCTCGTCAGATCGTCTTCCTCACACGAGGTTCCGGATGGTTGGTCGCTCGTTGGGATGGCGCTGATCACCCTGGGCGGCCTGATGACTGTTTACGCTGGGCGAAGCCGAACTCCCGAACCGAAACTTGAACCCGTGAGATAGGAGTTCGGATCCCGGCGCGGGACTCGAACTCCCTTCTATGGCGAGGCAAACAAGACGCGCCGGTCAGCTGGTTCCCGTCAGGGCGTGTTCAAAAACTCGAGAAGTTCTTGCGTTGCTAGGGCACGAGGTCTGTCCTTGGGCGTTGCCAGGAAGTACTGGTGCCCGGTGTCAATGGGCGATGGGATTAATGGTACGGGCTTTCGTTCCTCGACTTCTCGATGGAGCATCGGCAGAACACCCAGGGCGATACCTCTGCCTTCGATGGCAAGGCTGATTGATTGAATATAGGATGAGCAATGGCGTCTGATCGCGTTTGGAAACCTTCCGTGCAGCTCTGAGACCGCGGCAGAGTCCCAATTCACCCACTCCGGCGCTTCCTTTCGGTAGTCGAGCAGGGTGATCGACGCGGCCGTTCCGCGTTCGAGTTTCGCACGAAATTTCGGCGAAGCTACGGGAGCGATGATCTCACCGAACAACGCGTGCGACATCCAACCTTCCGGTGGGGCTTTGCCATAGAAAATTGCAAGATCAGTGTCATCTCGGACGACATCGTTCACGTTGTTCGCCGTGACGACCGAGACCACCGCATCGTTCCCCGCCATCTGGAAGCTTCGTACCCGGGGCGCGAGCCAAAAGAAGTTGATGTTCTCGTTCGCGGCCACCTGAACGACCTGACGCTGTCGCGGGGCAGGAGTGCGGGCGGCCATGACGGCCTCTTCGAGAAAGCCGAGGCCCGACCTGACACGCTCCGCGAATGCATGCCCCTCCGCGGTCAGTGCCACGGAGCGACCTAGCCTTTGGAAGAGTGGCTTTCCGACCTCAGCCTCGAGGCCCTTGATGCGCTTGCTGACGGCTACCTGTGACACGTTCAGTTCTCGTGCCGCCCGGGAATAGCTCTTGAGCCGAGCTGCTGCCTCGAAGAACACCAATGGATCGAGCGAGGGCAGGGTGCGTCGAAAGTAATTCATAACTGCAGGTTAGATGTTCTCCCAAGAAAATGTCTAGTTTTTCATAAGACCGTGCGCCTTCATACTTCCCGCAGATTTGATGTTGGGGCTCTGGATGCAGAAGCAGTATGACTACGTCATCGTGGGCGCCGGAACGGCAGGCTGCGTACTTGCCCGCCGCCTAAGTGAGGATGGCCGGTTTTCGGTGCTCCTTCTGGAGGACGGCGGCGATGACCGCTCGTGGATCATTCAGATGCCGGCTGGCCTGCGCTCGGCTTTCAAACCCACCAGCAAGTACAATTACTGGTTCAAGACAGTCCCGCAGGTGCACCTGAACGGACGCGAGATCGACCAGCCCCGCGGCAAGGTGCTGGGGGGATCGTCGTCGATCAACGGGATGACGTTCCTGCGCGGAAACCCACTCGACTATGACAACTGGGCTAAGGTCGAGGGCTGCACTGGCTGGTCATTCGCGGATTGCCTTCCCTACTTCAAGAAGTTCGAACGCCGACAGGGACGAGCCGATGAATTCCGCAGCGATGCCGGCATGGTCGGTGTCAAGGTGCAGTCGGACCTCAACCCCTTGAACGCTGCCTTCCTCGAGGCGGGACAGCAGGCAGGCCACGCCCTCACCGAGGATGTGAACGGCTTCCGGCAGGAAGGCTTCAGCCGCTTTGAAATGTCCGTCGAGGGCGGATATCGAAGCAGCTCCGCTAGGGCCTATCTCCACGCTCAGCCAAGGCGCGCCAACCTCGATGTGATCACGGGGGCAAAGGTCCTTCGGGTGATCGTCGAGAAGGGGTGCGCCGCCGGTGTAGAGTATTCACGCCGCGGGGTTGTCACCCAGGTAGGCGCTGCAGCCGAGGTCATCATGGCCGCGGGCGTGTTCGGCACTCCGCAGGTTCTCATGCTCTCCGGGATCGGCCCGGAGGCGCATCTCAAGCAGCATGGAATACGAAACGTTTGCGATGCGCCGATGCTCGGCGAAAACCTTCAGGACCACATCGAAGCACATATCCAGGTCGAGACCGACAGGCCCGTTTCGCTCAACAAGTACCTGAAGCCCCACCTGATGCTGTGGGCTGGCATCCAGTGGTTCGGCTGGAAAGGTGACGTGGCGGCGGTGAATCAGTGCCACGTGGGCGCCTTCCTGAGGACCGGCCCGGAGGTCACCCACCCGAACATCCAGTTTCACTTCTTCCCAGTCTTTTTCGGCGCAAACTGGATCCCCAACCCATCCCGCAACGGCTACCGTCTCGGCGCAGGCCCGATGCGGCCTGAAAGCCGAGGCACTGTGCGTCTGCACTCGGCTGATCCCGCTGACGCGCCCCTGATCGACCCGAACTACCTTGCTACAGAACGAGATCGCTACGAGATGCGAGAGGGGCTCAAGCTTGGCCGCGAAGTCCTCGAACAACCAGCATTCAAGGAATTCCACCGGCGTGAGGACCTGCCGGGCGAGAGCATCCGAACGGATGCAGAACTCGATGCCTTCATCCGGGAGGACGCGTCTTCCGCCTACCACCCTTGCGGCACGGCCCGGATGGGTGCCGATGGTGATGAGCGTGCAGTCGTCGATCTTCAACTCAGGTTCAGGGGGGTGGCTGGGCTTCGGATCGTCGACGCCTCCGTCATCCCCGCAGTCCCAAGCGCCAATATCAATGCCTGCGTGTTCATGATCGCCGAAAAGGCTGCGGATATGATCCTGGGACGCCCACCGTTGACGCCAGAAACCGTTGAATACTTCAGGGCCGTGTGAAGTTGGAATCTAGGAGGGTTCGGATCCCGGCGCGGGATTCAAACCCCTGCGGACCGAGACGGAGCGTTCGTTAAAGTCCCAGTTGGGTGCCGATCCGGGGTTCGAACGGTTCCGAGATTTGACCTCAATAAAATCAATAGCTTGGAGCGAGAGAGTGTTGGCTGCCAGCGCTTTCTCCTCCGCCACTTAACCCCCCGGAAATATCTCTCTCTTCGATAATCGAACGGCGAAAATCCGCAGCTATTGCGGGCTGTTTGGCGAGAGGCTGTTGACTGGACTGACTGCGCGCTGGCCGGAACTGGCCTCTCTCAGGCCAATACTCTCCGAACCTCATGACTTTGCGATTTCAGTACGGAATTTCTAAGCTTATGAAATAACGTGATAAAGTGTCCAGCGAGCTGCTGCGCTTTGGGCGCGACACGCGCCCTACCGATCGGGACCGCTAACAAACTGCGCGTTTGGATATCGGACGTACACTCCCACTACCCTGGATAGCTCTCGACGCCAGCTTGGTCAGATGCAGAGAGCGATCTGTTCGTTGCGGACTACTCCGTATTGCTGGCTGAGGATTTATCAGGGTGCCTCTACAACAAGGCTCAGCACTGGCGCCGCCTTGCACCCTTTCTTGCCAATCGTACTGATGGCTCGCTCGAGTTCGAACACCAGAACATTAGCGTGGAGCTAAAGAGGCTTAGCTTGCCACACCCAATTGCTGGAGCTTCGCCTTAATAAGGCCACCTGCAATGCCGGAGAGTATTCCCGCCGTCCACCCACCAGCTACAACAGCGACAGATTTTGTCTTTCTCCAGATTTCGGGGTCTCGGACAGTTTCTAGGAATTCATGGCCGCTCCATGTCATCCTCAGAACAATTATGTCTCTCCCGTCCATGTGGGATGAATCCACACCCTCGATGAAACCAGCCTCACGCAACATGAAGAGGTGCTCCGTGATCTGTTCGTGGGAATACCCTTCAATCTCGACTGTGACCGCACTACCAGAGCCATCGTGCCTGTTTTCGATTTCCAGCAGGATTGCTCTGATGAGATCCATCTCGCGTTTCATGCTAGTTCTTTCTCATACGTGTAACTGTGGCGTGGGAAGCGCAAGAGGTGCCGAACTCTTCGTCGATCAGGAGCGTGAGACGCCCGCCGCGAGCAGCGCCCATGCAGTGCGGAGCTCTTCCGGGAGAACCACCCAAAGAAACAGCGCTAGAGCCGTGACGGCGATTGCCATCTTGTCCAGGCCGCCGAAAGGCTCCGGCATAGAACCCGGCGAACGGCGCGCCAGCCAGTTCCGTGTGAAGCTCGGGATGATGCGGCCACCGATCACGGCGATGAGCAGAATTGCGCTACCGATCCCCAAGCGGATGCCGTGACCCTGTGAGAGTGGGTTGCCGGACAGGCTTTCCAGGTGGAAGACCGCGTTCCCGGCCATCAGGAATCCCACCAGCAGCAGAACCTTGAGATTTCGCCAGTTACGACCCGCCACGATCTCTCGCCCCAGCATAGCAATGAGGAGCGCGAGGAACAGAAGGTCCAGTCCTGCCGTCAGCAGAGGTGGCAGTTCTTCAGAGAAAAAGACCACAAGGCGCCCGAGGGCCCAGCTGCTCCACAGCCATGCCAGCGGCCCTCCCACGATCGGGAGCCGTCCTGTCCAGTTCGGCACCGCCGTCAGCATGAAGCCCGCCACGACTGCCGAGAGATAGCCCCAGAGAAACTCATGTGCGTGCCACTCGACGGGACCAAAGGCCGACGGAATGGACCAGAACCCGGTCAGCGCACCGATCCACCCCACCATGGCGAGGCCTGCGAAGAGTGCAGCGCCGAGAAAGAAGGGACGAAAGCCGTAGCCGAGGATGGCTGGCCCGTTCCAGCTGCGGATTTGTTCGGCCGAAGTTGCCATGAGCTCTCAATTCAACGGTCAGCTATGAGCACAAGTGTACCCTTACATCCGTGCGATCTCGAATCGCGGGAAGAGGATCTCATTCTCAATGCGCATGTGCTCACAGAGATTCGCACACAGCCTCTCGACATCTGCATAGAGTCGCTGCCAGGAGCCGCAGGCACCTTCCGGGATTGCGAAGTTGCGGGTGAGCGTCCTGATCTTTGCAATGGCACGGGCGTGATTTTCATGTTCGCCCCTCAAGACGCCGATCGGATGTACGATCGCACCACCCACGCCCTGGCGCATGGCGGGAAATAGTACCTGTTCCTCCTTCTGCATGTGCCACTCGAGATCATCGCGAATGTGCTCCAGAGCATCGCCCAAACCCAGAGGTGCCTCTGGCACATCGTGATGAACACGCTCAACCTTACGGGCGAGCGCCACTAAATCGGGCAGTTCGGCGCGGTGCCTGACATGAAAATATGCCAGGATATAGTCAATGAGATCTCCAACTTTCATGGTCTCCGGCTCCCGCAGCGGGCGGTCATCGGTGCTCGTCAAGGACATGTCGGTCTCCATTTTCTCTGAGTTGAACCGAACAACGGCGTTGATCCGTTCCCGCAGACTAACCCCCTGTGACGCTCATGTGGCGGGCGACGGCGGGCTTGTCGCGGCGGCGGTCGATGACGAAGTCATGGCCCTTGGGCTTCCTCGAAATCGCCTCGTCGATAGCGGCGTTGAGGAGGTCATTGCCCTCCGAGGCCCGCAGGGGCGCGCGAAGGTCGGCGGCATCTTCTTGCCCTAAGCACATGTAGAGCGTGCCGGTGCAGGTGAGGCGGACGCGGTTGCAGCTCTCGCAGAAATTATGCGTCATCGGCGTGATGTAGCCGAGCCGCCCGCCCGTCTCTTTCACCAGGGAATAACGCGCGGGGCCACCGGTCTTGTAGGGAATGTGCTCCAGCGTGAACCGGTCCATGAGGTTGGCGCGGAGAACGGAGAGCGGTAGGTACTGGTCCGTCCGGTCGCCATCGATGTCGCCCAGAGGCATGGTCTCGATCAGCGTCAGGTCCATGCCTTGCCCATGGACCCAGCGGATCATTTCGGGGATCTCGGCGTCGTTGACGCCCTTGAGCGCCACGGCGTTGATCTTGACGTGGAGGCCCGCCTGCTGGGCAGCGCGGATGCCCTCCTTGACCTTGGCGAGGTCGCCCCAGCGGGTGATCTGGCGGAACTTCGCCTCGTCCAGCGTGTCGACCGAGACGTTGATGCGGCGGACGCCGTGCGCGGCAAGATCACCGGCGTATATCGCCAGCTGCGAGCCGTTGGTGGTGAGTGTCAGCTCCTCGAGAGCCCCGCTGCGGAGGTGGCGGCCAAGGCTTTCGACCAGCGTCATGATGCCCTTGCGGACGAGGGGTTCACCCCCGGTCAGGCGGAGTTTCCGGACGCCCTTGCCGACGAAGGCGGTGCAGACGCGGTCAAGCTCTTCGAGTGACAGCAGGTCCTTCCTGGGCAGGAAGGTCATGTCCTCCGCCATGCAGTAGACGCAGCGGAAGTCGCAACGGTCCGTCACCGACACGCGGAGATAGCTGACGTGGCGGCCGAAGGAGTCAATGAGGGAGGTCCGCACGTCAGGCATTCTGTCCATGGCTCTCACAACAGGGCGCAAAGGCATCGAGGGCATGCAGCCTGATCGCAGACTGCGGTTCGAAGGGGTGTGACGCGCGTTCATCGAGGCTCTGCAGCCCGTCGCGCTCGGCGGATGAGGATATGGTCGGACAGAGGCTTCTCAACAGCCCGTCGTGGACACCGTAGACCCAGCCGTGAAGATGAAGCGTCTGGCCGCGCGCCGATGCCGCCTCGACGATCGGAGTCTGCGCGATGCGCCGCATCTGCATCTCGATGTTGATCTCGACCATCCGCTCATGCCGCGCCCGGTCGCCGGGAAGCGCGTCGAAGGCGGCGCGGTTCTTGCGGTAATACATGACCAATGGCTGCAGCCAGTGGTCGATGAGGGCGGAGCGGTCATCCCCCAGTGCCCGCTGCACGCCGCCGCAGCCATAGTGCCCGCAGACGATGATGTCCTCGACCTTCAGCACCTCCACCGCGAACTCAAGCACAGCAAGAAAGTTCATGTCGCTCGTATGGACGACATTGGCGATGTTGCGATGGACGAAGACTTCGCCCGGGTCGAGGTTCAGCACATCATTGGCGGTGACGCGGCTGTCGGAGCAGCCGAGCCAAAGGTAGCGGGGCGTCTGCTGCTCCGCCATGCGCATGAAGAAGGTGGGGTCTTCCTCGGTCTTGCGCTGCGCCCACAACACGTTGCGGTCGAGGAGATGGGCAAGGCGCATGGCGCTAACCGTTGCCGCGATAGGTAAAGACCGGGCGCGGGCGTTCCGCTGCCGGCCTAGGCGGCTGCCATGACGCCATGCCCGATGCGAGCGCCATCGCGGGATCCTCGGCCTTCTGGACAGTGCCGATGAGACTCGTCCAGTCCTCGGCACTCGCACCATTGGCGAAGCGCCGCATGGCGACCTGCGCCGCGCCCTCCTGAGCGGGCAGCACGGCGGCAGCGTCAATCTTGCCGGTCTCGATGTCAATGCCGGTGATCTGCGCATGGACGCCAAGCCACCTCACGTAGCTGTAGAGTGCGTCATGGTGGGCACGCTCGCCGAGATAGGATGCGATGCACCGAGCAACAACCTCGAAGGGCAGATCGCGCCCGGCGATGCGCCGGTCGAGGCGGATCACGTGGAAGCCGTAGCGCGTCTCCACCGGTTCGGGCGAAATGGTCCCCTCCTCAAGAGTGGCGAGAGCGGCCTCGAAGGCGGGCACCGTCTGGCCCGGCCCGATCTGGCCCATATTGCCACCCTGAGCCGCGGACGGGCAGGCGGAGTGACGCGCGGCGGCGGCCGCGAAATCGCCAGGCGAGGACTGGAGCCCGGCAATCACCGCCGCGGCTTGCGCTTTCGCGGCCGAGCGGGCTTCCGCATCATCCGGCAGAGCGGCAAACAGGATGTGTGCTGTTTCATAAAGCGCCGCGGAACGGAAGCGCTTGCGGTTCTGCTCATAATACCTCCGGCAGGTGTCCTCATCCGGCTCCGCAACGGTGATCTTCTTCGCAATGAGCTGGCGGATAAGCGCCTCGTCATCCCCTTCTCGGCGGCCTTCCCCATCTGCCATCGGCTCAGGCACAAGGCCTTCACGCTCCGCCTCCTGCAGCAGCAGCGCCCGGATCACTAGCGCACGGGCTGCTTCGCGCCAGGACTCGAATGGCGACGAGGCCGGGTGGTGCTGTGCCTCACGCGCGATCTCGTCGCGCGGGATCTCGACGCCGTTGACGGCGATGACGCCGGGTCGAACCTCAAATGCTCTTGCGGACATGGCTCACCTCCACCGGACGGCGGCGCACCACCTGGTAACCCTTGCGGCCAAGATACCAGACAGGAGCCGACCAGATGTGTACGAGACGCGAAAAGGGGAAGAGCAGGAAGATCGTCATACCCAGCACGAGATGCACGAGATAGGGCCAGGCGAGACCCTGCAACGTCTTCGCATCGACCGGCTGCACGGTGATGATGCCCTGCGCCCAGTGCGAAAGCCTGAGCATCACCTCGCCATCCGAATGAGCGAAGGAGAATGGCAACGTGATGAGCCCGAGCGAGAGCTGAACCCACAGGATGACGAGAATGCTCAGGTCCATGTAGGTGGAGGTCTGCCGGATGCGCTCGTCGAAGAGGCGGCGGTGCAACAGCAGCGTCAGTCCGATGAAGCAGATCGCACCCGCGATGCCGCCGGCGGTGACGGCAATCATCTGCTTCTGCTCCACCGTGATGAACAGCGTGTAGATCGCGGTGGGGGTGAGCAGGCCCACGGCATGGCCCAGGAACAGGAACAGGATGCCGAAATGGAAGAGGTTCGACCCCCAGAAAAGCTGGCGCTTTCGCAATAGCTGGCTGGAACTTGCCTTCCAGGTGTACTGCTCGCGGTCAAACCGGATGAGACTCCCGAAGACAAAGGACGAGATGCAGACGTAGGGGTACCAGACGAAGAAAATGTGGAAGAGCGTGTCGCGCATGGTGCGTGGCTCCTAGTTTCGGTGTGATGGGGACGTGGTGATCGATACGCGCGGCGCGCTGGTTGGAGGCGCGGGGGTGCCGGGTGCAGGGCGGCGCGCGTGGCGGAGCTTCGCCATCAGCCCCTCCTTGCCGCAGTCTTGCTGTGCGCCAGGCCCAAAAATCACCTCCTCCTCCTCCCAGGCGGCATCGAGCGCCGCGAGATCGTCGGGCTCAGGATCGGGCTCTGCCCGGAGAGCCGCAAGGGCAACTTCGTCGGGTTTGGCTTCCGACAGCGCGATCAGGGCATCGAACACCGCCATGTAAGGCGACTTTCGCTTGCCCAGCCTTTCCTTCAGCGCCGCGAAGACATGGGCCGGCTGGCCCACGAGGTCGAGGGACTCGGCGGCCGGGCGCATGGCCGCAAACTCGAGGAACAGGGGCAGGAAGTCCGGAAGCTCCGTGGCAGTGGGCGAATAGCCCGCCTCCTCATAGAGCTTCAGGAGATCGACCATGGCCTGCCCCCTGTCCCGGCTTTCGCCATGCACATGCTCGAACAGGTGAAGGGAGAGGGAGCGCGTGCGGTCGAACAGCAGGAGATAGCGTTCCTGCAGGTCGAAGAGATCGCCCTCCTCCATCTCATCGATGAGTTCGGTCACTGCCCGCATCTGCCGCGGGCCGAGCAGCCCCTCGCGTGACAGCGCTTGCTTCAATTCATTCGCCGCTGCCATGAGTTCGGAGGAGGGATAGGTGAGAAGAGCCGAGAGAACCTTGAGCGTCTTCATCAGTAGGCTCCCACCTTGGGCTTGTCGTTCTTGACCTTGACGCCGCCGAAGAGGTTCACGCGGTCATCACTCGGCATGCAGCCATCTCCGAAGGAGAAGCCGCACTGGCCGCGCAACTCATAGGCATCTTCGGAAACCTCGCGGTGCGCCGTCGGGATCACGAACCGGTCCTCATAGTTGGCAATTGCCATCAACCGGTACATCTCCTCGATCTGCTGGGGCGTGAGGCCCACGCGTGCCGCAACGGCTTCATCGACCACACCGTCAACCGTCCGCGCGCGCATGTAGCTCCGCATGGCGAGCATGCGCTCGAGGCCACGCGCCACGGGCTCCTCGTCCCCTGCCGTCAGCATATTGGCGAGGTACTTGAGCGGAATGCGCAGTGAGCGGACGTCCGGCATACTGCCGTCGGTTCCCATCTGGCCTGCCTCCGCCGCAGCCTGGATGGGCGAGAGCGGCGGCACGTACCACACCATGGGAAGTGTCCGGTATTCCGGGTGCAGCGGGAAGGCCACTTTCCATTCCATCGCCATCTTCCAGATCGGCGAGCGGCGGGCGGATTCGATCCAGCTCTCCGGCACGCCATCGGCACGCGCCTGTGCAATGACGTTCGGGTCCGAGGGGTCGAGGAACACCTTCAGCTGGGCCTCATAGAGGTCACCCTCATCGGCAACGCTCGCCGCTTCCTCGATGCGGTCTGCATCATAGAGGATGACGCCAAGATAGCGGATACGGCCCACGCAGGTTTCAGAACACACCGTCGGCTGACCCGCCTCGATCCGTGGATAGCAGAAGATGCATTTCTCGGACTTGCCGCTCGACCAGTTGAAGTAGATCTTCTTATAGGGGCAGCCCGTCACGCACATGCGCCAGCCGCGGCACTTGTCCTGATCTATGAGGACGATGCCGTCCTCCTCGCGCTTGTAGATGGCGCCAGACGGGCAGGACGCCGCGCAGGCCGGGTTGAGGCAGTGCTCGCACAGGCGCGGCAGATACATCATGAAGGTGTTCTCGAACTGGCCGTAGATTTCCTTCTGGACCCCTTCGAAATTGGCATCCGCCGAGCGCTTGGAGAACTCGCCGCCGAGGATTTCCTCCCAGTTCGGGCCCCACTCGATCTTCTCCATGCGCTTGCCGGTGATGAGAGAACGCGGCCGCGCCGTCGGAAAGGCCTCGAGTTCCGGCGCCTTCTGCAGGTGCTCGTAGTCGAAGGTAAAGGGCTCGTAGTAGTCGTCGATCTCCGGCAGGCTCGGGTTGGCGAAGATCGAGGCGAGAATGCGCCACTTGGAGCCCATGCGCGGCTCAATGCTGCCGTTGGGCTTCCGCCACCAGCCGCCCTTCCACTTCTTCTGGTTCTCCCAGTCCTTGGGGTAACCGATGCCGGGCTTGGTCTCAACGTTATTGAACCAGGCGTATTCCATGCCCTCGCGGTTGGTCCACACGTTCTTGCAGGTGATGGAGCAGGTGTGGCACCCGATGCACTTGTCGAGGTTCAGCACCATGGCGATTTGCGCACGGACCTTCATGCCGAGGCTCCTTCCTTCACGGTTTGATTGAGCCCGCGCTCCAGCCAGTCGACCTTCGCGAGCTTGCGGATGACGACGAACTCGTCGCGGTTGGTGCCGATGGTTCCATAGTAGTTGAAGCCATAGGCGAGCTGGGCATAGCCCCCAATCATGTGCGTGGGCTTGAGCACCGCGCGCGTCACCGAATTGTGGATGCCGCCACGGTTCCCCGTCATCTCGGAGCCCGGCACGTTCACGATCTTTTCCTGTGCGTGATACATGAAGAGGGTGCCCTCCTTCATGCGCTGGGAGACGACGGCGCGCGCAACGAGCGCGCCATTGGTGTTGAAGGCCTCAACCCAGTCATTGTCGGCGATGCCGGCCTTCGTCGCATCCTTCTCGGAGAGCCAGACGATCGGCCCGCCGCGGGAGAGCGTGAGCATAAGCAGGTTGTCGGTATAGGTCGAGTGGATGCCCCATTTCTGGTGGGGGGTGATGAAGTTGAGCTCGATCTCCGTGTGTCCGTTCGGCTTCTTGCCCTTGACCGGCGCAATCGTCTTGAGGTCGACCGGCGGGCGGTAGGAACAGAGCGCCTCGCCGAAGGCGCGCATCCAAGGGTGATCCTGGTAGAGCTGCTGCCGGCCGGACAGTGTCCGCCAAGGGATCAGCTCATGCACATTGGTGTAGCCTGCATTGTAGCAGACCTTCTCGCTCTCGAGGCCGGACCAGGTGGGCGCGGAGATGATCTTGCGCGGCTGGGCCACCACGTCGCGGAAACGGATCTTCTCGTCCTCCTTAGGGAGTGCGAGATGGGCATGCTCGCGGCCAGTAGTCTTCGACAGCGCTTCCCAGGACCGGACGGCCACCTCGCCATTGGTCTCGGGCGCCATCATCAGGACGACTTCGGCGGCGTCAATGTCAGTCTCGATTCGGGCGAGGCCCTTCGCGGGCCCCTCCTCCCACACGCCGTTCAGCGCCTTGAGATGCGCGACCTCTTGGCTGGTCTGCCAGCCGATGCCCTTGATGCCATTGCCCACCTTCTCCATCAACGGCCCCAGCGCGGTGAAGCGCTCGTAGACGTGAGCGTAGTCGCGCTCGACGACCGTGACCGTCGGCATGGTCCTGCCGGGTATGGGCTCCACCTCGCCGCGCTTCCAGTCCTTCACGTCCTTGGGCTGGGCGAGTTCGTTGGCGCTGTCATGCATGATGGGGTTCAGCACGACGTCCTTCTCGACACCCAGCACCTCCGGTGCCACGCGCGAAAAGGCCTTGGAGATCGCCTTGTAGATCTCCCAGTCGCTCCGTGCCTCCCACACCGGGTCTACCGCGCTGGTCAACGGGTGGATGAAGGGGTGCATGTCGGAGGTGTTGAGGTCGTTCTTCTCGTACCATGTGGCCGTCGGCAGCACGATGTCGGAGTAGACACAGGTGGTCGACATGCGGAAATCAAGCGTGACCAGAAGGTCGAGCTTTCCTTCTGGCGCCTTGTCATACCAACGGGCTTCTTGGGGCTTTGCCTGGCCCTCCCCGCCGAGGTCCTTGCCCATCACGCCATGGGTGGTGCCCAGCAGGTGCTTGAGGAAGTACTCATGCCCCTTGCCAGAAGAGCCCAGAAGGTTGGAGCGCCAGACGAACAGGTTGCGCGGCCAGTTGTCAGGATGGTCCGGATCCTCACAGGACATCTGGAGCTTGCCGCTCTTGAGTGCTGCGGCAACATAGTCCTTCGGCTCCATGCCAGCGGCAGCGGCGTCCTTCGCAATGGTGAGCGGATTCTGCTTCAGCTGCGGAGCGGAGGGAAGCCAGCCCATGCGCTCGGCGCGGATGTTGTAGTCGATGATGGCGCCGTCCCACGGTCCGTCCTGCGCCAGGGGCGAGAGGATGCCCTTCACGTCCACTGTCTCGTAGCGCCACTGATCGGTATGGGCATACCAACAGGAGGTGGAGTTCTGCTGCCGCGGCGGCCTCGCCCAGTCGAGCGCGAAGGCGAGCGGCGCCCAGCCGGCCTGCGGCCTGAGCTTCTCCTGGCCCACGTAGTGCGACCAGCCGCCGCCCGACTGCCCCACGCAGCCGCACATCACCAGCATATTGATGACGCCGCGATAGTTCATGTCGGCGTGGTACCAATGGTTCATTGCAGCGCCGATGATCACCATGGAGCGGCCGTTGGTCTTCTCGGCATTGGTGGCAAATTCGCGCGCCACATGGATGATCTTGTCGCGCGAGACGCCAGTGATCTTCTCCGCCCATGCCGGCGTGTAGGGAAGATCGTCGTCAAAGGAAGCGGCCACGTTCGCGCCGCCATACCCGCAATCAACGCCGTAGTTAGCGATAAAGAGGTCGTGCACCGAGGCCACGAGATATTCGCCTTCCATGGTCTCGAGCCGCTTCACCGGGATGCGCCGCTCGAGGACGCTGTCGTGATCCGTCGAGGCGAAGTGGTCATGCGCGATGTTGCCGAAGTAGGGGAAGGATACATCGGCCAGATCGTCGCGGATCTCGTTGAGCGACAGGCGAAGCCGAACGGGCTTTCCGCCGCTCTCCTCTTCCACGAGGTTCCACTTGCCTTGCTCGCCCCAGCGGAAGCCGATGGAGCCCTTGGGAACGACGATCCGTCCGCTCTCCTCATCATAGGCCACCGTCTTCCAGTCCGGATTGTTGGCCTGGCCCTGGTTCTCGACGAAATCGCTGGCCCGCAGCATGCGGCCCGGCACGAGCCTGCCGTTCTGCCGCTCGAGGCGCACCAGCATCGGCATGTCGGTATACTGGCGCACATAGTTCTCGAAATAGGGAACGCTGCGCTCGACGTGATATTCCTTGAGGATGACGTGGCCCATGGCCATGGCCAGCGCGGCGTCTGTCCCCTGCTTTACGGAGAGCCAGATGTCGCCAAACTTCGAAGCCTCGGAATAATCGGGGCAGATCACGGCACTCTTCATGCCGCGGTAGCGCGCCTCGGTGTAGAAATGCGCATCGGGTGTGCGCGTCTGCGGCACGTTGGAGCCCCAGAGGATGATGAAGCCCGCATTGTACCAGTCGGCCGATTCCGGCACGTCCGTCTGCTCGCCCCAGGTCTGCGGCGATGCCGGCGGCAGGTCACAGTACCAGTCGTAGAAGGACATGCACACGCCGCCGATGAGTGAGAGGTAGCGCGAGCCCGCCGCATAGGAGACCATGGACATGGCGGGAATAGGCGAGAAGCCGAAGATGCGATCCGGGCCATGCTTCTTCGCCGTATAGGCGTTGGCTGCCGCAATGATCTCCGTCACTTCGTCCCAGTTGGCGCGCACGAAGCCACCATGGCCACGTACCTTGGTGTAGCTGTCGCGCTTCGCCGGAGTCTCGACAATCGAGGCCCACGCGGCAACCGGCTGGTTCTTGGCCCTAGCCTCACGCCACAGCTTCAGCAGTCGCGAGCGGACGAGCGGGTATTTCACGCGATTGCCGGAGTAGAGATACCAGCTGTAGCTGGCCCCGCGCGAGCAGCCACGTGGTTCATGGTTGGGAAGGTCGGGCCTGGTGCGCGGATAGTCCGTCTGCTGGGTTTCCCAGGTGACGATGCCGCCCTTCACATAGATCTTCCAGCTGCAGGATCCCGTGCAGTTTGCGCCATGAGTGGAGCGCACGATCTTGTCGTGCTGCCAGCGCTTGCGATAACCGTCCTCCCAGCTGCGGTCTTCGGTTGTGGTAACGCCATGACCATTCGAGAAGGGCTCGGCTTCACGCTTGAAGAAGGTCAGTCGATCGAGAAACAGTGACATTGTTATCTTCCGTTCTTGAGTTCAGCAGGGCGATGCGGCGCCGCGACGGGCATACATCCACCAGTTCATGACGACGTTCAGGGCGATGTAGAGGGCAAGCCAGTAGAACACCACGTTGGGCGTGCCGTAGGCAGCGATGGCGAGCGCGAACATCATGCCGAAGAAAAACGGCCCGTAGGCAGCGATCGCCGCCGTGAAGCCGATGACGCCGCCCGCCTGCCGCGGCGGGAACAGCATCGGCATCTGCTTGAAGGTCGAGGCATTGCCAACGCCCGCGAAGAAGAACAGCGCAAGCATGGAGGCGACGAATGCGGGGAAGGACTCCATGCCGCTCGCCACCGTGAAGTAGGTCACCGCGATGGTCGAGATCAGCATGCCAATCCCCGCCCATTGCGTGACGCGCGCGCCTCCCACCCGGTCCGAGAGCGGCCCCGCGAACACGCGCGCGATCGAACCCACCAGCGGCCCGTAGAAGGCATAGGCGAGCGGATCGGGCGCGCCCTCGAAGCTGCCGTAGCACTGCTTGATGAGCAGCGGAAAGGTGGCCGAGAGACCGGAGAAAGCGCCGAAGGTCATGATGTAGAGAAGCGTCATTGACCAGGTATGATGCGAGCCGAAGATGTCGAACTGCTCGCGGAAATTCGCCTTGATGGGTACCGAGCGGAGCATGACCCACGCAAGGATGCCGAAGACAAGGATGAAGGGAATATAAATGGCCGTGGCATTCTGGAGATAGGCCTGTGACGTCACGCCACCCTTCGTCAGGGTCTGGGATGCGCCGAGCATCCCGCCGCCGAGGAGGGCGAAGCCGATGATCCATGGCGTGACGAACTGCACGACGGAGACGCCGAAGTTCCCGATGCCTGCCTGGATGGCCAGCGCCGTGCCCTGCAGCCGTTTGGGGAAGAACAGGCTTGTCGAGGGCATGAAGGAGGAGAAGTTGCCGCCACCGAGCCCGGCGAGGAATGCCAGGAGCATAAGTACCCAGTAGGGTGTATCGGGGTTCTGCACGGCATAGTACCAGCCAATTGCTGGGATGAGCAGCGACAGCGTCGAGAGGCTTACCACCGCGCGCGTGCCGAACATCGGCGTCAGGAACATGTGCACGAGCCGGAGCGAGCCGCCTGCTAGGCCCGGCATGGCGGCGAGCCAGAAGAGTTGGCCCGTCGTCAGCTGGAAGCCGATCTGCGGCAGCCTCACCACCAGCGCCGACACGACGAACCAGACGATGAAGGCGAGTGTCAAGTTTGCCGTGGTGATGACGAGTGTCCGGTTGGCGATGGACTTTCCCATCTTGGTCCAGAACAGCTCGTCTTCCGGCGCCCAGTGCTTGAGCCATGTTGAAGAGGTCGTCATGGGTGTTCTCCTGGTGGATCAGCTTGTGTGGGGTCCGGCGGGGGCGACGCCCAGCACCCTTGCGGCCTTGCGGCTCCTCGCCTTAGGAAGCTTCAGCGCCTCGAGTTCCGGAAGGTCGCGCGGCTTCGTCAGCTCCGGATGCACCTGCTTTTCCATTGCGCGGATGGCCGCATGCATCCAGGCAAGGCTCACCGCGACGATGACGAACATCAGCATGAAGCAGCTCGTCCACACGCCGATCACATCGTTGAGAAAGCCGAAGGCGATGGGAAGAACGAAACCTCCGAGGCCGCCGATCAAACCGACGATGCCGCCCACCGCCCCGACCCGGCCGGGATAGTAGACGGGGATGTGCTTGTAGACCGCCGCCTTGCCGAGGCTCATGAAGAAGCCAAGGAAGAATGTGAGCACCATGAAGGGCACGAAGCCAAGCGCGAAGGTGAACTCGATCGGCCCCTTGATGCCGCTCACGACGTAATGCGTCGCCGGATAGCTGAGCAGGAAGGTACAGATGAGCGAGCCGATGAAGGTCCAGTACATGACCTTGCGCGCGCCATACCTGTCGGAGAGCGTGCCGCCGAGGATGCGGAAGAGCGAGCCAGGGATCGAGTAGGCCGCGCCGAGGAGGCCCGCCGTCACGATGTCAAGTCCGTAGACGCCCACGTAATAGCGCGGCAGCCAGAGCGCCAGCGCTACGAACCCGCCGAAAACGAAGAAGTAGTAGAGTGAGAAACGCCAGACCTGCATGTTGCCAAGCGGCTTCAGCATGGCGCTCATCGGTTCGGGCTTCTTGCCGGACTTGCGCCGTTCCGCAAGTTCGGGATCATCCAAAGTCATGAACCAGAAGACGGCGGCCATCACGAGGAGGCCGAGCGCCCAGAAATTCGCCACCATGGTCCAGCCGTAGTGCACCATGACCATGGGGGCGAGGAACTTGGTGACCGCAGCGCCCACATTGCCCGCACCGAAGATGCCGAGTGCGGTTCCCTGCTTTTCCTTCGGGAACCACTTCGAAACATAGGTGATGCCGACGGAGAATGAGCCACCCGCGATGCCGACGCCCAGTGCCGCGAGAAGGAAGGTCGAGTAGCTGTTGGCGAAGGTGAGAAGCCACGTTGCAATCGCCGCCGTCACCATCACCGCGACGTTGACGATCCGGCCGCCATACTGGTCCGCCCATATGCCGAGCACGAGCCTGATCAACGATCCCGTGAGAATTGGCGTACCCACCAGAAGGCCGAATTGCGTGTCGGTGAGATTGAGGTCCTTCTTGATTTGCACGCCGATGATCGAGAAGATCGTCCAGGCAGCGAAGCAGACGGTGAACGACAAGGTTGAGAGCCACAAGGCGCGCGATTGTGCTCCATGATCCGTGACACCGCCAGTCATTCCGCCCACTCTCCTCTGCAGCGAAGCTATGGCGGTCACAATTGCTGTCGGTTCTCCCCTCACCTATTGACGTGGATCAACAGACTTGGCGGCCGATCACGATTCAAGCGCTGAAGGAACGAACAGCAGGAGCGCTTCCGCGCTGTGCAGGAAATGAAAGGGATTGATTGCGGCTTTAGACTTGATAAACATCAAGGCGAGTACATTGAGCCAGATAAAACCGTGAGGTTTGATGCGTCCTGATGATGAGTCAGAAGTTGTTGCCCTGCCCCTCTTCAAGGATATGAAGGAAGAAGGCGTCCGGCTTCTTCTCAAGGGTGCGTACCACCAGAGGTTCCCATCCAGGATCGATTTGATCCAGCAGGGCCAACCCGCGGATTTCCTTTACGTGGTAATGGAAGGACAGATCGAGGTGTTCTCAAGCCATCGGGACAGGGAGACGACGGTCAGCGTTCTGGGGCCGGGGGACTGTTTCATCCTCGCCGCGGTGTTCCTCGATCAGGTCTACCTCAAGTCGGCGCGCACACTGACGTCCTCGCGGCTACTTCTTCTCCCGGCGGGAGCAGTCCGGGAGGCGATGCGCATCGATCCGGTGTTTGGCCACCGGATGGCGACGGAACTGGCAAGGGGATTCCGTCTGCTCGTCAAGGAGGTCAATAATCTGAAGTTGAGGACCAGCCTTGAGCGACTTGCGAACTGGATCCTGCAACAGGCGCCAGGCTCCAGTCCCGAGACAAGCTTCATTTTCCCCTTTGACAAGAAGACATTGGCAGCAAGGGTCGGCGTCACGCCCGAAGTGCTTTCGCGGAACTTCGCGTCTCTCATTCCCTATGGCGTCACCATAAGCGGGAAGTCGGTGATCGTTAAGGACAGAGCAGTCCTGGAGCAATTTGCCAGACCGACACCGCTTATTGATGATCCCACCGTATAGCTTCTAGCACAACAGATACTGACCGATTGAGTTAGTCGTCAGTTTGTGGTCCGCCGCCTGCATCGTTGGTAAATGCGCCAGGAGTAATTCCGAGTGATGCTGTTCGCGGCTGCAATCGGCATGCTCCAAGTTTTCCTGGAGCGGTCAGAAGGTCCGTAATCCGGGCGGAACGCCGTCGACTCTGCCCCCTATCCTGCTAGACCGAAGGCTCGACGTGTTCCAGCGGGCAGACCTGAACAACGGATTTAGTTCGGCCAACAGGCAACAACGATTCCGGCAAGTGAAGGCGTTGAGGTGACCTATCTGCAAGAAGTGTCAGCAGCCCGGTGAGGGACATGGCGCAGGTTGGATGAGAGAGCCTCTCGCGCACCGGATGGAAGATGCAAAGCACGGCGGCGTGCATACAAGAAAACTATTGTCTTTCAATCACTTACAGACGTCGTACTTTTTCCGCGCAGTCAGGAGCTTTGGAGAATACGGGGCCGAGAGAGGCGAAATTCGGCGTCATAGCCAATCCGACAGTCAGGAGCTTTTCGCAAAGAAGCCCGCAAATACTGGGGATTTTCGACGCTCAGAATTCGGGGAGAGAGATTTGCCCAAGGGCTAAATGGCGGACCAAGCGAGGTTCGAACTATTAGTACGGCTTGAATAATTGAATTCATCCACCAAAAGATTTCCGGTTGACTGCAACGCAAATAACCCTATTTCGAGAGCATCACGTACTTTTAAACCGCCAGGCTTGAGCCTGAGCGGCTCGGGCCGGGCTCCAAAAGACAGGAGAACGGAATGAATGATGTTATCTCACTAACCAAGGCATTCGCCCTCGCTTGTGCTTGGCATGCCAGTCAGCGCCGAAAGGGCAAGGCCCGAGAGCCTTACGTGAACCATCTCGCCGAAGTTGCACACCTCGTCACCGTAGCGACCGGCGGGCAGGACATGAACCTGTCAATCGCCGCTCTTCTGCATGACGCGATTGAGGATGCCAAGATCACATCAGCGCAGATCGAGGCAGAGTTTGGCCCCGAAGTCTCCAAACTGGTCCTCGAGGTCACCGACATCAAGAAAATCAGGAAGTCGAGGCGCAAGCAGTTGCAGGTGGAAACTACCCCATCAAAGTCGCGAGGGGCGAAGATGATCAAGCTCGCCGACAAGACCTCGAACCTTCGCGCAATTGTTAACTCGCCACCATCCTGGCCAAAGGAACGCAAGCAGAAGTATCTCGCCTGGGCGAGGTTAGTCGTATCAGGGGCACGGGGTGTCAACCCGGAGCTTGAGGCCAGCTTCGACGCTGCGGCGCATGAGTTGGAGCGCAGACTTTCAGCCGATGGTTGAAGCATTG
>OMIC01000047.1 GCA_900298995.1 Hyphomicrobiaceae bacterium | reverse complement strand
GCGCGCCATTTTAATCCAATTTATCATACACTTACAGTATACGCTGACGATTGT
Organism: Hyphomicrobiaceae bacterium; assembly: GCA_900298995.1. Classification (GTDB taxonomy): domain Bacteria; phylum Pseudomonadota; class Alphaproteobacteria; order Rhizobiales; family Aestuariivirgaceae; genus Aestuariivirga. The sequence goes on along the minus strand of OMIC01000047.1, from coordinate 11,926 downwards.
TGGCGATGGGACTATAGTTCGGTAAGCACCCGGTAAGCAGAATTGCAACTTTCGCCGCCAACCAATTTGCCCTGAAGACCCACTGTCGCAGCTGGCTGAAGTAAGGTCGCTGCTCCGGTAATCCCCCCCCGTTTTTTTTGGGGGGGTTCGGAAGTAGAATTTTCTCGGTAACGTCAACGAAGAGGTTCGAATTAAGAAGAGTAGATTTACTGAGTCCCAGATCATTGCGGTTCTGCGCCAGGCGGAAGACGGGGTTCCAGCCGAACCAAACGTCACGTGGTCTCTCGACTTCATGGCGGACCTAATGGAGGATGCGAGGGGCTTTCGGTTGCTGAATGTCCTGGACGACTTCAACCGTGAAGGGTTGGGCATCGAAGCGGACTTCTCGCTACCGGCGGAGCGAGTGACGCGCACGTTGGATCGCATCATCGAGTGGCGAGGCCAACCCCTCGCCATTCGGGTGGACAACAGCCCCGAGTGATCAGCGGCATGCTCCTGTCGTGGGCTGAGAACCGAGGAATTACCATCCAGCATATCCAACCGGGCAACCCCTAGCAGAATGCGTACATCGAGCGCTACAACCTAACCGTCCGGCATCGGTGGCTCGGACAATATCTGTTTCGAACGATCGAGGAGGTGAAAGACACAGCTACTGCATGGCTTTGGACTTATAATCATGAGCGTCCCAACATGGCGCTCGTCGGAATAACACCGGCTCAGAAGCTGAGCCGGCAAATGGGGGTGCAACCCACCGGGTGAGTTCTACGCCGAACCCCCTCCAAAAACCGGGGGGGGGTCGTCACAATCAAAACCAGACGTTTGCAACATCGCGGCAAGGCCGCATAACATCAAACCAAGATGCGCCAGATCCTCTCTTCGATCACGCACCCAAACGTCTCAAATTATCTGACGACGGACACGCCGTCCGGCCGGGTCTCGACAGCGCTGGCGAAATGCCGCTACACTCACCTTAAAGGCGAACGACAAGCCTTGTCACAGGGAGCGAAACACAATGAAATTCAGGACCTTGCTTGCCGCCGCCGCAGGCGCCGTGATGCTTGTCTCGGGTACCACGGCAGCCCTTGCCGAGAAGCTCGTCATTTCCAACTGGGATGGCTACATGCCCAAGGACATGGCGGAGAAGTTCAAGGCCGCCACTGGAATTGACCTCGAGATCGCGGTTCACGCCACCAACGAGGAGATCATGGGCAAGGTCACCGCCTCGGGCGGCGAGGGCTATGACGTGCTCTTCGTCTCCTCGCCCTTTGCCGAGGCGCTGAACAATTTGGGCCTGCTCGCCCCCATCGACCATACCAAGATCCTCAATCTCGCCAATCTCTACCCCGAAGCCAACGAGCTGAAACACGATCCGGGCAACACCTTCTCGGTACCCTACACCTGGGGCACCACCGGGCTCTGCTACCGCTCCGACATGGTCAAGACGGCACCCACGAGCTGGAACGACCTGCTGAGCCCCACGGACGATCTCAAGGGCAAGATCACGATGCTGTCGACTGACCGCTGGCTGATGGCAGCGGGCTTCCTCGCCGATGGCTTGTCCGTCAACACCACCGACCAGGCCGACCTCGACAAGGTGCGCGACCAACTGATCGCGGCCAAGCGCAACTTGTTGGCCTATGACGACACAACCTTCTACTCCAAGCTCGTGTCGGGTGAGGCGAAGATGGTGCAGGCCTGGGATGGCTGGTGCAATTACGGGATCACCGACAAGCCGGAGATCAAGTACGTGATCGCGAAGGAAGGCTCCGACCTGTGGGTCGACACCATGGTGATCACCAAGGCGTCGAAGAACCCTGAGGCGGCGGCCAAGTTCATCGATTTCGTGCTCAACGCCGAGAACGGCAAATGGGTGGTCGAGAACATCATGTACAAGTCACCCAACAAGGCCGGCATGGAAGCGGTGGACAAGTCGCTGTTCGAGAAATATCCGAACATGGCCATCACCCCGGCGGAGCTCCTCAAGTACGAGCAGCTGCGCGATCTTGGCAATGGCATGAAGGCCTTCTCCAAGACTGTCTCCGAAGTGATGGCTGCGAAGTGATTGCAAGGTTGGCTCTCCCGGTGTTGCCGGGGGAGCCGTCGCCTAAGCGACGATGGCGCGAACCGGCACATGGCTGCTGATGTTGCCCGGGCTCTTGTGGCTCGGCCTGCTGATGGTCGTGCCATGCCTTCTCGTCTTCGTGCTGATCTTCTTTGAGCGCGGCATCTATGGCGGCATCGACTGGCAGGCGCCGACGCTGGAGAACGTCACCCGCGTCTTCGATCCACTCTATCTGTCGATCTTCTGGGACAGCGCGGTGATCGCCGGGCTTTCTACGCTCGTCGCGCTGTTCATCGGCTATCCGGCTGCCTATGCCATCGCCAAGGCGCCTGCTTCGCGGCAAACGGCCCTGCTGTTCCTCGCCATCCTGCCATTCTGGACCAATTACCTGATCCGCACCTATGCCTGGATCGTCCTTCTCAATCCTGCGGGCCTGATCAATACCCTGCTGATCTGGACGGGCCTGCGGAGCGAGCCCCTTACGCTGCTCTACACCAAGCCCGCCGTGGTCCTGGGGCTGGTCTACAGCTACACGCCCTTCGTCATCCTCGCCATCTACTCCGCCTTGCAGCGCCTCGACCCGTCCTATGCGGAGGCGTCACGCGATCTCGGTGCTGGTGCCTTCCAGACCTTCCTGCGCATCACGCTTCCGCTCACCGCGCCCGGTGTCGCGGCCGGCGCCGTCTTTGTATTCGTGCTGTCGATCGGCAATTTCGTGATGCCCAATCTCCTCGGCGGCGGCAAGTTCCAGATGGTCGGAAACCTCATCTACGACCAGTTCCTCTCGGCGCGTGACTGGCCCTTTGGTGCCGCCCTCTCGGCGCTGCTGATCGCCCTCATGATGCTGCTGTTGTTCGCGCAGGCCATCGCCTCGCTCCGCGCCCGGGGGGATCATGCGCGCACTTAACGGCTGGCTCATCGCCGTCTATGGCTTCCTCTATCTGCCGATCGCGGTGCTGATGGTGCTGTCCTTCAACCACTCGGGGCTTCCAACGGCGTGGGGAGGCTTCTCCTTCGAATGGTATGGCAAGCTCCTCGACAACCCCAAGATCATTGGGGCGGCGTGGAACTCGCTCGTCGTGGCAACCTGGGCCACTGCTATCTCGACGGTACTCGGTTCGCTGCTGGCTCTGGGAGTCGAGCGCTCGAGGCCATCCGCCTCTCGCGAGGCGCTGCTCTTCGCGCCGATGATCATTCCCGACATCGTGCTGGCGATCGCGCTGCTCTCTTTCTTCACCCTCATCAAGTTCACGCTAGGCCTCCACTCCATCGTCATAGCGCATGTGGTCTTCAACCTCGCGTTCGTCTGCGCGGTGGTGCGGGCAAGGCTCAAGAGCTATGACTGGTCATTGAACGAAGCCTCGCGCGACCTCGGCGCCACGGCGGTCGCGACTTTCTTCCGCATCACGCTGCCGCTGATCGGCCCCGCCGTGCTGGCCGGTGCGCTTCTGGCCTTCACGCTGTCGATCGACGAATTCATTATCGCCTATTTTACGGCGGGTGCGGGACAGTCCTCCACCACGCTGCCGATGCAGATCTATGCCATGATCCGTTTCGGCGTGACGCCAGAGATCAATGCAATGGCCACGCTGGTCATGGGCGTCAGCTTCGTCATGATCCTCGCAGCCCAGCGCCTCAACAAGGGGCGCCTACCGGGAACATGATGTCCAATGAGGAACAAACAGGGAGAGACATGGTGGTCAAAACAGCAGTGAAGAAGACGAAGACTGCGGCAGCCAAGAAGGCAGTGGCGAAAAAGACCACGCGCGCAAAGAGGTCAAAGAAGGTGATAGCGCTCTTTCCGGAGGCAGCCTTCGGGCCGGCGCTCAATTCCGTAGGCATCGGCCAGGCGTTGGAGAAGCTCGGCCACAAGGTGGTGTTTCTCTCGGACCCCGGATTCCTCGACGTCTATAAGGGGTATGGCTTCGAGGCGCATCCGGTCAACCTCTCGGAACCGCTGCCGCCCGAGCAGATGGCGAAGTTCTGGGTCGACTTCATCAACGGCCACATCCCCAACTTCCGCAAGACACCCTATGAGCAGATCGACAATTACGTGAAGGACTGCTGGAGTATGATCGTCGAGACCGCCAAGTGGGCCGAGAAGGACCTGCCGGGCGTGCTCGATCAGGTCAAACCCGACGTCGTGTGCGTCGACAACGTCATCCTGTTTCCGGCGATCAAGCGCTATGCCAAGAAGAACCGGAAGCCCTGGGTGCGCATCATCTCCTGCTCCGAGAACGAGATCGAGGATCCGGACATCCCGCCGCACCTCTCGGGTGCGGGCGCCAAGGACAAGAAGGCCCATGCCGCCTACCGCAAGCACTTCAATGCAGTGATCAAGCCGATCCACGAGGAGTTCAATCGCTTCCTAACCTCGGTGGGCGAGCGCAAGTATCCGATCGGCCAGTTCTTCGAGGCCAGTCCGCACATGAACATCCTGCTCTATCCGAGTGCCGTGAAGTTCAAGCGAAAGCACAAGCTTCCGGCGCGGCAGTTCCAGTATCTCGAAGGTTGTGTCCGGAAGGACAAGCCATACGACGTGCCGCGCTTCAAGGCCAACAACGACAAACCCTTGCTTTACGTGAGCTTCGGGTCTCTGGGCTCCGGCGATGTCGACCTGCTGAAGCGGTTGATCGCTTCACTCGGCAAGATGCCGGTGCGTGCCCTTGTCAACGTCGGCGACTACAAGGACCAGTATTCAGATATCCCGCCCAATGTCATCATCGACAGCTGGTTTCCGCAGCCCTCGGTCATTCCGCAGGTCGATGCGGTCATCCACCATGGCGGCAACAACTCATTCACCGAATGCCTCTATTTCGGCAAGCCGGCGATCATCATGCCCTATGTGTGGGATGGCCACGACAATGCCACGCGCGTCCAGGAAACCGGCCATGGCTTCAAGCTCGACCGCTACAATTGGACCGATGCCGAGTTGCAGGATAAGATCATGCTCATGCTGACCGATAAGAAGATGAAGGCGCGTCTGAAGAAGACGTCACGCCAGATGCGGAGCAAGCATGGACCCACCAAGGCCGCCAAGGTGATCGAGGCCCTCGCATGAGTTTCGCACCGCATATTCCCAATGCCTCCACCCATTCGGACCTTGCCGACTGGGGCGCACAGCCCAATGCGCTCGAGGGTGCTTCACATTCGAGTGGGCGGCTTCTCTACAAGGGGCCGAATAACCAGCCGGAGAGCGGCATCTGGGTCTGCACGCCGGGGCGCTGGACGCTGTCGATCCCGCGCGACGAACTCTGCTATTTCATGTCGGGCCGGGCAACCTACCGCTCGACTGAAGGCGAGGTCATCGAGGTGGCGGCGGGCACGACCGTGATGTTCCCCGCCGGGTGGACGGGGGAATGTACCGTTCACGAAACCATGCGCAACAGCTACATGCTCGTCTGAGACAGGATCAGAACAATGGTTACGCCTTACTGGACATCTCCCTTCGCCGTCACTGATCTTGTCGACTGGGGAATCATTCCGACCATGATCGAAGGTGAGAGCCGTACCAGCGGCAAGTTGCTGCACAAGGGACCGAACGGCGAATCCGAATGCGGCCTCTGGAAGTGCACGCCGGGAAAATGGTTCTGCCATGTCACGCGTGACGAGTTCTGCCACTTCCTGAAGGGCCGTTGCACCTATGTGCATGAGAGCGGCGAGGTGATAGAGATCACGCCGGATACGGCGGCCTTCTTTCCCAAGGACTGGAAGGGTGTGTGCACCGTGCACGAGGAGATCACGAAGGTCTACATGATCCGATGATGAGTTTCGATCCCGGCACACCGCACTATTTCCTCAATCCGCATTTCGCGGCGGCACATGGCCCCGGCCACGATGTGATCGATCCCGGTAATCTCTCGCCTGTCGGTCGCATCGCGGAGTCGACAAGTGGCGAGATCACATCCGTCATCACGGCGGTCAATGCGGCACAGCGCAAGTGGAAAGCCGTCGACGCGAAATCACGCGCCGGGCTGCTGCATGAAGTTGCCAACGCCATTGAACGGGCGGACTTCCGCCACTGCGCCGAATTGATGACCCGCGAGATGGGAAAGCCCTATCCGGAAGCCATCGGCGAGCTTGCCAATTGCGCTCCTGTTTTCAGGTATTACGCCGAGATGGCGCGTGATGATGCGGGGAAGGTCGCGGGCACCACCCAGGCCGGCTCCTTCCAGTTCGCGCGCTACGAACCGCTGGGTGTTTCGGTGCATGTCATGCCGTTCAACTTTCCAGTGCTGCTCATGTGCTGGACGGTGGCTGCCTCACTGGCCTGCGGCAATGGATGTATCGTGAAGCCGGCACCTGCAACGACGCTCAGCACGCTCGAATTCATGAAGGTCTTCTCCGCCTTGCCCGACGGACTGATCGCCTGCCTGCCCGGTGGTGCGGCAGTGGCGGAGGCGCTGATTGCGTCTCCTCAGACGCATGCAGTGGCCTTCACCGGATCGGTGGCCGCAGGCAAGGCGGTGGCGGTAGCTGCAGCCTCGAACCTGAAGCCTGCCATCATCGAGGCGGGCGGCAGCGATCCCATGATCATCTGTGCTTCGGCGCCCGTCGACATCGCGGCGGCCGGCGCCGCGACGGCGGCCTTCCATCTCTCCGGTCAGGTCTGCACCTCGGCCGAGCGTATCTACGTCGTCGATGCGGTCCACGACAGTTTCGTGGCAGCACTTGCCGAGCGGGCAAAGCAGCTGCGGATCGGTCATGGTCTGGGCCGCGCGGAGATAGGCCCGCTGGTCAGCGAAGCCGCGCGCAGCAGGGTGATGCGGTTGGTCGAAGATGCGCGCGCCAAGGGCGCCAGTGTCGTGACCGGAGGCCGCATCCCGCCAGAGCTTGGCAAGGGCTGGTTCTATGAGCCGACGGTTCTCACCAACGTCACCAGCGACATGGCCATCATGCGCGAGGAATGCTTCGGACCTATCGCCGCCGTATGCCGTGTCAAGGACTTCGAGGAGGCGATTACAGCTGCCAATAACAGCGCCTTCGGACTGGGCGCCTCGGTCTTCACCACGGCACTCGAAGAGGCTATGGAGGCTGCGGAACGGCTCGAGTCCGGTATGGTCTGGGTCAACAACCCACTCATCGACAATGACGCGCTGCCCTTCGGTGGCTGGAAGAATTCCGGCCTCGGGCGCGAGTTGTCACGACAGGGCATGGATGCATTCCGGCGCTCCAAGATGGTCATCATCGATCACAAGCCCGCGCTGCAGGCTTGGTGGTATCCTTACCCCGACGAGTGGTTCCATGACACGGGTGGACGCAAGCATGTGTGATGCAGCGTGCCGGTGACGTGCCGCCGATGAGCAGCTTGTACCTCCATTCATGCCGCGCGCCCTGCAAGCACTCTCCTCGTAACGTCCGGCACACCACGACTTGTCGTGGCGGGGCGGATCGAAACAGCCGAGTCATCGCTGTTGTTCAACATGGTGGTATTATTTGGCGCGCCATTTAACCTTCTGAAATATCTGCGCTCTTTGTATGGTTTCTTAGGGGTATTCGTCTTGCGATGTTCCGGTGGACCCACAGCGGACCCACTGGGAGGCAGAGTGATCAGCCCCCAACGAAGTTGTGTCCGGTCTCTTCGGCATGCTTCAAAATCCTCAACCTGCGCTGGATCTCGCGATCTTTTTGGGTCATCGCAGACATCCTCCTCGCCCAATAGGGCTATGAAATAGGATGTCTCGCAAGATCGTAGACATCTAAAGTCTTTATCACAGTACTGATCCTACTTTTTGCTATAAGTCATACTTCAAGTCGGCCCACTTCAATGGGGGTGGATCAGGACCCTTACATCGCAGGGTATCAACTTGGCGCCCCACTACGCCGCAGTGCCGTAGCCGCCTCGCTGGAATGATGTACCCCGCTCCAAATCGGGTCCGTGCAGAGGCAAATCTTGCTCTACGGTACGTTCGCAACCTTACCCACTCCGTTACCCGCTGTAAAATAAACGGTCGTGCCAAACTTCGTCAGGCCCAAGGGCATGTTGATTGTTCCGGGCGCATTTCCAGCTTTGAAGCGGCAGGTACCCTCCGTCCCGATTGGCGTCGTTACAGTAGCGGCTGACGTTATTTTCCGCAGCGTGCAGTTCCCGTAGTCCGCTATGTAGATGTTATTAGAGGCATCTACCGTTAGGCCATACGGACTTGAGAAGCGTGCTGATGTTCCAATGCCGTTAGTGGTACCACGCTTATTTGCCGTGCCAGCAAAAGTGGTCACAGCCCCCGCAGGCGCCCGACGAGAGCACTGAGCGCCCGCTCGGCGGGCGTCCGCGCATGAAGTGCTGGCGCACCCTGCAGCGCCAAGCCAGCAGAGGCTGCACCGAGCCCCGCAATGAAGCGCCTGCGGCTGAGCGGCCTTGAGTTGCCAAGCATCACGCCAGACTCTCAAGCTGAACCATCAGTGACGAATAGCCGTTGACGATGCAGGACTTTACCCTCTCCGGCGGGCCAAGGGTGCGCACTGTGAGTTTCCGACGGGCCATTTCCGCCCAGAAAAACTTGAGCTCAAGCAGCGCGATGTTCTTGCCAATGCAACGATGCGGGCCATGGCCAAAGGCGAGGTGATGGTCATGCTGCTTGCGGTTGACGATAAACCGCTCCGGCGTCTCGATTTCATCTTCATCCCAGTTGGCGGAGACATACCAGAGAACAACCTTGTCCCCCTTCTTGATGGAATGCCCGTGGAAATCGACATCGGATTTCGCCGTGCGGCGCATGTGCGCGACTGGCGTCTGATAGCGGATGATCTCCGACACGCCTGAACCGAGAAGGTCGGGGTTGGCATAGAACATCGCACGCTGATCAGGGTTTTGTTCGAAGAAAAGGGCACCGCCCGTCAGCGAATGACGTGTCGTGTCATTTCCGGCAAGAAGAAGGATCAGGATGTTCAGAAAGATTTCGTCTTTGCTCAAAGACCGCGACTGCTGCGAATTCACTAGCATGGACACGATATTGAACAGATCTGTGCGGCCGACCATCTCGGCACACAGGCGCTCAAGATAGATCCTGCACTCCTGCAATTCCTGATAATAGGCCTGCAGATCACCAACCTTGGCGCCGGGCTGGGGAATGGTGGCCGCGAGGTCAGACCATTTCTGCAACTTTGATGAATCGTCTTGCGGAACACCCAGCATCACGGCAAGAACCTTGATGGTGATCTCGACCGACACCCGGCTTACCCAGTCAAAAGGCTGGTTGAGTGGCAAGTTATCCAAGGTTTCGGACACAAGTCCGGACACCACGTTTTCCAGCGTCTTGAGACTGTTGAGGGACGCCATCGGCGTCACCGCTTGACGTACCACCCGGTGTTCCGGCGGATCCATTGTCATGAAGGAACGGGCAGTCGGACTCTGGGGAATATCAACGATCGTAAAGCCACCGGTCGAGGAGAACAACTCCGGGTTGCCTTCAATCTCGACGATGTCCTTGTATCTGGTGATTGACCAGAATGGCCCGAAGTCACTGTGTGCGCAGTAATGCACCGGGCATTCACACCTCAAGCGTGCAAACATCAAGTCATAGAGTTGATGGTAATAAACAAGAGGATCACTCGGGTTGATCCCATCAATCGGCGCCGTCTGAAGCTTTTCTCTCAGATCACCGTAGGAGGCGTTGGTCATCTATGTGGCCTTCCCGTTCAATGCTGTGAAATTGTTTGTGAGTGCCAGCCTGTAGGACAACGTCTTGGCGAGGTTGATCAAAAGCCTGTTGCAAAGGTCAGGCTGTGCTTTCAGCAGCTGCTCTAGAGCCTGATGCGACAGGATGGCAATGTCACTCTCATCTTCCGCCGTGCAATCCGCCGTCCGGGCCGTATTGAGGAGAAGCGCGATCTCGCCAATGACCTGGCCTGGCCCAAGCCTGATGCAGCGGTCACCTCCCTCAAATCCAACGGCCACCTGCCCGCTCATGATGATGAACATTTCGCGGCTCTTCTGCCCAAGGCCAATGACCTTGTCACCGGCCTTGCACTTCACCAGCTTGCAGAATGACAGGAGCAGATTGCACTGAGCCTCGTCCAAGCTGTCGAGGAAACGGGGCGACTCGTCCTTATCGCCGGCGGCTGAGAAATAGTACTGGATCAGCGCGCTCAGTTGCGACTGGTCATAGACGGACGGACGGCTGGTAAGTTCCGAGGCAAATGTTTCGTAGAACCACGCAACGCTGTCATCAACATCCCCCGTCATTCCAGCTTTTACCGCCGCCCGGAACAGTGGGGACTTAATGCGCTCCAGATGCCCGAAATCCCGCATGACCAGAACCATGGGCGTAAAGTGGGATTGCGGAAATGACATGGGGGGTCCATGGATCTGGAAACCCAGCTGAGTGTACATGTCGATGAGGTAGGGACTGCAATAAGCAAAGACGAACTTGATGCCCTGGCGAAGCCCATCCAGATAGGATTCATTCATCAACCGCATGGTCGATATCGAACCCCGCCTGTCGGGCCTCACCACGAAACGCGAAGCGATCGACATGTGATCGCGGTATGCTGGCAGGAACGTGTCTAAGGCAAGTAGCTCAAGATACTCCGGCTGCAGGTTGATCTCGGGAGTTAAGTCCGCATAATTGACATAGCGGATTGACGATATGACCGTGTCGCCGTCTCGCCCGGCATAAATCTGCGCGATATTGTCGAATTGATCGCGGAACATGCCCGCTTCACTGTTGATGTTCTCGTGCCTGAGTGATAACTCCTTGGCAAAGACGTCGTAGCGCAGACGAAATACATCCTGTGCTACTGGGTCGTTTTCCTTGCATCTGACAATTTCCATGCGGGCCACACAATTCAGCGTTTTAACAGCCTCAGGAAACGAGAGCGGTAAAGCATGAAGCTAAGTCAGATAAGCAAAACGGACACTAGAGATCAATGGCCCGCACGTCAGCAAAACACCGAAGACTCCGGTTGATGACTGTTCAGCCTTCAGCTAACCACGAGATGTAGTCCAACGACTTTAGATCGGGAAACAAGGTCCAGCATGATTGTATGCGCGACACCACGCTGCGGCGGAACCATTTTCTGCATTGATAAAGCCAAGGAGACCGGCGCCAGTTTCATGGGTGAGCTGAGCCCCGACTACATTAAAGACCTCGGAAGGTACGGCAACCTGAAACAGGCGAACCACGAGACGGCTTATCAGCCGCTCTTCGAGTTGGACGACTATCTCACGCATCTGGATCATGTGCTCTCGCCCGACAAGATCTACCTAGTCAACGAGTCCGTCAGCCTCGCACTGACATCTTCGTCTTTTCGCGTCGTAACGCGCAACCTGGATCGGGCTTTCCGCAGCATGGCCGATCTCGTCATCCGCTCAGCGCCCGGAGAGACCCCAGAGATGGTGTATCTGATCGCAGCCCGATTCTGCCGGACTCAGCTCGAGAGCAATGTCCTGATCACGCGTTACAGCGAAATAACTGGTAAACCATTCGTCTATTACGAAGATCTCTATAAATCGAAGGGCTCATATCCGCACTTCGACTCCTTTCCACAGCGCGATAGATTGGAACAACTCTTTGCCCAACTCCTCCGCGTCGAGACCGAAAAGCTAGGCAAGCGGTAAAGGCTTTTCATCGCACCACGACACGCAAGACAAGCGCACCTTGAATACATCGGAGGAATGTTCTTAGATGAATAAGGAGATGCCAGTACCGGCCTCGCGACCCATAGACTGTGACGAAGACGATCTGACGAGACGATCCGTGGTTAGTTTATAGCTTTTCCCTGAGAGCTTCGTAAGGTGCTTTCCTATTGAAGGCACCATGAGGTCTGGACAGGTTATAGAATCGCTCCCAATGAGCGAGCTTTTCCTCGAGATCGACATCATCCTTGTAGGTGAGGAGTTGGTAGAACTCCTCTTGGTCAGTGCGG
>OMIC01000046.1 GCA_900298995.1 Hyphomicrobiaceae bacterium | reverse complement strand
GAGCGATAGGCATTGTTGCGGAAGCCCATGATGTCGTCCATCTTGTGGTGCTCCCATTCCATGAAGGTCTTGTTGACGCCCTCGACATCGAACTTCGGATAGTCCGTGGCGTCGATCAGCTCCTTCACGTAGTCGCCCTGGAACCAGATCATCTGTTCGGCATCCGCAAGCTTGGTCTCGCGCTTCAGCCACTTCTTCCAGTCCTTCTTCATGGCATCGGCCTTCGGCAGCTTGATGCGGCCGAGGATGATGTCACGCACATACCAGGCCTGGGCGTCGAACATGTTGAAGGTATAGAACTGGTCCTGCATGCCGATATAGAAGAAGCGCGGGTTGTCCTGCCAGACGACGCCCTTGTAGAGGTTCTCCGGCCACAGGCGGTTGGCCGTCTTGAGGCGCAGGTCTTCCGGCAGGAACGGGAAATAATGCTGATAGCCCGTGCACAGGATGATCGCGTCCACATCCTTCTTGCTGCCGTCCTTGAAATAGGCCGTCCTGCCTTCAACCCTCTGCAGCAGGGGGCGCTCTTCGAAGTTCGACGGCCACTTGAAGCCCATCGGCTTGGAGCGGTAGGTGGTGGTGACGGACTTGGCGCCGTACTTCCAGCACTGTGAACCGATGTCCTCTGCCGAATAGCTGCGGCCGACGATGAGAATGTCCTTGCCCTTGAATTCCAGCGCGTCGCGGAAGTCGTGGGCATGCAGCACGCGGCCGCTGAAGGAATCGAGGCCGGGGAAGAAGGGGACATGGGGCGTGGAGAAGTGACCTGACGCACAGATCACATAGTCGAATTCCTCCGTGTACATCTTGTCCTTCGGACGGTCGTGGACGGTGACGGAGAATTTCTTTTTCTTCTTGTCGTACTCGACCATGCGCACAGGCGTGTTGAAGCGGATCCACTTGCGCACGCCAGCCTTCTTGACGCGGCCGACGATATAGTCCCACAGCACCGCACGCGGCGGATAGGATGCGATCGGCTTTCCGAAATGCTCCTCGAAAGTGTAGTCCGCGAACTCCAGGCACTCCTTGGGGCCGTTGGACCACAGGTAACGGTACATCGAGCAGTGCACGGGCTCGCCATATTCATCAAGGCCCGTGCGCCAGGTGTATTTCCAGAGGCCGCCCCAGTCATCCTGCTTCTCGAAGCAGACAACTTCAGGGATCTTTGCGCCCTTCTTCTTGGCGGACTGGAAGGCGCGGAGCGCTGCAAGCCCGGACGGGCCGGCGCCGATTACTGCAACTCTGGTCATGTGAACTCCCTGTGTCTGAATGGTCGGTCTTGTCAGTCCGGATAGATGCCGGGGGTGGTTGGCTTCCCGTCATCGAATTTCGACAGCCACTCGACGGTGGCCGGGCGGTAGCGCGTCAGGCCCTTGTAGTCGATGAGTTCCGGCGGCAGGTCGCGCAGCACGCGGTGGAAACGCCGGCCCCACTTCGGGATGGTGACCAGTTCCTCCATCTTGATGAGATAGCAGCGGATGACGAAGAGGATGGCGTTGGATCGCGGCAGGCGCCAGAGGCTCTGCAGTTCGCAACGTAAATGCACCTTGTCGCCGACATTCTCCGGCGTGACCGTGGCGCGGTCCGGGCCCCATTTGTGATAATTCTCGGGGCTGGTGTCGAGGCGCGGGTTGATGGTCATCGTCCAGTTGAGGCGGCGGACCGGCTTGCCCTGCTGGAGATTGAGCAGGAACTTCAGCGCTCGTTCGAAGACGCCGATCTCATGGGCCAGCGGCACCGGTCCGTGCCATTCGAAGAAGTTCATGCCGACATCGAAATCGAGCGACCAGTCCGCCTGGGTCGTGACCATGCCTGCGTCCATCCAGAGATTGCCGTCACGCTGGTCAACGATGCAGAAATCGCCCTGCGCCTGGCGCGTGATGAATTCGAGCGGTTCCATCGGGAGGGTGGATGCGTCACCGAAGGTGAAGGTCTGGTCGATGCCGAGCGGACGGTTGACCCAGTGCCAGCGGTCGCCGTCCTTGGTGAGCGAGAAGTGCTCGGGGTAGGCGGCGGCCTGAGACTCCATGAGCAGTTCCAGCGTGTCCCACTGGGCCGCCATCATGTGCGGCAGCGCCTGATAGCGCAGTGGATCTTCCTTGAGCACGAGTGCGCGGTCGCGCATCTCCGCCACATAGTGTTCATCGACGTCGATCGGATTGTTGTAGGCATGGCCTGCGGGGCCTGCGGGAACATGCGGTTCCATGTTCACCGAATACATGTACTTGTCTTCATGAAACGGGAATGGAAACCGCCGGATGGTCTCCGGGCTGTTTCGGAAGGTGTAGTCATCGCGGAAGGTTTCGTTCCGGAAGTTGATGTTCATGCCGGTAAGTCTCCTAGAGGTCGAGCGTGACGGCGTTGCCCTTGATGCGTGAGACGCAGATCATGATCTTCTTGCCCGAGGCCTTTTCGTCCGGCTCGAGGAAGTGGTCGTTGTGTTCGAGTTCTCCATCGCAGGAGACCACGGCTGTTTCGCATTGTCCGCAGGCGCCACCGCGGCAAAGATAGGGCGCATCAATGCCGGCGGCCTCGACGGCCTCCAGGATGCTCTGGTGCGAGGCGACATCGATCGTCCGATTGGCGCGCGCCAACTTTACCTGAAACGCCTTGCCTGGCGGGGGAGCGAGGAATTCCTCGGAGTGCAGGTTCTCCTTCGGCCAGCCATGGGTCCGCGCCTTGCCGAGAACGCCGCTGATCATGCCCGCCGGACCGCAGACATACAGATGCGTGCCAAGCGGCTGGTTCTCGAGGATGGCATCCACGGGAATGAATAGCTTCTCCGCATCGCAATAGATCTTGATGCGGTGTGCGCCGTAGCGTTGTTGCAACTCCTTCCAGTAGGCGCCGTGGCTGCGCGTGCGGACAGCGTAGTGAAGCTCGAACGCGCGGCCTTCGAGCTCCATCTGCTCCATCATCGCCATGAAGGGGGTGATGCCGATGCCACCCGCCATCATGATGTGCTTCTTGCCGCGGTGATCGAAGGGGAAGAGGTTGACCGGCTGGCTCAGTACCAGCGTGTCGCCCTCCTTCAGTTTCTCGTGCAGGAACGCCGATCCGCCGCGGGAGTTCTCGACCCGCAGCACGCTGATCTCGTAGCCGCTCGTATCGCCTGGCGCTGACATGAGCGAATAGGGATTGCGGCGCAGGACCTGACCGTCACGCATCGACACGATGATATGCGCGCCGCCAGAAAATACCGGCATTGGCTGGCCGTCCGTCCTTTCGAAGCGGAAGCGTTTCACCTTGTCCGCCACTGGCGTGATCTTCGCCACGCGGACCTTCATTTCGGTGTTGATGGTCAAGGAAAGAGTTCCTCAGGCTGGGGGGCCGTGCCGGGTTCCTCGGCGTCGATGTTGACGCCCTGAAAGGCTCCGATGCGGCGGGAGTAGTGATCGCGGACCAGAAGCGAAAGTCCGCAATGCGTGCAGACATAGGGGCTGGTGGTCACGTTGTCGGTGACGCCCTTGCAGTGCACGCACTGCACGCGCCGCGCAGCCGAACCGCGATGTTCGCAGCGGATCGAGGCGTGGTCGATACCGTGGTTCAGCGCCACCTGCATGGCCTGGCCAATGAAGCCCTCGGTGACGGCGACATAGAGCCGGGTTCCCATCTTGGCCTGACCCAGCATCACATTGAGCCGGTTCAGCAGCACCGGGACCGTCGGGGACAGCCAGAAGGTGTCTGCGCCCAGCGCGGTGAGAGCCTTGTCATGGTCAGCCGCCCGTGAGCCGGACGCCACATAGAGGATGTCGGCATTTTTCAGAAAGTCCGCTCCGGACCTTGCCGCCTCTTCCGTCAAGGCCAACGCCCCTTCGCCCTCGAGAGCGAAGAGGTGTCGCCTTGCATTCGGATCCACACTCAGACCGCCATAGACAGGGCGGCTCTTGATACCTGCAACGAGCATCCGCCGCGACTTTCCTCAGCCGACCGCCGTGCGCTTCTTCTTTTCCGGGTCATCGAAGGTGATGGTATGGGCGATGGCCTTGGCCTTCAAATTCTTGCCGCGGACTTCGAGAGGCGTTCCCTGCTTTGCATAGGGTACTTCGAGCCGCGCGATGCCCATGCTCTTCTTGGTGAGCTTCGAATAGCTCGGGCAGGTGATGACACCCACCTTCTTACCATCCGCCCAGATTTCATCGCCAAGATCAGCGGGGCCGTCGGCCTCGATCAGCACGCCAAAGATCTTGAAGCGCTCCTTGCCCTTGAGCTTGTAGTGCTCCTCGGCGCCACGGAACCCGGTCTTGCCCGGGCTGACGGTGAAGTCGAGGCCGAGTTCCCACAGCGTGTCGCCGGGGGTCTGATCCGGGAACGGATACATCTGCGAATTGTCATAGGGATAGAACAGCAGGTAGCTCTCGACGCGCAGCATGTCGAGCACGCTGAAGCAGACGGGAATGATTCCCATGGACTTGCCCTTGTCGAGGATGGTGTCCCAGACCATGGGGGCGTCCTGGCCGCGCACGAAGATCTCGTAGCCGCGCTCGCCGGTGTAGCCGGTGCGCGAGATCATGACGGGCGCACCGAAGAGCGTCGTCTGCATGTGGTGGAAGTACTTGAGGTCGCGGATGCCCGGCACATGCTGCGCCAGGAAGTCGACGGCAACCGGCCCCTGCAGCGACAGGTCATGGAGGTCGTCGTCGAAGAGAACGGCGACATTGCGACCGAGGGACTGCTTGACGACTTCCTCATGCGCGGAACCCGAGCCGTGCACCAGCATCCAGGAGTTGGGGCCGGTCCGGTAAACGATGCAGTCGTCGGTGAACATGCCGCGCTCATTGAGCATGCAGGCATACACCGACTTGCCGGGATAGACCTTGTTCAGGTCACGGGTGGTGATGTAGTCGAGAACCGCGATCGCATGGGGGCCGACGAGGTGGACCTTCTTGAGGCCCGACACGTCCATGAGACCTGCCTTGGTGCGGACCGCGATGTGCTCGGCGTAGATGTCCTTGTCATAGGTCCAGGCGGTACCCATGCCGCTCCAGTCCTCGAGCTTTGACCCCAGGGCGCGGTGGCGGTCGGCGAGTACGGAAAATCTCCAAGACAAAGGCATCACACGTCTCCTCGTTTCCTGTGTGGAACTATTTTTTCCCAGACTGTACACCGGAATCCGGGAAGCGCAAGTCAGCAAATCGTCGGATCAGACCCCATCTCCCGGAGCATTCTAGGGACTGCCTCGCCGTCCGGCAACGTCTTCGCCCCGGGACGCCACGACCCCCGGCATGCGGCGCGCCGGCTGCCTATTTTTCATTGGCGTAGAAAAAGGCGATGGCCTGAGAGCGGTTCTTCAGATCCAGCTTCTCATAGAGGTTCCGGAGGTGGAATTTCACGGTATTGATCGAGATGTTGAGTTCGGCCGCCAGTTCCGTGTTGGTGCGGCCCCTCGCCAGGGCCGCCAGCATGGCCTTTTCGCGGTCGGTCAGCGTTTCCCGCGGATCGCGCTTCAGGCTGCGCACATCCATGAAGGGGAACACCATGCGGCCGGTGGCAACGCTTGCGGCAATGTCGAGGAGTTGCTGCTCCGGCGCATCGCGGGTGCAGAAGGCTGCGGCCCCCGCCGCCATAGCGCGGCGGGGTACATCCGGATCGCCGCCGGAGGCGAAAACGATGATGCGCGGTGCGGTCGGACGGTCGCGCAGGATCGCCAGCAGGCGTTCGGCCCCGAGTTGCGGAATCGCCCAGTCGACGATGCCGATGTCGACGGGAACCCTGAGGCAGCTTTCCAGAAATCCCTCTGCCGTCTTGGATGTTGCCACGAGGGTGAAGCGCGGGTCCCGCTCGAACAGGTCCGACAGGGCCTGCAGCATGATTGTATTGGGATCGGCAACGATCAGGCTGCGCGGTTCTGACATGAATGCCATTCTAAAGGGTAGGTAAGTTCTGTGACAAGAGGCATTTACAGTCGAAAAGGATAGGCGAATTACCACCCATTAAGATGCCAAAAGGCTGGTTTTTCGAGTGTTTTCAAAGGACACGCACCCGTTCATAACCGCATCATGACGTCCGGAACGGTCCGGGCGCGACAAGAAAATGGGAGAATGCGCATGCCGGGTATTCGGGGTTTGTTTATTCCAGGTCCAACCAACGTGCCGCAGGCGGTCCGCCTGGCCATGGATATCGGCATGGAGGATCAGCGCGCGCCGGACCTTCCGGCTTTCACGCTGCCGCTGTTCGACGACGTGAAGAAGGTTTTCAAGTCGCGCGCCGGTCAGGTGTTCCTGTTCCCGGCCTCGGGCACCGGCGGCTGGGAAGCCGCGATGACCAATACGCTGTCGCCCGGTGACAAGGTGCTGATCGCCCGTTTCGGCCAGTTCTCCCTGCTCTGGGTCGACATGTGCCAGCGCATGGGTCTCGAAGTGGATGTCGTGGACGTGCCGTGGGGCGAAGGCGTTCCGGTCGAGATCTTCGCCGACAAGCTCAAGGCGGATACCGCTCACAGTTACAAGGCCGTGCTGGTCACCCACAATGAAACCGCAACCGGCGTCACGAGCGATGTGGCGGCCGTGCGCCGCGCCATGGACCACGCGAACCACCCGGCCCTGCTGTTTGTCGATGCCGTGAGCTCGCTCGCCTCGATCGACTTCCGCATGGACGAGGGGGGCGTCGACATCTGCGTGTCGGGCTCCCAGAAGGGCTTCATGATGCCCGCAGGCCTCGCCATTCTCTGCGTGTCCGAGAAGGCTCTGGCTGCGCGCAAGCAGGCTGCGGCCCGCCGCTGCTACTTCGACTTCGAAGACATGATCCGCACCAACAAGGACGGCTTCTTCCCCTATACGCCACCGCTGCACATGCTGCGCGCCCTGCGGGCGGCCACCAATCTGCTGCTTGAAGAGGGCCTCGAGAATGTCTTCGCGCGTCACTACCGTCTCGCCGAGGGTGTGCGCCATGCGGTCTCTGCGTGGGGCCTGAGGCTCTGTGCCCGGGATCCGAAGTGGAATTCCGACACGGTGAGCGCCATCCTTCTGCCTGAGGGCTATGACAGCGCCGCGCTCGTGCGTCATGCCTATACCCGATACAACATGTCGCTCGGCATGGGCCTCAACAAGGTGGCTGGCAAGGTGTTCCGCATCGGTCACCTCGGCGACCTCAACGAGATCATGTGCCTCACGGCAGTGGCCGGCTCTGAAATGGCCATGCGCGACCTGGGCGTTCCGGTCGAGGCAGGTTCCGGCGTTGCTGCGGCGATGGAATACTACCGTGCGACCGGCTCTGCTGCCGCCATGAAGAACGCGGCCTGAGGAGAGCGAGACCATGGACATTCATGAGTATCAGGCCAAGGAAATCCTGACCCGCTTCGGCGTGCCGGTGCCCAAGGGCGCGCTGGCCTACAGCCCCGAGCAGGCAGCCTACCGGGCGCGCGAAATCGGCGGCAAGCTCTGGGTCGTAAAGGCTCAGGTGCACACCGGCGGGCGTGGCAAGGCGGGCGGCGTGAAGCTGTGCCGCAGTGAGGATGAGGTGCTTGAGGCCGCGGACGACCTTCTCGGCAAGAAGCTGGTCACGCACCAGTCGGGCCCGCAGGGCAAGATCGTCTATCGCCTGTATGTCGAAGGTGGTGTTGCCATCGCCAAGGAGCTCTATCTGGGCTTCGTCCTCGATCGCAAGTCGGAGCGGGTGATGGTGGTTGCCTCCTCCGAGGGCGGAATGGAGATCGAGGAGATCGCCGCCGAGAAGCCCCAGTCGATCGTCAAGGTGAGCGTGGAGCCCGCCGTCGGCATGCAGGCCTTCCAGGCCCGCGAAGTAGCCTTCGCGCTGGGTCTCAAGCCTTCGCAGATCCAGTCGGCGGTCAATGCCATCATGGGCTGCTACCGGGCTTTCGAGGAACTCGATGCGACCATGGTGGAGATCAATCCACTCATCGTCACCGAGGACGATCATGTCATGGCGCTGGACGCCAAGATGACCTTCGATGACAACGCCCTGTTCCGCCACCCGGCGGTCGCCGAGCTCCGTGACAAGAGCCAGGAGGATCCTCGCGAGACACACGCCAATGACCGTGGCCTGTCCTATGTGGGCCTCACCGGCAAGATCGGCTGCATCGTCAATGGTGCCGGCCTTGCAATGGCGACCATGGACATGATCAAGCTTGCCGGCGGTGAACCGGCCAACTTCCTCGACATCGGCGGTGGCGCCACGCCGGAGCGCGTGGCCAAGGCCTTCAAGCTCGTGACCATGGACAAGAATGTCGAGGCCATCCTCGTTAACATCTTCGCGGGCATCAACCGCTGCGACTGGGTGGCGGAAGGCGTCGTGCAGGCGCTGGAGAAGAGCCCCGTCAACGTCCCCGTCATCGTGCGGCTGGCCGGAACCCATGTGGAGGAGGGCCGTCGTATCCTGGCGCGCTCCGGCCTTGCCATCATCCGCGCCAACACGCTTGCCGAGGCTGCCGAGCGCGCAGTCGCGGCCTGGAAGAACAATCCCAGCACAATGGGCCTCAAAGTGGTGAACGCATGAGCATCCTTCTTGACCATACAACGCCGGTTCTCGTCCAGGGCATCACCGGCAAGATCGGGTCCTTCCACACGAAGGAGATGATGGACTATGGCACCAACATCGTTGGCGGTGTCACACCCGGCAAGGGCGGTGGCTCCGAGCATGGCGTTCCCGTGTTCGACACGATGAAGGAAGCCGTTGCGAAGACGGGTGCAACCGCATCCATCGTTTTCGTGCCGCCTCCCTTCGCAGCCGACTCGATCATGGAAGCTGCCGACGCCGGCGTGCGTCTGTGCGTGGCGATCACCGACGGCATTCCCGCCCAGGACATGATCCGCGTGAAGCGCTACATGCGCCGCTACAAGGCAGAGAACCGCATGCGTCTCGTCGGCCCCAACTGTGCGGGCGTCATATCGCCCGGCAAGGCGCTGCTCGGCATCATGCCCGGCAACATCTACCTGCCCGGTCATGTCGGCATCGTCGGACGTTCGGGTACGCTGGGGTATGAAGCGGCAGCGCAGATGAAGGATCTGGGCATCGGCGTCTCGACCAGTGTCGGTATTGGTGGCGATCCCATCAATGGCTCGTCCTTCAAGGATATTCTCGAGATCTTCGAAGCCGATCCCGAAACCCATGCCGTGGTGATGATCGGCGAGATCGGAGGTCCGCAGGAGGCGGAGGCCGCGGAATATATCCGCGACCACATGTCGAAGCCCGTGATCGCCTATGTCGCCGGACTGTCTGCGCCCAAGGGCCGCAAGATGGGCCATGCCGGAGCCATCATCTCGGCCTTCGGCGAGGGTGCCTCGGAAAAGGTCGAACTGCTGCGGGACGTGGGCGTTGCCATTGCACCAACCCCGGCCGAAATCGGCAGCACGGCGCATAAGGTCCTGAAGAAGGCGGCGTGAGGGTGGCATGATCCTTCCTCTCGAAGCCCCTCTTCAGCCCGGCCGCCGGCCAGCGGCAGGCGGTGCTGCGACGATCGTGCCAGATCTGCGCAGTTACCGCTACGAGCCCCGGCCGGTGCGCCTCTCGCCAATGCAGACCCTGGTCGCGCAGCTCGTCTGCTGCGGCCTGGCCGACAAGGAAATCGCCTACCTGCTTGGCGTCAGCAGCGCCACCGTGAAGGCTCATATGTCGCGGGCCATCCGCGACATGGGCCTCTTCCGCCGCCATCAGTTGGTGCGCTATGTGTTTGAAAACGGATTGTTCGATCCGGAGGCTGCGCAGACCCAGCTGTTGCGCCGCCGTGCTTCCCTCCCGCTTACGCAAGGATCCTGACATGAGCTTCTTCAACGTCGAACAGGCGCCTGCCCGCCTCAACCGCAGTGAACTGGCGGTGCCCGGCAGCCAGCCGCAAATGTTCGAAAAGGCCGCAAAATCTGCCGCGGACGTGGTGTTTCTCGATCTCGAGGATGCTGTCGCCCCGGATGACAAGGCCCAGGCCCGGAAGAACATCATTCAGGCCATCGGCGACATTGACTGGGGCAGCAAGTCGCTCTCCGTGCGCATCAATGGTCTCGATACGCACTATATGTACCGCGATGTCGTCGATGTCCTCGAGCAGGCGAGTGAACGCCTCGACCTGATCATGATACCCAAGGTTGGAACTGCGGCCGACGTCTATGCGGTCGACATGCTGGTGACCCAGATCGAGACCGCCAAGGGGCGCAAGAAGCGGATCGGTTTCGAGATGATCATCGAGACCGCGCTCGGCATGCAGAATGTGTCGGAGATCGCCGCGGCGTCGAAGCGCAATGAATCCTTGCATTTCGGTGTAGCAGATTATGCCGCTTCGACGCGCGCCCGAACCACTTCGATCGGTGGTGCCAATGCCGACTATGCGGTTCTGACAGAACCTCTTGAGGATGACTCACGCCAGACCCATTGGGGCGACATGTGGCACTATGCCATTGCGCGGATGGTGGTTGCGGCGCGCGCCAATGGTCTGCGGCCGGTTGACGGGCCCTTCGGCAATTTCTCCGACGCCGATGCATTCCGCGCAGCCGCCCGGCGCGCAGCCGTGCTCGGATGCGAAGGCAAATGGGCCATTCATCCCTCCCAGATCGCGCTCGCCAATGAAGTCATGAGCCCGTCTGAAGCTGAAGTCACACGTGCCAAGCGCATCCTTGCGGCGATGAAGGAGGCCGAGGCGCAGGGCAAGGGCGCGGTCTCGCTTGATGGTCGGCTCATCGACTATGCGTCGATCCGTCAGGCCCAGGTGCTTGTGGACAAGGCGGCGCAGATCGCCCGCGCCTGACGCGGGAGAGGAATCTTGCCTCAGATGTCCTTCATGAGGCGCAGGGCATCGTATATGGCGGCGTGCGTGTTTCGAGCCGACACCGCGTCGCCAATCCGATAGAGCCTGAAGCCTGGGGGACCACCAGCCACAGTCTGTGGTGCTCCGGCAATGAGCGCTTCGTAATCGACCGCGCCGAGATTTTCCGACAGCGGCTTGAGGGCGAAATAGAGTTCTGCGAGGGGCTGTGTGCCGTGGTTCACGACGATCTGGTCGACCTGGCGCTCCTGTCGCAGCCCGGCGATGTAGTCTGATCCGACCACTGCCTTGAGACGGTTGCCATCACGCTCTGCTGCCAAGAGCCGGTAGGTGACGGTGAACGTCACGGCCTTGTCCTGCAGCGCCCGCATGTAGGGCACCAGGTTCATGCCCATCACCTCCGGTGCAAAGCTGCGGTCTGGCGTCATGATCTCGACGCTCGACCCGGCCTCGGCGATGAACTGGGCTGCCTGCATTGCCGTGTGATCGCCAGCATCGTCAAAGAGCAGGACCTGGGCGCCTGGCTTCACGTCACCCGACAGAATGTCCCAGGCCGACACTGTGAGGTCGTTGCCGCTTTCAAGGATGTCCTTTTCAGGAAGTCCGCCGGTGGCGACGATCACCACATCCGGCTTCTCGGCCAGCACGTCGCCGGTTTCTGCAAAGGTATTGAAGCGAAATTCCACATCCCGCGCGGCGCACTGCGCCATGCGCCAGTCGATGATGCCGATCATTTCGGCCCGGCGTTTGCTCGCGGCGGTGAGACGGACCTGCCCGCCCGGCTGTGGAGCGGCCTCGAAGACGGTGACGTGATGGCCGCGTTCGGCTGCCACGCGCGCGGCTTCGAGACCTGCCGGGCCTGCACCAACCACCACCACGCGCCTGCGTGTGGCGGCGGGCGTGATCTCATGCGGCATGGTTTCTTCCCGACCGGTAGCGGGATTGTGCAGGCACAGTGCCATGGCGCCTTGATAGATGCGGTCAAGACAGTAGGTTGCACCGACGCAAGGACGGATGTCGTTCTCGCGGCCTTCCATGATCTTGCTCACGATGTGCGGATCCGCCATGTGCGCCCGGGTCATGCCGACCATGTCGAGCTGACCTGATGCGATGGCATAGCGCGCAGTGGCGACATCGGGAATTCGCGACGCGTGGAAGGTGGGCATGCCGATCTCCTTGCGGATCAGGCCTGCAAAATCGACGTTTGGCGCCGAACGCATGCCCTGGAGCGGAATGACGCCGGTCAGCGCAGCATCCGTGTGGATGCGGCCACGGATGATGTTTAGAAAATCAACGAGCCCGGACTCCTTGAAGCGCCGGCCCATTTCAAGGCCCTCCGACACGCTGATCCCGCCTTTCTCTTCCTCGTCGGCGGTGTAGCGCACGCCCAGCAGGAAGTCGGGTCCCACTCGCTTGCGGCAGGCTTCAAGCACATCCATTGCAAAGCGCAGGCGGTTGTCGAAACTCCCGCCATAGGGATGGGCGAGTGCGTTGGTGAGTGGGCTCACGAACTGGTCCATGAGGTGGCCATAACACTCGAACTCGATGCCATCGAGACCGGCCGCCTTCATGCGTTCGGCTGCGTCGGCATAATCCGAGATGATGCGAGCGATGTCCCAGTCCTCGATGACTTTTGGAAAGGCTCTGTGTGAGGGCTCGCGCGAGGGGCCTGCTCCCACGACAGGCAACCAGTCTCCCTTGTCCCAGCGCGTGCGGCGTCCGAGATGGGTGAGCTGGATCATGACGGCAGCGCCAGCCTCGTGGCAATCGTCAGCCAGTTTCTTCATCCAGCCGACCACCTCGTCCTTGTAGGCGAGAATGTTGTTGAATACCGGTGGGCTGTCCTTTGAAACCGCGGCGGAGCCCGCCGTCATGGTGAGCGCCACGCCCGCCTTGGCGCGCTCCAGGTGATAGAGGCGGTAGCGATCCTTCGGCATGCCGTCTTCCGGATAGGCGGGCTCATGGCTGGTTGTCATGATCCGGTTGCGGAGCGTCAGGTGCTTGATCCGATAGGGCTGAAGAAGCGGGTCTTTTGACATTTGAAGACTTGCCTTGCTGCTATCTCAGCTTGTGCCAAGGAATGCGCGCGGCGGTCAAGCTTCGATCTGCCGGGCGGGCAGTGTCCCGTTGTTGCAGGCCGGTGCGGGACGCTATAAAGGAGTCTCAGTGGGGTGGAATGCTGAACGGCTATGCTTTTGTCGGATTTGGTATTCTGGTCATCGCCGGAAGCGCAGCGCCGTCGCAGGCAGAGGTCGCAGTCGGAAAGACCGGCCTCATGACGGGTTCGGTGGCCGACTATTCATCATCCGCCGAGGGCCCCGTGGCGCTCCTTTCGGGAGACGCGATCGATCTTTCCGCTGCTGCCATCATGCCCGCCTCTGACGGAATGCCCGTGATCGCTGACGGGTGGATGGATGGCTTCACCTACAGCCCCGGCGAGTTCGTTTCCAATGCACGCATGATCCCGTGGGCCACTGCTGCCGTTGTGGGCGGCACTCTGGCGCTGGGCTTTTCGGATTGGGATTGGGGAACAGCCAAGTTCCATTTCGTCGATGAGGGCTTTTTTGGTACCGACACCTACAACGGAGGCATGGACAAGCTGGGTCATGCCTATGGCACCACATTGCTCGCCGACTTTTTCACCTGGCGGCTCGACCGGCACAATGTCGAAAACCGCTCGGCCGCACTTACCGGCTCGATCATGGCGTGGGGAGTGATGGGCATGGTCGAGACCTTCGACGGTTTCTCGCAGGATTATGGTTTCTCCCCGCAGGACATCGTAGCCAATACGGTGGGCGCAACCTTCTCGTTCCTCCGCAACACCGTACCCGGCATGCAGGAGAAGGTCGATTTCCGCCTCGAATACCTGCCGTCCGGATATGACGAGGGCTTCAAACCGCATTCAGACTATGCCGGCCAGAAGTATGTTCTGGCCCTCAAGCTTGCCGGATTCGAGGAATTCCGGGAATCGCCGCTGCGCTTCTTCGAACTACAGGCCGGTTATTACACTGAGGGGTTCAGGCATGAAGAGGCCGTCGACCTGGATATCTCGCCGACGCGGCATCCCTATTTTGCTCTGGGCCTGAATGTCGAGCAACTGCTGCTCGGCTATCAGAAGGAAGACGAGTCCATGGCCACGCATGCGATCCGGGCGACTCTGCAGCGTGTTCAGGTTCCCTATACCTATCTCACCTATGAGACGGGTGCCTATCATTACTGAGGCCCGCCACCAGCCGTCGGCCCGTTACTTCACCAGGAAGACTGGCTTGAATGAGGCGGGCGCGAGACTGTCCTTGATATCGAACGCGTTGATGTTCTGAGCATCGACGATGCGGATCGAGGGCCCGGCGTGTGGAACGGTGAGCTTGTCTTCCAGGGCGCGGACCGCCTGATCCACGGCGAGACGGCCCTGAAGCACTGGTGAATCGGTCGGCGCTGCTAGAACCTTGCCCCGCTTGATGGCGCGGAATGTGCCATGTGTGAAGTAATCCGCCAATACACCGATCCGGCCTGTCAGGTTCTTGGCTCTGAGCAGGCTGACGGCGGCGTCAGCAGTGACAGCGCTGCCGATGATGTAGTCGATGTCAGGGTGTTCCTCGAGCACTTCCTCGAGAAGCAGGAGTTGTACTTCGAAGCCGGTATCCCCCCACTTGACCGCAACGAGTTCGGCAGAGCTCTCGGCCATTGATCGGCCCCCAACGAGTAGTCCGGGTTGAATGTTAGTGCATGGGCGGCCTCGACGCCAGCGCGGGCGGCGAAGCCGGTTGGGGTAGCGCAGCCGCCCGCGCGTACTGTGGAATGAAGACCTCTGGGGCCGGGGGCCGATAACCCAGTGAGCCGTGTGGCCGGCGCGTGTTGTAGAAGCGCCTCCAACTTTCGATCACGATCCGGGCCTCGGCGAGGGTGTAGAAGATCTCGCCATTGAGAAGCTCGTCACGGAGGCGAGCATTGAAGCTCTCGATGTAGCCCGTCGTCGGGAAAACGATCCACTGGATCGTTTTCTGGTCCTCCTCCATCCCACGGGCTCCCCGGCTCGATGTAGGCAGTCTTTGTCCCGACGGCGGTGATCCAGTCCTGAACTGCCTTTGCAGAGAACTCAGGGCCGTTGTCCGACCTGATGTGCTCTGGCACGCCCCGGAGAATGAAGAGGTCGGACAGGACGTCGATGACGTCGGAAGACTTGAGTTTCCGGTTGATCCTGATCAACAGGCATTCCCGGGTGAACTCATCCACGACGTTCAGCATGCGATACTTCCGTCCGTCATGGGTGCGATCCTCCACGAAGTCATAGGACCAGACGTGGTTGGGTCGTTCTGCTCGAAGCCGGGTG
>OMIC01000045.1 GCA_900298995.1 Hyphomicrobiaceae bacterium | reverse complement strand
GTCAGACCCCCGCCGCCCGACCCGGGCGAGTCGGTGGCCTTGCTTCTCGAAATCATCTGGGGCGCCATCGACCTTCTGCCGCAGGAACGCGCCATGGTGAGCGACGCGCTGCTGCTGCTGGCGCCGCGTCTCAACGACCGGCAGCTCGTGGCGCTTGCCGACCGGCTGTCCGGCATGGACTCGCCACCGCCGCTGCTGGCCGCGCAGCTGATCCGTGACGAGCGGCTTGAGGTATCGGGACCGCTGCTCGAAAAGAATGCGCATCTGAGCGATCGTGACATGATCGCCGCCGCCGGGGCCGACCAGCCCGAGAAGCTCAGGGTGATCGCCAGGCGCCGCTCGCTCTCGCCGGTGCTCAGCGACCATCTTGTCGAAACCGGCGACATCGCGGCACTGCTCCAGTTGCTGCGCAATCCCGGTGCCGAGTTCTTCTTCAGCACCTACATGCGCCTGTGCGACCTGGCGGGCCAGCATCCTGCGCTGCAGGTTCCGATCACCACGCGGCCCGACCTGCCGCTGCCGGTGGCACTGGAACTGTTCTGGCGCCTGCCCTCCGATCTGCGGCGCGTCATCCTCACCCGCTTCCTCACCGACTCGACCATCCTGAACCGGATCATCGCCATCGTGCTCGCCTCCGAACCGGAGGAGACGCCGCCCGAGGACGGCGGAATTCCCGCTGCCGATCTCGACACGGCGGTGGCGGCGCTTGCCGCTGGCCGTCGCGAGGACGCCGCGCGCGATTTCGCGGTCCTCGCCGGCATCGCCGGGGAAACGGCGCGGCGGATTATCGAGGATGTGACCGGCGAGCCGCTGGCCGCACTTCTCAAGACGCTGGGCGTCAGTCGCTCGCGATTCATGGAGATCATGGCCCAGCTGACCCGTGCCGGCTGGGCGCCGCCCGGCCAGGAGACCCAGGACCTGCAGGCGGTCTTCGATGCGCTGTCCGGCAACAAGGCGCGCACGCTGCTCATCTACTGGGACTGGTTCATACGCCGGACCGGGCCTTATGCGCCGCAGGCCTGAGGCCCTCTTGTTGAACGCTCAGGCCTCGCCTAAGACTGACGCGGCATGAGCGACACCGACCCGTCTTCCGCCGGCGCGCGGCCGGCCCTGATCGAACTGGCGAGCCAGATCGTCGCCGCCTATGTGGCGCGCAACACGGTGGAACGGTCAGAGCTTCCGCAGCTGATCGCAGAGGTCCACCGCGCGCTCGCGGAGGCCTCGGGCGTGACGGCGGGGCCGGTCGAGGAGCCGCGGCCGCCGGTCAGCATCAAGAAGACGATCACGCCGGACTATCTGATCTGCCTCGAGGACGGAAAGAAGTTCAAGTCGCTGAAGCGTCACCTGCGCACGCATTTCAAGCTGACGCCCGAAGAATACCGCGCGAAGTGGGGCCTGCCGCCTGATTATCCGATGGTTGCGCCCAATTATGCGAGCTCGCGATCGAAGCTTGCCAAGACGATGGGCCTCGGGCGGCGGCGCGCGGACTAGTCGTCTGCAAATTTTCACGCGCCTGACTCTTGCGGATCAGCCATTCACGATTCATAAACATCTTCACCGAATGGGGCAGTGATTCGCGAAGGGGCGGCGTCGGGGATGGGGTCTGTCAACATTGCGTTCAGGGCACAGCTTGTGGTGCCCGAGCAGCGCCAGTTGTATGACTACTGGCTGGCGCAGGCGCAGGGCAAGGCGCTGCCGACGCGGGCCGACATCAATCCTGCCCATGTGCCAAGGCTTCTGCCCTTCATCAGCCTGATCGACGTCAGCGATAGG
This sequence comes from Hyphomicrobiaceae bacterium, assembly GCA_900298995.1. GTDB lineage: Bacteria > Pseudomonadota > Alphaproteobacteria > Rhizobiales > Aestuariivirgaceae > Aestuariivirga. The sequence continues at coordinate 4,041 of OMIC01000045.1, read as the reverse complement.
CTGGAACTGAGCCGGGTGCGGCTGGCGGGAACGCGGCTGCGCGACGTCTTCGACCGCGAGATCACCGGCCTCAGCATCGAGGATCTCGATCTCGGCCCGAAGCGGGACTACTGGCTCGCCGCCTACCGCCACACCGCGCTGGACGGCAAGCCTACCCAGGGCATCGTGCGCGGACCACGGCTCAACAAGGAACATCTGGTGCAATACTGGCTGCGGCTGCCGCTCGCCGCGCCCGATGGCCGCCGCATCGGCATGATCCTCGGTCTCGACTATTTCCTCTCGGGCCTCGAGCATGATGAGCGTCAGGCCAATCTGGCCTGAAAAGGTTTGAGGAAAAAAAGACGATAACAGGTATTGATTCCTGTTCCAGAATGTCCTAGATGGGGGTCTCACGCAGGGAGAGACCAGCCATGAGCCGCACCGCCGCCGCCCGCCTCTCAAGTCGCCGACCCCCGCAGACCGGGGAACCCACCTCAAGCGTCCCGGGCTTCAACGATGCCGAGAGCCCGCTGGCCTGGTTGCGCGCACGGCGCGGAAAGCAGGGCGTGCCACTGATCAGCGACGCGCAGTTTCTTGCCGGAGAGCGCCTGCGCCGCGATTTCGAACGCGCCATGCTGGCGCGGCGCACGACCACCAACTGGGATCTGGCCGGTGCCGGGAGCCCGAGCGGCTTTCCCGCCGAACCCGACGACGCGGCCCTCGCGGCCCGCGAGCGCTATCACCGCGCACTCCGCGATGTGGGGCCGGAACTCTCGGGGATCCTGACCGAGGTGTGCTGCCTGGCCGCCGGGATCGAACAGGCCGAGCGCGCGCTCGACCTGCCGCAGCGCAGCGGCAAGGCGGTGCTGGGCCTCGCGCTGACCGCGCTCGCACGCCATTACGGCCTGCTCGCCTTGGGACAGGCGGGCGGGTCCGGCATCCGCCGCTGGGGTGCTGCCGGTTACCGGCCGGTGGTGCCGCCGGTCGCATCCTCGCCAGACGCCTGAAGAGCGGCCGCCGCGTCATGCTTGATGCGCTGGATCATCGAGGCAAATCCGTTGGACCGCTGCTGGGTGAGGTGGCCTGCAAGGCCGAGGCGGCCCAGGACCTCGCCCGCGTCGGTGGCGAGAATCTCGCGCGCGGTCTTGCCCGAATAGATCATGAAGGCGATGGCGATGAGACCCTTGACGATCAGTGCGTCGCTGTCGCCCGCGAAGCTGAGCACGGGACCGGACGGGCTGGCGCTGGCCGTCGAGGTGATCCACACCTGGCTTGCGCAGCCCTTCACCTTGTTCTCCGCGGTGTGATCGCCGGGCGGAAGATCGGGAAGCTGCCGCCCAAGCTCGATGACATGGCGGTAGCGGTCTTCCCAGTCATCGAGGATCTCGAAGTCGGCGATCAGTTGGGCAACGGCGGTCACGCAGGGGTGTTCCTGAAAAGAAGGGCCAGAGCCGGAGATAGGCGCAAGCGCCCGCAAGCTCAACTGTCTTGACCGCCCTCCGCGACAGGCCCCCGCCATTCGGGGATGAGGTCGTCGAGTTCCAGCGTCGACTGTCCGGGATTGCCCGGATCTGCGACGCTGTCGGGAACGGGCCCCGCGACGCGCAGCGCGGCAAAGGGACCCGCGCCGCCATCGCCCGTGCCGGTGCGCTCATCGGCCCAGCCCCAGATCAGCGATGCCGAATAGACGACCTTGGCGGTGAGCCGCTCGGTCAGATAGCCCGCCACCGCGCAGACCTCGGGCTGACGGCTGCAGAAGGACGCGGCATCGGATGCGGCCGCTCCCGCCGATGTCAGCAGTTCCAGCGTCGAGGGCTGCTGATCCCCGGCCGCCGGCGCGGTCTTGTCCTCCGGCGGCGAGGGAAGCAGAAGTCCCGCCGCTCCCATCAGGATCAATGTTCGGATGATGCGCATGCCAGGCCCGGTTCCAGTCTCGAGACTGGCTTATCCGCCCGGCGGTTGACCGGCTCTGAACAGGGCTGGCTTATTTTGTGTAAACGCCTGTGCCAGTCTGCTGCGCGGCGGCTGCGAGCTGTTGAAAAGGCCTCGCTGCCGTGGCCCGGAAAGGTTCCGTTAACCGCAATCGGTGCAATTTCAGTGCAGCGGGGCTGCCTTCAGGCTGGGCCCCGAGAGGACGTTGCCGGGTCCGGACATGCGTGAGGAACTGCAGAACAGGACGCCCAGGGGCCGGATCGTGCCGGTCACCGCCTGGAGCATCGCCGCCATCATGGCGTTTGCGATCGCCGGCAATGCCATGTTCGGTCAGGCCCCGAAGCCAGCGCCGTTACAGGCCAGTCTCGACACCGCGCCGGGCGCCGAAACGGCAGAACCTGCCGCGCCGCAGGTCGGGGTGCGAACCATCCAGCTGAAATTCGATCCCGTGGTCGAGGCCGTGCAGCGCGAGCTCATCGCCGCCGGTTACTACAAGGGTCCCGCCGATGGCGTGAATGGCCGCAAGACCCGCCAGGCCGTTACCGCCTATCAGGAGGCTGTCGGCCTCAAGCCCGATGGCCAGCCGACCGCCGATCTCGCCGAGCATATCCGCTTCACGCGCCAGGTGGCGGAAGCCGCCCTGTTCACTGGCACCATCGAGACATCCCCCGACGCCGAAATCCGCGCCGCGATCCGCCGCGTTCAGACCACGCTCGCCGAACTCTCCTACAGCCCCGGCGCGATCAATGGTGAACTCACCCGCCCGACGCGCGATGCGATCATCGCCTTCCAGCGCGACCGCAACATGGCCGAGACCGGCGAGATCAATGACGCGCTGATGGCCGAACTCGCCAAGGCGAGCGGCCAGGCCGACTCCCAGGCACAGTAGCCGCTTGCGCCTCAAGTCCGCGATCTGGGTGAGCGCCTTCCTGAGGCGCTGCATGGTCGAGGGCATCTATGGCGCCGTGCTGCGCAAGGGCGCGGAGGAGGCGGGCGCGGTGCACATCATCGTCAACCACCTCGACGGAACCTGCCATCTCTTCGCACCCGCGCCCGGCCCGTCGCATGACGAGGCGGGCGAGCGGCGCTGGAGTATCGAGGTGCACCCGCCCGCCGGCATGACCGAGGCCATGGCATTGCTCGATCGCCGCCTCAGGCTGGATGCCGATCTGTGGATCGTCGAGGTCGAGGACCGCGGCGGCACGGCGGGACTCGCCGCCTGTGCTTAAGGCAATGTTAACCATGATGCGGCCAGTCTCGGCATGACTGGAGGACAGCCCGGATAGATGTCATGCGAGCCCTGACCGACCGTGCCGTGATCGCATTTCCGCTGGACCGTGTGCGGCCCGCCGCTTCGCCGGCCGCCGCAGGGCCTTCGGCCGAGGTGCTGATCTTCACCGGCGTCCAGGTCGAGCGCATGTATGACCCTGCCAAGCGGCTTGCGCCCGCGCGCCTGCGGCCGACCTCGCGCACGCGCGGGGGCGACGAGTTCTACTGACGCCGCCGGTCAGCCCGAGCCGCTGGCCTGGGCAGTGCAGCGCGACCCCGCCATGACATCCGCCGCAAGTGCCGCCGCACCCGTGCCGGGAGCCGGGTGCCAGATCACCGCGAGCCCCCGCGTCTCGGGCGACATCACCGTCCAGCCACTGGCAATGTCCTCGGCGCTCTCGGGCGTGGTGGCGCTGAGGATCTGCTCGATGAGACCCGGCGCCCGCGACAGCCGCACGCTGAAGGCATTGATGCCCGACTGGCGGTTGTTGACCGAATAGATCACATCGGCCCTGTCGGTGTAGATGGTGGCGATCCACAGCCCGTCGGGAACATTGGCGCTGAGGGTCACATCGCCCGCCGACAGGTCGAACAGGCAGAGGCCGGTGATGCCGCCGCGCGGCAGGCCGGGAAACAGTCCGGCCTGCTGCGCGGGCGACAGGATGAAGAAGGTGTTGGCACCGTGACCGCGCGAGAGCTGCGCCATCTCGCGGGCGAACCACCAGCCCGGGAGATAGAGCACGACGGCGGCATGCGCGGCCGCCGCGAGCGCCAGCGCCACCGCAGCCCAGAACAGATGACGCCTCACGAGCAGCCCTCGCGGGTGATCGTGAAGGGCGGCGGCGGGGCGGCGCGGCCGGG
>OMIC01000044.1 GCA_900298995.1 Hyphomicrobiaceae bacterium | reverse complement strand
CGCGCTTAACAGGAAAAATGCGCTCTTTGCGGGTTCAGACGGCGGCGGTGAGCACTGGGCGATCATCGCGTCGCTCATCGAGACCTGCAAGCTCAACAGCGTCGATCCCCAAACCTACATCGCCGACGTGTTGACCAGAATCGTCAACCTCCATCCCAACAGCCAGATCGACGAACTCATGCCGTGGGCATATGCGGATCAAAAGCAGATGCTCAGTAAGCGCCGTTTTGACCCCACCTTCCATCGAGTGCGGAAAGCAGCGAGTCTGATCTCCTAACCTGATGTTTTGGAGGTAAGGCTTGTGTCTGGACTTGATCATACTCTTGAGCCTAAAGGCGGCTCCGTTCGTCGGATTGAAGTGATCACGGGCGGTGGGGAGCGCCGGCGGCGGTGGTCGGAGGACGAGAAGGCGGAAGCGGTCGAGGAATCACTTCAGCCTCACGCAGTTGTTTCGCAGGTGGCGCGTCGGCGCGGATTGACCCCGCAACAGTTATTTTCCTGGCGACGCGCCGCGCGGCGGACGTTGGTCGCGCGCGATGAGCCCGTCTTCGCTGCTGTCGTTGTTGAGCCGCATGCAGTGGGGCCGATGGCGTTATCCGCGGACTGCAATCTGACGACTGTCCGGGCGCATGTAATCGAACTCAACATTGATGGCGCCAACGTCAGAATCTCGCGTGAGGCGACGGTGGATATGGTCACGTCGATCATCGGCGCCCTGAAGGCGCGCTCATGATAGGCCCGACGGGCGCGGTGCGGGTGCTGGTTGCGACAAAGCCCGTCGACTTCCGAAAAGGCGCGGAAGGGCTCGCAGCGCTGGTGCGCGAAGCGATGCAGGCCAATCCGTTCGATGGTGCGATCTACGTGTTCCGGTCGAAGCGGGCGGATAGGATCAAACTCGTTTACTGGGATGGAACCGGCGTATGTCTGTTCGCCAAGCGGCTTGAGGAGCGCGCGTTCCGCTGGCCCAATATGCAGGATGGCGTGCTTCGGCTGTCGGCGGCAGAGTTCTCGGCCTTGCTTGAAGGGCTCGATTGGCGACGCGTTCACACGTCCCACGAGAGTGCCGCACCCGCACAACCGGGGTGACAGCGACATAGTGAATCAGCCTGTGAAAAAGGCTCGAAAGCGACTGCAAAATATAGTCTTCTCACGTCATGGCGACGGCAGAAGACACGCTCCCCAATGATCTTGCGACCCTGAAAGCGATGCTGCTCGCCGAGAGGGTTCGCAACGAGCGGCTCGTGCAGATCATCAAGGAGTTGCAGCGTCACCGGTTTGGCCGACGCGCCGAGACGCTGCCGGAAGATCAGATGCTGCTTGGGCTCGAAGACGTCGAGCAGGGCGAGGCGGTGCTGGCGGCGGAGAAGGAAGGCAAGCTTCCTGCCGACTGCGCAGCGGCGCCCAGGACGCGTCGCATGAACCGTGGCTCGCTGCCGGCGCATCTGCCGCGGGTCGAAATGATTGTCGATCTCGACGACAAGGCGTGCCCGTGCTGCAAGGGACACTTGCACGCGATTGGCGAGGATGTCTCGGAACGCCTCGACATCTTGCCCGCCCGGTTCCGTGTGCTGGTGACGCGCCGTCCCAAATACGCGTGCCGGTCTTGCGAGGAGGTCGTGGTTCAGGCCCCCGCGCCGGCGCGATTGATCGCAGGCGGCATTCCGACCGAGACAACGGTGGGGCACGTCCTCGTCTCCAAATACGCGGACCACCTGCCGCTTTACCGGCAGGCTCAGATCTTCGCCCGCCAGGGGATCGACATTGACCGTTCGACGCTGGCGGACTGGGTCGGTCGCGCCGCCTGGCATCTGCGCCCCGTGCATGAGCGCCTGCTGGCGCATATCCGGGCCTCAACGAAAATCTTTGCTGACGAGACGACGGCTCCAGTGCTCGATCCTGGCCGTGGCCGCACCAAGACAGGCCAGCTATGGGCCTATGCGCGCGATGATCGTCCTTGGGGAGGGGCTGACCCTCCGGTGGTGGCCTATGTCTACGCGCCGGACCGGAAGGGAGAACGCCCGAAGGCGCATCTCGCCGGGTTTACTGGCGTGCTGCAGGTGGATGGATATGCTGGCTATCGCGCGCTGGCTGGAGAGAATGACGTCCAGCTCGCGTTCTGCTGGGCGCACGTGCGCCGTCGCTTTTACGAACTCGCCACCGCCGGGCCCGCGCCGATCGCCAGCGAGGCGCTTCAACGCATCGCAGCTCTCTACGAGATCGAGCAGGGCATTCGCGGGCGCGGAGCCAACGAACGGCGCGCTGTTCGCCAGGAGAAGCTGCGCCCTCTGATTGCCGCATTCGAACCCTGGTTGCGCGAGAAGCTGGCCCTGATCAGCCAGAAGACGAAGCTCGCCGAGGCAATCCGCTACGCGCTCACCCGATGGGAAGGACTGACGCGGTTCATCGACGACGGCCGTATCGAAATCGATTCCAACGTCGTCGAGCGCGCCATTAGACCAATCGCGCTTAACAGGAAAAATGCGCTCTTTGCGGGTTCAGACGGCGGCGGTGAGCACTGGGCGATCATCGCGTCGCTCATCGAGACCTGCAAGCTCAACAGCGTCGATCCCCAAACCT
>OMIC01000043.1 GCA_900298995.1 Hyphomicrobiaceae bacterium | reverse complement strand
CGGGAACCTGTTCTCGGCGCGCGGTGTGGGCAATGCCCTGACGCGCACCACCGCCTATCTGGCCGTCGCCTTTTTCTGTACCTCCATCGCGCTGACGGTGATCGCCACGCACCGGGGCGGCGGATCGGTCATTGACGGCATCGCGCCTGCCCCGGCAACCGGGGACCAGCCTGCACCCGCCGGAAACTCCGGTGACAGCTCGGTCCTTCCCAAGCTGGCGCCTTCGGAGCCCGCGCAGCCGCAGGTGCCGGTCAGTCCCTAGCCCGGACCGCCTCGTTTTCCACAGTGGCCCGGTTCCCGAGGCTACGAATCGTGCGTCGAACCGGCTAGGATGAAATCCCATGGCGCGTTACATTTTCATCACCGGCGGCGTGGTTTCATCTCTCGGCAAGGGTCTGGCCTCGGCGGCGCTCGGTGCGTTGCTGCAGGCGCGCGGCTTCACCGTGCGGCTGAGAAAACTCGATCCCTATCTCAATGTCGATCCCGGCACCATGAGCCCCTATCAGCATGGCGAGGTGTTCGTCACGGATGATGGCGCGGAGACGGACCTCGATCTCGGTCATTACGAGCGGTTCACCGGTCGTCACGCCAACAAGCAGGACAACATCACCACCGGCAGGATCTATCAGGAGATCATCGCCAAGGAACGACGCGGCGATTTTCTCGGCGGCACGGTTCAGGTCATCCCGCATGTGACGGACGCCATCAAGGACTTCATCCGCAGCGGCAATGACGGCTATGACTTCGTGCTGGTCGAGATCGGCGGGACCGTCGGCGACATCGAGGGATTGCCCTTCTTCGAGGCCATCCGCCAGTTTGCGCAGGAGCAGCCGCGCGGCGATTGCCTGTTCATACACCTGACCTTGCTGCCGTTCATTCCGACGGCGGGCGAGTTGAAGACCAAGCCCACGCAGCATTCGGTCAAGGAACTGCGCTCGATCGGGATCCAGCCGGACATCCTGCTGTGCCGGGCTGACCGCGAAATTCCGGTCAATGAGCGGCGCAAGATCGCGCTGTTCTGCAATGTGCGGCCGTCAGCGGTCATTCAGGCGCTGGATGTGAAGTCGATCTACGACGTCCCGCGCGCCTATCATGCCGAAGGTCTCGACAGGGAGGTCCTCGACATCTTTGGCTTCAAGGATGTGCGTGAGCCGGACCTCGGCCGCTGGAACGACATCATGCAACGCGTCACCCACCCCGAGGGCGAGGTGAACATTGCAGTCGTCGGCAAGTACACAGGTCTCCTCGACGCCTACAAATCCCTCCAGGAAGCCCTCGTTCACGGCGGCATCGCCAACAAGGTGAAGGTGAATGTGGAGTGGATCGAATCCGAGATCTTCGAGAAGGAGGATCCCGCACCCTACCTGGAAGGTGTCCATGGCATTCTGGTGCCCGGTGGCTTCGGGGAGCGCGGTTCGGAGGGAAAGATCAGGGCAGCCACGTTTGCCCGGAGCAGGGGCGTTCCCTATTTCGGCATCTGCTTTGGCATGCAGATGGCATGCATCGAGGCAGCCCGGTCTCTCTGCGGCATTCCAGAGGCAAGCTCGACGGAGTTCGGCGAAACGTCAGAGCCCGTCGTCGGCACCATGACGGAGTGGATGAAAGGCAATGAGCTCGAAATCCGCAAGGCCGGGGGTGACCTGGGCGGCACCATGCGACTTGGCGCATTCGAAGCGGACCTCAAGCCAGGCAGCAAGATTGCCGAGATCTATGGCTCAAACCGGATCTGGGAGCGGCACCGGCATCGCTACGAAGTGAATACGCGGTACCGGGACAAGCTGGAAGCGGCCGGGCTTCGGTTCTCCGGGATGTCTCCGGACGGCCTGTTGCCAGAAACGGTCGAGTACCCCGACCATCCGTGGTTCATTGGCGTGCAGTACCACCCCGAACTCAAGTCGAAGCCCTTCGATCCGCATCCGCTGTTCAGGTCCTTCGTCGCGGCGGCGATCGAGCAAAGCCGTCTGGTCTAGGCAATGGGCAACGCAGCGAGGACTGTGATTGTCGCGATTGGCCTGCTGCTGGTGGTGTTTCATTCGGCATTTGCTCTCGATGCAGGGATCATCACCAGGGCCGAACATGCGATCGAGAGCTATCAGGCGGAAATGGACGCCGCGAGCCAGAAATTGCGGGCGCCCGCGGTCTCGGAAAGTGATCTCGCAGATCTCAGGTCGACATTCGAGCGGCTGAGAGCGTCAGGCGCCGAGCGTTCTGCCGAATTGCAGGGCCCTCTCGCGGATATCCAAAGCCAGCTGCAGTCACTGGGTCCGGCGCCGACAGATGGCCGCGCTGAAGATGCTACAATCGTCAAGACACGCGATGACCTGTCGGCGACGCGGGACAAGCTTCAGGGTCTGAAATCGCAACTCGATGTCCTGACGCTGAATGCCGAGCAGAGCGCCGCCGAGGTTTCGGTGCTGCAGCGCGACGAGTTTTTCGAACGGATCTTCGACCGTAATCGCTCAATTCTGAACCCCAGTCTCTGGGTCGACATGTGGAATGGCATCGGGGCTCTTTCGCTTGCAATGTCGATCTTCATGAAGAGCTGGTGGCGGGACGTAAGCCCGAATGCGAGCCCCTGGGGCCTTGCGGCGGTCCCGGTGATCGTGGTGGCGTTTTTCGCGGGCTATCAAATTGCCAACCGCTGGCTTGGCAGATGGATGAACCGGTTCACCAGAACCGGGAACCAGCTCGATGATATGACCCGGCTGTGGCTGATCGTTCGCTCTCTTCTTGGATCGATCGTTGCGCTACTGGTCTTGATTGGTCCAATCCATCTGGCGCTCGAGGTCAGCGGCTACATGACACCCCGCGTCCTGATGATCTGGATGGGGCTGTTGCTAACTGTTGTGTACACCTTGCTGTACTATCGCGTCGCGCTCGGGATTTCGGCGCCGGGTGCGCCTGAACGACGGATCATCGACGTTGATGATCGCACGGCGCTGCGATTCACGATCCTGGCTGCAATCATCGGCGCAGTGGGAGCTTTCAATACCCAATTGATCCGCATTGCAGACGGCTTGTATCTCGGTTTCAACTACACCGTTGGTCACTCGGCCGTTTCTGCGCTGGTTCTGCTGTTGCTCATTTCATCTGCCATTCTGACCTTGCGAAGCCAGCCTGGTTTTTCAGAAGCGGGAGGTCGTCGGCTCTATTTTTCCTGGGTTGCGAACCTGATGCCGTTCGTCTGGCTGATTATTCTCGTCGGGTTTGGCTCGCTGCTGCTGGGCTATTTGTCGCTCGCCGATTATCTTGCACACCAGATCATCCGCACGGCGATGCTGGTGACCGTGGTGTTCCTCTTCTACCATCTCCTCGATGCAGCGGTCGCAGAAAGCTTTGATCCGCACAGTAGTTTCGGAACGTTCCTGCGTCGCATGACTGGAATGAGCGAGCGGTCGATCGAACGCACGGGTCTTATCATCCGCACGAGTGTGGATGTGTTCTTGATCATCGCTGGTGTTCCGACACTGCTTCTGTTGTGGACCTTCACGTGGGTTGATTTCAGCGGTTTCGTCAATACCCTCAAGATCGGCGTACAGGTGGGCAGCATAACCATATCGCCTGCTGTCGCGCTCGCCGTTCTGGGCACACTGATCGGTGGCATTGTCGTCACCAAGCTTTTCAACCGCTGGCTCAACAGGCGCATATTGCCTGACACGCGGATCAACAAAGGCGTGCAGGACTCGATCCTCAAGGGCGCGACCTATACCGGTTATGTCCTGGCCGCCGGTTTTGCCCTGGCAGCGGCAGGGATCAATTTCTCGAATATTGCCATTATCGCCGGTGCGCTCGGTGTCGGTATCGGTTTGGCTTGCAGTCGATTGTCAACAATTTCGTGTCCGGCCTCATCATTCTGGCAGAAAGGCCGGTCAGGGTTGGTGACTGGGTGTCTTTGCCCGCAGGAGAAGGCATCGTACGCCGCATCAATGTACGCTCGACCGAGATTGAAACGTTTGACTCCAGTTCCATCATCCTGCCCAATTCGCTGCTCGTCTCCGAGCCTGTGAGGAACTGGACACATTTGGACAATCGGGGGCGGATACTGGTCGCCGTCACGGTCGACTTCGGGAATGACGCCGAGGCGGTGAAGCAGGTCTTCGTCGACTGCGCCAAGCAACATCCAAAAATCCTGGCCTATCCGGAGCCGAGTGTGACCCTCGCACGCTTCAGCGCGAACGGGCTCGATTTTGAATTGCGGGCCTTTGTCGCCGATATTTTTGATGGCAGCCAGGTTGCGAGCGATATCCGGTTCAAGCTTCTGTCGGCGTTCCGAGACAAGGGTGTCTCACTTACGCCGTCGGCTACCTTAACGCTTCCGGCGAAGGCCTGACATCGCAATGGCGCAGGATCACAAGAAACCGGCAGTCCAGAGCGGTCTCGACTATCTGAAGCATCTCATTGCCGACTGGCGCGGTTCGGCGATGGCGGAAACCATGAACATGCGACTCATTGCCGTCGATGATGGCACGGCGACATTCGAGGCCCACCCGACATCGCGCTATTTCAACCCGCAAATGCGCGTTCATGGCGGCTATGCCGCAACCCTGATTGATTCCGCCCTTGGCTGTGCCGTACAGACGAAGTTGGCTGCGGGCACCGGCTATGGGACGATCGAACTCAAGGTGAATTACGTTCGCAAGATCGATGGAAGTACCGGTCGTCTTCTGTGCACGGGGTCGGTCATTCATGCGGGCCGTACACTTTTCACTGCCGATGCGCGGGTGACGGACGAGAAGGGCAAGATCTATGCCCATGGCTCAGGAACATTCATGGTTTACCCAACATGACGACGACAAACTCCGTGGTTTCCGCCGGGAACGTGCGCTTCGGCAATGAGCTTCCATTGGCCCTGATAGCTGGCCCGTGCCAGATGGAGAGCCGTGAGCACGCCTTCATGATGGCGGGCCGTCTGAAGGAGATTTGCAGCCGGCTTGGCATAGGTCTGGTGTACAAGTCCAGTTTCGACAAGGCGAACCGCACCAGCCTCTCCGGCAAGCGTGGCATGGGACTTGAAAAGTCTCTGGCGGTATTCGGTGATTTGCGGCGCGAGTTCGGACTGCCCGTTCTGACCGATGTCCATGAAATCGGACAATGTGCAGAGGTGGCAGATGTCGTCGATGTCCTTCAGATCCCCGCTTTCCTGTGCCGCCAGACGGATCTTCTGGTGGCGGCCGCGCGGACGGGCCGGATCGTGAATGTGAAGAAGGGGCAATTTCTTGCTCCGTGGGACATGAAGAACGTCCTCACCAAGATCGTCGAAAGCGGCAATCCCAACGTGCTCCTGACAGAGCGCGGCGCGTCGTTTGGCTACAACACGCTGGTATCCGACATGCGTTCGCTCCCCATCATGGCTGAAACCGGTGCGCCGGTCATCTTTGACGCGACCCATTCCGTGCAGCAACCGGGCGGGCAGGGGACGTCCTCCGGCGGCGACCGACGCATGGTTCCGGTTTTGGCTCGGGCGGCAGTCGCCGTCGGCGTGGCGGGGGTGTTCATCGAAACCCACGAGAATCCTGATCGGGCTCCATCGGATGGTCCCAACATGGTGCCGCTCGACCGTCTGGAAGAGCTGCTTGGGGTTCTTCTGGCGTTGGACAGGGTTACGAAGACTCCCTGAGGCCGCGCTCAGCGTCGGCTGGTCTTGCAAATGTCATTTCAGACCGTCATAACCGGCGCTTGATTAGCGCACCTCAGGGAACATCCGGCATGACCACGATCATCGATATCACAGGACGCGAAATTCTTGACAGCCGCGGCAACCCGACCGTCGAGGTCGATGTGGTTCTCGAGGATGGTTCCATGGGGCGTGCAGCCGTTCCGTCGGGCGCCTCCACGGGTGCGCATGAAGCGGTGGAATTGCGGGATGGTGACAAGGCCCGCTATCTCGGGAAGGGCGTCAGCAAGGCTGTCGGCGCAGTGAATGGCGAGATCTTCGACGCGCTCGCTGGCATGGAAGCCGAAGATCAGATCGCGCTTGACCGCACCATGATCGAACTGGACGGGACCCCCAACAAGGCCAGGCTCGGCGCCAATGCCATTCTCGGGGTGTCGCTTGCCTGCGCCAAGGCGGCAGCGGAGGCGTCGGGTCTCCCGCTCTATCGATATGTGGGAGGGGCGTCAGCCCGTACCCTTCCCGTGCCCATGATGAACATCATCAACGGCGGCGCTCATGCCGACAACCCCATCGATTTTCAGGAATTCATGATCATGCCCGTCGGAGCGGACAGCTTCCGCGAGGCGCTGCGCATGGGCGCCGAGATCTTCCACACGCTGAAGTCTGCTCTCAAGAAGGCGGGCCACAACACCAACGTGGGTGATGAGGGGGGCTTCGCTCCCAACCTTCCTTCAGCTGAGGCTGCGCTCGATTTCGTGATGAAGGCGGTCGAGCAGGCAGGATACAAGCCCGGTCATGATATACATCTGGCGCTCGATTGTGCCGCCACCGAGTTTTTCAAGTCCGGAGCCTATGATTACGAGGGCGAAGGCAAGAAGCGCTCGATCAGTGAGCAGGCCCAATATCTCGCATCGCTCGCCAGAGCCTATCCCATCTTCTCGATCGAGGACGGCATGTCCGAGGATGACTGGGACGGCTGGAAGGAAGTTACCCGGCTGATTGGCGGATCTCACCAGCTGGTCGGAGACGATCTGTTCGTGACCAACACGCGTCGGCTTAAGCAGGGCATTTCGCAACACGTCGCGAATGCCATTCTCGTGAAGGTCAACCAGATCGGCTCGCTGACGGAGACCCTGGAGGCCGTGGAGATGGCTCACAAGGCGGCCTATGCGGCGGTCATGTCGCACAGATCTGGCGAAACCGAGGATTCGACGATCGCAGACCTTGCTGTTGCCACAAACTGCGGTCAGATCAAGACAGGTTCGCTGGCCCGGTCCGACCGGCTGGCGAAGTACAATCAGCTTCTTCGCATCGAGGAAGAACTGGGGTCCCAGGCCAGCTATGCAGGACGGTCAATCCTCAAATCCTAGTTCATTGAGGCGCACCAATCTTCACCTCGTCGTCTCGAGCTTTGCTGCACTCGCCGGGGTGGTGATCGCAGGCTATCAGACGTTCATTGCGCATCCTTCCGATCCCAAGCCGGTGAGCGTGGTGGTCTCCCTGGAACCTCAGAAGACGGACTCGAGCGAGCCCGGTTCAACGATTGTGAAATCGGATGCGCCCGTTCTGGCCACAAGGGCCGTTGACCTGGCGCAGGGTGCGGAGATCGGTGCCGCCATGAAGGATGGCAGTGCCGGACGCTATGCGTTCAGCAGCCTGTTCGATGGTGCCTCGGATACGTTTGTCGCGATTGCGCCCCCGGATCAGGACCTGACGATCCAGGTCATGTTTCAGGGTGGAGCGGCGCATGAGGTGACGGCAATTGAATACCAACCGCCGGCAGGTGTCGATCTCGCCCGCATGGCGGGGTCTGTCGATGTCACGGTACTCCCGGAGACGACTGCCGGGGCTTCGGGCCTGCAGGTTTTCAGCTTCGATCTGCCGCAATCGGAGGAGGCGCGCAGCTTCCCCATTCCCGGCAGGATCCGGGCTACAGGCGTCATCCTGAACGTGAAGCCGCGTTCGGGTTCTGATCAGAGCTTCGTCGGTGACTTCCGGGTCTTGAGCGAGACCGTCTCACCCTGACGAAGGGTCACTGCGAGCAAGTTGACTGAGCCGAGAGACAATCGGGACAGGTCGCGTTCGCCGGTATCGGGGCGTTCAACAATTCGCCCAGCCAGTCGACGAAAGCAATTCCTCCGGATGCCTCCGTGTAGAACAGAGGCGAGCGGAGGATGGTGTGGGTATCGCCCTGCGCAACATAGGAACGGAAATTTGGTGCGCTCTGCCGGGCCGTGAGTTCGCTCGTCATCTTCTTCGTCCAGGCATCGCACTCCTGGGACTGCGTCATCTGGGCGTAGAAAGCCGTTTGGGTTCGATCATGAATGGTGGTGAACTGCGCGAAGCGATCTCTGGGGAAGAAGGCCGCAAGACGTGCGACGACTTCGGTATCCGGGGTGGATTGTGCATCTGGTCCAAACACCGAGGCTGGGAGTTGATAGTTCCAGCTCTTGTTCCGGGCCGTTTCGAATTCGGGTGTCGTGACACCCTGACCAGAGTCGCCGAGGAACACCGCATTGGCATTGGGATAGAGTTCATGCAGGGCAGTGTAATGCGTCGCGGCGCCATAGGCGCCGGCGCTTGAACCACTGACGAGCAGGTGGGCAGGCGCGGGCACATTGGCCCGCATCCAGTGCATGATCACCTGCATGTTGTCCCAGCCACGGTGTTCGATCGTGAACGGCTTGCCTGTATCGGGGAAGCGATAGTTTGCCGTGTTGGAGCCGGAATGCACATCGCCCGTGCAATACGGCACGAACAGCATGCTCCAGTCCCGCACCGGATTGCGCCGATTGGTCCGATCGAAAATGCCGGTCATGCGTGCGGGGCCGTCACCCGGCAGCAGTTCGGCTTTGTAGACGCTCTGCGCTTCCTCGTCGTCCTTGCCGGAAAACATGGCCTTGTCGCCTGCAAGGCGCGGCTTGGAGCAGGTCGCGTCATTCCAGCAGGCGCCGCCACCATTGAAGAACACGGCCAATCCGTCGGCGGTGCCCTTGTGGTAGAAATAGGAGAAGGTCGGGTCGGTTCCCGGCGCATTCGAACAGGTTGGGCTGTAGAGTCTGCCGTTGATCGTTACCGGTTCAGGTACGATGCGAACCCATCCGTCCGCCGCGTCGTCGGGCGTCGCACCGGTTTCCTGCGCTGATGCAGCAGAGGGCAGCAGCGCCGCCGCGAGGATGAGGGCTGGTGCAAGGAAACGCATGTACTGGTCCTCCGGGCGCGAGACCACGTGGATCTCTCTGGTGTCGTTCGGCATCGCAACATCGCCCGCCGGCAGGAGATCTCAGCGCTGCGGGTAGCGAATGCAGGGAAAAATTAGCGAAGGACCGTATGCAAAGTCAACAACATAGGTTGCAGAATGAAGCTCAAACACCGGCGGACGTCTGGGCGCGTGGCGCGCCGTGGGCAACGGTCATGCACCCACGCCGGGTTTGCTTCGATTTCGGCCGAACCGGGTAAAACCGCCTACTCGGCTGCAACGGCGACGGGCGGAAGGCCCTTCACAACGCCTTCCTGCCGGATGGCGGGATCATGCGCCTTGCGGGAAAACACCTCCCGCACCATGGGGACGAAGACGTCGAGGCTTGCCGTGTCATAGGCGGGATCGAAGGAGGACTGGTCCCACCGCTCGCAGAAGTCGGCGCAGGACTGGAAGTAGGGTGAGCCCCTGTACTTCTCGCGCTCATGCTGGTTCCAGCCATAGTGATGCGCGTAGTAGTACATCTGGAAGGAGGCGTGGTGCTCCACGGTCCACACGACCTCCTCGCGCATATAGGGGCGGAGGATCTCCGCAGCGAACCGGTCATGGTTCTGAGGCGCCAGCCCATCGCCGATGTCATGGAGAAGGGCTGCCACGATCCAGTCGACGTCGGCCCCGTCGCGCCACGCGCGGGTGGCGGCCTGAAGGCCGTGGGTCAGCCGAGCGATCTTGTAGCCGGGGAGCGTTTCCTCCTCCTGCAGTCGGAGTTCACGCAGCACACGGTCGGCGGTGCCGCGGATGTGCGCATCTTCCAGCGGCTTGAGGAACAGATAGTCCTCGCGGGTTCCGTCCTTCATGGCGGTGAATTCAACGTTGTTCATCTGGCTTTCGCTCCCGCTGGAAAATGTAGAGACCGGACCCGATGATAAGCGCTGCGCCCGTCCAGGTCCACAGGTCTGGCCAGTCGCCCCAGATGACGAGGCCGAAGATCGTCGCCCAGACCAGGGAGGAATAGCTGAAGGGCGCCACGACCGATGCCGGTGCCGAGCGGAAGGAGCGGATGAGGAACAGATGTCCCAGACCCCCTGCGAGCCCGCTCCCGGCCAGCAGCAGCCATTCGATGGCGGAGGGCCAAGTCCAGAACCAGGGCACCATCAGGCTTGTAACAACTGCTCCGGCGGCGGCGGTGTAGAGGAGCGACGTCAGGGGATCATCGCCGCGTACCTGCCGGGTAAGGATCTGGTAGTTGGCGTTGAAGAAGGCTGCAAGCAGCAGGAACAGCACACCATAGCCATAGGCACCGAGTCCCTCCTGCCATGGGCGGACAACCAGCAACGCGCCGAGCAGGCCAAAAAACACGCCAAACCAGCGGCTTGCGGTGACTTTTTCGCCTAATATCGGAATCGAGAGAATGGTCACCAGCACCGGGTTGAGGAACATGATCGTGGTGGCCGTGGCGAGCGGCGTCGTCCGGATGCCGGCATTGAAGAGACCGGTTGTCGTCATCAGGAACACGGAGCGCAGCAACTGGCCTTTCGGGTGCCGGCTGATCGCCAAACCCGGCAATCGCCGACCGCAGACAATGATGGCGACAATGGTTGCGAAGAAGAAGCGGGCCCACGTCACCTGGACAAGGTGAAGATGCTCCATCAGATGCTTCATGATGGCATCCAGCGTGATGAAGCAGAACATGGTCGCAAGCATCCAGAGGATGCCACGGGTACGGTTTTCGCCTGGTTCCCGTACCATCAGATGTTGAGCTGAATGCCCGCCTTTTCGCCAGCCGATTGCAATTCTGCAAAGAGTCCGTCTGGCAGGGGTATACCGTGCTGCTCGCGCTCGCGGCGATGCTCCCATTCCGGTCCGCCCGCGGCATATGTGCCGGGCTGAGCCCGGAAGTTGCCGATATAGCTGTCCACTCGCGTCGCGAACGACTCGATCGGCATGAAGAGCGTCGGATCTATCGCCATCACGAAATGGCCAACCTTGGTGTCGGCGAGTGCAAGGCCGTCCTGTTCCGCTGACAGGCGCATGCCCGTCAGCATGGCTCCGAGAACCTCCGTCATGCCGGCGAGGGCAGCACCCTTGTATCCGAAATCGGGGCCGCCGACCGGGGCGAGCGCAACGGCTTTGTGGGGGTCGGTCACGAATGCACCTGCTGCATCAACCGCAACACCGGGCGGCAACTCAAGACCTTCGGTCCTGAACCGCAGCACCTTGTTCCAGGGTATGGAACTCGTCGCCATGTCGAGAAAAAACGGCTCGCCGCCTGGATTGGGGGCGGAGAACGAGAGCGGGCTCGTTCCGTGAATGGGCTTCATTCCGTCATGGGGTACAACAAAGGCTCCTGAGTTGGAGGCGACAAGGCCGATGAAACCGGCCTGGGCGGCTGCCAGCGTATATGCGCCTGCGGCTCCGAAATGCGTTGAGTTGATGACGCTGGCCATGCCGATGCCGCAGTCCCGCGCGAGGGCACACGCTTCATCCATGGCGCGATACATGGCGATGTGACCAAGACCGTCGTCGGCATCCACAAGGGCTGCGGCCCGTCGCCTGAGCTCGACACGGACCTGTGGATTGCCCTTGGCAACACCGGTCCGCAGACAATCGGCATACCAGGGCAGCAGCCTTATGCCGTGGCTGTCGACTCCGTGAAGGGACGCGTGGATCATGGCCCAGCTTGCGGCTTCCGACGAGGCGGCATCCGCTCCCGCCGACTGCAGCACTGCCGTGGCGAATGCAGAGAGTTTGTCCGGACCGGCGCGGCGAAGCATCAGACGATCTTGCCGCCCAGCTCGTCGGCGATGTGCACGCGAATGATGTCTTCGAAGCTCGACTCTGAAACGAAGCCCAACTCGCGGCCGCGCCTGGCCTCGAAGTTCCGGGGCCAGCCTGACACGATCTTGATGATTGTCTCATTGGGTTCGCGGCGGATGCGTGCAACGACCTTTTCGCCTGCCACCTTCCGGAGTGCCGCGATCTGCTCACCGACGGTGCAGGACACGCCGGGAAGCGTCACGTTGCGCCGGTTGCCCAACAGGGCGCTGTCCATGGTGGCGGCGTGAATGAGAAAGCCGGTGGCCGCGCGCGGGGACGCATGCCAGTGGCGCACATCCTCCGAGACTGGCAGGACCGCCTCGTGTCCGGCAAGCGGCTCCCGGATGATATTGGAGAAGAAGCCGGAGGCCGCGAGATTTGGCTTTCCAGGACGTACGCAGATGGTGGGAAAGCGCAGTCCGATGCCATCAAAGAAACCACGCCGACTGTAGTCTGCAAGAAGCAGTTCGCAGATTGCTTTTTGCGTCCCGTAGCTGGTGAGCGGCGTGTTGAAGTAGTCGTCCGGGATGGCCTCCGGGAAGGGCGCGCCAAAGACGGCGATCGACGACGTGAAGACGACCTTGGGCTTGTAGTCGCCACCCGCCTTGCGAATCGCCTCGAAGAGATAGCGGGTACCATCAAGATTGATGCGGTAGCCCTTTTCGAAATCGGCCTCTGCTTCTCCCGACACGATGGCGGCGAGGTGGAAAATCAGATCTGGACGCAAGGCCACCAGTTTCTCTGCCTCGCCCGGCGCCGACAGGTCGCCCATGAGGGTGTCGACGGCGAAGCCGGAAGCAGGAGGAGGGGGCGACAGGGTCACGTCATGGCGGATGAGCCTGGTGATTGGTTTCCCTGCCAGCTGGCCATCCGCAGCAAGACGGTTGATCAACTTCACGCCGACCATGCCGCCGGCGCCAATTACGAGGATCTTCATGTCGCAACACTCCCAGTTGGCGCGACCATAGGCGCATTCCGTCGGGGGTCACAAGAGCGCGGGCTGCATGGCACCGACGCAAGCCGATTCGGGCAGATTTGACTTCAACAGTTGATTGGAATGTCGGTTGAGTGTTTCCAAACGTGCAAGTTTCGATTGTGGGAAATGGGCGCCACAGCCATCGATTGTCAGGTGAAGGGAGAAGTTTTGCGCTATCGTTAATAAGTGCTTAGCGTTTGCCCGGCAATTTGGTACGAACGCGTCATCGCTTGGACACCCGACGAGAGGACCATGATGCTTTCCCGCCGCGCCGTCTTGACCGGAGCGTCAGCCGCTGCCTTGGCAGTTCCCCTTACCATAGCGGCCATTGCTCAAAGCTCTGAAGACGATCCCTATCCTCTGCCGCCGTTCAATTACAGCAAGATCCCGGAAGCGTTCCGTCCTACGGTTGTCGACTACACCGGCCGGCAGTGGCCGGGTACGGTTATTGTCGACACGCCCGCGCGCCAACTCTACCTTGTGCTTCAAGGTGGCAGGGCCATGCGCTGGGGGTGTGCTGTCGGCAAGGATGGTTTCCGCTGGGCGGGTCTCGCGGACGTCGGGCGCAAGGTCATGTGGCCGCGCTGGACGCCGCCGAAGGATATGATAGCCCGCAGCCCGGAGAAGGCGAAATGGGCGAATGGCATGCCGGGTGGCCCTGATAATCCCCTCGGCGCGCGCGCCCTGTACCTTTTCCAGAATGGCAATGACACGCTGTACCGGATTCATGGTACAACCGATCCCATGTCCATTGGTAAAAATGCCTCGTCGGGTTGTATCCGTATGATTAATCAGGATGTGATCGAACTTTATCGTCGCGTGCCGATCGGAACGCGTGTTGTCGTTCTGGCGGAAGGGGTCTGATCCGAGATGCATTACCATCGCTCCCTGTCTGGCAGCCTGGCGATCGCTCTTGCGGCGCTGTCACTTGCTGCCTGTTCATCGGGGGGCATGAACCAGCCGGATCTCGCCCCGGCCGCGCCGGTTGCGACCGCTCCGGCCGCACCGCCCGCGCCCTTGCCCGTTGGTCCCATGACCGCGGCTGACATCACGAGGGTTCTGGCAGAACGGAAATTCACCTTCGCAACGCCAGGCCGCAAAGGGACCGTGACCTATTTCCGCGACGGCACCTTTGAATACGACGAGGCTGGCAAGGGCATGGGGACCGGTATCTGGCAGGCGGCCGATGGCAAGCTGTGCGAGGCGCGCAATCCGACGAGCTTCCTGCCGAAAGGAACGCCGTCAACCTGCAACCCGATCACATCCGATGGGACGCGACTCACGTCGGGTACACTGCAGCTGATTCCACTTTGATGGCCGGCTGACCCGGGCTTTCCCCGACCCGTTCTGCATTTCGACGGCCCCCTTGAGGGGCCGTTCTGCATTTTTGCTGGTCCGCAATCGTTTCTTTCCGCGGGACGCCGAATTAACCGGTTCTTAGCCATTAACTGCGATGTTTGGTTGCAGAATGATTACCCAAACCCACAGAGGTCCCATGATGAAGAAGCTGTTGCCTCCCGTTTCCGCCGCTCTGGCGATTGCAGCCTTCGGCCCCTCCGCACTTGCATCCGACATCGGCTTCGCGCCTGCGTCCTACGACTGGCAGGGAGCCTATTTCGGCGCCAACATCGGCGCGGGTATCAACAACAGCCAGATCTCCAGCCGCTATTCCTATAAGGGTTCTGAAGCAATCACTCCGGAAGCCGCTGATCTGATCGACAGCATGGGGCAGAGCTATGACTCAACGGACGCCGGTTTCTCCGGCGGCATCAGCGCGGGTTACAACTGGCAGTACGATAGCGTGGTTCTGGGCCTTGAAGCCGACATCAACTATCTCGACGCCACCGGCAGTCAGAGCCGCAATGTGAGCGATATCGTGAACTCAATCTTTGCTTCGGATGCCACTTCAGCCAAAGAGCGTTTGCAAGTCGAAAGCGAATGGTTTGGCACGATCAGGGGCCGGCTGGGCTATGCCGCCGACAACATCCTGCTCTACGGCACCGGCGGCTTCGCCTATGGCAATGCGACCGCGTCGTCCCGCTTCGATGCGACCAATGGCGGAGAATATGCAAACTGGAACGGCTCGGATGACGGCTGGAGGTTTGGCTGGACCCTCGGTGCAGGCATGGAATACGGCATCGACCACTGGACGCTGGGCGTCGAATACCTCTACGTGGATCTTGGAACCTACAAATGGGGCGCGGACGCCGATATCGCGCTGGCTGATGCAGCCCTGGAAGATGCCTGGCGTGACGTGAAGGGCAGAGGCGAGATGGACTATGCCTTCAGTGTGATCCGTGGGACGGTGAAATATCGGTTCTGATGGCGCTTGGGTCTCGCCAGAAGGCTGAGTGGACGGGACCCACTGCTTCGTGTGTCGGACCAAGTGGCGGAGGGGGAGGGATTCGAACCCCCGGAGGGCGTGAACCCTCAACGGTTTTCAAGACCGCCGCAATCGACCGCTCTGCCACCCCTCCAGGCGCATTGCCGACCGCTTCCTAGCAGTCCTCGCCGCCTGGCTCAATGCCGGGTCCTCACTCCGCGTAGGAGGGGTCCTCCGCATCGAGGATTTCCTTCATTTCCGCGAAGTGCGAGTGGAACTGATCGCGGTCGGCTTCCCATTCCTGTGCCGTCTTTTCGGCAACAGCCGCACTCATCACATGCAGTTTCTGACCCGTGGAATAGGCCAGGACCAGGTTGCGGCAGGCGCGCTCGAGGTAATAGGTGAGGTCAAAGGCCTCGGCCACGGTTTCCGCGCATACCAGCACGCCATGATTGCCCATCATCATGATCTGCCTGTTGCCCAGCAGTCGGCCCAGGCGCTCACCTTCCTCATCGGTATTCGCCATGCCGCCATATTCCATGTCGAAGGATACCCGGTTGTAGAACCGTGCCGTATTCTGGTCGATGGGGAGGATCTCCGGATTGGCCAGCGACGCCAGGACGGTTGCGTAGGTCGGATGAAGATGGATGATGCAGCGTGCCTGCGGCACGGTGGCGTGCATGCGGCCATGGATCGACCAAGCGGTCAGGTCCGGGGCATCCGGGTGGTTCATGGTTGACGTGTCGTCGCTGTTCAGAAGCAGCAGTTCCGAGGCGCGGATGCGCGAGAAATGCCGCCAGCGGGGATTCATCAGGAAGGTCTTGCCGTCAGCCGAGACCGCGAGGCTCAGGTGATTGGCAACGGCCTCGTGCCAGTCATACCGGGCGGAAAGCCTGAAAGCCGCCGCCAGGTCGACACGCAATTGCCATTCGTCCGTTTCACGAATTCTGGCGGGCTTGAGCGCTGCGATGTTGGTCATCATAATCTCCCGGGAATGGAAGGATCATAACCGGTCTCGCCCGGGCGGGCAATCGGGCTCAAGGCGCGGACCGAAAGGCGGGTACAGGAGGCTGATGCGGAAGACTGCGGCAGTTCTGGGGGCGGTGCTGGGGATGATCTTCGGAGCGGGCGGGAGCCAGGCCGGATCAGATGCGACCGGGCTCTGGCGGCTGGCGGACGGCAAGGTGACCGTTCGGGTCGCCAGCTGTGGTTCGGCCTTGTGTGGAACCGTGGTAGGGCTGAAAAAGCCTCGGGATGGCAAGGGACGGCCGCGCCTCGACAAGGAAAACCCCGATCCTGCCCTGCGGGCGCGCCCGGTCATAGGACTGACAATTCTCAAAAACATGAAAGCCGTGGGGGATGGTTATTGGACCGGAACAATCTACAATCCGGATGATGGGCGTAGTTACAGCTCACGCATGAAGTTGCAGGGGGCAGACACCATGAAAGTCGACGGCTGCGTGGCCGCTGTTTTCTGTAGAACCTTGAAGTTCGTTCGTGCTGACTAGGGGGAGTGCGATGCGGTTCTGGCAACTGCTGATTCTCGCCTTGTTGACCCTGGCAAGCCCTGCCGGGGCACAGGCCCTGAAGGACCTGCCTTTCGACAAGCAACTCACGCTGGCGAAGGTGGGGGATGTCGACGCACAGTTCGAGGTTGGTCTCGCCTATGAAACCGGGCAGGGAGCCATCCAGGACGAAGCAGAAGCGGCGCGGTGGTTCCGGCAGTCCGCGCTTCAGGGAAATGTCGAAGCGCAATATCACCTCGCCCGGCTGGTGGCTCGCGGGACGAAAGGATTGAAGCAGGATCAGCTGGCGGCAACAAAGCTTTTCCAGGACGCCGCTGCAAAGGGCTATGCCCCTGCAATGAACGCCCTCGGGCAGGCCTATCAGCAGGGCCAGGGAGTAGATGTTGATCTCGTCAAGGCGGCCGAGTGGTATCGCAGGGCCGCAGACAAGAACCTCGCGGACGCGCAGAACAATCTGGGGATGCTCTATCTGGAGGGAAAAGGCGTGGCGCGAGATCTCGGCCAGGCGTTTCAATTGTTCGACCGGGCGGCAGCCCAGAAGGACCCGTGGGGTCTCAACAATCTGGGCGGGATGTTCGAGATGGGCTGGGGAACGACGGCCGACAAGACACGCGCGCTTGACCTCTATCAGCAGGCGCTTGCCGCCGGAAACAGCGCCGCCCAGCAGAACATCGACAGGCTGTCGGCAAACGCCGGGACATCTGAGTAGGTTTGTCTTAACCATAAATCCAAACTGAACATTTACGCTCGCAGCGCAAATCTGGCGACGTCTCTGCTGGCTCGCGGCAAAGGCAGAGAGGCCCAACCTGGGCGGAGTGTGGTCAGTGAATTTGAAGTGGCTCTGGAACGGGGTATTCGTCGTCCTCATCGGCGTGGCCATCGCCGGGTGTTCTTCGTCAAAACAGGCCAGCCGCGATCCGTTTGCCGGACAGGGAAGCCCGATCTATCCAGGCAAGGGCCCGGTTCCGTGGGGTGGCGGGCGTTATCATGTGGGCAAGCCGTATCAGGTGGCGGGTCGCTGGTTTGAACCGCGGGAGCAGCCGAACTACGACAAGAAAGGCACGGCTTCGTGGTATGGGGAGGCCTTCAACAGGCGCCGGACTTCGAATGGCGAGTGGTTCGACATGAATCGGCTGACCGCCGCGCATGCGACGCTTCCGCTTCCAAGCTATGTGAAAGTTACCAATCTTGAGAATGGTCGCGAGGTCATCGTGCGCGTCAACGACCGCGGTCCGTTCGTGGACACGCGGGTGATCGATTTGTCCAAGGCTACGGCTGTCGCACTGGATTTCAAGGGGAAGGGAACCGCGAAGGTCCGTGTTCAGTACATCGGGCGGGCACCGCTGGATGACAATGGGCGGCATCTCTATGCCATGAACAAGGAACTCGACCGAGGGACGCCGCTGCGCATGATGATTGCGAAGGCGGATCGCTACAGGGGCAAGGCGCCTGCGGATGCCGTCATGGTTGCCGAAGCCAGGCCTGCCATCAGGAAACCAGTCGTTGTTGCTCCGCCGGTTGCTGAGACGGTCGCCTTCACCCCGGAGACCCCGGACGTGTTGCCGTCGGCAGTCGAAGCTGAGGTTTCCTACTTTGTCCAAATCGGGTCCTTTTCAGATGGTGACAATGCGTCCCGCGTGAGGGACCAGTTTGCATCCGTCTGGCCGGTGCAGTTCATTGAGTTGTCCGGCGCGTCAGGGCCGGTCTACAGGGTCCGGCTCGGGCCCATTTCCCACGCCGATGACGCCGAGACTGCGCTCTCCGACGCCCGCGCAGCGGGCTTTGGAGACGCGAAGCTCATCCGCAACGAGGCCTTGCAGGCCGCGCTGCAGTAGGGGACTTCTGAACAGCCTCGGGTGTTCGTGCGGCATGGTTCCATCCTGCCCAGTTTTGCTTTAGCCTGCCGGTATGATCCGCCGTGCCATCCAACGGGCCATGCTTTGTCTGGCAGTGCTGTCGTCTGCGTTTGCAGGCGGCGCTGCCCTGTCCCAGACCACATCGGCTGACGGATACGAGACCCGCGCGCGGGAGGCCATTCTCATCGATGCCCGGACGGGCCGTGTGCTGTTCGAGAAGGATGCGGACAAGCTCATTGCCCCGGCCTCCATGAGCAAGCTTATGACCATGGTGATGGTCTTCGAGGCACTGGAAGCGGGCAAGTTGTCGCTCGATCAGCAATTCAAGGTCAGCGAGGATGCCTGGCGGCGCGGCGGGGCGATGTCCGGCGGCTCGACCATGTACGCCGAACTCAATTCCTCTGTCCGTCTTGAGGATCTGATCAAGGGCGTCGTCGTGCAGTCGGCGAATGATGCGTGTATCGTCATCGCTGAGAACATGGCGGGCAGCGAAGTGGCCTTCGCCTCCCGCATGACCGAGCGGGCCCGGGAACTGGGCGCTGCCACAGCCAGCTTCCGCAACGCCACCGGACTGCCGGAAACGGGTCATGTGATGAGCGTGAGGGATCTGTCGGTGATGGCTCGTCATATCGTGACGAGTTTTCCGAAGTATTATGGCTACTACGCGATCCCTGAGTTTACGTGGAACGGCATCCGTCAGCAGAATCGCAACCCTTTGCTCAAGGACTATCCCGGCGCGGACGGTATGAAGACCGGTTACACGAAGGAGGCGGGTTACGGCCTGGTGGGGTCGGCCATCCGCGACGGACGCCGACTGATCATGGTGATCGCGGGACTGAACAGCATCAACGAGCGCCGCCAGGAGGCCCAGAGCCTGCTCGACTGGGGGTTCCGCCAGTTCCGCAGCATAGACGTCTATGCCAAGGGCGACCGGGTCGGTCAGGCCCGCGTTTGGGGTGGCCGCGGGCGGCATGTGGACCTTCTGGCGGATGCTCCGGTGAAGGTTGCATTGACGGCGCAGGAGCAGGCGTCTGCCGACATCAAGCTCGTCTACAAGGGTCCACTGCTCGCGCCTGTCACGGCCGGCACCGAGGTGGGTGCCGTGCGCTTCGTGGTGGACGGCGTAACAGTCGCCGAGGTTCCGGTTTCGACGGCGTCTGCCGTTGAAGCCGACCGGTCGATGTGGTCACGCGCGCTCGATTCCCTGTTCATCATGGCGTTTGGCAGCTAGATGGCGGGTCAGTTCATTACCTTTGAAGGCGGAGAAGGGGCAGGGAAGTCCACCCAGATCCGCAGACTTGCGGAACGCCTGTCAAACCTTGGCCGTGACGTTGTCGTGACCCGTGAGCCCGGAGGCACACCGGCTGGCGAGGCGGTGCGCCGGCTGCTCGTGTCCGGGGACGTGTCGCGCTGGTCGCCGCTGGCGGAGGCCCTCCTGAATTATGCTGCACGCGAGCAGCATCTGCGGGAGGTCATCCGCCCGGCCCTGGCGCGCGGAAACGTGGTGTTGTGTGATCGTTTCATGGATTCGACGCGTGCCTATCAGGGCTATGCGGGTGGGTGCGCGCAGGATTTCATCGATACGCTGGAAGCCTCGGTGGTGGGCGACACCCTGCCAGGTCTGACGCTGATTTTCGATCTCGATCCGGCTCTCGGTCTGGCACGTGCAAAAGCCAGGGCCGAGGCGGGCGCCGAGGACAGATATGAGCGCAAGGGCCTGGCCTTTCACCAGGGTATAAGGGAAGGGTTCCGCGACATCGCGCGGCGGAACCCGGGGCGGTGTCGCCTCATCGATGCCGGACAAACGGTTGATCGTGTTGCCGAGGATGTGTGGGCGGCCGTGAGCGGGGTTCTCTAGTGGCTGAGGAGTTCATCGATCCAAGGGAAGTCGAGTGGCATCCGCGCCGCGCTGGCTCGCTCGTTGGGCATGAGGAAGCGGAGGCGCGTCTTCTTCAGGCCTGCCAGTCGGAGAAACTTCACCACGCGTGGCTGATTTCGGGGTCTCGCGGCATCGGCAAGGCCACGCTCGCCTATCGTTTTGCAAAGTTTCTGCTGCAGAATCGGGATTCCTCGCAGGTGAAGGCGCACAGCCGGCTCCATACAGCCCCCGAGAGCCATGTGTTCCGGCAGGTTGCGGCCGGCGCGCATCCCGACCTGCTGGTGATCCAGCGGGCCGTCGACCAGCGGGCCAAGAGGCTCAAGACGGTGATCCCGGTTGAAGATGCCCGCGAAGCACAGGGGTTTTTCGCACGGACATCGGCCTCAGGTGGCTGGAGGGTCGCCATTGTCGACGCGGCGGATGATCTCAATTCTGAATCCGCGAACGCTCTGCTCAAGGTCATCGAGGAGCCTCCGAGGAAGAGCGTCTTTCTCATCGTTTGCCACCAGCCGGGAAGACTGTTGCGGACGATCCGGTCGCGGTGCCTGAAGCTTGAACTGGGCAATCTGAGAGGGGATCAGACCGTGGAAGTGCTGCGTGGACTGCCGTCCGACGCGCTGGCGGGGGAAAGCCATGCCCTGCGGCAGGCAGTTGATTTGAGCAGGGGCAGTCCAGGCAAGGCTCTGGAACTTCTGGGCTCACAGGGAGCGGCGGCTTTTGCGGAGTTTCTCAAGCGTGAGAAGCGCTCTGCGGCCACCGCCGTCGAGGTTGCGGCGGCGTTTTCGGGCCGGGAAACCGCAGAGGATTATTTCATCTTCTGTGACCTGCTTGTCGACTGGATCGCCGAACAGGCCCGGACGGCCGGACTGGCTGGTGACGGCGCAGCCCTTGCCGCAGCCCATGACGACATCAACTCTTCCCTCCGGCAGGCTGATGCCCTAAACCTCGACCGGCGTCAGACCGTCACCGATGCGTTGATGCGTCTCGAGGAGGCCCTGCGAGCCTCCTGAACCGAACAGAACGAAGTCACATGTCGAAGCCAAAATACTACATCACCACAGCGATTCCCTATGCCAACGGTGCGCCGCATATAGGCCACGCCTATGAGCGCATCGCCACCGATGCGATTGCCCGCTTCAAGCGACTGGATGGCTATGACGTGTTTTTCGTCACCGGAATGGACGAACACGGTCAGAAGATGCAGCAAACTGCTGCGCGGGAAGGCCTGACGCCTCAGGCACTCGCCGATCGTACGGCTGCGCAGTTCGAACAGATGGGTGAGGAACTCAACGCGCGGGCCGACGACATTCTGCGCACGACCTCTGAGCGCCACAGGCTGTCCGTTCAGGAGGTCTGGCGGCGCATGACCGCCAATGGCGATATCTACCTCTCGAAATACTCCGGCTGGTACTCTGTCCGGGATGAAGCTTACTATGGCGAAGACGAGATCGAGTTGCGAGATGGCAAGCGCTACGCGTTGAAAACCGGGACGCCGGTCGAGTGGGTCGAGGAAGAGAGCTACTTCTTCAGGTTGTCCGCCTATGCCGACAAGCTGCTGGAACTCTATGAGAAGCGTCCTGATTTCGTGACGCCGGAGCACTATCGCAACGAGATTGTTGCGTTCGTCAAGCGCGGGCTGAATGATCTGTCGGTTTCGCGCACGACCTTCGATTGGGGCATTCCGGTTCCGGACGACCCACGGCACGTGATGTATGTATGGGTTGATGCCCTCACGAACTATCTATCAGCCACGGGGTTCCCCGATCCACATGCCCCGCGCGCTGCCTTCTGGCCAGCAAGCGCGCATGTAATAGGCAAGGATATCACGCGCTTTCACGCCATCTACTGGCCAGCCTTCCTGCTGTCGGCAGGCCTCCCGGTACCCGATCAGATCGTGGTTCATGGCTTCCTGTTCAGCCGGGGCGAGAAGATGTCAAAGTCCGTCGGGAATGTGGTTGCACCGGCCGATCTTGTTCGGACCTATGGGGTCGACCAGACCCGCTATTTCTTCCTGCGGGAGGTTCCTTTCGGTCAGGATGGGAACTACAGTCACGAAGCCATCGTGAACCGCATCAATGCAGACCTTGCGAATGACCTTGGCAACCTTGCGCAACGCTCGCTGTCCATGATTGCGAAGAATTGCGGCGGCAAGGTACCGGTGCGAGGCGAGCTTCTTTCCCCGGATATGGAAATCCTCGCGCTTGCAGATGGCATTCATGCAGAAGCCCGCGCCGCCCACGACACCTACGCCATCAATAGGGCGCTTGATGCAATCTGGCGCGTGGTGGCAGATGCAAATCGCTATTTCGCTGGTCAGGAGCCCTGGGCGCTGAAGAAGACCGACCCCGCGCGCATGGAGACGGTTCTCTATGTGACTGCCGAGGTCTTGCGGGTCATTGGAATTATGGCTCAACCCTATGTGCCAAGTTCGGCGGCGCAGTTGCTCGATCTGCTGGCGGTCCCAGAGAACCAACGAAGCTTCGCCCAGCTGAGTGGTCGTCTGCACTCGGGGACGGCGCTGCCGCCGCCTCATCCGATCTTTCCGCGCTATGTCGAGGAAGAAGCTTCGGCAGGTTGAACAATGTTCGTCGTAGATAGCCACTGCCACCTCGATTTCGAGGGTATGGAAGAACACCTGCCCGATGTCGTGGCGCGTGCCCGGGCAGCCGGCGTCGGTCTCATGGTGTCGATTTCGTCCAGGGTTGCCCGTTTCGGTGCTCTCTGTCAGATAGCCGAAAGCTTCGCTCCCGTGTTCTGCACTGTTGGCACGCACCCTCACAATGCACATGAAGAGCCAGACGTCACGGTCAGCGATCTTGTCCGTCTGTCGGAGCATCCGAAATGCATCGGCATTGGGGAGGTTGGTCTTGACTATCATTATGACCTGAGCCCTCGGGAGGCTCAGGCGCGGGGTTTCCGGGTTCACATTGCAGCCGCAAGGCAGACAGGTCTTCCACTCGTGATCCACAGTCGTGAAGCCGAAGACGACACCATCGCCATCTTGCGGGAAGAAATGGAGAAAGGTTCCTTCCTCCCGCTTCTTCATTGTTTCACGTCAGAGGCCAGATTGGCCAGAGCCGCCGTAGCTCTGGGTGGGTATGTATCTTTCTCTGGAATCCTGACATACAAATCGGCTGCTGATATTCGTGCAACAGCCGCCGATTTGCCTCTCGACCGCATACTCGTGGAGACGGATGCACCTTATCTGGCACCCGTCCCTTACCGGGGAAAACCAAATGAGCCGGCCTTCGTCGTGAAGACCCTGGCTACGCTGGCAGAACTTCGCGGATTGCCGGTTGAGGAGATGGCGCGGATCACCAGCGATAATTTCTTCCGTTTGTTCAGCAAGACAGAGCGGACAGGCGGGATTCGTGGTTGATGATGAACCGGTTCTTGACAATCCTCGGCTGCGGGTCTTCGGGCGGGGTACCCCGGATCGGGAATGAATGGGGCGACTGTGACCCTGGGAATCCGAGGAACCGACGTCGGCGTTGCTCGGTTCTGATCACTTCGAAGAGTCAGCATGGACAGACGCGAGTGCTTGTCGACACATCGCCCGATCTTCGAGAGCAGTTGTTGAGCGCCGGTGTCGGTGATCTGGATGGCGTGCTCTATACGCATGAACATGCGGATCACACCCACGGTATCGATGATCTGAGAGGTATCTTCCTTCGGTCAGGCCGTCGTGTCGAAGTATGGGCCGATGACGCAACCGGACGAATGCTGACCACGCGATTCAGTTATTGCTTTTATCAGGCGCCGGGAAGCGATTATCCGCCCACGCTCAATCTCAATGCCATGCGACCGGGAGAACCGGTGCTCGTCAGCGGTTTGGGCGGCAGTATTTCGGCGCTTCCTTTTCATGTGGAGCACGGGGGCATCGATGCGCTGGGCTTCCGTATCGGAGATATGGCTTACACGCCGGATCTGTCCGGTGTCCCGGAGTCGAGTCTGCCAGCGCTTGCCAATCTCGACCTCTGGATTGTTGACGCTCTCAAGCGAACACCTCATCTGAGCCATTGGAGCCTGCCACAGACGCTGAACTGGATTGCCAGGATGAAACCGCGACGCGCAGTGTTGACCAACCTGCATGTCGACCTCGATTATGACACACTCGTGCGTGAACTGCCCTCAGGAATCGAACCCGCCTATGACGGGCTCGAACTCAGTTTTTAGAAAATAGATAGGATAGCATGCTGAAAACCATACAGGCCGGGTTCTTATCTCTGGTGGTCGTAACGGGACCTGTACTGGCGCAGAGCCAAGGCACTTGTACGCCGCAGAACCTTGCCAGCGCCGTTGATCGCTACGCTGCCGAGCCTTTCGGTGCCCGGAGCTGGCGGGTGCTGCAGGGACTTGGTGACCCCATGATCGATCCTGCTCCGGCCGATGCCGACACATGGGTTCTCCAGGATCGCTGGAAGTCCCTCACGGCAACTATCATGCCCGAGGCCCCGGGCCTTGCCGACATAAGCTGGAATTGCCGCATCGGCTATCCTCTGTCAGTTCTCGAGAAGCGCGTTGGATCGCTGGGGAAGGATCATCCCTATGTCCGGCAATGGCTCCGGGCGCAGGAGCAGGTCCTGAAGGCCTGCAGCACTGAGGAGGGGGGCGCTGCCTTGCCTCCGCCTCTCGATGTTGATCCGGCCTACATCAACCTGCAACGCATGGATCGAGCCTACCAGGATGCGTCCATTGCGTTTTACCGCGATCCCGCGAGAGGCTTGGTTCTGTTCAGGACGATAGCGGAGTCTGCCTCGCCGCACCGGGCAGCCGCACGGTACAACATTGCCAATCTGCTGGCGCATGCAAAGCAGCCCGACGCGGCGCGTCAGGAAGCAGAAGCCATACTGGCAGACCCAACCCTGTCATCGGTTCATGGAATCACTCGGGAACTTCTCGGCTTCATTGCCAATCAGGAGGACACGGCGACAGGCTGGGCTCAGCTCATTGATTCCGACATTGCCACTCTCTCCAAACCCGCTGCCGAGATACTGGCCAATAGAGATTTGGCGCGCCAATACGCCACGGCACTCTATGACATCGATTTTGTCGGTGTGCGCGCCAAGGACGGAACCTGGTGGCTCAATGGTGCGCTGCCTGAGAACGCGACAATTTCAAAAGCACTCGTGGATGCTTCCCGTCGATATCCGATGGCGCTGTGGATGATGGCTGGGCAGTCAGCCAATCAGCGTTATCAGCTGGCGCCCTGGTCGCTCATCGGCTCTGGCTGGCAAGCCCGGATGGATGATTACATATCGCGCGCTCTGGCTCTCGAACCTGCCGGACGCCTGATCGCGGGGCCGGCAAGAGAAATGCTGTTGGCGCTGGCTGCCCGTCCCGATCAGGCAAGCCGCTCCGCTCTCTGGTCGGAAGCGATTTCGGCAATAAGAGCAACAGACGAAAGCTGCGGAGCTTCGCGCGAAACAGCTGCTGCTGGCTTTCTCTTGTCTCAGGCTGTTCGACTGTCCGCAATGGCTGGGGATATCGATGAAGCGATTGCCGCCCTTCAGACTGTCCCGTTCAAGACTTCGCGCGCCTATTCGATGGGCGCGGTGTTTCCCTTCATCCAATATCTCGCAGGGCAGGGTGATGTAGCGGGAGCTCGGAAAGTTCGGGACGCACTGGTTACGCCAGAATTCCTGCATGGATTTGGAGGTGATTCCGCATCTATAGATCGGGATCGTTTTTCAGCGCTTCTCGGCCTGATCGCCGAAGACGAAGACTAATGGAAAGCAGCGGTGCGGCTCAGTTCTGACCCGGCCTCCGACATCCTGTTCAATTTCCTTCCCGTAAATACCCTTTGGGAACTTGCTGCAGACCAGAGCTTTGACAGCCGGGAGCGCGCACTGTTCTCTAGGGCAGCCTGGACGCGTGACTACGCGCTGGTCCGCAAGGTGGATGGTGCCAAACTCGAAAGCTATCTGGACTTGAATCCGGACATCAAGGCTTTGGCTGAGGATGTGAAGTCTGATTACCCTGGCATCTCACCCCGCCACCAGCGTCTGTTAACCATACTGAGGGCGCCGCCGCACAACATACTGGTGGCCATGCCGGGGCCGTGGATGTCGGAGAGCATCAAGCCTGAAAACCTCACCGAGGTGGATGGCTGGAACCCGAATGACAGGAACTGGTGGTGTCCCTTCGAGCCTGACCGACAGCTTGCAGCGCTGCGACAACAGGCCGACTTCGCGCTTGGTAGCCCATACGGCAAGGATTACGTCCAACGCAGGCTTGGCGAATACTATGACCCGGCTTTGGTACTCCAATCGGCTGAGAAACGGGATCTGTTGCTGATCCATCATCCCATGGTCAAGGCAGTCGATTGGAAGGAAATCCGGGCGCTGAGCCGCATGCCGCAGGCGCCTCAACGGCTGTCTGAGGCTGCCTTAAGCTGGGCGCGAAAGTCGGACGGCAAGGATGGAGCCGCTGAGGCGCTCGCTCTGGCGGTCCGGACGACGCGATATGGATGCAACTGGCATGGTAGCCACGAGGCCTATTCAAGGCCGGCCCAGCAGCTTCTGGCGTCGCGTTTTCACGGTACGCCATGGCAGCAACAGACACCTTACTGGTTTGGATGCCGTCGAACCGAATGGAACAAGGACTTCACGGAAAAGGTAACGGTCTGCACGCCGAAATCCTGGCCCAAGCAAGAGCCGTTGGAGTGAAGCGCGAGAATATCAATTGAAGTTGCTGTTTCAGCGTCAAACAACAGCACTTTAGAGAGAGCTCGCATATTCCATAATATATATTATGCGGCTTTCAGGGTCAGTGGTCTTACTGGCTGAATTCCGCTACGGACCTTTCCATGAGCCAGAACCCTGCAGACATGAACCCGCGCAAGATCGAAACACTGCGTGCCATCATGAAGGCGCTGCGGACGCCGGAGACGGGTTGCCCCTGGGATCTGGAGCAGTCCTTTGCGACCATCGCGCCCTATACCATCGAGGAAGCCTATGAGGTGGCTGATGCCATAGCGAACGGCTCTCGGGAGGACTTGTGCGAGGAACTCGGTGATCTGCTGCTCCAGGCCGTCTACCATTCGCAAATGGCGGAAGAAGAAGAAAGTTTCACCTTCGACGATGTCGTTGGCGCAGTATCCGCGAAGATGATCCGGCGGCATCCGCATGTGTTCGGCGATGACGATGCGCGCTCGGCGGAACTCGCCAAAGGGTTCTGGGAAGACAGGAAGGCCGAGGAACGCAAGAACAAGCCACAGCGGAGTACTCTCGACGGCATTCCGCTCGCCCTGCCCGGCCTTACCCGTGCTCTGAAGCTACAGGCCAAGGCTGCGAAAGTCGGTTTCGACTGGCCGACCGTAGAATATGTCTACGACAAGATCGCCGAGGAGATAGACGAATTGCGGTCTGCTCCTGAAAACAAGAAGGCAGAGGAGATGGGCGATCTCCTGTTCGCTGTCGCAAATGTGGCGAGGCACATGGGAATAGACCCCGAGGCGGCCCTGCGTTCGGCAAATGCCAAGTTCGAGCGCCGATTTGCTCACATTGAAGCCCGGCTCGCCGAAGCCGGACGGGCGCCAGCGGACTCAACGCTCGAAGATATGGACAGTCTCTGGGACGAAGCCAAAAGCCTCGGGAAGTAACTTACTCTGCGGCGCGCTTCTGGTTCCCGAGCGGCCTGAGCGCGGCGCCGAAGCGGCTCTGCGCCTGCCCCGCCTTGTCAGCGGTGAGCCGGACCTTCATGAGCAGACGCCCGTCCTGAAAGTTCTTTCTGCTCAGGACTTCTCCGCGCTCGTGCAGCCACGCCTGGCCGGCCCCGTCATCGGGCTGGAGGATCACCTCGAAGAGATTGTCCTGCGCGGCCAGCCGCCCCTCGATCAATTCAAGGAGCGGTCTCAGCCCTTCGCCTGTCACCGCGGACACCAGCATGCAGCCTGGCCTTCGCTGCGCCAATAGGGTGCGGGCGGCGCGCTCCTCCGCCGTCAGGAGATCGAGCTTGTTCCACACCTCGATCATCTTCGACCGGCGCAATTCATCGACTCCCAGCTCCTCGAGGACGTGGGTGACATCCTCCGCCTGGGCATCCGTGTCTTCGTGCGAGACATCCCGAACATGCAGGATCAGATCGGCCGAGAGCACCTCCTCAAGGGTTGCACGGAAGGCAGCAATGAGAGATGTCGGAAGATCAGAGATGAACCCCACCGTGTCGGAGAGGATCACCTTGCGTCCATGTGGAAGCTCGATCACGCGCATCGTGGGATCAAGGGTGGCGAACAGTAGATCCTTCGCCAGGACGTCTGCCCCGCTCAGCCGGTTGAAGAGTGTGGATTTGCCTGCATTGGTGTAGCCAACCAGAGCCACGACGGGATAGGGAACCCGCGCCCTGCCCTTGCGGTGAAGCGCGCGTGTCTTGACCACGCTCTCGAGCTGCTTCTCGATCCGACTGATGCGTTCCTGGATCAGGCGGCGGTCGGCCTCGAGCTGGCTTTCACCTGGCCCACCGAGAAATCCGAAACCACCCCGCTGCCGTTCGAGATGCGTCCAGGAGCGCACGAGGCGGCTTTTCTGATATTGGAGGTGAGCCAGTTCGACCTGGAGCGTGCCCTCGCGGGTCGAAGCGCGGCGCCCGAATATTTCCAGAATGAGACCGGTCCGATCGAGTACCTTCGCCCCCCAGGCTTTCTCGAGGTTTCGCTGCTGGACTGGCGAGAGTTGCGCGTTGACCACGACCAGCTCTGCGTCGGCGTCGTTTACCTGTGCTACGATCTCGTCGACTTTTCCTTAGCCCAGAAGCGTTGCTGGCCGGGGAGCGACGATCGGTGCGATGATGGCCCCCAGAATGTCGAGGTCAATAGCCCGCGCAAGGCCAACCGCCTCCTCAAGGCGGGCTGCCACGGCGCGATTGCTGGACTGTGGCGCGTTCCTGTCCCGGCGGTCGACGTGGAGGACCAGGGCGCGCGTCGCGGCCTGCCCTTCAATCTGAAAGTCGACGCCGCCGCCCCGGCCGGTCTTGTCGGCCTTCTTCAACCTCCGGCCTGCTCTTCATCGAACAGACTGATCGGACCGCCCGGCATGATGGTTGAAATGGCATGCTTGTAGACGAGCTGGGACATGCCATCACGCCGCAGCAGGACACAGAAATTGTCAAACCAGGTGATGACGCCCTGCAATTTGACGCCATTCACGAGGAAAACCGTCACGGGAATCTTCTGCTTGCGGACGTGGTTGAGAAACGTATCCTGCAGGTTCTGTTGTTTTTCTTGGGCCATTTGCTCTTCTCTTTTTGTTCTTGGGCCGTTCCGGCTCGTTGTCTAGCACAGACGATTTGGCAATTCCATTTCACAGCTCCGTGTCGTCATCATGGCGGCCAGCCAGTCCCAGGAGCTTGATCTTCCTGTGAAGGGCAGATCTTTCCATCCCGATGAATTGCGCCGTCCGCGAGATGTTGCCGCCAAAGCGGCTCAGCTGGGCAGTGATATAGTCCCGCTCGAAGGCTTCCCGAGCTTCTCTAAGGGGATGAACCAGCAGATGCTCAATCCCGAGGCTGACGGATGCGGTCCCGGCCCCACCGGTGTCCCCCGGGAGCATGGAAGCAGTGATTTCTGTGTTGGCATCCCCACTGGCGAGGATCAGGATGCGCTCGACATTGTTCCGGAGCTCGCGGACATTTCCCGCCCATTCGCGCGTCTGGAGGACGGCCACGGCATCCTCAGCAAATCGCCGGGCAGGCTGCCCGGATGAGTTTGAGTAGCTGCGGGTGAAGTGGGAAATGAGTTCCGGAATGTCCTCACGTCGCTCTGCAAGGCCCGGTACCTGAACCGGAACAACGCTCAGACGATGATACAAGTCCTCGCGGAATCGTCCCAGCGATATCAGGCCAGTGAGGTCGCGGCTGGTCGATGAGACCACCCTGATGTCGACCTTGACCTTCTTGGCTCCGCCCACACGCTGGAAGGTCTGATCCACCAGAACACGCAAGACCTTGCCCTGGGTTTCAAGCGGCATGTCGGCAAGTTCATCGATGTAGAGGGTGCCTCCATGGGCCTCCTCGAGCGCTCCTACCCTCCGGGTCGCGCCACTGCCATCCTCGACCCCGAAGAGTTCCTCTTCCATGCGTTCGGGCGCCATCGCGGCGGCGCTCAGCGTGACGAACGGGCCCGAGGCGCGCAGCGACATGGCGTGCAGGCTTCGCGCCGCGAGTTCCTTGCCTGCGCCCATGGGCCCGGCGATGAGAACGCGACTGTTGGAAGGCGCGATCTTCTTCAAAAGTGTCCGCAACTGACGCATGGCCGCTGAGGAACCAAGCAGTTCCGTATCAGTTCCCGACTTCTCCTTCAGTTCCTCGTTCTCGCGCCTGAGGCGCGAAGTCTCGAGGGCACGCCCCACCACCAGCAGGAGCCGGTCGGCCTTGAAGGGCTTTTCGATGTATTCATAGGCCCCGCGCTTGATGGCCGCGACAGCGGTTTCTATGTTGCCATGCCCCGAAATAATGATCACGGGGACCTCGGGATGCTTTTCCTTGATGATGTTCAGAAGGTCCAGACCGTCGAGGCGAGATCCGATCAACCAGATGTCGAGAATGATCAATGATGGCCGCCGCTGCGCCACTTCGGCCAAGGCTGCATCGGAATTGTGCGCGAGACGCGTCTCGTAACCTTCGTCCTCGAGGATTCCGGCTATGAGTCCGCGGATGTCGGCCTCGTCATCGATGATCAGGATATCTGCGGCCATTCAGCTTTTCCAATCTCTCATTCGGCGGCATCTGTCTGGGTCACCAGCTTTCCGAAGAGCAAAGTCACCCGAGCACCCTGTATGCCGTCGGCGGCTGCCGGTGCATCCTCGAGGATCAGTCGCCCGCCATGTTCCTCCATGATGCGTTTTACAATGGCCAGGCCAAGCCCGGTGCCCTTCTCTCGCGTTGTCATGTAGGGCTCCGCCAGGCGGTGCCGGTTCTCGCGCGGCAGGCCAATGCCATTGTCGGTGACCCGGATGTAGGGTTGTTCCGAGTCCATTCCTGCCTCGACGCTGATGTGGCCACGCGGTTCCGGCGTCTGCTGCAAACGGGTTTCGATCGACTCACGCGCATTCTTGACCAGATTTGTGATCGCCTGTGTGATAAGCCTGCGATCAAAGGGGAAGACGAACTCGCCGTTCCGTACATCGAGCTCGATGTCGATGTCCGAGGAAGCAACACGTTGCAACACGGTAGCTTCCCGCACGATCGAAGCCAGTTCCTGGGGTTCCGGAACCGCCTTTGGCATCCGTGCAAAGGAGGAGAACTCATCGACCATGCGGCCGATATCTCCAACCTGTCGGATGATCGTATCGGTGCACTGGTCAAAAACCTGCCGGTCAGACTGGATCTGGGAGCCATACTTTCGCTTTAGGCGTTCGGCCGAGAGTTGGATCGGGGTCAGCGGATTCTTGATTTCGTGCGCGATGCGTCGTGCGATATCTGCCCAGGCCGAGTTGCGCTGAGCCGAGACAAGATCGGTGATGTCGTCAAAAGTCAGGACATGACCATGGGCTGCATCCTCGGAACTCTCGGTCGTCACCCTGGCGAACAGGCTTCTGCTGTCGCCCTTGCGGTCAATGTCGACCTGACCTTCTGCAAATCCCGATGGCCTCGTCAGCGCCTGCTCGAAGATCGGGAGAAAGGCGGAAAGGACCAGTTCGGCCGGTTGTGCGATCAGTTCGGATTCGACCCTGCCCAGGAGCGTCAAGGCGGACCGATTGACGAGCGAGACGCGCCCCGTCGGGTCGATGCCGATCACTCCGGCGCTCACGCCGGCCAGCATCGCCTCGGTAAACCTCCGTCGTGCGTCGATGGAGTCGCTCGCGGCGACGAGATCGTCCCTCTGCTGTTTGAGGTGGTCCGTCATCACGTTGAAGGTTCGAGAAAGTGTCTGGAGGTCGTCGGGGCCTTCGATGACTGTGACTTTGGCATCGAGTTCTCCACCCGAGACCCGCCGGGCGGCATCGAGCAGACGCACCACAGGAGCGACCAGTTTGTCGGAAAACCACAAGCCGACCCAGATCGCTGCAAGCAGGAAGACCATTCCGACCAGGGCATAGACCATGGCAAAGGTGACCTGAACGCCGAGCCGCTGCGACATCAGCGTGTCGTACTCGTTCTTGGCTTCGCGGGTCTTTTCGAGCAGGCTGATGACAGACTTGTTGATGACCCGGTAGACCATCAGGTAACTGTTTGGAAAATTCTGAAGTTTGATCAGACCGCGGACGACGTTACCCCCCACGCCCGGCGGCATGACAACCAACTCCCCCTTGTCGGCCTTAGCGATCGCGTCGGCACTGGGTGGAAAGAACTTGATATCGTCCTGGGCAACAAAACGAGCCTGAAATTCCTGCTGGCCATTCGCCTGCTGGGTAGGGTCGAAAATGAAGGCTCCCGGTAGTCCCCGCAACGCGGCATGGCGGGCCAGACGCCTGAAAAATGTCTGCTTGTCGTTTTCGAACAGATCTTTCTGTTGTGAGAGATCATTCGAGATCTGGACTACATCATTGCGGACAGCCTCGGCGTGATCATTCACGTAAGCCTGCGCAACATAGGTCGCCGAATCGACGATGGCCCGGGTGCGCTGCGAGAACCAGGCGTCGAGGCCCCGGCTCAGCGTAAAGGAAGCAAAGACGGCAACCACGATGGCCGGTACGACCGCGATGATGCTGAACAGCAGGACCAGTCGGATGTGGAGGGATGCGCCCGGGGTGCCTCGGCGTTTCTCGATGAGGAGAAACGCCAGCTGCCCCAATACCATGAGCGCCATGATGAGGAGCAGGATGCCGTTGAGGATGACGAGGAGAAGTGTGTTTTCGCGCGTTGGCGCAATCGGGGTCATCCCCGTCAGGATTGCAAAGGTCGACAGACCGCAAACAACCCCCGTCAGCACCAGAACAAAACCCGCAATTCCGGTGAACCGGCGAAGCCGGTCAAAGAGCCGAGATTGCACGCGTTCAGTCATGGCACCTGTTCAGCAGAACTTGTTGCCCGAAATCAACAGTAAATGTGTCCTATTTGCGACAGTTGGCGTCAGGAGAGGCCACGGACAACCTTCACATTCCTGTCCCTGAGTTTCACCCGCAACGTGTTACGGTTGATGCCCAGGAGTTCGGCAGCTCGAAGTTGGTTACCGCCGGTCGCGGTCAGCACTGCGCGGAGCAGCGGAGGCTCCATCTCTGCAAGAAGGCGGTCATAGAGGCCGGCTGGAGGCAGGCCTGAGCCAAAACTCGTGAAATACTGGGCCAAGTAGTTCTCCATGTACTCGGTAAGGCCCGCTGCTGAAAGGTCCGTTGCTCCGGTCTGGGGCGAAAAACTGGGAACCGACGTCAGTTCTCGCTCAATGGCGGAATCGGGGATCATGTCCTCGATTTCGATGGCCACCAGCCGACGAAGGAGGTTCTCGAGTTCCCTGACGTTGCCCGGCCAGCGATGGGCCTGCAGACGTTCGACTGCCCTTGGGGAGAGTTCCTTGCGAGGCAGTCCCTCACGGACTGCCTGACCCAGAAAGTGCCGGACGAGATCCGGAATATCCTCGGCCCTCTCCCGCAATGGTGGTAGGCGCAACGGTACGACGTTCAGGCGGTAGAAGAGATCCTCCCGGAATGTTCCCTGATTGATGAGTTGCCTGAGGTCACGGTGGGTTGCCGCTATGATCCTCACATTGGTACGTATGGGGGTGTTGCCGCCAACCGTCGTGTATTCACCCTGCTGAAGGACACGAAGAAGGCGCGTCTGGGCTTCGAGCGGCATGTCGCCGATCTCGTCCAGAAACAGCGTTCCGCCCTCGGCCTGCTCGAAGCGTCCAGCCATGCGTGCAGTTGCGCCAGTGAACGCTCCCTTTTCATGACCGAACAACTCCGACTCGATGAGTTCGCGTGGAATAGCCGCCATGTTTATCGCGACGAACGGCCCCTTGCGGCGGCGGCCATAGTCATGCAGTGCCCGGGCGACCAGCTCTTTTCCAGTGCCGGATTCGCCGACGATCATTACTGTCAGGTCAGTTTGGGTGAGCCTCGCGATGATGCGGTAGATATCCTGCATGGCAGGGGATCGTCCGACGATTGGCAGGGTTTCGGAAGCTTGGGTACTCTTGACTGGAGCGGGCCTCTGAGATTGCTCGAGCGCCCGGCCTACCGTCTGAACGAGCGCATTGAGGTCGAAGGGCTTCGGGAGATAATCATAGGCGCCCCGTTCAGCAGCCGTAATCGCTGTCATGATCGTATTCTTGGCGCTCATCACGATGATCGGCAGCGCCGGGCGCAGCTTCTTGATGCGCGGAATGACGTCGAAAGCGTTCTCGTCAGGAAGAACCACATCGGTCACGACGGCATCGCCCTGCCCTTCGCTCACCCAACGCCACAGGGCTGCTGCCGTCGCCGTGGAGCGCACATTATATCCGGCCCGGCTGAGGGCCTGGCTGAGAACGGTGCGAATGGCGCTGTCATCATCCGCGATGAGCACGGTCTTGCCTGTCATGCTGACGGATCTCCCTCGAAATCGCGCGGAGTTTCAGTCCCACGCAGCATTGGCAGCAGCACACGGAACGTGACGCCTCTTTCGCGGCCAACACACTCGACGATCCCGCCATGGTCGCGCACGATCTTGGCAACGAGCGCAAGACCCAATCCCTTCCCGCCGGGTTTCGTTGTGACAAACGGATCGAATATGTTCGGTCGTAGTTCTTCAGGAACTCCTGGGCCCGTATCATGAATGCACACCTCGAGAGGGAGGGTCGTGCGTTCTGAACTGCCTGGCAGGCTGAGGCGGATACCAGGACGAAATGCCGTGGTCAGCAGGATCTCTCCAGCCTCTCCGCCCTGCTGGATTGCCTCGGTTGCGTTCTTGGCAAGATTCAGAAACACTTGGACGAGCTGGTCCTTGTTGCCATGCACTGGGGGGAGTGAGGGGTCATAGTCTTCCCTCACGCTCACGCCGGGAGGTGTGCCGGCGGTCACCAGGCGCTTCACTCGCTCAAGAACGGCATGAATGTTTACCGGGCGCTTCTCAACAGGGCGTTCGTCCGAGAAGACTTCCATCTGGTCGACGAGGTCGCGGATGCGGTCTGTCTCCTCGCAGATAAGCCGTGAGAGGACGCGGTCTTCGGTTCCAAGGCCGGGTTCCAGCAACTGGGCTGCACCACGAATGCCGGCCAGCGGGTTCTTGATCTCATGAGCGAGCATGCTCGCCATACCCGAAACGGATCGGGCAGCGCCGCGCGAGGTCAGCTGGCGATCGATCTTCAGGGCCATGGAGCGTTCGAGGAGCATCACGATGACATGTCCCTGCTCATCGCCCATGACAGCGGCCTGAACATCAACCAGCCGTTCACCGCCCAGCCGGGGGGT
The DNA here is from genome assembly GCA_900298995.1 of Hyphomicrobiaceae bacterium. Taxonomy (GTDB): domain Bacteria; phylum Pseudomonadota; class Alphaproteobacteria; order Rhizobiales; family Aestuariivirgaceae; genus Aestuariivirga. Next base: position 4,663 of record OMIC01000043.1, on the reverse strand, counting down.
GCCGACTGCAACCGAATACTCGTTTACTACGCCTGATATGGCGCGGGCCTGCGCGACTGCGCCAAAGACAGGACTGGAGAATGGAACCACATCGCTCAACTTGTGGCGAAGCAGGATGTTGCTGCTCACCTGGAAATAGTTTTCGGCGGCGGCATTGGCGAGTTGGATATGCTCGCTTGAATCGATCACGATCAGAGGATTGGGGAGGGCGTCGACAACAGCTCTCACAAGGGACATGTCCCCGGAAAGTTGCGGGTTCACGCTGCGGCCCTTTCCTGAACGCAGAGATACAGCGAACGCAGGTCCTGGCGCACGCGGTCGTTGTCATTGCAGCACAGCATCTGGGCGCGCCACCCGGCGGCCTCGCCTGAAGACAGCAAGTTTCGCTCTGCCAGCCTGGAGATTGTCCAGCCGATGTGTTTCCGCGCCATGCGGTTGCCGTTGTGATGTCCATGGCGGTTGAGTATGCGCTCATGGTGGAGCGCGATGATCTGTGCTTCTTCCTCTAGGGAGGGTTCGCTTCGCCCGGATCCCGGATCAAGCCCCTCGGCGATGACGCCGGGCCACCAAGGCCGGCCATAGGCCCCGCGACCGATCATGATGCCGTCTGCTCCAGAGGCCGAGAGCATGGCGCGCGCATCGGCAAGTGATGCGCCATCGCCGTTCGCGATCAAAGGTATGCTGATGGCCTCGCGAACCAGTGAAATCGCACTCCAGTCCGCCTTGCCGGTATAGAACTGACAGCGTGTCCGGCCGTGAACCGTGATCAGTGCGACGCCCTGGGCCTGGGCCCGCCTTGCCAGTTCGGGAGCGTTGAGAGAGCCGTGATCCCAGCCGAGCCGCATCTTGAGCGTGACGGGAACGCTGGCTGCGCCAACCGTGGCGGCGATCAGCCTCTCGGCGTGATCGAGATCCCGCATCAGCGCCGATCCCGACAGGCCGCCTGTGACCTCCCGCGCTGGACAGCCCATGTTGATGTCGATGATATCCGCACCCATGGCCTCGGCCACGCGGACGCCCTCCGCCATCCAGTGTGGCTCGCGACCGGCGAGTTGAATAACGAAGGGTGAGAGCGAGTCTGCTCCAAGGGCCCGCCGCATCATGTCGGGCCGTGCATTCACCAGTTCCTCGCTGGCGACCATTTCGCTCACCACCAGCCCGGCTCCGTGCTCGTGCGCTGTCTGCCGGAAAGGCTCATCGGTGACCCCGGACATGGGCGCCAGAAAGACCCGGTTCCGGGTCTTGATATCACCGATCAGAATGCCCATAAATTCATCAGTACCAAAGTGTGTCTAATTACGTGGCAGAATAGGCTCATGCTGCACCGCGTCAAGGGGCTTTGTTGCGGGTTCCGTGACTGCTTGCTACAGCTTTGTCATGACGGTAGCGGCGGTGATAGTAGCCGGTGGATCCGGCCTTCGCGCTGGTGGGGAGCGGCCGAAGCAATACCAGATCATCGGCGGACGGCCGGTTATCTGGTGGACCTGCCGCGCCTTTCTCGAACATCCTGCCATCGATCACGTTCAACCGGTCATTGGCGAGGGTCATGAGGCATTGTTTGCCGAGGCGACGGATGGCCTCGGACTAGCCCTGCCCGTCATTGGAGGCCCTACCCGTCAGGAGTCCTGCCGGATTGGCATCGAAGCCGTCGCCCGCCACAAGCCGTCTCATGTCCTGATCCACGATGCGGCGCGGCCCTTCGTGTCGCCATCGCTGATCGCGGATGTGATGAACTGGCTCGAACGCTTTCCAGCCGTGGTGCCCGGCATGCCCGTCGCGGAAACGCTGAAACACGCACCGGGCGGTGTGGTGAGCCGCACGGTCGACCGGTCCGGGATCTGGACGGCGCAAACGCCGCAGGGCTTCCGGTTCGATGATATCCTCGCAGCATACCGCCGGGCGGAAGCTGAGCGGTTCGAAAACCTGACAGATGATGCTTCCGTTGCCGAACGCTCTGGCATTCCCGTATCCATGATCCCGGGCAGGCCGGAGAACCGCAAGCTCACAACCGCGGAGGACATTGCGCAGGCTGATCGTGACATGATGAGTGTCCAGCTGCGCGACCGTCCGGACATCCGCATCGGCCAGGGCATCGACATCCATCCATTTGAACATGGCGACGCTGTCGTGCTCTGCGGCGTTGCAATCCCTTACTCGCAGCGGCTGGCCGGCCATTCCGATGCCGATGTCGGGCTCCATGCCCTCACCGATGCCATTCTGGGGGCTATTGGCGAAGGTGACATCGGAACGCATTTCCCGCCAAGTGATCAGCGGTGGAAAGGCGCGCCCTCACGGATCTTTCTTGCCCGCGCCATTGAATTACTGGAGGCAAAAGGTGGCATTCTTGCTCATGCCGACCTGACGCTTCTTGCCGAGGCACCAAGGATTGCTTCGCACGTCGCGGCGATGAAAGCTGTTCTTGCTCCAATACTGCGCCTTGATGCGGGACGGATCGCCATCAAGGCTACGACCACGGAAAAGCTGGGCGCCATAGGACGCGGCGAGGGTATCATGGCCTTTGCAACCGTCACGGTCCGTCTGCCGTGATTTTCTCCGCTCCCGTGTCCGCTCGTGCATCCGAGCTGATTGATCTCTGTCGCCGCAAGACACTTCTGATCGCCACTGCGGAGAGTTGTACGGGTGGTTTGATTTCAGGCCTGCTGACTTCCATTCCGGGATCGTCGGACGTCTTCGACAGCGGTTTCGTGACATATTCGAACAGTGCCAAGACACGTCTGCTGGGCGTGCCGGCGGAACTCATATCGACCCATGGCGCGGTCAGCGGCGAAGTGGCGCTGGCAATGGCGGAGGGCGCGCTCGCCAACAGCGCAGCCAGCATATCCGTTGCCGTGACGGGTGTTGCGGGTCCGGGCGGTGGGACGGTGTCGAAACCAATCGGCCTCGTTCATCTCGCAGCTCTCAGACGGAACATGGCGCCGATCACCCGTAGTCTGTCGCTCGGTGACATCGGCCGCAACGAGGTGCGGATGCAGACGGTCGAGGAGGCTGTGGCGATGATCTATGAGCTTGCAGGCCCGTAAAGGTCTCGCGCGCGGTCTTCGAAAGCCGTCATGATCTTGCGGACAGCAAGGTCGAACATGCCTGACAGCAGGAATTGCATCGTGCGGCTCTTGAGCTGGTAGTCGAGCGAGAAATTGATGTCACAGCGTCCCTCCCCGGCCGGCACGATCTTCCATTCGGAGACCAGGTGTTTCACCGGCCCCTTGTCGGACACGGCGCGGACCGTCAGGGCGCTGGGATCAACCGTGACATGGCTCGTCATGATTTCCTCGACACCCAGCTTGGCATACCTGATCATCAGTTCACCGTCGAATGTCTCCCGGCCATCTTCATGGGTGACGAAGTTGCTGACGATGGAGCGCTTCACCAGCGGCAGGAAATCCCGGTAGTGTTTCACATCCCTCGCAATCGCGAAGACCTGTTCTGCTGAATAGGGGACGCTGCGCGTTACATTGAAGCTAGTCATGTTGCTGTAGCTGTTCCAGCGCGTGCCGCACGCAGCTGCGCAAAATCCTCTCCCGCATGATGAGATGAGCGAGTCAGCGGTGTCGATGCTACCATGAGAAATCCCTTCGCATAGGCGATGGTCTCATAGCCCTTGAATTCATCTGGGGTCACGAACCGGTCGATTGCGGCGTGCTTGCGTGTCGGCTGCAGATACTGACCGATGGTGATGAAATCAATGTTGGCGGAACGCATGTCATCCATCACCTGCATGACCTGCTCCCGGCTCTCTCCAAGTCCAACCATGATCCCGGATTTGGTGAGCATGGCAGGATCCAGTTCCTTCACCCGCTGCAGCAATCTCAAGGAGTGGAAGTAGCGCGCGCCTGGCCTGATGCGAAGATAGAGCGCGGGAACCGTTTCGAGATTATGATTGAAAACATCTGGCTTCGCCGCCACCACTGTTTCCAGCGCGCCGTCCTTTTTCAGGAAGTCGGGCGTCAGCACTTCGATGGTGGTGCGAGGTGAGGCGGAGCGTATGGCGAGGATGGTGCGAGCGAAGTGCCGGGCGCCACCATCCGGAAGGTCATCACGATCAACCGAGGTGATCACCGCGTGTTCGAGCCCCATGCGGGCCACGGCATCGGCAACCTTCTCGGGCTCATCTCCCATCAGCGCTTCGGGAATGCCTGTCTTCACGTTGCAGAATGCACAGGCGCGCGTACAGGTATCGCCCATGATCATGAAGGTCGCGTGCTTTTTCGACCAGCACTCTCCGATATTCGGACAGCCCGCTTCCTCGCATACGGTGACGAGCTTGTTGGCCCGCACGATCTTCTGCGTTTCCGCGTAGACGGCCGAATCCGGCGCCTTGACCCGTATCCAGTCCGGCTTCTTCAGAACCGGCGTATCGGGCCGATGCGCCTTTTCCGGGTGGCGGGGCTTGGCCTTGCTGTCGAGAAGGGTGACCATCTTGTTGGAACCTGTCGTAGGGATTTGTCGTGGCAAGCTTAGATTGTGCACCGCAGCACATCAAGCCCTTACCGGCCGGGTCACATATGAATGACCCGTCCGTACGCGTCGAGCACGCTCTCATGCATCATCTCCGAGAGGGTCGGATGCGGGAAGACCGTGTGCATCAGCTCTTCCTCGGTGGTCTCGAGACCCATGGCGACGACAAACCCCTGGATCAGTTCGG
>OMIC01000042.1 GCA_900298995.1 Hyphomicrobiaceae bacterium | reverse complement strand
CTGACTCTTGCCGGCAAGAAAGGCCTCGGCCTCCTGCGCCAGTTCCTCATAGGCCTCGGGCGGAATGTAGTTCACGCAGGGCGCGGCGCAGCGCTTGATCTGATACAGCAGGCAGGGCCGCGTGCGGTTGGCATAGACGCTGTCGGTGCAGGTGCGCAGCAGGAACGCCTTCTGCAGGGTGTTGATGGCGCGGTTCACCGCGCCCGCCGAGGCGAAGGGTCCGTAATAGCTGCCCTTGCGGCTGCGCGCCCCACGGTGCTTGGCGAGCTGTGCCACGGGATGGTCGCGGGCAATGAGAATGTAGGGAAACGACTTGTCGTCGCGCAGGATGACATTGAAGCGCGGCTTCAGCGTCTTGATGAGGTTTGCCTCGAGCAGCAGCGCCTCGGCCTCGGTCGCAGTGGTCACGAACTCCATCGCGGCGGTCAACGCGATCATCGTGGCGATGCGCGCCGAATGTCCGGACGGACGGACGTAGTTTGATACCCGGTTCCGGAGATTGCGCGCCTTGCCGACATAGATCACGTCGCCCCTGGCGTCGTACATCCGGTAGACGCCAGGCTTGCCAGGAAGCCGCGTCACGGCATCACGGATGACGCTGGCTCCGAGCCCGGCGCCGGCTTCCTCGTCACCGCTCATTGCCAGCCTGCCATTGCCAGTGCCGCCATCCGGCTATCGCTGCCGCTCGATCTCGACGCCGACGCTGCGCGCATTGGCGATGATGTCTGGCTTCTCGACCCGCACCCGCGCCGCCATCACGCGCTTGTCGCGCAGGCAGGCGGCAGCGATCTTCTCGCACAGCGTCTCGACGAGATTGATATGGCCCTCGGCGATGATCGCCTCCACCTTGCGCACCACAATCTCGTAGGAGACGACATGGCTGATGTCGTCGGACTGGGGGCCCGCCTCTTCCTTCACCGACAGGTCGATGTTCACGATGATGCGCTGCGGCTCGTGCTTTTCATGCTCGTGAATGCCGATGAGCGCCTGGAGTTCCAGATCGCGCACGAAGACGTGGCGCAGGCCTGCCGCGGCATTGGCGACATGATGGCTGATCATCGGCTTCTTCATTCGTTCACCTCAGTGACGTCCGGCGTCTGCCAGACCAGATGCTGGCCGCCGTCGAGGGCGATCATCTGCCCGGTCAGCGACGGCTGCGACAATATGAATTTGACGGCGGCGGAAATCTCTCCGGGCGACGTGCCGCGGCCCAGAAGCGTCAGGGCCGACTGCTTTTCGAACTCGGCCATGTCCATGCGCGCCGACGGAAGCGCCGGGCCGGGCCCGATCGCATTGACCCGGATCATGGGCGCCAGCGCCTGCGCAAGCGTGCGGGTCGCCGTCCACAGCCCGGACTTGGAGGTGGTGTAGGAAAAGAACTTGGGGTTCAGCTTCCAGACGCGCTGGTCGATGATCGAGATGATGTTGCCCTCATGGCCCGGCGGCAACTGCCGCGCGAAGGCCTGCGAGAGAAAGATCGGCGCGCGCAGATTGGTGTCGATGTGCTCGGCCCAACTCTGCCGGGTGATACTGCCCACCTCATCCGGTTCGAAGAGCGATGCATTGTTGATGAGGCAGGTGAGGCCGCCCAGTGCGGCCGAGGCCTCGGTAATCAGCCGGTCGGGCACGTCAGGGGAGGAGAGGTCGCCGCGCACCACCGCCGCCCGCTGCCCGATGCGGCGGATCAGGCCCGCAACCTCCTCGGCCTCGGCGAGCGAGGTGTTGCAGTGAACTGCGACGTCCCAGCCGTCCTGCGCGAGATCGAGCGCCAGCTGACGCCCGATGCGCCGCGCCGAGCCGGTGACAAGGACCGACTTCATCGTGACGCTTTCCTCGCCTTTGCCGCAGGCTTCGTCTCAGGCAGGAGAATGACATAGTGCTTGCGCACGGGTTTCACCGTCTCCCATGTGCCCTTGAAACCGGCCGGGATGATGAAGGCATCGCCCTTCCGCAGCGTCCAGGACTTGCCCTTGTCATTGGTCAGCACCGCCTTGCCGGCCATGAAATGACAGAACTCCCACTCCTTGTAGTCGACGCGGACCTTGCCGGGCGTCGATTCCCAGATGCCGCAATAGAGACGGTCTTTCTCGCCGGTAAAGTGGTTCCAGGTGCGCGTGCGGTACTTGCCCGCGACCAGCTTCTTCTTGTCGGGCTTTCCCTTTTCCACCGCCGGCGCCTTCTTGCCTTTGGTCTTCATCACCAGAATCTCAGCCATGCGGTCCTCCATCATTTCAGTCTGTCGAGAAGCTCCTGCCGCCCCGGCACGAAGTCCGAGGCCATCCACCAGTCCTCAAGCCGCCGCAGCGCTTCGCCGATGCCGGGCCCGGGGGCCATGCCCAGCGCCAGCAGGTCGCGGCCCGAGACCGGAAACTCCGGCGCCTGCCAGCGATCGGGAAGGCCGAGGAGATCCTGCCAGGCGGGATCATCGGCTGCCGCCCCGGACCTCGCCCAGCCGATCCGGACCAGATCGCTCCAGGCCTGCGGACCCATCTGGTGAAGAATGACTCGCTGTTCATGCGGCCGAAGCCCGGGCCGTGGCGCTGTCAGGCAGACGATGTCCTCCAGCCGCCTCGCCTCGAGATTCGAGAGCCGCCAGCGGTCTTTCATGGCCAGCGGATCGCGCGCCAGAACCGCAAGCCGCAGAACCGGATCGGGAGGCAGGCGCGCCAGGACATCCCAGTCCTCCGCATACGGAAGAAGATGACCGAGGATGCCGGCCCCGGCCATCAGCCGCAGTGTCGGTATGGCGCCGGACGCGGCCATCAGCTTGAACATCTCCTGTCTGATGCGCTCGGCCGACAGGCCGTCGAGGCGCGGGGCGGCCTCGACGCAGGCTTCCAGCCCCGCCGCATCGGGCGCGCCCGCGCCATAGCGGGCATGAAAGCGGAAGAAACGCAGAATGCGGAGATAGTCCTCGGCGATGCGCTGGGCAGGGCTTCCGACAAAGGCCACGCGGCGTCGCTGAATGTCGGCAAAGCCGTCAGCATAGTCATAGACCTTGCCTGCGGCGTCGCAATAGAGCGCGTTCATGGTGAAGTCGCGGCGCAGCGCGTCAGCCTGCCAGTCATCGGTGAACCTCACCACCGCGCGGCGACCGTCGGTTTCCACGTCATGGCGCAGCGTCGTGACTTCATAGGGATGATGATCGGCCACCACGGTCACCGTGCCATGGTCAATGCCAGTGGGATGCACGCCGAGACCCGCAGCCGTGCAGGCCGCGATGACCTGTGCGGGCGACAGGGTTGTGGCGAGATCGACCTCGGTCACCGCCTCGCCCATCAGCGCATTGCGCACCGCGCCGCCTGCCACGCGCACCTCGCCACCCCACGCCGCGATCACCGCCAGAATGCAGCGGAGCGCGGGCGCCTGGAGCCACGGGGCGGCGGCAAGGCTGGGCAGCGTGGTCATGGCGTTTCGTACAGAAGTGAATACATGTTGCGGATCATGCCGGCTGTGGCGCCCCAGATATACCGCCCTTCCCATGGCATCGCATAGTAGTGACGCTGGCGGCCCTGCCACTCCCGGGCATGGCGCTCGTGGTGGGCGGGGTTCATCAGAAAGGCGAGCGGCACCTCAAAGATGTCTGCCACCTCGGATTCCTGCGGCGCCAGAACGAAACCCGGCCGCAGCAGACCGACCACCGGCATGACCCGGTAATTGGTGCTGGTGAGATAGGTGTCGAGAAAGCCCAGCGGCTCCACGAAGTCCCGCGTGATGCCGGTCTCTTCCTCGGTCTCGCGCAGGGCAGCCGCTACCGCCCCCGCGTCTCCGGCATCGACCCGGCCGCCGGGAAATGCCACCTGACCGGCATGTCGCGTGAGATGCGGCTGGCGCTGGGTCAGCAGCATGTGGAGGCCCCCGGGCCGGGGTACCAGCGGCACGAGCACGGCGGCGGGCTTGGGCACCTCGCCTTCGGGAATCATCCGAGCATCCGGGTTGAGGTCGTCGTCGCTCCGCCGCGGACGGTCCGGCGGGCTTGCATGCAACCGGCCCGGTGTCAGGGCGCGCAGCTCGGCCTCGTCAAAGCGCGCGCTCACGCCGGAGCCCCGATGTCGCTTGCCCGCTGCATCGGAAAGAACACCCCCGACGACCAGACGCCGAACCAGTCGCCGTGCACCGTTCCGGCCGCGACAAGATCATAGAACAGCGCCCGCGTGACCAGCGCCTCAAGCCCCGAACGCACCAGCACATAGGGCTTGAGTCCGCCCGTTCCCGGTTCCTCTGCAAAGCGCAGGCGGTTGCCGGGGCCTGCCGTCACCGCATCCTCGACATTGGTTTCGAAGTGGATCACCTGCGACTCGCCCGCGCCCTCGATCCGCATGCGCACCGCGGTGAAGGGCGCGTCGTCGACCCGGATCCCCACCCTCTCGACCGGGGTGACAAGGCAATAGGCGCCATCGGGCTCGCGGCGCAGCACCGAGGCGAACAGCTGCACCAGCGCCTGCCGACCGATCGGCGAGTTCAGGTAGAACCAGGTTCCGTCCTGCGCGATCCGCATGTCGATGTCGCCACAGAAAGGCGGATTCCACAGATGAACCGGCGGCTTGCCGCCAGCCTTCCCGGCCGCCGCCAGCCCCTTCAGCGGATTTCCCGCATCCCGGTGATCCATGCTCATGGTTTGCTCATAACACAGGACGGGGGGCTGTCACGCCCGCCTCTTTTAGGCCATTCTCCTTTCCGAAACAGGCTGTCGAATCCGCAGTCCGCGCAGATCCACCCCACGAGCGAGCGTCATGCCAAGCATCTCCGAAGCCGACCGACACATCATCGCCGAGATCGAGGCCGCCACCTTGCGGCTGCAGCAGGCACAAGCCGCCATCGGCAAGGTGATCTTCGGTCAGGACATTGTGGTCGAGCAGGCGCTCATCGCCATTCTCGGCGGCGGGCATGCCCTGCTGGTGGGCGCGCCGGGCCTTGCCAAGACCAAGCTCGCGACCACGCTGGGCCGGGTGCTCGGCCTTGCCGAAAAGCGCGTGCAGTTCACGCCCGACCTGATGCCAGCCGACATACTGGGGTCCGAGGTGCTGGAGGAGTCCGACAGGGGACGCCGCGAGTTCCGGTTCCTGCCCGGCCCCGTGTTCTGCCAGCTGATGATGGCGGACGAGATCAACCGCGCCTCGCCGCGCACGCAGTCCGCCCTGCTGCAGGCCATGCAGGAGCATCACGTCACGGTGGCGGGTCTGCGGCATGACCTGCCCCGCCCGTTCCACGTTCTGGCGACCCAGAATCCGATCGAACAGGAGGGCACCTATCCGCTGCCCGAGGCGCAGCTCGACCGCTTCCTGCTGCAGATCGACGTGCCCTATCCCTCCCTGGACGCCGAGCGGCGCATGCTGTTCGCAACCACCGGCGCGGCGGAGGACGAGGCCGGCGAAGTGCTGAGCGCCGCCGAGGTGATGAACGCCCAGCGTCTCACCCGGCTCATCCCCGTAGGCGAACAGGTTGCGGAAGCCATCCTGCGGCTGGTGCGCGCTGCACGCCCGGGCCCGGAGGCTGATGCCTTCATCAACGCCAATGTCGCCTGGGGGCCCTCGCCGCGCGCCTCGCAGGCGCTGATGCTGGGTGCTCGCGCGCGCGCGCTGCTGCAGGGCCGGCTGTCGCCGTCCCTCGATGACGTGATGGCACTGCTGGGGCCGGTGTTCCGTCATCGCATGGCTCTCAATTTCACGGCCCGCGCCGATGGCCACAGCATCGGCGGAGTCATCGAACGGCTCGCCCGGCTCATCGGCTGACGCGCATGCCGCAGGATAGCGCCCTCGCCCTTGCCGGACGTGCCGCGACGCAGGTTCAGGCACTCCCGCCCCTGTTGGTGGAAGCCGAACGCATCGCAGCGACGGTGATCCTCGGCGAGCATGGCCACAAGCGCGCCGGACCCGGCGAGTCCTTCTGGCAGTACCGCCCTTACAGCTTCGGCGATTCAACCCAGCGCATCGACTGGCACAAATCCGCGCGCTCGGACCGCGTGTTCATCCGCGAGAATGAGTGGGAGGCCGCCAACACGCTGTGGCTCTGGGCCTCGCCCGCCGTGTCGATGAGCTTCCGCTCGCATCTGGCGCCCGTCAGCAAGCTCGAGCGTGCCCGGCTGCTGGCGCTCGCCCTGGCATCGCTCGCCCTGCGTGCGCAGGAGCGTGTGGGCGCATTCGGTGCGCCCTTCGCGCCCGACCATGCCCGCGCCCAGCTCGTCCGGCTGGCCGACTGGATGGTGGGCGCTGCCGGAGGCGCGGGCCTGCCTGCACCGCAGCGACTGCCGCGCTTTGCCAGCGCGGTTCTGATCGGCGATTTTCTAGACCCCGTGACCACCATCGCCGAGGCCCTCGCGCCGATTGCGGAAGCCGGTGTGAAGGGCCACGTCGTGCAGATCGCGGATCCCGCCGAGGAAACCCTGCCTTATGAGGGACGCACCGAGTTCCACGACATGACGGGGCCGGTCACGTTCCTCTCCGCACGCGCCGAGACCCTGCGTGGGGCCTATGCCGAACGCCTGGCAGCTCACCGCGCCGATCTCGCCGGGCTGTGCCGGCGGCTCGGCTGGAGCTTTCTCGTCCACCGCACCGACCAGGCCCCCGCGCCCGCCCTGCTGGCGCTCCACGCGCTCATTTCCGGAGAGGCCACGCGGTGACCCTCGCTGGCGCCATTACCTTCGCCACGCCGCTGGCACTTGCAGCGCTCCTGCTGCTGCCGGTGATCTGGTGGCTTCTGCGCTTCACGCCGCCGCGCCCCGAAGTCGTGCGCTTTCCGCCGATCCGCCAGCTGCTGGGGCTCGCCAACCGCGAGGAGCAGCCGGACAAGACGCCGTGGTGGCTGCTGCTGCTGCGGCTCGTCCTGGCAGCGCTCCTCATCCTCGGCGTGTCGCAGCCCTTCTACGCACCCAGACAGGTGGCCGCGCCGACGCGCACTCCGCTGCTGCTCATCGCCGACGACGGCTGGGCGGCGGCACCCGACTGGGCACAACGCCAGTCCATCATGACGCAGATCCTCGATGCCGCCGCGCTCTCCGGCGCACCCGTGACGCTGGCAACGAGCACCCCTGCGGTGCGTCCGCCGGACCTCGCGCCCGCCGCTGCGGCAGATGTGAAGACCCGCGCCGCCGCGCTCACGCCGCAGGCCCTCGATCCCGACCGCATGGCCCTGCTTGACCGGCTGCGGACCGCATTCGCCACTGAACCGGTCTTGCGTGTTGTATGGCTGTCGGACGGGCTCGATGACGGGAAGGCTGCCAGCTTCGCCGCGGGCCTGGTCGCTCTTGGCACCGGCGGCGCACAGGTGGAGGTGCTGGTGCCGGAGGCCTCCGCCCTGCCGCTCGCACTCGGAACGCCTGACTTCGAGGGTGGTGCAATCAACCTCAGCGTGATCGGCGCCACGAGCGGTGCGGAGCGCAGCGTCGAGGTCACGGCGCGCGCCGGCAATGGCCGGAGCCTGGGCGAAGCGACACTGCGTCTTCCGCCGGGCACAACGCTGGCCAAGGGCAGGATCGAGCTTCCCATCGAGTTGCGCAACGAGACCGGACGCATCGTGATCAATGGCCAGCCGCATGCGGCCGCCACCTTCCTGGTCGATGACCGCTGGCGCCGGAAAACGGTTGGCCTGATGTCGGGCGCCGCTGCCGAAACCGCCCAGCCGCTCCTCGCTCCGCTCTACTATGTCTCGCGCGCTCTTGACCCCTTCGCCGACACGGCAGCACCCGCCGACAGCGCCGCGCTCAAGAGCCTGCTCGATCAGGGCCTGTCGATGCTGGTGCTGGCCGACATCGGCGTCCTGCCGGCCGATCAGCAGGCGATGGTGGCGGCATGGGTCGACAAGGGGGGCGTGCTGCTGCGCTTCGCCGGGCCCCGGCTCTCCGGGGCGCAGGATGGTCTCATTCCCGCGCGTCTGCGCGAAGGCGGACGGGCGCTGGGCAGCGCGCTCAGCTGGGAGACGCCTCAATCGCTCCAGCCCTTCCCCGCGACCAGCCCCTTCGCTGGCCTCGCTGTCGACTCCGGCGTCAGCGTCTCCCGCCAGGTGCTGGCCGAACCCGACAGCGACCTGCCCGACAAGGTATGGGCGAGCCTCGCCGACGGAACTCCGCTGGTGACCGCCAGCCGGCAGGGCAAGGGGCGCATCGTGCTGTTTCATGTGACCGCCAATGCCGACTGGTCGAACCTTCCCGTCTCCGGCCTGTTTGTGGAAATGCTGCGCCGCGTGCTCGACCTCGCCCCGGCGGCCGGCGGCGGTGTCGCGGCCGCGAGCGCGCCGGACGCCCAGGCCTTTGCGCCCTACCGCATGCTGAACGGCGCGGGCGAACTGGTGGCCCCGGCCGCCGAGATCCAGCCCATACCGGCCGCAGCAATCGACAAGGCCAGGGCCTCGGCGGCCACGCCACCCGGGCTCTACCGCCGTGGTGAACAGGAACGCGCGCTCAACATCACGCGAAGCGGCGACCGCCTCACCGCAATCGCGGGGTTGCCCGCCGGCGTGACGGTCACCGGCCTGACACCGCGCCCGGCGCTCGCACTCGCGCCCTATGCCTTCGCGCTGGCCATGCTGCTGTTTCTGGCCGACGGCCTCGCGGTTCTGCTGATGAGCGGCGGCGCAGGCCGCCTCGGCTTCAACCGGCAGCGCCGCGCCGCACTGGGACTGCTGGCACTGCTGGCCGCCGCAGCCTCTCAACACGATCCGGCACGAGCCGAAGATGCCGCAGACTTCGCGTTAGAAAATGCGCTCGAAACCAGGCTCGCCTATGTCATCACCGGCGATGCCGAGACCGACCGGATCAGCGAGGAGGGCCTGCGGGGCCTTACCGAAACCCTGCGCGACCGCACCTCGGTCGAGGCGGGCCCGCCCACGGGCGTCCACATCGAGCGCGATGAGCTCGTGTTCTTCCCGCTGCTCTATTGGCCGGTCCGCCCCGACGCGACAGTCCCTTCCGATGCCGCGCTGGCGCGCATGGACGCCTACATGAAGGGCGGTGGCACCATCTTCTTCGACCTGCGCGAGGACGGCGCGGGAACCGATGCGCTCACCGGCGGGGCCACCGCATCGAGCGATGCGCTGCGCCGCATTCTCGCCAAGCTCGACATTCCGGCACTCGAACCTGTGCCGCCGTCGCATGTGCTGACGCGCAGCTTCTATCTCCTCGACCGGTTCCCCGGACGCTATGATGGCGGCCAGCTGTGGGTCGAATCCAGCGACGCGGCGGGCGCGGGCTCCGGCAATACCGATGGCGTCAGCGGCATCATCATCGGCTCCAACGACTATGCCGCCGCCTGGGCGCTGGATGAGATGGGGACGCCGCTCTATGCCGTGATTCCCGGCCCCGAACGCCAGCGCGAACTGGCTTTCCGCACCGGCATCAACATCGTGATGTATGCACTGACCGGCAACTACAAGGCCGATCAGGTACATGTGCCCGCACTTCTGGAAAGGCTCGGCCAATGATCGGCTGGAGCTTGTCGCTCGCACCTTTGCTGCCGTGGCCGGTGATTGCCCTGCTGGCTCTGGCGGGACTGGGCCTCGTTGTGCTCCTCGGCATTGCCCGCGCGCGGGGCACGGCACTGCGGGCACTGGCGCTCGCACTGCTGGTGGCGGCACTCGCCAACCCCGTCATCCGGACGGAACAGCGCGAGACGCTGAGCGACATTGCCGTGGCTGTTGTCGACCGGTCGCTCAGCCAGCAGAGCGAGGAGCGGCGGGCACGCACCGATGCGGCCGCGCAAGCCCTGCGCAGCGCCGTGGCGCGTCTCCCAGGCACTGAATTGCGTGAGGTCGAGGTGACCTCGGGCCTCAATGACGGCGAAGACGGAACCCGCAGCTTCGCCACCCTCAACGCCGCCCTCGCCGACATTCCACCGGAGCGTTTTGCAGGCGCGGTGATGATCACCGATGGCCAGATTCACGATGCGCCTCCCGAGGCTGCCCAGAGTGACATCGGCGGGCCGGTGCATGGGCTCATCACCGGCTCGCGCGCAGAGAAGGACAGACGGATCGCGCTGGAGAAAGTGCCGCGCTTCGGCATGGTCGGACAGGACCAGATCATCAGCTTCCGGGTCGAGGAGGTCAACGGACCCGGCGCGCCTGTCTCGGTGGCGATCTCCGCTGGCGGTGAGGCGCCGCTCGTCACCGAGGTGATGCCCGGAAGGACAGTCGAGGTCACCGTTCCGGTGAGCCATGGCGGACAGAACATCATCGAGATCACCGCGCCACCGCTCGACGGCGAAATCTCGCAGCAGAACAATCGCGCCATTGCCGTGATCGAAGGCGTGCGCGACAGGCTGCGCGTGCTGCTCGTGTCAGGCGAACCCCATCCCGGCGAGCGCACCTGGCGCAACCTGCTCAAGGCCGACCCCTCCGTCGATCTTGTGCATTTCACCATTCTGCGCCCCCCTGAGAAGCAGGATGGTACGCCGACGCGCGAACTGGCGCTCATCGCCTTTCCGACCCGCGAACTGTTTGTCGACAAGCTCGACCAGTTCGACCTCGTGATCTTCGACCGCTACCGCCGGCAGACGGTTCTGCCCGCCGCCTACATGGCGAACATCGCGCGCTATGTGGCTGACGGCGGCGCGGTGCTGATCGCTTCCGGGCCCGATCTCGCCGATGAGGATGGCCTCTATTACACCCCGCTCTCGGACGTGATCGCGGCCGCACCGACGGGCGATGTCCTCGAGGGGCCCTTCAAACCGAGGCTGACCGGACAGGGCCGGAAACATCCCGTGACCCGGGATCTGCCCGGCGCGGCTGGCGAAGACCCGGACTGGGGCCGCTGGTTCCGGCTCGTCGACACCTCGGCGAAGCCCGAGGACACCCTGATGTCCGGCCTGCGCGACAAGCCGCTTCTGGTACTCTCGCGCCACGAGAAGGGCCGCGTCGCGCAACTGCTCTCGGACCAGGGCTGGCTGTGGGCACGCGGCTATGACGGTGGCGGGCCGCAAACCGAACTGCTGCGGCGCATCGCCCACTGGCTCATGAAGGAGCCTGATCTCGAGGAAGAGGCGTTGAGCGGGCGCCAGTCGGGCGGCAAGCTGCTGATCGAGCGCCGCACCATGGCCGATGACGCGGAACCGGTGAACGTGACCTTGCCCTCGGGCAAGGTCGAGACACTGAGCCTGCGCGAGATTTCACCCGGTCGGTTCGAGGCATCGCTTCCCGTCACGGAGGCCGGCCTCTACCGGCTCACCGATGGCAAGCTCATCGCCGTGGCGGCTGCGGGAAGCGCCGATGCGCGCGAAATGTCGAACCTGGTCGCAACCGCTGCGGTGCTGGATCCCGTCGCCCGGGCCACCGGCGGCGGCGTGCACTGGCTCGAACAGGGCCAGCCTCAGGTCGTCAAGGTCGATGCCGGACGTCCGATGAGCGGCACCGGCTGGATCGGCCTGCGCGCCAACCACGCCCACCGGGTAATCTCCGTGGCGGACATCCCGCTCTTCGCGACGCTCCTAAGCCTCGCGGCGTTGCTGCTGTGCTTCGGTGCCCTGTGGTACCGCGAGGGCCGCTGAGCCGGGCACCTGCACCAGACCCTCAACACCCATCAGCGCACCCGGTGCAAGCTCGAGATACAGGAAACGGTCCGGATCAACCGGTCCAGGCAGGCTGATGAGGCCGTCCGGAATCCTGCGGAAGCCGACCTTGGCGTAGTAAGGCTCGTCGCCCACCAGCAGCACGAGACGGTGGCCCTGCGCCTGCGCGCGGGCGAGCCCCTGCCGCATCAGCTCAATGCCGATGCCCAGATTCTGACGGTCCGGGTGAACGGCCAGGGGTCCCAGCAGCAGGGCGGCGCTCTGCCGCGCGCCGATGACCAGCGGCCAGAAGCTGACGGTTCCGGCCAGCCGCACGCCGGGGTCTCGCACCACCAGCGACAGGCCGGGGGCAGGCACATTGCCCTCCCGCAGGCGGTACGAAGTCTTGCTCCGGCGATCCGACCCGAAGCTCAGGTCAAGCAGATGTTCGATGGCCGCGTGATCGTCAGGGGCCGTGTCCTGGCAGGCGATGGCTGCGCACATGGGGCGTGTTCCGGTCTTGAGGAAAGAGGGGTCCCCAGACCCCATGCCCGCATGACCGGCGATCATGAGCGGACGGGAAGACCGGAGACGTTCAGCCGCGGCAAACGCCGCGCGGGGCACGCGCTCGTCGTCGCAGGCGGAACTGGTCCTTCGCGGTCATGGCGGGGCGCATAAACGCTCGATGCCGCCTCGTCAAGCATGCCGGCACGCTTGAGTTCAGACCAGTCAGGCATTATGCGGGGTTCATGGTGAACAGCGTCAGCGTCCGCCCGGTTCGCGGCAAGGCCGATCTGAAGGCCTTTCTCGACGTGCCCTTCTCCCTCTACCGCGATGATCCCAACTGGGTGGCGCCGCTCTACATCGAGCGTCAGGAACACCTCGACCAGCGCAAGAACCCTTATTTTCGTCATGCCGAGGCAGAGCTGTTCATCGCCGAGCGGGCTGGCAGGCCGGTCGGTCGTATCTCCGCCCAGCTCTGCGCCCTGCGGAGCGCCCGCTACCAGGATGGCGTCGGACAGTTCGGTTTCCTCGAGGCCGAGGATGACGCCGGGGTGGTGGCGGCACTCGCTGCAGCGGCGGGCGGCTGGCTCCGGCAGCGCGGCGCAACCCGGATGCAGGGTCCGTTCAGCTTCTCGATCAATGACGAGTCAGGCCTGCTCATCCATGGCTTCGACACGCCGCCCTCGATGATGATGGGCCATGCCCGACCCTATTATGCCCCACAGCTCGAAGCCCTCGGCTTCCGGAAGGCAAAGGACCTCATCGCCTACGACTTCGCCGATACCGGCGCCTTGCCGCGTGGGGTGGCCTCAGCCGCCGCCAAGGCGCGCGCCGACGGCGACATCGTGATCCGCCCTCTCGACAAGAAGCGGCTCGCGGAGGAGCTGCGCACCATCGTCGCGATCGCCAATGACGCCTGGTCCGACAACTGGGGCTTTGTGCCCTGGACCGATGAGGAAATGGCGGCACTCGGCAACAATCTCCGCATTCTGGTGACGGGCGACTACATCGCCATAGCCGAATATTGCGGCGAGCCAGCTGCCATGGCTGTGAGCCTGCCCAACATCAACGACTGGCTCGTGGATCTCAACGGACGGCTCCTGCCCTTCGGCTGGGCGAAGCTTGCGGCCAGGCTGTTCGGCGGACCACCCCGCTCAGTGCGCATCCCGCTGATGGGGCTCAGGCGCTAGTATCACGGGACGGCGCTGGGCGCGGCGCTGGGCATGTCCACCATCGCCCGCGTGCGCGACTATCACACGGCCCGCGGCACCACCCGGGCCGAGCTGTCTTGGATCCTTGAAGACAACAAGCCGATGCGCAACATGATCGAGGCCTTCGGCGGCCGGCCTTACAAGACCTACCGCGTCTATGAAAAACCGCTTGACCTGACATAACAACCCTGGCCCGCTCTGCTGTGTTCACGCTTGCGCATCTTTCGGATCTGCATCTCGGTCCGCTGCCCGACGGCGCAGCGCGCCGCCATTTTGCGCTGAAGCGGACGCTGGGCGTCATCAACTGGCGGCTGGGCCGTCATCGTCAGCACAGCCCCGCCGTGGCCCACGCCATCGCCAGCGACATCCGCGACGCCGCGCCCGATCACGTGGCGCTCACCGGCGACATCGTCAACGTGGCCGCACATGCCGAATTCACGGCGGCCGCGGCTTGGCTGGAGGGCTTCGGCGCGCCCAACTGGATCAGCTTCGTGCCCGGCAACCATGACACCTATGTCCGCGTCGACTGGACACATGGGTTGTCGAATCTCGCAGCCTACATGCAAGGCGACATGCGCGTGACGCTGACCCAGATGAGCGGGCAGATCCGCACGCCCTTTCCCTATGTACGCCTGCGCCGCAACGTGGCGCTGATCGGCGTCTCGACGGCGGTCCCGCAACCTCTCCACCGCGCCTCGGGGGAACTCGGAGCAATCCAGCGGGACTCCCTCGCCGCACTTTTGCCGGACCTTCGCGAACGTGGCTTCGCGCGCGTCGTGATGATCCACCACCCGCCCCTGCCCGGCCTTGCCAGCCCCCGGCGTGCGCTGACCGACGCCGGGCCGCTCCGCGACATTCTCCTGGCACACGGCGCCGAACTCGTTCTCCATGGCCATAACCACGAGCCCATGTTCAACACGCTGACATCCCGTTTCGGGACGGTGCATGTGCTGGGCGTGCCGTCGGCGTCGATGACCGGCACCGCCCACCATCCGCCCGCCGCGTGGAACCTCTATCGGATCCAGCGTCAGGGGGGAAAATGGACCACCGAAGTGACGACCCGCAGCTTCGATCCTGCCACGCGGACCATCGCCACGACGGCTCAATTGGCGCTTTCTTCCTGATAAGCGGCTGGGCTAGATTGCCATGATGATCTCCCGTCTCCCTCCAGAAGCCTGAGCGCCGCCATGCTGCGCCTCGTCGACAAGCTCGTGCTGCGGCAGGTCTCGCTGCCCCTCGCCGGCGCGCTGGTCATCGGCATGCTGATGCTGCTGGCCGATCGCATGGTGCGCCTTCTGGACGCCACGCTGGGCAAGAAGAGTTCCTTCACCGTCGTCTTCGAAATGCTGGCCTATCTCGTGCCCCACTATCTGGGAACGGCGCTGCCCGCCGCCCTGTTCCTCGGCCTGCTTCTGGGCTTCGGGCGCATGTCCGCCAATTCCGAGACGGACGCCTTCATGGCCTCGGGGATCAGCCTCAACCGGCTGGCGCGGCCGGTCATCATGCTCGGTGCGCTGATGAGTCTGCTATCGCTGGTCATCATGGGATGGATGCAGCCTCATGCGCGCTATGCCTACCGCTCCGTTGTCTTCGATGTGCAGAATGTCGATGTCTTTTATCTCGCCGAGGAAGGTGTCTTCATGCAGGCGGGCGAGCGCACCTTCATTCTCGACAAGCTCAACCGTGGCGAAAACAGCTTCGAACGCGCCTTCATCTATCAGGACAAGGGCCCGGACGGATCGCAGACCGTCACGGCGCGGCGCGGCGCACTGATCGAGAGCGCGCCGGGACAGCGGCCAACGCTCCGCCTCGAGGGCGGTCACCGCCTCACCTTTGAAACCCCGCCCTCCACCAGCGTCTCGCCGCCGGTGATCGGCGAGGTCACGGAATTTGCCTCCGCCGACACCCCGCTCGGGCGCATCTCGAAGGACATCTTCCGTCCGCGCGGCGTGGACGAGCGCGAACTGACGCTGCCTGAACTCTTCGCCGCCCTCGAAAAACCGCCCGCCAAGGCAACCCGCGCGGAGATAGCCTCCGAATTGAGCGAACGGTTGGTCACCGCCGTCAGCATCCTGATCCTGCCGTTTCTAGCCATTCCCTTCGCGGTGGGCTCGCGCCGCAGCCCGCGTGGCTTCCGTACCGGTGTCGCACTGGTGCTGATCGTGCTCTACAACGAGATCGTCCACCAAGGCGCTTCGGTTTCCAACCATGGTCTGGCGCCGCCGCTCGTGACCATGTGGCTGCCCTGCCTGCTGCTAGCGGTCTTCGCGGCCTGGCGCTACATCGGCGTCTGCTTCACCCTGACCAATGACCCGGTCAGTGCCGCCATCGACCGCGCGGGCGATGTTGCGGGCGCCCTGCGCCTCGCGCTTCAACGCCGCCTTGGATGGAGCAGCACCCCATGATCAGGATCATCGGCTGGATGCTGAACCGCATGGTGGCCGTCCGCTTCGTCGGCATCCTGCTCGGCATTTGCATCTTCGTGCTGTCCCTCGAACTGCTTGCCCACGCCAAGGATCTGCAGGCGCTGAGGCCGGACGATTCGGGAATTGTCCTCAAATACATGGCCTATCGTGCGCCCTCTGTGCTCGCCAACTATCTCGGCATTTCGCTGCTGCTCGCCATGCTGCTGAGCCTGACTGAACTCAGCTACCGCAACGAGATGTCGGCAATCTGGGCAGCGGGCCTGTCGCCCCTGCGCATCATCATCATGCTGCTTCCGCTTGCCATTGCTGCAGGCGGCCTGCAATTCTTCCTGTCCAATACCGCGATCCCGCTCACCACGCCGCAACTGCGGCAATGGGGCCTCGGCGACTATGGCGCCGACAAGCTCAAGGTCGGCGAGAAGGACCCGATCTGGATGCGGGCAGGTCCCGACATACTTCGCGCCGAGCAGGCCAATGCGCAGTCCACTGAACTGGAGGAGCTCATCATCTTCCGGCGTGACGCCAACGGCCTCCTTCGCGAGCAGGTCTATGCGAAGCGCGCCGTGCTCTCCGGCGGACGCTGGGTGCTCGACGATGTCCTCGTCTATTACCGCGACAACCTCGAACCCACGCATTTCCCGACCCTTGTCTATTCCGGCGACATGAAACCGGCGCAGGCGGGAATCCGCTCCGGCGCGCCCGAAGACATGTCTCTGGCAGAGCTCTCCTATTTCATCGAAAATCACGGCTTCGGCATACGGCCCGTTTGGGTTTACGAAACATGGGCCAACAAGCGTCTGTCGCTCTTGTTCTCGGGCCTTCTGATGATGGGCATGTGCGTTCCGCTGGCCACCCGATTCCGGCGCGGCGGCGGGCTCGGCATGCTGTTCGCGGCTGGTGTTGGGCTGGGCTTTGCCTTCTTCATCGTTGATGGCGTGTCGCTCACCATGGGCGTACTGGGCTTCGTGGCGCCATGGCTGGCCGCATGGCTTCCGGTCGCAGCCTTCGGCGCGTTGGCGGCGGCGATGACCCTGCGCGCCGAGACGATCTGACCCATGGTGCCGGGATCGAAGTCGGCAAGCCGATCGGGCCTCATCGTCAATCCGCGGGCTGGCCGTGGCGGCGGCAAGGGCCGTGCCCTGGCGGACAGGCTGGCGGGCGACGCTCGCGTAAGCGTGCGCGTCATCGAACGCTTCGGACAGCTCGGTGGTTTTCTGAGCGGGCTGGCCGCAGACGGCGTTACCGATCTCTTCGTCAGTTCCGGCGATGGCACCATCCAGGCCATTCTCACCGAGCTCGCCGAGAGAAATCCCTTCCTCGCGCCGCCGCGCCTCTGTCTCCTGCCGCATGGCACCACCAACCTTTCGGCAAATGATTTGGGTTTCCGCAGCTCCTCGCTCGATGCCCAGGCATCCATGCTGCTCACGCCGAAGCCCCGCGAGACGGTAGTGCGCAACACCATCCGCTGCGCCAATCCCGGCGACGGCATTACCCGCCATGGCATGTTCGTTGGCACCGGCGCGGTGGCAGAGGCCACGCGCTATTGCCAGCAGGCACTGAACGAACAGGGCGTGAAAGGCCAGTTTGCAGTGGCTGCAACACTACTGCGCTCCGTCGGCCGCCATCTGATATCTGCTCCGAAGCCCGGCGACGAGACCCGCTTCGACCGGCCCTTCATGATCACGGTCGAAGCCGATGGACGCCGCCAAGCGGAGGGTACGCAACTCCTGCAGATGTCGACGACGCTCAGCAAGCTGGTTCTCGGTGCTCGCCCCTTCTGGGGCAGCGGCACCGGCGCCATCCGCACGACAGTGCTGCCCTATCCGGTACCGTCGGTGCTGCGCTGGATCCTTCCAGTGATGTATGGCGGCGACAACCGAGCCACGCCGCCGGGGGCGGCGAGCTTCCGCTCTGCGGAGCTGTCGGTCACGTCGCCGTCGATGTTCGTCATCGATGGCGAGTTCTTTCCCCCGCCCCAGGGCGCAGCGCTGCGGCTCGAGACCGGCCCCGCCTTCACCTTCATCCGGGCCTAGCTCAGGCGCTCATCGCCCTCAGGCCGTGGCCTTCGGCCACCACCGAGCCGAACAGCGCAATGATGCGGTCGATCTCCTCGTCGGAGTGCGCGGCGGATACCGAGCAGCGCAGCAGGCAGAGCTTGTTGGGTGTTCCAGGCGGCAGCGCCAGGTTCACATAGACGCCGGCCTTGAGGAGCGCGCCCCACATCGCCACGGTGGAAGGCTCGTCCGGGCACTTCACCGCTATGACCGGGCTCACGACATCGCAGCCCATATCAAGGCCCAGTGCCCGGAACCCCGCGAACAGCCGCGCTGAATTCTCCATCAGCCGCTTGCGCCGCTGCGGCTCCGCCGCCAGCTTGCGCAAGGCCGCGATCGAGGTGGCGATCGAGGCCGGCGATGACGAGGCGGTGAACATGTAGGGCCGCATGGCGTACCGCAGATAGTCGAAATAGGGATGGTCACCCGCCCCGAACCCGCCAATGGCGCCAACGCTCTTCGAGAAAGTGCCGACGATGAAATCGATCTCCTTCTCCAGCCCGGCCTCGTCCGCAAGGCCACGCCCGCCCGCACCCAGAACTCCGAAGGAATGTGCCTCGTCAAGCAGCAGCTGGAAGCCATGCTTCTTCTTGACGGCGATGAAGTCGGCGAGCGGTGCGCGGTCGCCCAGCATCGAGTAGATGCCCTCCAGCACCACCAGCTTGCCGCCCCCGTCATCCTCGCCGCGCGACAGGCGCTTGTCGAGATCGGCGGCGTCATTGTGCCGGAAGCGCACCAGCTTGGCGCCCGAGAGTGTACAGCCGTCGTAGATCGAACTGTGCGAGTCGGCATCGAGATAGATCGTGTCACGCGGACCCGCGAGACCCGACATCATGCCGAGATTGGCCTGATAGCCCGTGGTGAAGACGATGCAGTGGGCGCGGCCCAGGAAGGCAGCGAGCTCGCGCTCCAATTGGGCATGCATCGCGAACGACCCATTGGCGATGCGTGAGCCGGTCGTTCCGGTGCCTAACTCGGCCAGCGCCTCCTGCCCCGCAGCGACGCAGTCGGGTTCAAAGGTAATGCCCATGTAGTTGTTGGTGCCGGCGAGGATCGTCTCGCGCCCGCCGATGATGGCGCGCGTGGGCGAAATGATCTTGTCATTGACCACCCCCACGCCTTCGAGGCCCAGCGCACGCACGCGTGCGTGGCGCTCGGCAATACCAGAGAGCTTGGCAAGAAGATCCATGTCTCTAGCCCTTCTTCACACGGGAATCGACGACCTTTGCGAGATCCTCGACGGTGCGGGTTTCCGACAGCACATTGAGCGGGATCTCGATGTCGAAGTGATCCTCGACCTCCATCACGAAATCCATGACCGTGACCGAATCGATGTTGAGGTCAGCAGAGATGTCGGTCTTGGCCGACAGCGCGGTGCCATTGCTGTTGAAGGGCTCCAGCAGCTTGCAGATCTGGGCGGCGGTGTCGGTCATCGAAGGGTTCCTGAACTGGGGGCTGTTCTATCGGTGCGGCGGGCGGGAGGCAACCATCCCGCGCTGCGGTACCACTGCACGGTGTCGGCAAGGCCACGGCTGAAGGGAATGGGATCGGCGAGCGCAAGGCTGCCGGCGCGGCTCACCCAGTCGGGATGATAGAGTTCAGCGATCTTCCCCCGGTTGACGAGGCCCGCCTTGCCCGAAAACCAGGCGACGGCCTCTGCAGCTGCAGCCACCGTGGCCGGCAGCGCACGCGGCAGGAATAGCGGCCTCACAGGCCCGCCGCGCAGCGCGGACGCAGCGGCCACGAGATCCGCCCAGCCATGGCCACGAGGCGTGCCGTCGCTCACCTCGTGCAGGCCTTGCACATCACTCAGCACCGCGCCTCTGATGAGACGCGCGAGATCGCGCGCGTGGATGAGCGAGAAGCGCGCATCAGGCGGTGCCGGTATTGCCGCCACGGGGCGCGTCAGTTCGCGGATGAGCGGCAGCGTACCACGGTCGCCAGGGCCATAGACGGCGGGTGGACGGATGACGATGGCATTGAGCGCCGCCATGTCCGCACGAACCATCTCTTCGCCCGCGCGCTTGCTCGCCGCATAGGCGGAGAGCTGCGGTTCGCGTGCCGCCAGCGATGAGATGTGAACGAACCGCGGCAGTGCCACCGCACGCGCTGCTTCGATCAGGGCGCGCGTACCTTCGGCATTGGCGGTGAAGTAGTCCTGACGGGTGGGCGCGGCGATTGCGCCCGCAAGATGCACCGCAGCATCAGTGCCCGCGACGAGGTGGGCCAGCGCCGTACGGTCGGCGAGATCGCCTGGAACCAGTTCGACGGCGCCGGGCAGCGATGCGGTTTGCGGATTGCGCACCAGGGCGCGCAGGCGGTGGCCCTCCGCCAGAAGAGCATCAATCACGTGGCGTCCTGCAAAGCCGGTGGCGCCGGTGATGGCGATGAGGGCTGTCATGGGTCCGGAGCGCCCGGACTCAGAGCGAAGCCTCGGGCCCGTCCTGTGTCACCGCCAGGGTTGCCGCGGTGATCTCGGCGATGTCGCCCGACAGGAACTTCTGCCGTGCCGCCGCGCGGGACAGTTTTCCCGACGATGTGAAGGGCAGGCTCTTGGGCGGCACCATGACCACCCGGCATTCAACACCGGCACTGCGATGGACGACGGCGGACACCTCGTTCCGCAACGCCTCGGCGGCGGCCATGTCCTGCAGGCGGCACTGCACCAGCACCACCACCTCGTCTTCGCCCAGCTCATTTTCGACCGCGAAGGCCGCGACGTCGCCGGCGCGCAGCGCGTCGAGTTGCTCGGCGGCCCATTCGATGTCCTGCGGCCAGATGTTGCGGCCATTGTGCAGGATCAGATCCTTGGCGCGGCCCGTGATGACGATCTCACCGTCCAGCCAGTAGCCCATGTCACCGGTGTCGAGGAAGCCATCAGCGCCGACCACGGCGGCCGTTGCGTCTTCATTCTGGAAATAGCCGTTCATCAGGCTGGGCGTGCGCACGAAGATGCGGCCCACGCTGCGCTCGCCCAGAACGGCGCCGTCTGCGCTGCGGATTTCAACCTTGCTGTCGGAGAGCGGACGGCCGCAGGCGACGAACCGCCGCGCATTGCCGCCGGTTGCGGGAACTGCCCGTCCCTCCGACTTGAGCACCAACCGGTCGACGGCATCGATGCGGATCGGCTTGGCGGGATCGACGAAGGCAATCGCAAGCGTGGTTTCAGCCATGCCGTAGCTCGGCAGGAAGGCCTCCTGCCGGAACCCGGCCACGGCCAGCGTTGCGGCAAAACCTTCAAGGACATCCGGGCGCACCATGTCGCCGCCGATACCCGCCACCCGGAGGCGCGAGAGATCGAGGGTCACGGCGTCGCCGTTGATACGGCGGGCCGCCAGATCATAGCCGAAGCTCGGCGAATAGGTGACGGTCGACTTGTTGTCAGACATCAGCTTCAGCCACAGGGCCGGGCGGCGGGCGAAGGCGGAGGTCGACAGGAAGTCCACGCTCACCTGTCCCAGAGCGGGCGACAAGCAGAAACCGACGAGGCCCATGTCGTGGTAAAGCGGCAACCACGAGAAGGCGCGATCATCAGGACCCGTCCTCAGCCCCTCGCGGAGAATGGCGCGGGCATTGGCCATGATAGCGCTTTGCGAAATCAGAACACCCTTCGGATTCGAGGTGGATCCGGAGGAATACTGGATATAGGCATCATCGGAGGGGCCAAAGGGCTCGAGCTTAGCGGCGGCCTCGGGCAGCGCCTGCAGCTCGGCATGGCTCATGACCCGGTTGACCCCCGCCCGCGCGGCAGCATCCATGATGTGGGACGTCAGATCTTCTCCCGCGATCACGATCTGCACCCGGGCAGCGGCGAGCATGCCCGCAACGCGCTCGATGTAGGAGTCCTTGCCACCGATATACATGGTGTAGGGCAATGGGCAGGGGATCAGTCCCGCATACTGGCAACCGAAGAACACCGCCATGAAGTCCGGACCCGTTTCGGCCACGACCGCCACCCGGTCACCGCGAGCCAGACCGAGCGACAGCAGGCGGCGAGCCGTTGCCATGGCCCGGCGGCGCAATTCTGAATAGGGCAGCACCGTCTCGAGGGCGCCACGCGCGGAATAGAAGTTGAAACCGGTTACGCCCCGGGCCGCATAGTCAAGGCCCTCGGCAAGCGACCCGAACCCGGCTGAATTCTGGGCGAGACTGCGATTTGAGGTCGGCGTTGCCGTGCTGACGACATCAGCACGGCCGCTACGCTTCAAAGCGCTCTGCATCAAATTCAAACCCTGCACACATCTTCAATTAAGGCACTGCCTGAAGCTGGGACAGCAATAGTCAGTAACCGATAATTTTCCGTAACAGGCCGGGCGAGTCCCGGGAAATCAATTGTTGTTTCAAATTGTAACGGCCAAAATCAGGAACTATATTGCTGTGTAATTTCAAAACTTTACAACGCCAAAGTAAAGTACTGCCGCAAGAAGCGCGAGAGCCCCGAACGACAGGCCCGACAGCCACGCCAGAAACAGGGACGCGGTCCCATAGCCGGTGGGCGGCGCGGGCTGCTGCAGGGACGCCGCCTGCCGCTCGCGCGCCACCAGGCGGTGAGCCATGTGCCGGCGCACGGCGGCTGCGGCCGCCTCGCGGTCCGAACTCTCGAACAGCACTTCGCGCTCGTCCTGCCGGTCCTGAAGGAAGCGGTAGGTGCGGTGATCGGGCTCCATCACGACATAGGAAGTGAGGTCAACCCAGAGTTTTGGCGGGTCGCCCGGAAGAAGGGTCAGGTCAAACAGCGCACGGGCCTCGGGCGAAGCCTGAACGGCTGGCAGCAAGTCCTCCTTCAGGATCTGGAGACGCAGCGACTTGGAATCGCGGAGGTCGAGAGCTGCTTCAAAATGAGCCGCCTCGGCAAGCCGCGCCTCGCGCAGCGCCACGACCATGGCATCCCTCTCCTGAATGACAACGGGCTTCACCACCTCTGGCCTACTCCCTGCAATACCCCTCGCCGGACTGTCCCAGAACGGGACCACCGGCATGGCGGACACGCCACCTCCCGCCTCAATGCACAGCGCGTGCCAAACCAGCCCTCAGCGTCCCTCGAAGGGCCGCGCCACCAGTTGCGCCAGCCCTTTGTCCGACAGGCCCTCGACGCCGATCGGCATGTCCGGGCTGCGCCGCGTGGCGCTCCGGCTGACAAACAGCCGGTCCCACAGGGAGAGCAGCGCCGAGTAGTTCGAATCGGTATCGCGCCGGATGGCATGATGGTGGACCCAGTGAATCGACGGGGTGACGATCACGCAGGACAGCGCCCTCTCGAGCCGCGGCGGCAGCCGCAGATTGGAGTGGTGGAACATGGCCGAGAGCGCCAGCAGCGTCTCGAAGACCACGACGCTGAGCAACGGCACGCCGAGCAGCAGGATCACGCCCACCCTCACCAGCGCCGAGAGCAGCACCTCCCCGAAATGGAAGCGCAGCGCCGAACTGGCGTCCAGAAAGCCATCGAGATGATGCACCTCGTGGAAGCGCCACAGCACCGGCACGACATGATTGGCGCGGTGCCACCAGTAGATCCAGCAGTCGAGCAGCAGAAGGTCGAGCACCAGGCCGGGCCAGCCGCTCCACCACATGGGCCGCCAGTCAAGCGCATGAGACACGGCAAAGGCCGACAGCGGAACGACCACCGCCCAGGACAGCGCCGCATTGAGACCCGCCAGCGACAGGTTCTTGCCTACCCGCCGCAGCCCGCCCAGCGTCCGGGCCACCGGCCACAGGCGCTCGGCCACGAGCAGCACGGCCAGCACCGCCAGGATCACAAGCCCCTTGTAGGAAAGCAGCAGTGCCATTGTATCCATCAGAGGCCTGTCCTGCGCGCCGCAAGGACGGCGCCTGCAAACTCCGCAAAGCCGTGCCCGCCCTCGCCTGCAGTCACATATCGTGGCAGATGCGCCATGAGCTTCACATAGGGGCGCACATTTGCAACGCCAATGCCCAGCCGGAAGGCCGCATACATCGGCGCATCATTGGGCGAGTCGCCGCAATAGGCGATCTGCTCGTTGTCGCGCGTCACATCGAGACCGAGGCACTCCGCAAGAAACCGCCGGCTCATGGTGAGCTTGTCATGGTTTCCAAACCAGGCGTTGACATGGATCGAGGATACTTTCGCGACCGCGCCATCGCGGTGGAAGGCGGCTGCGATCTCCTGCGCGGCGGCCAGCGGCAGTGGCGGCACGTCCTCGCAGAAATCAATGGCGACATCGATCTCGCGATAGGCCTGGTCCGAGGCAATGGCCGTACCGGGGAACTCCGCCAGGATCCGCCGGGC
Organism: Hyphomicrobiaceae bacterium; assembly: GCA_900298995.1. Classification (GTDB taxonomy): domain Bacteria; phylum Pseudomonadota; class Alphaproteobacteria; order Rhizobiales; family Aestuariivirgaceae; genus Aestuariivirga. The sequence continues at coordinate 32,295 of OMIC01000042.1, read as the reverse complement.
AATGGCCCAAAGCCGCTCCGAATTGGCGCGGCGTTCCTCGGCACTCTGCGCATAGACGCGGATCATCTTCTTCGCCGCGTCGTCATAGCGGAAATAGAAGGCGCCGTTCTCGCCCACCACGCCATCGACCGGCCATTGCCGGGCGATCATGTCGCACCATCCGGCGGGTCGCCCGGTGATGGGGACGACCTTGAGCCCTGCGCGCCGCAGCTTCCAGAGCGCATCGAAGGCTTCCGCCGGCAGGCGGCCATGCAGCGTCAGCGTGTCGTCGATGTCGGTCAGCACCGCGCGGCAACCAGCCAGAAGTTCCTGCGGCGCCTCGGCAAGAGGGAGCATGTTCATGTGAGGCCCGTCCGGTCCGGCGCGAAAGGTGCGATGAGCGGGTCACGCTGGCCGCCCAGGATCTCGGCCGCAGCGAACAGCCCCAGCGCGGGCGCAAGGGTGACGCCGGAATGCGTCACGACCGCGTAGAGACCGGCGCGCGCCTGCGGGCGGCCGATCGCGGACAACCCGTCGGCCGGCGTCGGCCTGTAGCCCACCGTGTGGTAGTCGAGCCCGATCCCCTTCGCGCCCGTCACCAGGACCTCGACCCTGGACTGGAGCTCCTGCGCCAGCGCCTCGGCATTATCCACGGGTCCGGCGCCAGCGAAATCGGTCCCCGCCACGATGCGGCCCTCGGGCGTCTGGCGCAGATGCAGACCCGGCGTCATCACCAGCCCGTTGAGCAGCGGCCGCGTCGGCTTGCTGTGCGTGAGAAGTCCGGCGGGCGCCGTCATGCGGAGCCGGATGCCCACGCTGTCGAGCAGCTCCGCGCTGACCGCCCCTGCGGCAACAATCGTTTCGTCGGCATGGATGACCCCCTCCTCGATCATGACGCCGGAGACGCGGCCATGGGCCTCCACCAGCCAGCGGACAGGCGTTCGGGCGAGCACCTCTGCCCCCAGCGCTGTGGCGGCATCGAGCAGGGCCTGCGTCGTGGCGAGGGGCTCCAGCATGCCCTCCTCCGCGACGTGATAGGCATGGTCGGGCACCTCCGTGAGGCTGGGTTCGATGGCCAGGATCTCGGCACGGCTCACGCGGCGGATCGGCTGGCCCCAGCGGGCGCGCTCCTCGGCATAGGCCTCGAGCTCGTCTGGCGGCAGATCCCAGATGAGCCCGCCGCACCAGTTGACATGCAGTCCCGCCACCTCCGCCGCCAGCCGCCGCCATTCGGCGATCGACCGCCGCCGCAGCCTGAAATAGGGCTCAGGGTTCCCCCAGCTCGCATTGATCCACGCCCAGCTCGCGCGCGTGGCAAGCCCGCCGCGCGCGTCCGCCTCCATCACGGTGACCCGAGCGCCCGCCTTCGCCAGGTGATAGGCGATGGAGGCGCCGATGATGCCCGATCCGATGACGATGACGCGCTTTGGCATCAACCCACTCCCGACTGAGGGTCAGAACTTCACGCTGGCCGCACCCTTGGTGTCCAGCATGGCCCGCGCCTCGTCCGCCGAGGCGATGTCGAACGACAGCTCTTCGAGAATGTGCCGGATCTTCGAGACCAGCGCGGCGTTGGAGGGCGCCAGCTGGCCCTTGCCGAGGAACAGATTGTCCTCGAGCCCCACCCGCACATTGGCGCCCATGGTCGCCGCCATGGTGGTGAAGGGCAGCTGGAAGCGGCCCGCTGCCAGCACCGACCGGTGATACTGGTCGCCGAACAGCCGTTCCGCCGTCTCGCGCATCACCAGAACGTTCTGCGGGTCAGGACCGATCCCACCCAGAATGCCGAAGATCGTCTGCACGAAGAGGGGCGGCGTCACCAGCTTGCGATCGAGGAAATGGGCCAGCGTATAGAGATGGCCGACATCGTAGCACTCGAACTCGAAGCGCACGCCATGGCCCTTGCCCAGCCGCTCGAGGATCTTCTCGATATCGCCGAACGTGTTGCGGAAGATATTGTCCTTCGACGCCTCGAGATGCGCACGCTCCCAGTCATGCTTGAAGTCGCTGTAGCGGTTGAGCATCGGGTAGAGGCCGAAGTTCATCGAGCCCATGTTGAGCGAGGTCATCTCGGGCGAGAAGACCTCTGCCGCCGCGATGCGGTCATCGATGCTCATGCCCTGGCCGCCGCCAGTGGTGATGTTCACGATGGCATCGCACGACTGCTTGATGCGCGGCAGGAATGCGTTGTAGGTGTCCGGCGCCGGCGACGGCCTGCCGTTCTCGGGATCGCGTGCATGGAGATGCAGGATTGCCGCCCCGGCTTCCGCCGCGGCGATGGCCTGGCTGGCGATCTCGTCGGGCGTCACCGGCAGATAGGGCGACATCGAGGGCGTGTGGATCGAGCCTGTGATGGCACAGGTGATGATCGTCTTCGATTTCTTGCGCACCGCGAATTCTCCCTTGGCAGTCCCGGAGTAAGCACACTAACGGGGCGGGCGCGCCCCGTCACGCAGAAGTTTGGCGGGGCGGCAATGCAAGTTTTGGGCAAGGCCCGGCCGATACGGGTGATTGCAGGTCACCACGTTTCCAGCACCCTCATGACGACACTGCTGCGCATAGCCCTGGCCGCTGTCTCCGGTCTCACGGGGCTGGCCGCGCTCTATCTGGTCCAGAGCCCGGGACGGGTGGCGCATGAGAAGGCACTCCTCGTCGTCGCCATCACCCTGCTCCTCGGCACCACGCTTCTGAGCATGGTCTGGGACATGCTGCGCAAGTCGAGGCCGGCAGCGCCCGAGCCCGAAGTGGCTCTGGCCGCCCCGCTTCCGCCCCTGTCGCTGTCCGGCGATGACGGAACCGTCGTCCAGGGCGAAATCAGCAAGCTTCTGCAGCTCCTCCGGCAACATGCGGACGCCAACGAGAACTTCTCCGACGTGCTCGAACGCGCCCGCGGCGAACTGCATGAGAGCCTCAAGGCCGAGCAGGTGCGCATCATCATCTCCTACCTGATGATCGAGAACGACCGGATGAAGGCGCGCACCGCCAATCTCCAGGCCAACCTCGAGACCTCCCAGCGCCAGATCGAGCGTCTCAAGTCCAATCTCGCCACCGCCGAGGCCCAGGGCCTCAGCGACCCGCTGACCGGTCTGCGGAACCGGCGGGGCTTCGATGTGGTTCTCTCCGCCCAGGTTGCAGCCTGCCGCGATGGCGGCCCGCCGCTCTCCCTCATCCTGGTGGACATCGACCACTTCAAGGCGATCAACGACCGCTATGGCCATCCGGCGGGTGATGACGTCCTGAAATGGTTTGCCCGCATCCTGGCCGGCAGCGTCAAGGGACGCGACACGGTGGCGCGCTACGGCGGCGAGGAGTTTGCTGTCATTCTGCCCGCCACCACGGTCGAAAACGCCGTCAAGGTGGCCGCCCGGATCAAGGCTCAGCTGGAACAGCAGGTCTGGCAGAAACCCGGTGCCCCCAATACTCTGCTCCGGGTCACGGCCTCCTTCGGGGTGGCCCAGATCGCCCCAGGCGAGGGCACCAGCGGGCTTGTGGCGCGAGCCGATGCCAGGCTTTACGAGGCCAAATCCGGCGGCCGCAACCGGGTGGCGGCCTGACAGGGGGGGGCCGCCAGCAGGCGAGGCCATATGGGGCCAGTTCCACAAGGCCATTGCACGCCGTCGCACGATCGTCATATTCTGTTGAAATGAAAGAAGAAGCCGGGCCTACCGGCCGGGGAGTATTTTGACGACGCGCGGGCACTTCTGCCCCCGCGAACACGGAGGAATGTGACGAATGACGAAACTTACTTCTGCGCAGGAAACCATCCGCGCCGCGGCTCTGTCGCGCCGCGCCCTGCTGAAATCCGCCGCCGCCCTTGGCGCGGTGGGCCTTGCCGGCCCCCTCTACACCAGGAACGCGCTCTCCTCGTCGGGTGAGCTCAACCTGCTCATGTGGTCGGACGAATTCCCCGATCCGGTCATTCCGAACTTCGAGAAGGCCAGCGGCATCAAGGTGAACCAGACGCCCTTCTCCCAGAACGAAGAGCAGATCAACAAGCTGCAGGCCACCGGCGGCGAAGGCTTCGACCTCTGCCAGCCGACGCGTGACCGCGCGCCGCAGTTCAAGGATCTGGGTGTGCTCGCGCCCTATGACATGAACAAGATGAAGAACATCGGCAATGTCATGCCGTCCATGCTCGAAGCATCGCAGAGCGTTTGGACCTGGGATGGCGGCCTCTATCACCTGCCGCATTGCTGGGGTTCCGAGGCCATTTCCTGGCGCACCGACCTGTACAAGGGCAATCCGGCCGATCTGAGCTTCGGCTCGCTCTGGGCGGATGACGTCAAGGGTCACGTGCAGGGCCGTCCGCACTCGCTCCTCCTCGGCATTGGCCTGTGGATGGACGCCTCGGGCAAGCTCCCGTCGAACCGCATGCTTGACGCGTTCAAGGATCCGGACTCGATGAAGAAGATCTACGACCAGATCCTGCCCTTCGCCATCGAGCACAAGCCCTGGATCAAGCAGTTCTGGGACTCGGCCGACAACACCAAGTCGGGCCTGATGGAGAACGATGTGTGGATCGGCCAGACCTGGGATGGCCCCGTGCTGTCTCTCAAGAAGGAAGGCAAGCCCGTGTCCTACCAGGCGCCGAAGGAAGGCGCCATTGCGTGGCTCGACGGCCTGTCGCTCATCAAGGCTGCCAAGAACACCGATCAGGTCTACGCTTTCCTCGAATACCTCCAGACGCCGGAGGTTTCGGGCGCGGTCGCTGATGGTTCGGGCTACAACCCGGTCGTGACCGGCGCGGACGCCTTCCTGTCGGAAGCCGCCAAGAAGAACTTCCAGGAGGCCTATCCGGGCGACGCGCTCAAGAACCTCTGGAACCGTCCGCCGGAGCCGTCGTGGTTCGCCGAACTCCGCACCCAGTATGCGGACAAGTTCAAGGCCGCCTGATCCGCAGGCGCCTGTTGATCGACAAGGAACCAGCCCCCTCGTGGGGCTGGTTGCTTTTTGGCCTGCATTTGGTTCTACTGCTGCGGGCCGCCAGTTCACTAGACACTGGCGAGAAAAGCCGCGTAAAGACGGCAAGTTATTGAATTCAGGGGTGGAGAGCGCATGAGCGCCGGCGTCGAGCTCGATCACGTAACCGTTCGTTTCGGCCAGTTCACGGCCGTGGACGATGCCACGCTCGACATCAAGGGGGGCGAATTCTTCTCCTTTCTGGGCCCGTCGGGTTGCGGCAAGACCACCATCCTGCGAACTGTTTCGGGCTTTCTCGACCCGTCGGCCGGAAAGGTCCGGATCGGCGGCCAGGACATGGCAGGGATCGGTCCCAACAAGCGGCCCACTGCGCTGATCTTCCAGAATCTCGCTCTCTTCCCGCTGATGACGGTGTCCGAGAACATCACCTATGGCCTGCGCGTGCGCGGCGTCTCGCGTGCCGAACGCATGAAGAAGGCGGGCGAGCTCCTCGAACTCATCGCGCTTCCCGGTCAGGGCAACAAGCTGGTGAGTGAGCTGTCGGGCGGCCAGAAGCAGCGCGTGGCCATTGCCCGTGCGCTTGCCGTGCAGCCCAAGGTGCTGCTGCTGGATGAACCACTCTCCGCGCTCGACCTCAAGCTCCGCCAGCACATGCGCAACGAATTGCGCGCCATCCAGCAGCAGGTGGGCATCACCTTCATCTACATCACCCACGACCAGGGCGAGGCGCTGACCATGTCCGACCGCATTGCGGTGATGTCGGACGGCGTCATCCAGCAGGTGGCCGACGGCAAGACCGTCTACGACAATCCAGACACCCCCTTCGTCGCCTCCTTTGTGGGCGAGAACAATCCCTTCACGGGCCGCGTCGTGAGTGCCGACGCAACCATCGCTGTCATCGAAACCGCGCATGGTCCTTTGCGCGGGCGCAACCCCAAGAACCTGAAAGCAGGCGACAAGGCCATCCTGTTCGTCCGCCCGGAAAGCTTCAGGCTCGGTCAGGGCGAGGCGCAGGCGACAGTGGCGGCAGAAACGCTCTCGGCCGCCTTCGAGGGCAATGCAACGCATGTGTTCCTCAAGGGCTCCACCAAGAAAGACGTCACTGTCACCGTCGCGCGGCACGGGGGCAATCGCATCCCCGCGCAGGGTGAAAGAGCCGCGATCCACTACGATCCGGCGATGAGCGTGATCCTGCCGGAAGGAAAGCTGGCCCGTGAGTAGCCGCCTTCTCGTCTTCCTCATCCCGGTCATCGTCATCGCCATCTTCTGGGTCATGGCGAAGATGGAGAGAGGCGTCGCGCATGACCCGACGCATAAGGGCTTCTTTGAGCGCAACGGTACGGTTCTGGGCGTGACCTTCATCGTGCTGGTGGCGTTCTGGACACTGTTCCTGGTCACGCTTCCCTACCTCTACATGGTGGTCGAGAGCTTCCACCCCAAGCTGCCGCCCATGCAGCGCGGCGGGCCGGACGACGTTCTGACGCTTGAGCAATACAAGTCTTTCTTCGTGACGCCCACCGACGGCACCTGGAACACCAATCATATGAGCGCTTTCGTGTTTTCGCTCATTGCATCGGTCTTGGTGACGGCCTTCAACTTTGCCTTCAGCTATCCCCTGGCCTATTACATGGCGCAGGCAGGAACAGCCCAGAAGGTGCGCCTCATCATGCTGGGCCTGATCGTGCCCTATTGGGTGAACGAGATCCTGCGCGCCTTCTCGCTGAGACTGCTGCTCGCCTCGAAAGGCCTCATCAACCAGGCGCTCATGGGCATCGGCATCACGAGCGAACCCATCGATTTCCTGTCGATCGACGTGGGCCTCTATGTGGGCCTCTCCTACGCCTATCTGCTGGTCATGGTCTTTCCGCTCTATAACGCGATTGAAAGCCTTGACAAGAACCAGATCGAGGCGGCGCGCGATCTTGGCGCGCCATGGTGGAAGATCCACCGCGACGTGGTCATCCCCTACGCCAAGCCCGGCATCGCGTCGGGCTGCACCATGGTGTTCATGCTGGCCGCAGGCTCGCTGGCCGCACCCCAGTTCCTCGGCGGACCCTCGACGCTGTGGTTCACCTCGATCGTCTATGACTTCTTCTTCCAGGCCTTCAACTGGCCGCGCGGCGCAGCCTATGCCTTCATATTGCTCGCTGCCTGCATCGCCTTCGTGATGATGATGCTGCGCCTGTTCAGGGTATCGCTCGGGGAGACGATCAAGTGAACTCGCAATCCGTCATGAAGGGCATGATCGGCTTCTACATCGCGATCTTCTTCCTCTATCTCTTCGGTCCGCTGGCGGTGATGAGCGTCACGGCCTTCAACACACCGAACTACCCGACGGCCTATCCCTTCGAGGGCTTCACGCTCGACTGGTTCGTGAAGCTGTGGAACCACCGCGCCATGATGGAGGGACTGTGGAACTCCATCATCATCGGCCTCGGCGTGGTCGCCGTCTCGGTGCCGGTGGGGCTTGCCGCGGCCATCATCATGAGCCAGATCTATCATCGCGCGCGCGGCCTGTTCTATCTCGTCACCGTCTCGCCCGTGCTCACGCCCGGCGTCATCATCGGCATCTCCACCGTGATCTTCTGGAAGGACATGATGGGGATGACGGATTTCACCAAGGCCACTTTCTACAAGGGCATCATCCTCGCCATTCTCGGCCAGTCGAGCTTCGTCGCAGCCTATTCGCTCCTGATCATCATGGCGAGGCTCCAGCGCTTCGATCGCGCGCAGGAAGAGGCAGCTCTTGATCTCGGCGCCTCGCATCCGCAGGTGTTCTGGCACATCCTCCTGCCGTTCCTGAAGCCGGCGCTCATCTCGGCCGCCGTCATCGCCTTCCTGTCCAGCTTCGAGAATTACAACACCACGACCTTCGCGATCCTCGCCGACAAGACACTGGTCACTGTGCTGGCGGGCGAAGTGCGACAGGGTACCACGCCCACGCTCTCGGCACTCGCCGTCATCATCATCGGCCTGTCGCTCGCGGGCGCCATTATCTACGAGGTGATGAAACGCCGCGAGGAGGCCAACGCCGAGCGCGCCAAGGAGCGCGCCAAGCTCGCTGAACGCAGCGACCTCGGCGAGGCAGGCGCGGCAGGACTGAAGTAACCGTTCGCCCTAGACCCTGTGCGCCGGCATCGACTGTCCCTTCGGCACGATCATGCGCCCGATCGGCCACAGTGAAATCCCGGCCAGTTTCAGATGCGCCCAGGCGAAGGGAATGCCAATGATCGTCACGGCCAGCAGAATGGCCGTGAGCAGATGTCCCAGCGCCAGCCACCAGCCCGCGAAGACCAGCCACAGGATGTTGCCAATCATGCCGAGCGGTCCGGTGCCGACATCCTCCCGGCCGGTGTGACGGTCGCGCGGCACGGCCTCGTAGCCGAACGGCATCAGCGTGTAGAGCGCGATGTTGATCGCCGCCCGCGCCCAGGGAATGCCGATGATGGTGACCGTCATGATGGCCGCCGCCACCAGCCAGGCGAAGGCCATCCACGCACCGCCCAGCAGGATCCAGATGATGTTGAGGAGCAAGGACATTCCGGGTCTCCGATTAGACTGCGCGTTATATGGGTGATCGGAGCGGTCTTGGCCAGCGGAATTGATGCCGTCCAGCGGCACTTGCGGAGGAGGCGCCACATCTGGCAGGTAGCCCCGGCAATGCTGCCCACCGACCCGTTCATGCCAAAGCTCAACCCTGACGACGGCGCCGCCCCGGCGGCAGCCCTGAGCGCCCTCGCCCGCGCCGCCCTCGATTACTACCCCGTATCGCCTGACAGTCGGGTGAGCCTCCTCAATCTCTCCGAGAACGCCATGTTCAGGGTGGACGCGCCGGACGGCGCGCGCTTCGTGCTGCGCCTCCATCGCCCCGGCTATCACACGCCAGAGGCGATTGCCTCGGAACTGGCCTGGGCCGTGGCCTTGCGCCAGGCAGGCGTGGTGACGACGCCCTCGCCCGTTGCCGGACTCAACGGTGCGACGGTCCAGCAGATCGCGCAACCGGCTGCGGGTCAGCCCCGCAATGCGGTCCTGTTCCACTGGGAGACCGGCACCGAGCCCGCAATCACCGGCAGCATCGCGCCGCATGTCGAAACGCTGGGAGAGATCGCCGCCCGCATGCATCTGCATGCACGGCAGTGGGCACCGCCCGCCGGCTTCACCCGTCAAACCTGGGATGTCGCCACCAGCCTCGGGGACGACACGCCGCACTGGGGCCGATGGCGCGATGCGCTGGGCATGACGGCGGCGCGGGAACACCTCTTCCAGCGCACCGTCAATGTGATCAGCCGCAGGCTTGCGGCATATGGCAAAGGAGCGGACCGCTTCGGGCTCATCCACGCCGATCTGCGGCTTGCCAACCTCCTGATCGATGGCCATGCCGTGAAGGTGATCGACTTCGACGACTGTGGCTTCGGGTGGTACATGTATGATGCTGCGACCGTCATTTCCTTCTACGAACACACGCCGCAGGCACCGGATCTGATCGAGGCCTGGAAGACCGGCTACCGGCGGGTGATGCCCATCGCCTCCGCCGATGAGGCGGAAATCCCAACGCTCGTCATGCTCCGCCGCATCCTGCTCACCGCCTGGATCGCGTCCCACAGTGAAGCGGAATTTCCGAAATCGCTGGGAGCCCGCTATACCGAGCAGGGCCTCGCCCTGTGTGATGCCTACCTTGGGATGTATTCTTAGTTTTTTCACCTTCTGATTGCCAAGGCTCACCCGATATGCCATTCATAACTTCATTGATATAAATAGCTCAACAACATGAGAATGGACCATGAGCATTCTTGATTTCCCGGGCGCAACCGGAAAAGCCCGCAAAGACGTGGTTTTGAAGGCCCGAAAGGCGGTGGACATTCTCAAGGCGCTGTCTCACGAGGGTCGGTTGCTTATCCTCTGTCTTCTGGCAGACGGCGAGAAGTCTGTATCCGAAATCGAGGCGGCGATGGATATTCCTCAGGCTGCCGTGTCCCAGCAGCTGGCGCGTCTCAGACTGGACGGGCTCGTTGAGGCCCGCCGCGATGGCCGCAGCATCTATTACACCGTCGCCAGTCACGACGTGAAAACGCTGATCGGCACATTGCACAAACTGCTCAAGTCAGACTCCCGCGCCGCGCGCCGCCGCAACTGAGGCGGTGTCCGGTCATTCGCAGGACGAGCCCTGCTCGCCTGTTCCGTCCGGACGGAGAATCCCAGAAAAACGGGCGCGCTCCGCATTATCCGGTTTCGGTGGACTCGGGCTTGCGCGCGCCCGCCGCAATGAAACCATTTTGATATATTATTGAAACAAGAGGGTATGATCTGCTGGCGCTCCTGTCGGCAATGGTTCGCATCCACAAACGAAACTCAACCTATAGGTTTCATTATGGTCAGAAAAGACCATGCTTGGATCCAAAATCTCCGACATGAATGCGGATATTGAATATTGAATATCTACAACTTGCGAGTATATTGATTAGCATAAGTGACACATTGCTTGAGTGGCTTGCCTGTTTTGAATTGGAAATTGGGTGATACATGATGAGCGGTCGGCAACCAGAAAAGAAAGCAAGAACCATGGACAAGAACCATCTGATCTTCCGGATCACCCGTCTGGTGCGCGCCATTGAGTCGACATCCGGCCTTGATGAGCTCGACATCTCGGCGCGCGCGATCCTGAATTTCATTGGCGAGGCCGAGGCCGAGGGCAGAAGCCTCAACGTTTCGGATGTCGTGAAGGGTCCGGGCTTTGGTACCGCGCCCACCGTCTATACCCGTCTGTCCGAACTTGAGAAGGCGGGCTGGATCAAGGCCGTGCCGGACCCGCGCGACGGCCGCGCCAAGCGGGTACTGCTCACCCCCCTGGCCAAGCGCACCTATGCACGCATGTCGGCCGACGCCCGCAAGCTGTTCACCACCAAGGAAGCCTGAGCCCGGCGCGCGTGCAGCGCGTCAGGGGTTGATTCTGCGATAGAGCCGGAGCGATCCGACGGCGAGCACAATCAGCAGGAAACTGCCGAGAAAATCCCCCATGGCCATGGCCAGGAGATTGCCTGGCAGACTTGACCACGGTTCCAGTCCGAGAAGCGCAAACAGCAGATTGTGGATCACCGACGATCCGATGCCCACCCCAAGGCTGATGACTGGCAGGTGCCAGGCGGCAAGGTTGCCGAGGCTCGGGCTTATCCCGAACAGTCGCTGCGTCAGTCGCAGCGCGGCATAGGGCCCGAAGCCGGACACCGGCGCAATCAGCGCTGTCACCCCCAAATTGCTGATGCCGAACTGGCCGTCCACCAGAAAGACGCTGCCCAGCGCCACACCACTCGCCGCCCATGGCCCGCCGATCATCAACAGCAGGAGGCGGACGCCGGACGGCATGAAGATCAGGTCGATGCCGGGCGCATGGGAGAGGAACGGCAGCCAGGCGGCATGAAGCTGAAAGGCCAGGACCCACAGAAGCGCTGAGACTAGGACAATCAGGCCGTTGATCTTGACGGAACTCCCCATACCCCGGCCACTGTCGTTGCTCGAAGCGTCAGTCTAGCCAAGGCCAGACCGTCTGGCCACCGCAAGATGGCACTGATCCATCAAGAAGACCGCTCAAAACTTGACTGAAGACGACTGCAGCCAAGGCGCGAATCAGGTTGTACCGCCCGCCGCGTCCTCGGCCACGTCCTTCTTGAAGAAGGTGCGCCAGATGGAAATGAAGAAGAAATAGAGGCTGGCGGCCACCCAAACCCAGAGCTGCACGTCCTCCACAAGGCCCCAGTCGCTGCGGTCCTTGGCCTGTATGATGAGGCTGAGCGACATGGCCGCCCACAGCACCGTCATGGGAATGGTGACGGGACGCCAGTCGGTCACCCGCAGCGGATGCACAAATTTCACGGGAATGAAGGTCAGCACACACAGCGCCGCTACGGTGATCAGATTGGTGAGCGGGCCCGTCTGGAGGATGAAGAAATAGAGCACCACCACATTCCAGATGGCCGGGAAGCCGACGAAATAATAGTCATCCGACTTCATGCCGACATTGGCAAAGGTGTAGCACGAGACCGCCATGATCGACGCTGCCGAGATCAGGCTCCAGGTCTGGCCGGAGAATATGAAATCCAGCGGCGTCATGTTGAACCAGTAGACCATGAGCGCCGGCACGGCCACATAGGTGAAGAAATCGATCACGTTGTCCAGTGTCCGGCCGTCGACATTGGGCGTGTATTCGAGCACCCGCGCCTTGCGCGCCAGCGTGCCGTCCACACCGTCCACGAACAGCGCCAGACCCAGCCACATGAAGGCCGCCACGGGGTCGTTCTTCAGCACTGCGACCAGGGCCAGGAAGCCCAGAACGATGCCGCAGGTGGTGAAGGCATGCACCGCCCATGCAACCCCCTTTTTCACATCACGGTCGATGTTGGGGTGAAGGTTGATCTTGGCCAAAACAGAACTGCTCCCGGAAGGAGCTGATTATAGGGAGGTCGGCTGCACAAGGCAAATGCCGTTGCCATCAGGCTCGGGCACTTCCTGCGGCCTCCGGGAACCTTGTAGCGACATGAAGGATGCGCAGCGTCCCCTCCTCAATCGCCACCCACTTGAGGGCCCGTTGCACTGGCAATGAAACCGCCGCCCAGAACCCGCATGCCGGGGCCCTCGCCCTCGTAGAGCACACAGGCCTGGCCGGGCGAAACCCCATACTCGCCAGCTTCGATCGTCACGACCGGTTCGCCCCCGGCAATTCGGATCGAGGCCGGCACAGGCGGGCGCGCCGATCGGATTCTGGCATGTACAGCCTGCGCCGTCTCGCCAAGTGGCCCCTCGCCCAGCCAGTTCAGTGCAGACAGGCGGATGTCGGTCTTGCGCAGGGCACTGCGCGGGCCGACGATGACCCGCCGTCCCGGCGCATCGATCTGGACCACATAGAGCGGTTCGCCGCCGCCGACGCCCAGTCCGCGGCGCTGCCCGATGGTGAAGTTGATGATGCCGTCATGGCGTCCCAGGATCTGGCCGTCGAGATCGACGATATCGCCGGGCTCGGCGCCGTCTGGCCTCAGCCTGCGGATCAGGTCGGCATAGCGCCCGTCGGGCACGAAGCAGATGTCCTGGCTGTCAGGCTTGTCGGCCACGGCAAGACCCAACTCGGAAGCGATGCCCCGCGTCTCGGCCTTGCTGAGCGTGCCCAGCGGAAAGCGCAGATAGTCGAGCTGCGGCTGGGTGGTGGCGAACAGGAAGTAGCTCTGGTCGCGCGCCATGTCGGCGGGAGTGAACATGTCACGCCGGCCGGGCTGGCCCGGCCGCGCCCGGCTCTCGACATAATGGCCGGTGGCCAGCGCCGCGGCATCGAGGCCGCGGGCCCGCGCCAGCAGATCCGCGAACTTGACCGTCTGATTGCAGGTGACGCAGGGAATGGGCGTTTCACCCGCCAGGTAGCTCTCGACAAAGCGATCAATGACCGACTCCCGGAAGCGCGACTCGAAGTCGAGCACATAATGAGGAATGCCGAGCATAGCGGCGGCGCGGCGGGCATCATGGATATCCTGCCCCGCACAGCACGCCCCCTTGCGCTGTACCGCCGCACCATGGTCGTAGAGCTGCAGCGTGATGCCCACCACCTCGAAGCCCGCCTGCTTGAGCAGGGCGGCCGTGACGGTGGAATCGACACCCCCCGACATGGCGCAGACCACGCGGATCGCCGACGGGTCGCCCGTCAGGCCGACCGCCGCACGCACACCGTCAATCAGGGACTGCCCGAGGCTCATGCCGTCTAGATGGGCGATCCGGACGGCAAAGTAAACCATTCCCAAACGCCGGTTGTACTGAAATGGGACCCCGCCGCCGCGAGGATTTGGGAAATCTTCATGAGTACTTAGGCGATTTTTAAGATGCGTTCCCTAGTCTCGGTCCGGTGAGTAGATGCGTCAGTTTTGAGTTTCGTACATGAACGGTCAGTTGCGTTCCCGCGTGAACTACGTCATCGGGCCCGATGGCAGCCCGCTGACGGTCGCCGACCTTCCCGCTCCCGGCAATCAGCGCTGGGTGATCCGCCGCAAGGCGGAAGTGGTCGCGGCCGTTCGCGGCGGTTTGTTGAGTCTCGAGGAAGCTTGTGACCGCTACGTCCTCACGGTTGAAGAGTATCTGAGCTGGCAACGTTCGATTGATCGTCACGGGCTCGCCGGCCTGCGGACCACCCGCATTCAGGATTATCGCTCGAACTGATCTGGCCGGAAGGCCACGCCCTGGGGTGCTTGAGTGATCAAGCGCCCCTGTCGGCGTGAATGACACACAGATGCTTCTGACACGCCGCATCTTGTGGCAGGATCAGCGCCATGAAACTCCTGATCCTCTTTGCCCATCCGCGCAGCAGCGCGTCCGTTGTTCAGCGCGCCATGCTCCGTGCCATCGACGGACTCGACGGCGTCACCCTGGCCGATCTCTACGCTGAGTATCCGGACTTCGACATTGACGTGGCGCGTGAGCAGGACCGTCTGCTTGCCCATGACCTGATCGTGCTGCAGCATCCATTCTATTGGTATTCCTCGCCCGCCATCATCAAGGAGTGGCAGGATCTGGCGCTGGAAAACGGCTGGGCCTACGGACCGGACGGCACGCGGCTTGCCGGGCGCTTCCTCATGTCGGCCATATCCACCGGCGGCACCGCAGAGGCCTATCAGCACGGCGGACGCAACCGCTTCGAGATCACCGAACTGCTGAGCCCGTTCAACCAGACGGCCTATCTCTGCTCCATGGCCTATCTTGCGCCTTTCGTCATCTATTCCGGGCGTCGCCTGCCTGCAGCCGAACTCTCGGCTGCCACCGAAGCCTACCGGGACTTGATCGTCGGCCTGCGTGACGGCGCCATCGACCCGCTGTCGCGCCTTGCGCCAGGCTTCACCCTGCCGCCTGGCTTTCCCAGCAGGGAGCGCTGATGCATCCGCAGGACCTTCTCCTTGGTGCTTTTGTCTATCTGACCGCTGCGGTCATCGCCGCGCCGCTGGCCACCCGGCTGGGCCTTGGCTCGGTGCTTGGGTATCTGGTGGCCGGCATGGTGATCGGCCCCTCGGTTCTGGGGCTCATCGGCCGCGAGGGCGCGGACGTGATGCATTTCGCCGAGTTCGGCGTCGTGGTGATGCTGTTCCTCGTCGGACTGGAATTGCAGCCCGCCAAGCTGTGGGCGCTGCGCCGCCCCATCATCGGACTTGGCGGCTTGCAGGTGGTGGTCACCGCGCTTGCGCTGGGCGCCGGCGCCCTGGCACTTGGCTTTACCTGGCAGGCGGCCCTCACCACCGGCCTCATCCTCGCCATGTCCTCCACCGCCATCGTTCTGCAAAGCCTGAACGAGCGCGGCCTGCTCAAGACGGCAGCCGGCCAGTCCTGCTTCTCTGTGCTGCTGTTCCAGGACATTGCAGTCATCCCGATCCTTGCCTTTCTGCCATTGCTGGCCTCCGCCCAGCTGCATGACGTGCATGGCGCGACCCTGATCGGCGATCTCCCCCGCTGGGCCCAGACGCTGGCCGTCCTGGCGGCGGTCGCCAGCATCGTGCTGGCCGGCCGCTTCCTCACGCGGCCCTTTTTCCGGCTGGTGGCCGACACCGGCATCCGCGAGGTGTTCGTTGGCCTTGCCCTGGTGCTCGTCGTGGGCATCGCCCTGTTGATGCAGCTGGTGGGGCTTTCGGCGGCCCTCGGCACTTTCCTCGCAGGCGTGGTGCTGGCCGAGAGCGAATACCGCCACGAACTGGAAATGGACCTCGAGCCCTTCAAGGGCCTGCTGCTGGCCGTGTTCTTCATCGCGGTGGGCGCGGGCATCGACTTCTCGCTGCTGCTCAACCAGCCGCTTCTGGTTCTGGGCCTCGTGCTGGGTTTCATCGTGGTGAAGCTTGCGGTTCTCTTCCTGCTGGCCCGGCTCTTCGCAATGAATGGGCCTGATGCCTCACGCTTTTCCTTCGCGCTGGCACAGGGCGGTGAATTCGCCTTCGTGCTGATTTCCTTCGCGGCAGGCCTCCGTCTGCTCGATCCCGGCCAGTCCGGCCTGTTGGTCGCAGTGGTTGCCCTCTCCATGGCGGCAGCACCCCTGTTGATGATTTTCGATGAGCGTGTGATGCAGCCCCGCTTTGCCGGCAAGCCGGATGCGCGCGCCAGCGACAGGATCGAGGAGACCGGCGCCCGTGTCATCATCGCAGGTCACGGCCGCTACGGCATGACGGTGGGACGCCTCTTGCAGGCAAGTGGCATCCGAGCCGTCGTGCTCGACCATGATGCCGAGCAGATCGAGGTGCTGCGCAAGTTCGGTTACAAGGTCTACTATGGCGATGCATCGCGCCACGATCTTCTCGAGGCGGCGGGGGCTGCCGAAGCCCGGGCGCTGGTGATCGCAATCGACGATCCCGAAAAGGTCCTCGAGATCGTCGAAACCGCGCGCCGCCATTTCCCCCGGCTCCACATCCTGGCCCGCGCCTATGACCGCGTTCATGCCTACCGGCTGATCAATGCCGGGGTGGAGCATGTGCACCGCGAGGTCTTCGCCTCCTCGGTCGATGCCGGCGAGCAGCTTCTGGTGCAGCTGGGGCTGCACCCCTTCGAGGCCCGCCGCGCCGCGAGGCGCTTCAAGATGCATGACGAGGAACTGCTGCGCCGCAGTGCAAGGCACGCCGATGATACCCAGCGCCTGATCGACATCGCGCGCCAGGGCCGCGAGGAAATCGAGCGCGTGCTGTCCACCGACGCGGGTGGCGCCGGCGCCTCGGGCGACCACGCCTGGGAAGCACCCGATGCGCAGCCTTCCGGACCCGGGTCCCCCGCTGTTCCGCCCGCGTCCTGAGCTTTCCTTTTGGGCTGTGCAGGCGCTAGATAGCGCCGCAACGCTGTTTCCGGAAAGCTGGCCAGATGGCAGAGAACATCCACGACGTCAAAATAGATCCCCGCAACCTCGACATCCTGATCTCCGTCAACGGGCGACTCGTGCCGCGCGCCGAGGCGAGCGTATCGGTTTTCGACTCCGGCTTCATCCTTGGCGATGGCGTGTGGGAGGGGCTGCGTCTGGTCAAGGGCGGCGTACCCTTCTTGCGCGAGCATGTAGAGCGCCTCTATGAGGGCGCCAAGGCGATCTTCATGGACATCGGCCTCACGCCCCAGGAGCTGGTGAGCCGCCTCTTCGAGTGCCTTGATGCCAACCGCATGGACGATGGCGTCCACATCCGCCTCATGGTCACGCGTGGCGTCAAGGCCACACCCTATCAGGATCCGCGGGTGACGATCTCGGCGCCCACCATCGTCATCATCCCGGAATACAAGTCGCCGAACCCGGAAAAGTTCGCGCACGGCCTGTCGCTCCACACCGTGAATGTCCGTCGCGGCGCGCCCGACGTGCAGGACCAGAAGCTCAACTCCCATTCCAAGCTCAACTGCATCACCGCCTGCATCCAGGCCGCCAACGCCGGCGCCGACGAAGCGTTGATGCTGGACCCCCTCGGCTTCGTCGCCACCTGCAACTCGACGCATTTCTTCATCGTGCGGCGCGGCGAGCTCTGGACCTCGACCGGTCAATACTGCATTCCCGGCATCACCCGCGGCAACATGTTGCGCCTGGCGCGCGAGCACGGCATTCCGGCCTTTGAGAAGCAGTTCTCGCTCTATGACGTCTATGGTGCGGATGAGGCCTTCGTGACCGGCACCTTCGCCGGCCTCATTCCCGTGCGGGTGATCGACGGGCGGCCAGTGCGCCATCCCCTCTCGCGCGCCGAATGGCAGGGCCCCGGCCCTGTCTCGCGCCAGCTCTCCGAGGCCTACAAGGCCCTGTGTCTGCGGGACGCGCGGCGGAGTTTCTGACATGACCAATCTCGCCATGTGGTCGGGGCCGCGCAACATCTCGACGGCCATGATGTACAGTTTCGGCAACCGGCCCGACTGCACCGCCTGGGACGAACCCTTCTACGCCTTTTCGCTCGTGCATCACGGCAACGATCACCCGATGCGCGAGGCGATCATCGCGGCGGGCGACCGCGACTGGAACAGCCTGGTCCGGAAATGTCTCGCGCCCGCCGCCACGCCGCTCTTCTACCAGAAGCACATGACCCATCACATGCTGAAGGGCCATGACCGGCGCTGGATCACGGGCCTCACCAACGCCTTCCTGATCCGCGCGCCCGAGCGGGTGCTGGCGAGCTACGCGAAGAAATGGTCCGATGTGACGCTGCGGGACATCGGTTTTGTCGAACAGCGCGAGATTTTCGACATGGTGGCCGATCATATGGGCCATGCGCCACCCGTGGTGGATGCCGATGACATCCTGCGCGATCCGCGCGCCTGCCTCACCAGGCTGTGCACGGCCTGCGGCATCGGCTTCGACGATGCCATGCTGCACTGGCCGCGCGGCCCCAAGCCCTTCGACGGCGTCTGGGCGCCGCACTGGTACAATGCCGTCTGGGAGTCGGACAGCTTCGGCCATCCCCCGCCCGAGGCCCCGCCCCTGCCGCCCGCGCTGCAGCGCATCGCGGATGAGGCGCGGCCGTACTATGAGCGGCTGCGGGCGTTCCGGGTCTAGAGCGGATTCAGCCGGCGCTGTGCGCGGCCACGGCTTCGGGCATCACCATGCCGGAGCCCTGCTGTTCCTTTTCGGCCAGCATCTCGGCGCGGCGCAATTCCTGCTCCTCGACGGCGAGCGCGGCTTCCGCCTCGGCCATCTGGTCGCGCAGTTCGGCGATCGAGCGCATCAGATTGTCGCGCCGCGCGCGCGCCGACTTGGCGGTGAGCGAATAGTTGAAATGCTGCGGGTCGGTGACGCCGGTGCGGCTTTCCTCCAGCTTCACCTGCGCGTCCAGCTCATCATACTTGCGCATGAAGTCCTGGATCATGAAGTTGATGTCGGCGACCTGCCGCCGCTTTTCCCCGGTGCGGAAGCGGTGCAGCCGAAGGAGCGTCTCGCGTGAGCGCATGGGGACCCCTAACTCTACTCTACAAACAAACCGGGACTGGCGCACACCAACCCCCTTTTCACGATTCCGCGAATCAACTACGCAAGAAGGATTCGGTCCGTCGATTCAACAGGATGATGGCGGCGTAAGTTTAAGGCGGGGTAAACCGGGTAAACACCGGTCCTGGGCTCGGAAAGCGCGGTCGCGCGGGTGAGTAGCTATATGTAGCGGTCCCAAGGGGAATCACACCACTACATGTCGTGAGCTCTGTCAATAGGTTGCGTCGCGTGGCTTAGGGTTTGTTAACCTTTGCGAGTATATCTTGGAAAATAGCGTTAACGGTTCGTGTGCGCCGGCGCCAGCCAGCCGTGCAGACCGTCAGGAAGGCCCGCCAGGGGCTGGGGACCATAGGGGATTCGAGATGAGGGTACTGCTGATCGAGGATGACACCGCGACGGCCCAGAGCATTGAACTGATGCTCAAATCCGAGGGGTTCAACATCTACGCGACCGACCTCGGGGAAGAGGGCGTCGACCTCGGAAAGCTCTATGACTACGACATCATCCTGCTCGACCTGAACCTGCCGGACATGTCCGGTTACGAGGTTCTGAAAACCCTCCGGGTGGCCAAGGTCAACACGCCGATCCTCATTCTGTCCGGTCTCGCGGGCATCGAGGACAAGGTGCGGGGCCTCGGTTTCGGGGCGGATGACTACATGACCAAGCCCTTCCACAAGGACGAGCTGGTGGCCCGCATCCATGCGGTGGTCCGCCGTTCCAAGGGCCACGCGCAGTCGGTCATCATCACCGGCGATCTCTGCGTCAATCTCGATACCAAGACGGTCGAGGTGGGCGGCGCGCGCGTGCATCTCACAGGCAAGGAATACCAGATGCTCGAGCTGCTCTCCTTGCGCAAGGGTACAACGCTCACCAAGGAGATGTTCCTCAACCATCTCTATGGCGGCATGGATGAGCCGGAGCTCAAGATCATCGACGTGTTCATCTGCAAGCTGCGCAAGAAGCTGGCAAATGCTGCCGGCGGCAAGAATTTCATCGAGACTGTCTGGGGCCGCGGCTATGTGCTGCGGGAGAACGCCCCGCCCATGGGCGAGGACCTGCGCGAGAGCGCCTGAACGCCTGTCCATCGGAGTGTTCCGGACCGCCGCTGGCCATCAGCGGCGGTCTTTTCTTTTGCACGTCCGCCCTGTCACATTGTCTGCATTGAAATCCGTTGCGGCAATGCGGTATGAATACGCTTACAAAATGAAAATCCATAGGATTGCGAGGACATCATGAGCGTGCTGATGAGGACTGAGTCCGACAGCCTTGGAACCGTGCAGGTTCCGGCCGACAAGCTTTGGGGGGCGCAGACCCAGCGCTCGCTGCAGCACTTCAGCATCGGCAAGGACCTCATGCCGCGCGAGATGATCGGCGCCTATGCGATCCTGAAGAAGGGCGCGGCGATTGCCAACCACAAGGGCGGGCGCCTCAAGGACGAGCAGTACAAGCTGATCGTCCAGGTCTGCGACGAGATCCTCGCGGGCCAGCATCAGGACATGTTCCCGCTTCACGTCTGGATGACCGGCAGCGGCACCCAGTTCAACATGAACGTCAACGAGGTGATTTCGAACCGCTGCTGCCAGCTTGCCGGCACGCCGCTCGGCAGCAAGACCCCGGTCCATCCCAACGACCACGTCAACATGGCACAGTCCTCGAACGACTCGTTCCCGTCAGCCATGTACATCGCCTCCGCCATCGCGGTGACGAAGAACCTCATCCCCGCCGTCACCGCCCTGCGCAATTCGATTGCCGGCAAGGCGGACGAGTGGAAGGACATCGTCAAGATCGGCCGCACCCACATGCAGGACGCCACCCCGCTGACCCTCGGACAGGAATGGTCGGGCTATGCCGGCATGCTGACGGACAATCTCGACGATGTGACATCGTCGCTGAAGTCCGTCTACAAGCTGGCGCTCGGCGGCACCGCCGTGGGCACCGGCCTCAACTCGGCGCCAGGCTTCGCCGAGGCGGCTGCCCAGGAAATCGCCACGCTGACCGGCCTTCCCTTCATCACCGCGCCCAACAAGTTCACCGTCCAGGGCGCCCACAATGCCCTGGTCGCGCTGTCGGGCAGCATGAAGACGCTGGCCACGTCGCTCTACAAGATTGCAAACGACATCCGCCTCATGTCCTGCGGCCCGCGCGCCGGCTTTGCTGAATTGTCGATCCCCGCCAATGAGCCGGGCTCCTCGATCATGCCCGGCAAGGTCAACCCGACGCAGTGCGAGGCCATGGCGATGGTGGCGGTGCAGGTCATGGCCAACGACATGGCCGTGAGTTTCGGTGGCGCCAGCGGCTATCTCGAGATGAACGTCTACAAGCCGCTTATCATCTACAACATCACCCATTCCATCTCGCTGATGACCGACAGCTGCACCAACTTCCGCACCTTCCTCGTCGAGGGCACCAAGCCCAACATCAAGCAGATCGGCCAGTTTGTGGAACGCTCGCTGATGCTGGTCACTGCCCTGTCGCCGGTGATCGGCTACGACAAGGCCTCGGAGATCGCGCACTATGCGCTCGACAACGACCTGACCCTGAAGGAAGCCGCGCTGAAGCTCGGCTTCGTCACGGAAGCTGAGTTTGACAAGGTTGTCGATCCGAAGAAGATGGTGTCGTGCTATGTCGCCTGAAGGCAGCGGCGCGACGCGCGAGGCGGCCTATGGCCGCTTTGCACTGTCCAACCAGGTCGGACCCCGCTTTTCGGCGGACTGGAAGAGCGGCGATCACCGCGCCCGCCGTCTCGTGTCGGAGTTCATCGGAACCTTCGGGCTGACATTCGTCCTCTCCGGCGGAGCCGCCATTCTCGCCAGCCACGGCGGCGCCGAACTGGCCAGCTACCAGTATGCCTTCACGCTCTCGGCCGTCTCGGCCCTGTGGCTGGTGGCGGCGGTTTACTGCCTCGGTGACATCTCGGCCCATTTCAATCCGGCGATGACCCTGGCCTTCACGCTCCGCGGTGACATGGGCTGGCCCATGGCCGTTGTCTATTTCATCGTCCAGTTTGCGGCGGCGGCTGCGGGATCTCTGGTTGCGGCCGCGCTCTTCGGCTACGGCGGCAATCTCGCCGCCACGATGCCCCAGCCCGGTCAATACTGGCAGGCGGTCGTCTTCGAGGGCATCCTCACCTTCGGCATGGTGCTGGTGGTTCTCAGCATGGCGAACGGGCCGAAGCTCGTCGGGTCCTTCGTGCCGATCGCTGTCGGCGCCTATGTCATGGCGGCTGGCACCATGGGTGGCCCCTATGACGGTGCGGCCTTCAACCCCGCCCGGGCCTTCGGACCGGATTTCGCACGGGGCGATCTCTCGACCTTCTGGGTCTATCCGCTGGGATCGGTGCTCGGCGTCATAGCGGCTGTTCTCATCGCCCGCTTCCTGAGGGGGCCTGCCAAGGCGCAGGAGGCCGCCGCCGCGATGGGCAATCCGCTGGACAACGGCTGATCAGCGACACCATGATGGCCGCAGGCGCGAACGGAAAGACAAGGAACAGGCGCATCGGAGCCCTGCTCATCGCAGGCGCCATGATGCTCGCCGCGTCCGACCGCGCATGTGCAACCGATGCGGCGCCGATCGAGCCTGATCCGATCCGCGCAGCCTTCTTTGACGACGCGACCTTCACGCTGCGCCTCCGAAGCTATCTCTTCGACATGTCCCACAACGGCGACAACAATCCGGCGGCCTGGGCACTCGGTGGCTGGGCGGGCTACCAGACGGGCTGGATCGAGGACATTCTCCAGTTCGGTGCTGTCGCCTATACCTCCCAGCCGCTGTGGGCGCCGGAAGATCGCGCGGGCTCGCTGCTGCTCCTGCCCGACCAGGACGGGATTTCTGTGCTGGGTCAGGCCTATGCAGCACTTCGCTACGAGAACCAGCTCCTGACGGTCTATCGCCAGATGGTGAACCAGCCGGAGGTCAACCCGCACGACAACCGCATGGTGCCGAACACCTTCGAGGGCGTGTCCCTTGCCGGCCAGATCGACAGTCTGTCGTACTATGCTGGCTATCTGACGCGCATGAAGACCCGTGACTCCGACCACTTCGTCAACATGGCGCATGTCGTTGACGTCGATCAGGATCAGCCGATGTACCTGGGAGGACTGTCCTACTCGCCAAGCAAGGACTTCACGGCGCAGACATCGCTCTATGTCGTGCCCAATCTTCTGGCCTCGTCCTACACCGATGCGAAGTGGATGCAGGGCGAGGCCGACGGTGACCACATGAGCCTTTCGGGACAGTTCATGATCCAGTCCGGCATTGGCGAGGAACTGATGATGGGGCCGGATTTCCAGTCCTGGATGGTCGGCGTCCTGGGCGAGATCAAACACGGCAACTTGACCCTGATGGCCGGATATACCGCGAATGGGACCGACGACGCCTGGCAATATCCGTTCGGCATGTGGCCAGGCTACACCAACATGATCATCGGCGTTTTCACGCGCGCTGGCGAGCAGGCCGTGCTGCTCGGCGCAACCTATGATGCCGCGGACATCGGACTCGATGGCTTGACGCTCAGCGCGCAGACCGCCTTCGACACTCATGTCGCGGATGGGCTGGCTCACTGGAACGAATATGATTTCTATGCCGATTACAGCTTCAAGGCCATCAAGACCGCGCCCGAATGGCTCGCACCACTGAGGCTTGGCGTACGCTACGCCATACTGGACAGCAACAATGTGGGCCCCAGAACCGACGAGACGGACGAAATACCTGTGCGACTGAACTCGAATGAACTGCGCGTCATCCTGAATTACGAAGTGCAGTTCACCGGCAAGGAACTCTGAGCGAGGCGGCGTTTCCTGCGACTGGTGCGGGCGCTGGACCGAGGGTCAAGGCAGCTGTCAGATGATCAATGTTCTTGTACGTCTTTATGCTGCTCGGACGAAACGACCCACTCTGCTCCATATCCACTCGACAATGACTACATAAATGCATATAATTTAACACGATGATATTATTTCAAAACTGAACAATTGTCTTCCTGACTGATTGATCATGGAGGCCGACAGAAAATGAAAGCATCTTTGGGAGCACTTCTCAATTCCTTGCCTGGTCCAACTTCCGAGGAGTGGCCCAATGGTGAACCATTTGCTGAAGCTTTTCGTCATGGCAGCATGTTGGTCGAAATCTTTGCGCCTCGTCAGCAGGACACGCAGACGCCACATGATCAGGACGAGCTTTACATAATCGCAAGCGGAACCGCCGTGTTGAACATCGAGGGCATCGAATACGAAGCGTCTTCTGGGGATGTACTGTTCGCGGCCGCTCACAAGCGGCACAATTTCGAGAAGATTTCGGATGATTTTGTCACTTGGGTCATTTTCTGGGGGCCACGTGGCGGTGAAAGATAGCTCTTGTTCGTGAGTGAGGAGTACCGCTCACAACTCACGATTAAAACGCCCTGCTCGCACAAGCTGTCCGGCAATCAGAAAAGCAATTCAGGCGGGATGAAAATCTTGCAAAAATCGACGCCGCCGATGCGCTTTTGGCAAGTGCATGTGACAGCGCGCGCTGTCCACTGATTTTTCGGCCCCGGCGGCATCCTGCGCCGGATGCCATCGGCATGGCAACGGGCAGCTACGAAACAGCTACGAAACAGCTACTTTTTGCAACGAAAAAGCTTACGCCGCCATCACCAGAACATCGACGCCATCCATGGCCATGGTGAGCGACAGTCCGGCCGAGGCGGCGAGCTGCCGGGCGTAGTAGGGCTGCACCAGCCGGGCGTCGAGCGCGGTCAGCTCCACCGTGCCGTCGAGAACCTGGGCCATCGGCTCGGGCACCTTGGCGCGGTCGCCCGCCGCGCGCGCGGTGAAGCGGCCCTCCTCCACGGTGAGCGTCACCACGCCGCCGCGCGGCACGCCTGCCAGCGCCATCAGCACCATGTTGAGAACCAGCTTGACCTGTTGCTTCGGCCGGTTCTCGCGGGGCGCGTTCCACACGAGGCTGACGCGCTTTTCCTCGGCCACGAAGGCCTTGGCGATCTCGCCCGCCTCGCCCATGTCGATCACCGCCCCGGCCGAGCCCGCCGCGCCGAAGGCGATGCGGCAGAACTTGAGCTTGGCCGCCGCTGTCCGCGCCGAACTGCGCACCATGTCGAGCGCGGTGGCCTTGGTTTCCTCATCCATTTCAGGATCATCTATGAGTTCGAGCCCATTCGCGATGGCGCCGACGGGCGAGATCACGTCATGGCAGACGCGGCTGCAGAGCAGCGCCGCGAGATCGAGATCCGAGAGCTTGGCCAGGGACGGGCGGGTGTCGGACATGGGCGTTCCTGCAATTGATTCGATGACCTTTTTAGCATTCGCGCGGCTGAATTTCCGCATTGACTGCAACGGCTTTCCCACCCATGACACGCCCGCAACCTTGCGCAGGAGCCCCGCATCCGATGAGCCTCGCCCCGTCCGCCTTCATGCAGGCGCTGATTGACCTCGCGATCCGCGCGGGCACCGAGATCATGGCCATCTACGCCACCGATTTCACCGCCACGGCAAAGGGCGACTTGACCCCCGTGACCGAGGCCGACGAGGCGGCGGAAAAGCTCATCCTCGCCGGGCTCGCCAGGATTAATCCCGCAATTCCGGTGATTTCCGAGGAAGCCGCGGCAGCGGGCAGGATCCCCGAGGTGTCGGAGACCTTCTTCCTCGTCGATCCGCTGGACGGCACCAAGGAATTCATCTCGCGCAACGGCGAGTTCACCGTGAACATCGCGCTGGTGGAACATGGCGTGCCGGTGGCGGGCGTGGTCTATGCCCCCGCCCTGCGGCGCATGTTCTGGGGCGAGCGGCAGACCGGCGCGGCCCAGGGCCGCATCGAGGCCGATGCCGCCACGGCCTGGCAGCCCCTGGGCGTCCGCCCCCTTCCCGCCGAGGGCGCCACCGTCGTGGCCAGCCGTTCGCACCGCGACCAGGCGACGGAAGACTACCTCAGCACCGTGAAGGTGAAGTCCCTGTGCTCGGCCGGATCCTCGCTCAAGTTCTGCCTCGTGGCGGCCGCCGAGGCCGATCTCTATCCGCGCTTCGGACGCACCATGGAATGGGACACGGCGGCCGGACATGCCGTTCTGCTGGCGGCGGGCGGCCGGGTCATGACCGTGGACGGCCCGGCGCTCAGCTACGGCAAGCGGGCCCGCGGCTATGACAATCCGGGCTTCATCGCCAGCGCCTGAAACTCCTTTGGCCACCAAGCGTTAACCAAGCCGCAATTCCCCGCTGCTAGGCTCAGCACGGTCGTCGTTTCGCCATGGACTTGCCATGGGCGGCCGGCAGTGTTGCGTATCCAGTGTGAGGGTCCCCGAGATGAAGAAATTGCTGTTTGTTTCCATGGCGCTTGGCCTCCTGGCGGGCGCCAGCCTGTCGGCCATGGCCCAGACCACGGGGTCCGTTTCCAAGGCCGAGCAGACTTCGGCCGCAACCTATTCCGACGAGGAAATCGTCACCGCCGGCCACCAGTTCTTCGGCAAGGCGAGCCGTGATCTCGCGGAGGCTGTTCAGTATGTCTTCCGCAAGCAGGGCGAACCCACGGCCTATATCGTGGGCGAGGAGGCGGCGGGGTCCTTCGTCGGCGGCCTGCGCTATGGCGAGGGTACGATCTACTACAAGAACGGCATCAAGCAGCGCATCTACTGGCAGGGCCCGTCGGTTGGCTTTGATTTCGGCGCGAATGGCTCGCGCAGCCTCGTGCTCATCTACAATTCCGAAAGCCCCGAGGACATCTACGGCCGCTTCGCCGGCCTTGAGGGCAGCGCCTATTTCGTCAGCGGTCTGGGCGTGAATTTCCAGCAGAAGGACGAGGTCATCCTGGCGCCGATCCGCACCGGAGTCGGCGCGCGTCTGGGCGCCAATGTCGGCTACCTCAAATATTCCAGCCGTCCCGAATGGAACCCCTTCTGAGGCCGGCGCAGCGGGCCTTTCCAATTCTCCGCCCGATCGACTAGAAACTCCGGATCACCGGAGGGCCAATGTCTCAGACCGAGACGATACTGTTGATCCTGCTCGGATTCTCTCTCGCGAGCCTCCTGGCGCTGTTCACGCTCCGCCTGGTCTGGGCGGCGGCTGTGCGGGTGGGCGTGCGGCGCATGCAGCGGCAGGTGCCATCCTCGCTGGCCGAGTTGCAGGCCGAGCGCACGCGGCTGCTCGCCGAAAAAGCCGAGATCAGCCAGCGTCTTGGCTCCGAACTCGCGGCCGCCCGGCTGCAACTGGCCGAGCAGATGGCGGAGGTGAGCCGTCACCGCAACCGCCTGCTCGCCCTCGAGGCGGGCGAGGCTCAGCCAAGAAAGCGGACGGCGGAGCCACCCGCCGCGCCTGCGCCCTCCCCCGCCAGTCCCGATGACCGCGAGCTGCGCCTGCGCCAGCGCCTCGACCGGCTGGCTTCTCTCACCCGGAAGTCCTGATCATCCGCATTGCGTCACGCCGTTGCGTTTCCGATGCAAAACCGTAGCTGTTTCGTAGCTTTTTCGTAGCCGCCGTAGACATCCGAATGGCATCCGGATGCCATTGCGGACCATCGGAAAAAAGCGCTGCAAAATGGATTGACAGCGCACGCTGTCTAATAGAGCTGTCAAAAGCGCATCTGTGCGACGCTGGATTTTCCATAACAATTACCCGCATTGCATGTATTTCAACCAACTTTTCAATCAAAAGAAGATCGCCTCCAGCTCCCGGCATGCGTTCTCCTGCCCTAGACCTCCGGGAACCCACTTCGCTATGCAACCGGCTTTCTCTGCGCGGACAGCAGCAGTGAGATCATCAGCGACAAGGCCGAGAACAGCACGATGCTCCAGGGAAGCGCCTGCGGCCCCGCGATGTCCATGCCGACTCCGGCAATGGGCGTGGCACCCAGCGCCGTCATGCCCCAGACAGTCGTGAGGCTGGCCGTGCCTGCGATGAGATCGCCTCCCTGCAGCCTTCTGCCAAGCTGGGCCAGGGCGATGGTATTGATCGAGGAGGTCAGGGCGCCCGCCACCGCGGTGACCGGCCAAATGAAGGCCGTGTCCCAGAGCAGCACCATCGCCACGAATGACATGGTGATTGCGCCCACATTGATGGGAAGCTGGAGAGATTCCTTCGCCTTTGCGAACAGGTAGCTCAGCGGAATCTGAAGAAGCGTGCTGCCGAACAGGAAGGCCGCCAGGAGCATGGCGGCATCTGCCGTGGAGAAGGACAGCTTCATGCCATAGACCGGCAAAAGGTCGGCCGTGGCTGCGTCAGAAAATGCAAAGACGGCGAAACTGACCAGCAGGATCTTGAGCTGCCAGAGAACCGACAGGAAAGGCTTTCGCTCGCTCTCCTCAAAGAGCTCGACCCTGCCTGCTCCGCCGAGGATCATTATGATGCCGCCGATCAGAGTGAGGCTGCCGCCGATGATGAAGCCAGCGGGACCATCGACACCGACCACCATCAGGATCAGTGGTCCGATGCCGAAGGTCGTCTGCATCACTGCGGTATAGATCGACATCACCCTGGTGCTGCCCTCGCCGAGCGAGAGGCGGATGATGATGGCCTCGCTTACCACATAGAGTGATGACGCAAGCGCGCCGTGAACAAAGCGCAAGAGGAACCAGTCCGGCGTGGGCGGCAGAAACGGATAGGCAACAAAAACCAGCGAGATCGCCACCACGCAGATCTTGAGGAGCCGCCCGACGCCGATCCGCGCAGCGATCGAGGGCAGCAGGAAGTTGGACAGAACCAGCCCCAACGGCTGCATCGCGGCCACCAAACCGATATAGCTCGCACTGTAGCCCTGGCCCTCCAGATGCAGAGCCATCAGCGGGTAGAGCAGGCCGAAGCTAAGCCCGAAGACCGACACCCCGGCGAGTGCAGCGATCAGTTGGCCAAGACGTTCGCGTGACGGATCAGCCATCACGGTCTTTCATTTGGCGGGCAATCAGGGGCCAGATGCGCCGCACAGGCAAAGCCCGTACGTCGTGGCATGACGGCGCCAAAAGTCAAAACGTCACCACCTTTCCAGTCGCTCGTTCGAGGAGCGATGGATTGATGAAGAGTTGCTTCAGGTTGTGGCCGAGGTCTTGCTGAAAACAGCGAGCTGCCATGATTCCCGTCAGGGTTTGCGTCAGAAGCAGCGTAAAAGTTTCGCCAAAGATGACCGTGTCGCTGCTCCATCGCCTCAGACGCGACGGGCCGGAAAGCCGTTCGATCAAAATCCTTGAGATGTTCATGCGGCCAGCGTTCTCTCTTCTGGAACATGCGGGCAACCATATATCCACTCTTCAGCTTGTCCAATGGAAGACACATTCAAATACCGAGATTCTATTGAGATCTTTGCTGCCAGAAGGTTTTTGCCTGCCACGGGGTCGACGTCTCCATGTCTGCAGCAATGAAACACCGGATCCCGGAATATCATTTGGGCGAAACACAACGTTCCAGGGCGTGGAGCCTGCCGCTGACTGCCCGGACGGCGTGGATGATGGGCAGGCTCCGCAGGGCTGGGCGCCAGCGAGATCACAGCCTTCATCCTTCCCGCAAAGGGCGGGACAGGCAGGCGAGATGCGCGCGCCGGTTATTGCACGAACTGCATCAGTTCCGCGTAGCGGTCCCGGGCGCTTTCGGTGCGGCAGTTCTGGATGGCGATGCCTGTTCCGCTGCCGCCGCCGAATGTGGTTCCCACAAACTCGCAATGCTTGTCCCGGTACTGCGACCACGCCTCCTGCCCGGCCTTGAGGGCCGGAACGGCGTACTCCCTGCCGGTCGACTTGTCGAGGTCGGACGCGGCATTGGTTGCAAACTCGAGCGCCATGCTCATCGCCTCATCTGCGGCCTTCATGGCCTCGGCCATGCAGGTGCCGATCTCGATCTGGTTTGAATTCCGGGCGCTGCATTCGGCCGTGGGGTCCGCGAGTGCAGGGCCTGCCACCGAGATCAGTGCTGCGCCTGCGGCAACGCCGATCAGGGCCTGAATTGAACGGGGTCTGATCATGTATCCCTCCGGCTCTGTTCGGTTGATGCCAAAGGACGATACCACCAGCCAGCGGACGATGAAACCATCACTGGTTCCCTGCATCAGGCAGTCCCTTCCATTGATGCCCCGACCCTGCCCTCGGTCACGCCTTGCCCGGCGGCCAGCGGGCCGATAGACAGGGACATACCGGAGGACACACCATGGACAAGCCCGTCATCGACAAGAGCCGCCTGCCCAGCCGCCACACCAGCGTGGGACCGGAGCGCGCGCCGCACCGTTCCTTCTACTACGCCATGGGGTTGACGCCGCAGCAGATTGCCCAGCCTTTCGTGGGCGTCGCCTCGTGCTGGAACGAAGCCGCGCCCTGCAACATCGCGCTGATGCGCCAGGCGCAGGCCGTCAAGAAGGGGGTGGCCGCCGCAAGCGGCACGCCGCGCGAATTCTGCACCATCACGGTGACGGACGGCATCGCCATGGGTCACCAGGGCATGAAGGCCTCGCTGGTCTCGCGCGAGGTCATCGCCGATTCCGTCGAAGTGACGATGCGCGGCCACAGCTATGATGCGCTGGTGGGCCTGGCGGGCTGCGACAAGTCGCTGCCCGGCATGATGATGGCCATGGTGCGGCTCAACGTGCCGTCGGTCTTCATCTATGGCGGGTCGATCCTGCCCGGCACCTTCAAGGGCAAGCCCGTCACCATCCAGGATGTCTTCGAGGCCGTGGGCAAGCATTCCGTGGGGGCCATGTCGGATGAGGACCTGCTGGAGCTCGAGCAGAAGGCCTGCCCGTCGGCGGGATCCTGCGGCGCGCAGTTCACCGCCAACACCATGGCCACGGTGGCCGAGGCCATCGGCCTCGCGCTTCCCTATTCCTGCGGGGCGCCCGCCCCTTACGAAATCCGCGATACCTTCTGCTTCACGGCCGGAGAAAAGGTGATGGAGCTTCTGGCGCGCAACATCCGCCCGCGCGACATCGTCACGCGCAAGGCGCTCGAGAACGCCGCCACCGTCGTGGCAGCCTCCGGCGGCTCGACCAACGCCGCACTGCACCTCCCCGCGATTGCGCATGAGGCGGGCATCAAGTTCGACCTGTTCGACGTCGCCGCAATCTTCAAGCGCACGCCCTATGTGGCCGATCTCAAGCCGGGTGGCCGCTATGTGGCCAAGGACCTGTTCGAGGCGGGCGGCATTCCGCTGCTGATGAAGACGCTGCTCGAACACGGCTTCCTGCATGGCGACTGCATGACGGTGACGGGCCGCAGCATTGCCGAGAACATGGCGGCCGTGAAATGGAACGACGACCAGGACGTGGTCCGCCCCGCCAACAATCCGATCACCAGCACGGGCGGCGTCGTCGGCCTCAGGGGAAATCTCGCGCCCGACGGCGCCATCGTGAAGGTGGCGGGCATGAAGACCCTGAGTTTCACAGGACCGGCGCGCTGCTTCGACAATGAGGAAGCCTGTTTCGAGGCGGTGTCGAAGCGCCAGTACAAGGAAGGCGAGGTGCTGGTCATCCGCTATGAAGGGCCGCGCGGCGGACCCGGCATGCGCGAGATGCTGGCCACCACGGCCGCACTCTACGGCCAGGGCATGGGCGACAAGCTGGCGCTCATCACCGATGGCCGCTTCTCCGGCGCCACACGCGGCTTCTGCATCGGCCATGTGGGGCCGGAAGCGCAGCTAGGCGGACCCATCGCACTACTCAGGGACGGCGACATCATCACCATCGACGCGGTGGAGGGCACGCTGTCGTGCAACGTCTCGGAGGAGGAATTCGCCCGCCGCCGCAAGAGCTGGGCGCCGCGCGAGCACGGCTATAATTCCGGAGCGATCTGGAAATATGCCCAGCAAGTTGGACCTGCTGTCAACGGCGCAGTCACCCATCCGGGCGGAGCGGCCGAGACTCAGACCTACGCGGATATCTGAGGAAGAGGTGTGGCGCTCCCTGCGGGAGCCTCCCATCCTGGAGATTCCAATAAGCTACCTTGGCGTGGATGCAGGCTGACCCCTGCGGAACCCCATTGCTTTTTCCACTCTCCTCCCACTTTTGGCCAGGACGAGCGCTCTGACGGCCCGTGCGGCCCAATTCCCTACTTGGCAGCCATTGGCAGCACTCCAAGGCCCACAATCCGGAACTTCAGTTCCGGTATCTGCAGATTAATGCCAGATGAACGATGGCTTCGGCCAAGGTTCAGCGGCGAGCGGATATCCTCCAGACACTAACAACATGGAGGAAACCAAAAATGCTTACCAAGTCCATTCTCTCTGCTGCCATCGCCCTCGGCTTTGCGGCGACCCTTCAGGCCCCTGCCGCCCAAGCGAAGACCAATGTCGATATTGCCATCGGCATCGGCATCGGCGCGGGCTATTATGCGCCCGGCTTCATCGGCGGCGGCATTTGGTTCGACGATCCAGGCATTTCGTGCAGCAAGGCACGCAGGATCGTTGAACGGTCCGGCTTCGGAAAGATCAATACGACGGACTGTTCGGCACCAAACTACGGCTTCACGGGCTGGAAGGCCGGGCAGAAGTTCAGCATCCGTG
>OMIC01000041.1 GCA_900298995.1 Hyphomicrobiaceae bacterium | reverse complement strand
CACGGATGCTGAACTTCTGCCCGGCCTTCCAGCCCGTGAAGCCGTAGTTTGGTGCCGAACAGTCCGTCGTATTGATCTTTCCGAAGCCGGACCGTTCAACGATCCTGCGTGCCTTGCTGCATGAAATTCCGGGGTCGTCGAACCAAATGCCGCCGCCGATGAAGCCCGGCCCATGGTAGCCCGCGTCGATGCCGATGCCGATGGCAATATCGACATTGGTCTTCGCTTCGGCGGCAGGGGCCTGAAGGGTCGCCGCAAAGCCGAGGGCGATGGCGGCAGAGAGAATGGACTTGGTAAGCATTTTTGGTTTCCTCCATGTTGTTAGTGTCTGAAGGATATCCGCTCGCGGCTGAACCGGGGCCGAAGCCATCGTTCATCTGGCGTTTAGCCGTCCGCCCCTTCAGGCACCAAGATCCGTTCGAGTTTCAGCCTAGTGATCAGTCACTAATTGCTTTCACGAGCAAGAAGCTTGGAAGCGTGCAGTTGGGGAAACGGTCCCAACCCCTTGTTTTGCTAGGCCCCATTCTTGCATAGGTTGGATAAATTATCGTTATTTTTCAGATGGATGATGCGGACTCTGACTCCGCTAGTCTAGGTTCGAATCCTAGTCCCCCAGCCAGCCCGCATTCGCCCCCGTTTGCGTGACTTCAACCTCAGCCGTGTGCTGTGCCGCCGGCAAGACGGGCCCGGCATTTCTCCGAAGACTCGGCAACGCGGCAGAAGGCCGTACGCAGCGCGTAGTAGTCCTTGACGTTCTCCTCATCGACCCAGTGCTCGAGCACATGTTCCTCGAATTTCTTCAGTTCGCCCATGGTTGCATCGAACTGCTCGAGGGTCTTTGCCTCAACGAGCTGCTCCTCATAGTCGCGCAGCTGCTCGAAATTGCGCCGCATGGTCCAGACGGAGTTCATCTCGCGGAGATGCGTTAGCTTCAGAAAGGCGGGATAGCCAAACAGCAGCGCACCTGCGATCCACAGCCAGGTACGGTCGATGAGCGAGGCATAGAACAGCGGCAGATAGGTGAAGGATAGCGGCACGCCGGTCTCGTAATATTGTTCTGCAACCGGGCTCAGCGGAACCGTCTTGTCGATGTATTTCGGGAAGACCGTGCCTCCCGAAAGGTCCTCGTGGCTCTGGGACTGATAGTCGCGCGCCGCGAGCAGGAAACCCCATTGCAGCGCCGGGTGCAGATTGGATTCGACCAGCAGCGTGACGGCGGCACTGAGCAGGGCAACATCCTTGCTCGGCCGGGCCTTTGCGAGATCGAAATAGCCAGCCGGCAGTTTCAGCTCGGACAGGTAGGGCAGCTTCTCGACATAGGCTGCCGCGAGGCTCCAGTCATAGACGCTGAGCTGGTCGTTGGCCGCGAGCCGCTGGATGTTGGGCGAGGTGAAGCTGTCGATCACCCACATCGCCTGGATCTCGCCGGCAAGGAGCCTGGAGACGCCTTCGCTGTCGGGGAGTTCGAGGATGCCAATGCCGTCGGCAGGCGTTCCCGAGGCCGCGAGCAACTGCCGGAAGCTCCAGTTGGAAAAGCTGCCAGGCGGCCCGATCGAGATGGTCCGTCCAACCATGGCTGAAAAGGGATTGGGTGAGGAGACTTCGGGGCCGCGGTGAAACAGCCAGCCTGGCGCATATTTGATACTGCCCAGAGACACGAACTTGCCCGCATTCTCGCCAAGCGAGGTTCCCGCCAGCACAAAACTCGCGTTGATCGCGGCCCCCTTTTCCTTGAGCTGGGAGGCGCTCTCGTTGACGTGAGCCACCTCCGAGAGATCCAGCTGGATGCCGTTCTTCTCGAAGAAGGCGTTATAGGCCTCCGCCACGTTGCGGTAGCTTGATCCCACCTGCGCAAGACCGAGCACCGCACGGTTGTGTGAGCCATAATTGAAATAGGCTGCCCCCGCCGCCACAACCACGGCCATGCCGATCCACAGGGGAATGTAGTATCGCACCCATTGCAGGAAGGCGACGAACTCGTCCCTCGCGTCATATTTGACGTAAAAGATGACTTCTTCGATGAAATTATGCGGGTGTTTTCTCATGGCGCGATCGGGAACCTCTATTCCCGCCCAGAGTCGCTGAAAACCTTTGCAGAGTCATCTGTTTTTTGTAAGGCCGTTCATGCCCCCAGGGGCGGTCTCGTCAGGGCGGAACCGCCGCAGACGCAGGGCGTTGCCGACCACGAATACGCTGGAGAGCGCCATGGCCCCCGCCGCGATCACCGGCGACAGCAGCACGCCATTGACCGGATACAGGGCTCCCGCCGCCACCGGAATGAGCACGGCATTGTAACCAAAGGCCCAGAACAGGTTCTGACGGATGTTGCGCAGCGTCGCGCGGGACAGGCCGATGGCCACCACAACTCCGTTCAGGTCGCCCGACATCAGCACCACATCCGCGCTCTCGATGGCAACATCGGTACCGGTGCCGAGCGCGATCCCGACATCCGCCGCTGCCAGCGCGGGCGCGTCGTTGATGCCATCGCCGACAAACGCGAGCTTGCGGCCGCCCCCCAGCTGCTCCAGCGCCGCGACCTTCCCCTCCGGCAGCACCTCGGCAACGACCTCCCCGATGCCGAGACTGCGGGCCACGGCCTCCGCACTGGGCCGGTTGTCACCGGTGATCATGGCCGTGCCCAGACCCATGGCGTGCAGCTTGGCAATGGCCGCCGCGCTCGAAGGCTTGACCGTGTCTGATACCCCGATGATGGCAATCGCCCGTCCATCGGCCGCAGCATAGATGATGGTCCGTGCCTCGCCCGCAAGACGGATGGCGGCGGCTGCGAGGCCTGACACCTCAACACCAAGCTTCGCCATGTAGCGGGCGGCGCCAACCGCCACCGATCGGCCGGCGACGAGGCCCGTGGCGCCAAACCCCGGGACGGCGGCGAAGCCTGCAACCGGCTGAACCTCAAGACCGCATGCCTGCGCTGCCGCAGCGATGGCGGCGGCAACGGGATGCTCGGAGCGGGATTCCACCGCCGCGACCAGCGCCAGCGCCTCACCCGGATCAACCCCGTCGGCTGTCACGATGTCGGTGAGTTCCGGCTGGCCGCGGGTGAGCGTGCCGGTCTTGTCGAAGGCGATGAGCCGGACCGAGCGCAGGCTCTCGAGGGCCTCGCCCTTGCGGAACAGGACACCCAGTTCCGCCGCCCTGCCGGTGCCCACCATGATCGACGTGGGCGTGGCCAGCCCCATGGCGCAGGGGCAGGCAATGATCAGGACTGCCACCGCATTGACCAGCGCATGGCTGAGCGCCGGCTCCGGACCCACGGCAAGCCATGCGAGGAAGGTGACTGCGGCCGCCGCCATCACGGCGGGCACGAACCAGGCCGTGATGCGGTCCACCTGCGCCTGAATGGGAAGCTTCGTGCCCTGTGCGCGCTCGACGAGCCGTATGATCTGGGCCAGTACCGTGTCCGCCCCCACCCTGGTGGCGCGGAACGAGATGCTCCCACTCTTATTGATCGTGCCGCCCACCACTTCCTCGCCCGCCGAGCGCGACACCGGGATGGGCTCACCCGTGATCATCGACTGGTCCACAAAGGAGGACCCGGACACCACGATCCCGTCGACTGGCAGCCGCTCCCCGGGGCGCACCTGCACGATGTCGCCCACCATCACCTCTCCGATGGGAAGCTCGGCCACGCCACCCGCGCGCTCAACGCGCGCCGTGCGCGGCTGCAAGCCGACGAGCCGTGCAATCGCAGCTCCCGTACGGCCCTTGGCCCGGGCCTCGAGATAGCGTCCCAGCAGGATCAGCGTCACGATCACGGTAGAGGCTTCGAAATAGACATGCGCTGTGCCTGCCGGCAGCAGGTCAGACCAGAAGGTCGCCACCACCGAATAGCCCCAGGCAGCACTGGCGCCCAGCACCACCAGCGCGTTCATGTCGGGCGCAAGCCGGATCAGCGCCGAGATGCCCAACCGGTAGAAGCGCAGGCCCGGGCCGAACAGCACCGCGCTCGCAAGAATGAAATACACAAGATGAAGCCGGAAGGAGTCGAAGCCATGCAGCCAGTGCGCGATCGCGGGCACCACATGACCACCCATCTCCGCGATGAAGATCGGAAGAGTGAGAAGAGCCGAGATGCCGACATCGCGGCGCAGCTTGCGCTCATCTTCGGCTCTCGCCCGCTGCTGGACCTGGCTGACCCCACTCTCCGCGTCCAGCCGGTGAGCCGTGTAACCTTGATCGCGGATCGCTGCTTCGAGGCGGGACACGTCCGTGCCGTCCACGACGGAGATGACCGCCCGTTCGGTTGCGGGATTGACCGAGGCCGACAGCACGCCAGGCACTTTGGCGAGCGCCATCTCGACCCGGCGTACACACGAGGCGCAGGTCATTCCGCCAATTCCAATCTCCACGGACCTCCGTGCCACGTCATAACCGGCCGTGCGGATCGCCGCGATCACCGCTGCAAGGCTTTCGGCCATATCCAGATGAACATCCGCGCGTTCGGTTGCCAGGTTGACGGTGGCCCCATTCACCCCCGGCGCGGCAGCAATCGCCTTCTCCACGCGCCGCACGCAGGAGGCGCATGTCATGCCCGTGATCGGTAGGCTGAGAAGGGTGTCGCCGGGTGGATCTGTCATCAGAGGTGTGCCTGGACCTCACGATGGGAGGGAGGCGCCGAGAATTCAAGACCCGATCCGTGATCTGGCTGCATGGGGCAATGAGACTGGCGGGCAGACAGCCCCGCTGATCATGGGATATGATGCGTTATCTGGATGGAGTCGCTCATCATGAAGTTCGCCGTTCCCGATCTGAGCTGTGGTCATTGTGTCAGTACCGTGACGCGGGTGATCAAGGCTCTCGATCCGCAAGCCACTGTCGAGGCAGATGTCGCGGCGAAGACCGTGACCGCCACCACAACTGCATCCTCTGAGGCCGTCGCCAGGGCCATGGATGAAGCGGGGTATCCAAGCCGGCCCGTCTGAACAAGTTTCCGGTTCCCGAGTCCCGGAACTTCGGCTAGCGTCCGCGCGACGTGAGCGGAGTAGCCGTGCAGCAGGACCAGCCTTCCCACCCGGATGACGCAAAAGGCGGACCGGCGAAGCCCAATCGGCTCTCCGATATCGTGAAGTCGATCAATGGCAACGAGGACATGACCATCGGGCAACTGGTGGACTCGCTGGGAGAGCGCGCCTTCGGTGCGCTCATGTTCATCTTCGCGGTGCCAAACATCATCCCGACGCCCCCGGGCACCTCGGCCATTCTGGGGCTGCCGCTGGTGATCCTCACCTGGCAGGTGATGATCGGGCGGCAGTCGCTGTGGCTTCCTGCGCTGGTGCGCCAGCGCCGCATATCCCGCGACATGATTCAGACCTTCGTCAGCAAGGTCACACCAGTGATGATCCGACTCGAGCGCGTGCTCCGTCCCCGTCTGAGCCTCATTGCGGGGTCAAACGCAGCCGAACGCGCCATCGGTCTCGTGGCCTTTCCGCTGTCTCTCATCCTGTTTCTGCCGATTCCCTTCGGCAACATGCTGCCGGCTGCGGCGATTGCCTGCCTCGCTCTGGGTCTTGCCGAGCGCGACGGGCTCGCGGTCGCTGCGGGCTATGTTCTGTCGCTCCTGTCGGTGGCGGTGCTGGCGGCAATCTCCTCGGCGCTCTACATTGCGGTTGTCGCCTTCTTCCGGGCGCTCTTCGGTCTCTGAGGCCGGCGCCAGCTTCCCCTTCCCCGGCAATCCTGCTATCCGCCTCATCCGACGTTGTTCTCCGAAGGAAACCGCCGTGTCTTCTCCCGTTATGACCGTAATGACAGCCGCCGTCCGCAAGGCGGCCCGCAGCCTGCAGCGCGACTATGGCGAATTGTCCCAGCTGCAGATCGCCCAGAAGGGTCCCGGCGACTTCGTCACCATCGCCGACAAGCGCTGTGACAAGCTGTTGCGCGACGAACTCTCCAAGGCGCGGCCTGGCTATGCCTTTCTCACCGAGGAAACGGGCGTCGTGGCGGGCACCGACCCGGATCATCGCTTCATCATCGACCCCATCGACGGCACCATGAACTTCATGCACGCCGTGCCGATGTTTGCTATCACCGTGGCGCTGGAGCGCAAGGACGAGATCGTTGCGGCCATCACCTACAACCCGATCTCGGACGAGATGTTCACTGCCGAGAAGGGCGGCGGCGCCTTCCTCAACAACAAGCGCCTGCGCGTTGCCCAGCGCCGCGACATCCACGACACGCTGGTGAGCTACGAACTGCCGCATCGCGGCGGCAAGGACCTCGCGCTCTCGCGCGCCGAGATTTCCGTGTTGCAGCAGCATGTCGTCGGTATCCGCAGCCCCGGGTCCTGCGCGCTTTCCCTCGCCTATGTGGCTGCAGGCAGGTTCGACGCCATGGTCTGCCGCAACATCTATCCCTGGGACATGGCGGCGGGCATTCTGCTGGTGCGGGAGGCGGGAGGCTTCTCCGCCGACCCGAACAGCGAGAAGAACCCCATGGAGACCGGCCATATCATTGCGGCCAACGCAGATCTCATGCCCCAGTTCAAGACGGCGCTGGGTAAGGCGCAGGCAGCCTGACCACCCGGACAACAGGAGGCGATCGATGAGCGATCTACAGTGGAAGTCAGCTGCAAAGCTCGTGAAGGGCTTTGCAGCGGGCAAGTTCTCCCCCGTCGAGGTGACGCAGTCCTGCCTCGCCCAGATCGAGCGGCACGAGAACACGCTGAACGCCATGGTCGAGGTCAGGCCGGAGGAGGCGCTTGCCGCAGCCCGTGCCAGCGAAGCCCGCTGGCACAAGGGCGAGCCGCAGGGCCCGGTCGATGGCGTGCCCACCCTCGTCAAGGATCTGCTGCTGGTGCGCGGCTGGCCGACGCTGCGCGGATCGCGGACCGTCGATCGCAATCAGCCGTGGGATCAGGACGCACCCAGCGTCGCCCGGCTGCGCGGTTCCGGAGCGGTTTTTCTCGGGTCCACCACCACGCCGGAATTCGGCTGGAAGGGCGTCACCGACTCCCCGCTCACCGGCATCACGCGCAACCCCTGGAACCCGGACACGACGCCGGGCGGTTCGTCCGGCGGCTCCTCTGCGGCTGCAGCGGCCGGCTATGCACCTCTCACCCTCGGGACGGATGGTGGCGGCTCGATCCGAATTCCCGCCGGCTTTGCCGGCATTTTCGGCCACAAGCCATCCTTCGGACGGGTCCCGGCCTGGCCGCTGTCGCCCTTCGGAACCGTGGCCCATGTCGGCCCCATGACGCGCACGGTCGAGGATTCCTGCCTGATGATGAACGTCATCACCCAGCCCGACCCGCGGGATTGGCACGCGCTGCAATATGACGGCGTGGACTACATCGCCAAACTGAGCAAGCGCCTCAAGGGACTGCGCATCGCCTTCAGCCTGACGCTGGGATATGTGAGCGTGGACCCGGAAATTGCGGCTAGGGTAAGGACGGCGGTCAGTGTGCTCGAGGATCTGGGCGCTGACGTTGAGGAACGCGACCCCGGCTTCTCCAATCCTGCTGAATGTTTCCGCATCCTGTGGTGGTCCGGCGCGCGGGCCCTGCTGGGCAGGCTGCCGCCGGAAAAGCTGCAGATGCTCGACCCGACGCTTGCCAAGGTCGTGGAGCAGGCGCGGGCACTCAGTCTCGACGACTACCAGGATGCGGTGCGCGCCCGTGGCCTGCTGGGCGGACAGATGCGGCAGTTCATGGAGAGCTATGACCTTCTGGTGACGCCGACCTTGCCGATTCCCGCCTTCGCGGCCGGCCAGATCGCCCCGCAGCAAATCGCCAGCACGAATGACTGGATAGGATGGACACCGTTTACCTATCCGTTCAACCTGACGCAGCAGCCTGCCGCAAGCGTGCCATGCGGGTTCACAACTCAGGGGCTACCCGCGGGCATGCAACTGGTCGGCCGCATGTTCGACGACCGGACAGTGCTCGCCGCAGCCTACGCCTATGAACGCGCAACGGACTGGCACAAGGCCCGCCCGCCGGGGTTCTGATCAGGCGGCGTGATGATGCTGAAGGCGGGAGATCTCGTCCTTCAGCTTGAGTTTCTTTCGCTTCAACTCAGCGATCTCTGCATCCGTGGACGCCGGATGGTTCATGGTATCGGCCAACTTGGCCTCCAGGGCTCGGTGCCTGGACTGCAACTCATTCAGATGCGCTTGAAGACTCATGCGATCCTCCATTGATTGCGATGGATTGACTGGGAGCATGACATAGAGTTGGGGGCTTGTCGAACCCTTGCAAAGGGCATTAGTGAAGAACCGACGAAAGAATTCCCGAAAGCCGGAGATATCCCCAGCGATGCCGAAACTGGATGTGATACAGGAGGTTCAGCTGCGCAACCAGTTGCAGAACCTCATCCAGCAGCACCGCGACCTTGACACGGCGATCCATTCCCTCGAACAGACCGGCACCGGTGACCAGTTGCAGCTCCGGCGCCTCAAGAAGATGAAGCTGGACATCAAGGACAAGATCCAGATCATCGAAAACATGCTAATTCCCGACATCATCGCCTGAACAACCGGACCCGCCCGTGACCGCTCCAGCCCCTCCCGTCGCCATCATCATGGGCAGCCAGTCCGACTGGGCCACCATGAAGCACGCCGCCCAGACCCTCGATGCGCTCGGCATTGCCCATGAGGACCGGATCGTCTCCGCCCACCGCACGCCCAGACGCCTCTATGACTTCGCCGGCACCGCAGCCGACCGCGGCGTCCGGGTCATCATCGCCGGGGCGGGCGGCGCCGCCCATCTGCCCGGCATGGCCGCCGCCATGACCCGGCTGCCGGTTTTCGGCGTGCCGGTCGAATCGAAGGCGCTCTCGGGTCAGGACTCTCTCCTCTCGATCGTCCAGATGCCCGCAGGCATTCCCGTGGGAACGCTCGCCATCGGCAAGGCCGGGGCCATCAATGCGGCCCTGCTTGCCGCCAGCGTCCTCGCGCTGACCGACGCAGCACTTGCCCGGCGCCTTGAGGCCTGGCGGGCGCAGCAGACCGCAGCCGTCGCCGAGCATCCCACGGACGAGGCATGACCGTCCTCGCCTCTCCCCTGCCGCCCGGCGCGCGGGTCGGCATCCTCGGCGGCGGGCAACTGGCGCGGATGCTTGCGCTGGCCGCCGCCCGTCTGGGCATCGACTGCCACATCTACGCGCCGGAGGCCGAGAGTCCCGCCTTTGCCGTCGCCGCCGCCCATACGATTGCCCGTTACGATGATTTCGACGCCCTCGCAGCCTTTGCGCAGACGGTCGATGTCGTCACCTATGAGTTCGAGAACGTGCCCGGCGCGACTGCTGCCTTCCTGGCCGTCCGTGTGCCCGTGGCACCCGGGGTCGCGGCTCTCGAGACCGCCCAGGACCGGGGGGCGGAAAAGACCTTCATCGCCGGACTTGGCATCCCCGTTGCGCCTTTCGCAGCCGTCTCGGATCTCGCCTCCCTCGAGGCCGCCCTCGGCCGCATCGGCAGGCCCGCCGTGCTGAAAACCCGGCGTTTCGGCTACGACGGCAAGGGGCAGACCAGGATCGTCCCGGCCACCGATCCGGCCGCCGCTCTGGCGGAAATCGGCCAACAGCCTGCAATCCTTGAAGGATTCGTATCATTCTCCTGCGAAGTCTCGGTCATCGCGGCGCGCGGCTGGCAGGGCGAGGTGGTGGTCTATGACGTGCCTGAGAATCACCACGAAGACCACATCCTGAAGACCTCGACAGTTCCCGCCCGCATCAGTCCTGCCGTCGCCGAACGCGCCCGGGCCTATGGCAGCCAGATCATCGCGGCACTGGGCTATGTCGGGGTGATCGGGGTCGAGATGTTCGTCGCCGGCGAACAGGTGATCGTCAACGAGATCGCCCCGCGCGTTCACAACTCCGGTCACTGGACCATGGACGCCTGCCATGTCTCACAGTTCGAGCAGCACATCCGGGCCATCTGCGGCTGGCCCCTTGGCACGGCCGAGCGCCATTCAGACGTGGTGATGACCAATCTCCTCGGCGACGAGGCCGCGCACTGGCAGAGGCTGGCCGCCGAGCCCGGACTGCATCTCCACCTCTACGGCAAGCGGGAGGCCCGACCGGGCCGAAAAATGGGCCATGTCAACAGGCTTTCCCCTCGACAGCCCTGAAGGACCATGCTAAGCCGCCCGCCAATTCGGGGGCTGCCTGCAGTTTCCGATATAAGTTCCAACTCAATTCCGAGGTAGCACTTGCAAGTCGTCGTTCGTGACAACAATGTCGATCAGGCCCTGAAGGCGCTCAAGAAAAAGATGCAGCGCGAGGGCATTTTCCGCGAGATGAAGCTTCGCGGCCACTACGAGAAGCCCTCCGAGAAGAAGGCCCGCGAGAAGGCGGAAGCCGTGCGCCGCGCCCGCAAGCTGCAGCGCAAGAAGCTCCAGCGCGAGGGCCTCCTGCCGATGCCGAAGAAGGTCGAGGGTGCTCCCACCCGCGGTCCGCGCGCGCAGTAAGCGCCGGAAAATCCTGTCATTTCAGGGCCGCCTCCTCCGGGAGGGCGGCCCTTTTGCTGTCTTCCGGCAGGAAAGCCCCGGATTAAGGCAGCCGCCACAATTGCCCCGAACTTGTCACAACCGACCACAAAACCGTTACAGCGCCGTCCTACGGCCGGACAGTTTCTCCCTTAGCTAAACATCCCATGAACGGCGCATTCAGCCTCTGTTCCGGAGCGAACCGGCAGGATGCACCAGAGTTCGATGAGGAAAGGGAGAGTCCCGATGACCCGTTACGCGTTGCTGCTGCTGGCTGCACTTGTGAGCCTTCAGGCCGCTGCCGTGCTTCATGCCGCGCCCCAGGGCGAGGCCACCGTCGGCGCGAACCAGACGGTTATCGTGAAGAACAGCCCCTTTCCGGTGATCGGCCCCATCCAGGTCGAGGCCTGCGCGGTGGAGGATTGCTCCGACGCGACCTTCTAGGACGTTTTTTCGAACCCAGGCAGATCTTCCCCCCCATCCCCTGCAAACACTGCCTGCAACTGAGCCCCGGCCTTTCGCGCCGGGGCTTTTTTCCTCGCCTCATCAGGTCTGACACCGCCATGAAGTCCCTCGCACTGTCCCTGTTTCTGAGCATCCTGTTCATGGCTGCTGGCGGCTTCCCGCCGCGGGCGACGCTGCCGCCTGCCATGCCGGGCAATGTCACGGTCATCCACAAGACGCCCACCGCCGTCAGCGCAGTGGATGCGGGGGCGATTGGGCTTGGAATCCCCCATGTGATTGTGTAGGGAACCCCAAATTCGGGTTTCCCTCACATGCCAAAGCGCACCGACATCAAATCCATCCTCATCATCGGGGCTGGACCCATCATCATCGGCCAGGCCTGCGAATTCGACTATTCGGGAACCCAGGCCTGCAAGGCGCTGAAGGCGGAAGGCTACCGCATCATTCTGGTCAACTCCAATCCGGCCACCATCATGACGGACCCGGACCTGGCGGATGCCACTTATATCGAGCCCATCACGCCCGAAGTCGTTGCCCGCATCATCGAGAAGGAACGCCCCGACGCGCTGCTCCCCACCATGGGAGGACAGACGGCGCTCAACACCGCGCTCTCGCTCAACAAGATGGGCGTGCTGGAGAAGTTCGGCGTCGAGCTGATCGGCGCCAAGGCGGACGCCATCGACAAGGCGGAAGACCGCGAGCTGTTCCGCGAGGCGATGAAGAAGATCGGCCTCGACACCCCGAAATCGATGCTGGCCAACGCCTCGGCCGCCAAGGACGCCGACAAGGACCACTTCGCAGCCGAGATCGCCCGCCTCAAGGCCTCGGGCGGCGACATCGCGGCCTTCGAGAAGGAGTGGGCTGCGGGCGAACCCGAGCGGCTGCGCCGGTACCGCAACCGCGCCATGGTCGAAGCCTTCGAAGCCATGCTCGAGGTGGGCCTTCCCTGCATCATCCGTCCCTCCTTCACGCTGGGCGGC
Organism: Hyphomicrobiaceae bacterium; assembly: GCA_900298995.1. Classification (GTDB taxonomy): domain Bacteria; phylum Pseudomonadota; class Alphaproteobacteria; order Rhizobiales; family Aestuariivirgaceae; genus Aestuariivirga. The sequence goes on along the minus strand of OMIC01000041.1, from coordinate 19,690 downwards.
ACAGGTGGTGGCATCGCCTACAACCGCGAGGAATTCTTCGAGATCGTCGAGAAGGGACTCGACGCCTCGCCCACCGCCGAGGTGCTGATCGAGGAATCGGTGCTGGGCTGGAAGGAGTATGAGATGGAGGTCGTCCGCGACAAGGCGGACAACTGCATCATCGTCTGCTCCATCGAGAATGTCGATCCGATGGGTGTGCATACGGGCGACTCGATCACGGTCGCCCCCGCCCTGACCCTCACCGACAAGGAATACCAGATCATGCGCAATGCCTCGATCGCGGTGCTGCGCGAGATCGGCATCGAGACGGGCGGCTCCAACGTGCAGTTCGGCGTCAACCCGGAAGACGGACGGCTGGTGGTGATCGAGATGAACCCGCGCGTTTCGCGCTCATCCGCGCTCGCCTCCAAGGCGACCGGCTTTCCCATCGCCAAGGTCGCCGCCCGGCTTGCCGTCGGCTACACGCTGGACGAGCTCGCCAACGACATCACCGGCGGAGCAACACCGGCCGCCTTCGAGCCCACGATCGACTATGTCGTCACCAAGATCCCGCGCTTTGCCTTCGAGAAATTCCCCGGCGCCTCGCCCACCCTCACCACGGCCATGAAGTCGGTGGGCGAGGTCATGGCGATCGGCCGGTCCTTCCAGGAATCGATGCAGAAGGCCCTGCGCGGACTCGAGACCGGTCTCACCGGCTTCAACGAGGTGGCCATCGAGGGTGCCGGCGAAGGCGATGACAAGAACGCCATCCGCGCCGCGCTCGGAACCCCCACGCCCGACCGCATCCTCAAGATCGCGCAGGCTTTCCGCATGGGCGCCAGCGTCGACCAGGTCTACGCCTCCTGCAAGTACGAGCCCTGGTTCCTGCGCCAGATTGAGGAGATCGTGCAGACCGAAGCGAAGATCGGCCAGCGCGGCCTGCCGAAGGACGCCGTCAATCTTCGCAGGCTCAAGTCCATGGGCTTCTCCGACAAGCGGCTCGGTGAACTGGTGGGGCTCTCCGAGGACAAGGTGCGCGCCCACCGCCACAAGCTCAAGGTGCGTCCCGTCTACAAGCGCATCGATACGTGCGCGGCCGAATTCGCCTCACCGACCGCCTACATGTATTCAACCTATGACGCGGAGAACGAGGCCCGGCCCTCTGACCGCCAGAAGGTGATCATCCTCGGCGGTGGCCCCAACCGCATCGGCCAGGGCATCGAGTTCGACTACTGCTGCTGCCACGCCTGCTTTGCGCTCCATGACGCGGGCTATGAATCGATCATGGTCAATTGCAACCCCGAGACCGTATCGACCGACTATGACACCTCCGACCGCCTCTATTTTGAACCGCTGACTGCCGAGGACGTCCTCGAGATCATCCACACCGAACAGTCCAACGGAACGCTGAAGGGCGTCATCGTGCAGTTCGGCGGCCAGACACCGCTGAAGCTCGCGGGCGCGCTGGAAAAGGCGGGCGTTCCCATTCTCGGCACCACCCCGGATGCCATCGACCTCGCCGAGGACCGCGACCGGTTCTCGAAGCTGCTGCGCAAGCTCAGGCTCCGCCAGCCCGAGAACGGCATCGCCTATTCCGGCGCCGAGGCCAAGAAGATCGCCAAGAAGATCGGCTTCCCGGTCGTCATCCGGCCTTCCTATGTGCTGGGCGGCCGCGCCATGGAGATCGTCAAGGATGATGCGCAGCTTGAGCGCTACATCACCGAGGCGGTTGTCGTGTCCGGGTCATCGCCCGTGCTCATCGACAGCTATCTCGCCAATGCCATCGAAGTCGATGTCGACGTGATTGCGGACGGCAAGGATGTGTTCATCGCCGGCGTCATGGAGCATATCGAGGAGGCTGGCATTCATTCCGGTGACTCCGCCTGTTCGCTGCCGCCCTATTCGCTGAAGCCGCCGGTCATCGCCGAGCTCGAGCGCCAGGCGAGGGTGATGGCGCTGGCCCTCAATGTCGTGGGCCTCATGAACGTGCAGTTCGCGATCAAGGACGGTGACATCTATGTCCTTGAGGTGAACCCGCGCGCCTCGCGCACCGTGCCCTTTGTGGCCAAGGTCATCGGCCTGCCCGTCGCCAAGATCGCAGCGCGCGTCATGGCGGGCGAGAGCCTTGCCAGCTTCAAGCTGAAGCCCCGCAAGCTGGCGCATGTTGCGGTGAAGGAGGCGGTGTTCCCGTTCAACCGCTTCCCCGGCGTGGATGTGCTGCTGGGCCCCGAGATGCGCTCGACAGGCGAGGTCATGGGCCTCGACATGAGCTACGACATGGCCTTCGCCAAGAGCCAGCTCGGCGCGGGCATGCGCATGCCGCAGGCCGGAACCGTGTTCATCTCGGTCAAGGACGCCGACAAGCCGAAGATCCTGCCCGCCATGAGGAAGCTCGTGGAGATGGGCTTCAAGCTTGTCGCCACCGGCGGCACCCAGCGCTATTTCGAGGACAAGGGCGTTGCCTCGACCAAGATCAACAAGGTCCTTGAGGGCCGCCCGCATGTGGTGGACGCCATCAAGAACGGTGACATCCAGCTGGTGCTCAACACCACCGAGACCCGCGCCTCGCAGTCCGACTCCAAGCCCATCCGCCAGACGGCGCTGATGCAGAAGGTGCCCTACTACACCACGCTTCCCGGCATTCTGGCGGTCACCAAGGCCATCGCCGCCCAGAAGGAAGGCCGGCTCGATGTGAAGCCGCTGCAGGATTATTTCTGATCCGGGGCTCGTCTGACCGGCGATCCCGCGCTGATTGCCCGCGTACTGCGCACTGTCGCCAGCGCCCGCAAGATGACCCAAATCGCGCGGAAGGCCGGCATCACGGGGGAAGGCCTCGACAAGGCGCTGTCTGGTTCGGGCAATCCCAGTTTCTCTATAATCGTGGAGGTTGCACAGGCCCTCGGCGTCCGGGTTTCCTTTCAAGGGCTGGACGAGGGCCGGGGCGGCCGTTTCTAACCGCCTCTTGAAATCTGGGCGGAAATGGTCCAATTTACTACCTCGCCCGGGATGATGCGGTCGCACTGCATCTCCGGGTGTCGTTTTTTCCAAGACACGTTTGAACTGCCGTCTCCGACCTGCCCGGAGCACGGGGAGAGACTGGACGAAGCCGATGGACAAAGTGCCAATGACCGCCGAGGGCCATGCCGCCATGATGGATGAGGTGAAGCACCTCAAGACCGTGGAGCGCCCGCGCATCATCAAGGCCATCGAGGAAGCCCGTTCCCATGGCGACCTCTCGGAAAACGCCGAGTACCATGCAGCCAAGGAACAGCAGGGCTGGACCGAAGCCCGCGTGGCTGAGCTTGAGGACAAGCTTTCGCGCGCAGAAATTATAGATATTTCAAGGCTTTCCGGAGATATCGTGAAGTTCGGTGCGAAGGTTACCCTGATCGACGAGGAAACCGACGAGAAGACCGCCTACCAGATCGTCGGTGAATTCGAGGCCGATGTGAAGAAGGGCAAGATCTCCGTGTCCTCCCCCATCGCGCGCGCCATCATCGGCAAGAAGAAGGGCGACTCGGTCGAGGTCAACACGCCCGGTGGCGGCAAGTCCTACGAGATCGCCAAGGTCGTCTGGAAATAGGCCCTAGCGGGCGGCCAGGGCCTTGTCCACGGCAGCCGTGATCTTGGGCGACATCGGCTTGGTCGGCGAGGCAAACCAGTCGATGAACCGGCCGTCGGCGCCGATCAGGTATTTGTGAAAGTTCCACTTGGGCCGGCCGAGCGCACCGGCCTGATCGCCTGCCCATTTGTAGAACGGGTCAGCGTTCTTGCCCTTGACCACGGTCTTGTCGGCCAGCGGGAAGGTCACGCCATAGTTGACCTTGCAGAACTGCGCGATCTCGGTCGCGGATCCTGGCTCCTGGCCGCCGAAGTCGTTTGACGGCACGCCGATGACGATCAGCCCCTTTTTCCCGTAGGCCAGCCAGAGCTTCTCGAGATCCTCATACTGCCCAGTGTAGCCGCACTCGGACGCGGTGTTGACGATCAGCATCGGATGCCCCCGGAACTGGGCCAGCGGCATTGGCTTGCCATCGATGCCGGTCAGGGGGAAATCATAAGCGGTCGGTCCGGCCATGGCGGGAAGGCTCGCAAACAGGGTGAAGAGGATCGTCAGGACTAGCGCTCTCATGCCCTGTTAACGGCGGGCCGCAGGCAGCGGATCATGCCGGGCTGCGGCGCAAGAGGTGCCGTGCGCCGAACACCGCCAGCCCCGCCGCCAGCCCCCAGAAGGCCGAACCCACGCCGAGGATCGTGATGCCGCTCGCCGTGACCAGGAAGGACGTGAGCGCACTCTCGATGTCGCGCGGCTCCCGCATCATGGCCGTCATGCCGCCCATGAGGGGCGAGAACAGCGCCAGCCCCGCAATGGCGGTGACCAGGTCCTTGGGGAGCGCGCCAAGCACCTGCACGAAACCGGCTGCCATGAGGCCGATGAGACCGTAGAGCACAAGATAGGGCCAGGCGACGAGCCAGCGCTTGTCGGGGTCGGGGTGGCAATCGGGCCCGGTGACGATCGAGGCTGTAATGGCCGCCATGTTGATCGCGTGGCTCCCGAATGGTGCGAGCAGCGTCGAGGCTGTGCCCGTCACCAGCAGCGCCGACTGTACCGGCGGATGATATCCGCTCGCCCGCAGCACGGCGAAGCCCGGCAGGTTCTGCGAGGCCATGGTGACGAGAAACAGCGGCACGCCGATCGACAGCATGGTCTGCCAGTCGAAAGCGGGCGTGGTCCATTCCGGCGCCGTGAGACCGAAGCGGCAGCAGTCGCCCGCGAAATCACCGCTCAGCGCGCCAAGGCCGACGCCGGCGGCGACCACGACAGGCACGGCATAGAGCGGAAACGACAGGCGCAGGGCGAAGAACACGGCGATGAGCGGCAGCACCGCCCAGGGCATGGCCATGGCCGCACCCGGAACACCCAGCGTGTAGCGTAGCAGAACGCCCGCCAGCATGGCGGCGGCAACCGGCGGCGGTATCCTTTCGATGGCCCGTTCCAAGGGCTTGATCAGACCGGCCACGACCATCAGCAGTCCCGCCAGGACGAAGGCGCCCAGCGCATTGGCATAGGTGATGCCGCCGCCGGACGTCGCGATCAGCACCGCGCCCGGCGTGGACCAGGCGGTGATCATCGGCATGCGGTAGCGCACCGACAGGAAGAACGAGGTTGCCGCCATCCCGATGCACAGCGCGCCCGCCCAGGAGGCCTGCTGGGCTGGCGTTGCGCCCACGCTGCGGGCGGCTTCCATGACCACCAGAATGGTCGACGCAAAGCCGACCACCACGGCCGTGACGGTGGCCGAGATCAGGCTGAACCAGCCGGCAGAGGTGGGGGTGCTCATTGGCCCTCCTGTAGCAACTCCGGGCAGCCTCCGCGAGGGACGATCCACAGCGCGCGGCCCTTCCTGTGCACAACGCCTTGTAGCGGCCTTGCCGCAAACACCAGATAAGCTATGCTAAATTTTCATAGCAGGGAGAGAGCACCATGTCCGCCCGTCATGCCAGGGTTCTGATCCTCGGATCGGGTCCGGCCGGTTACACCGCGGCGATCTATGCCGCCCGCGCCATGCTGAAGCCGATCCTCGTGCAGGGCATCCAGCCCGGAGGACAGCTGACCATCACCACCGATGTCGAGAACTACCCTGGCTTCGCCGATGTCGTCCAGGGCCCCTGGCTGATGGAACAGATGCGCGCCCAGGCCGAGCATGTCGGAACCGAAATCGTCTCCGACACCATCACGGAAGTGAAGCTTGGCCAGAAGCCCATCTGGCTCAGGGGTGATTCCGGCACCGAGTACAGCTGCGATGCGCTGATCATCTGCACCGGCGCACAGGCCAAGTGGCTCGACCTCCCCTCCGAACAGGCCTTCCGTGGCTTTGGCGTCTCGGCCTGTGCGACCTGCGACGGTTTCTTCTACCGCAACAAGCGCGTGCTGGTGGTGGGCGGCGGCAACACCGCCGTCGAGGAAGCCCTGTTCCTCACCAATTTCGCCAGTGAGGTAATCGTCGTTCACCGCCGCGGCGAGTTCAAGGCCGAGCGCATCCTCCAGAACCGGCTGTTCGCCCATCCCAAGATCAAGGTCATATGGGACACGACACTTGCCGATGTTCTGGGTACGGACAATCCGAAGGGTGTCACCCACGCCCGCCTCAAGAACATCCGCACCGGCGAAACGCAGGATGTGGCGGTCGACGGCATCTTCATCGCCATCGGACACAAGCCGGCGACAGAACTGTTCGAGGGCCAGTTGCCGTTCAAGCAGGGCGGCTACCTCATCACCGAGGCGCGCTCCACCCAGACGGCCCTTCCCGGCGTCTTCGCGGCGGGCGACGTGACGGATGATGTCTACCGTCAGGCGGTGACGGCGGCGGGCATGGGCTGCATGGCGGCGCTCGAGGCCGAACGCTGGCTGCACGGCCAGGCAGAGGTGCGCCATGCCGCTGAATAGCGTGATGGACTGGGACAAGCTGCGCATCTTCCACGCCGTCGCCGACGCCGGCAGCTTCACCCATGCCGGTCACGATCTCGGCCTGTCGCAGTCAGCGGTTAGCCGCCAGATCAGCGCACTTGAGGAAGCCCTGAATGTGCCGCTCTTCCATCGTCATGCGCGCGGCCTGATCCTCACCGAGCAGGGCGAGATGCTCTACCGCACCGCCCATGAGGTGTTCACCAAGCTCACGGCGGCTCAGACCCGGCTGATGGACTCGAAGGAGAAACCGTCGGGCGAACTCCGCATCACCACCACCGTGGGCCTCGGCAGCGTGTGGCTCACGCCCCGGCTGCGCGAATTTTCCGAAATCTATCCCGAAATCGGTGTCACCCTGCGGCTTGACGACCGCGAACTCGATCTGTCGATGCGCGAGGCCGATGTGGCGATCAGGCTCCGCAGGCCCACCCAGCCGGATCTCATACAGCGCAAGCTGTTCACGGTGCACCACCACCTCTATGCGTCCGCCGACTATCTCAAGAAACACGGCATCCCGAAATCGCTCGAGGATCTCGACAGGCACAAGATCCTCACCTTCGGACAGGCGCCCAACTATCTCAACCCGGTCAACTGGCTCGAACATGTCGGACGCCCGGAGGGAGACTCGCGGCCGGTCGCCTTGCGCGTCAACAACGCCTACGGCCTGCGCCGCGCCGTGCAGGCCGGCATGGGCATCGCCTCGCTCGCAGATTACATCGTGCCGGAAGACTCAGGACTAGTGCAGATCGACCTGCCCGTCGAGACGCCGGAGTTCGACACCTATTTCGTCTACCCGGAAGAACTCAAGGACACCAAGCGCGTCACCGTGTTCCGCGACTTCATCGTGGCCAAGGCAAAGGAGTGGAGCTTCTGATCTCCGCTCATCGGCCTTACGCCAGGCTCTTCGTCCGCAAGCTCACATGAACAGCTTCTCGGTCTCGAGGCCCTTGTAGAGCCCGGCCACCTGCTCGCCATATCCATTGTAAAGCAGCGTCGGGATCCTTTCGCCCGAACCCAGCACCTGTTCCGTCTCCTGGCTCCAGCGCGGATGCGCAACATCCGGGTTCACATTCGCCCAGAAGCCATACTCCGTGGGACCCAGCGTCTCCCAGAAACTCACCGGCCGTTCTGCCGTGAAGCTCACGCGCACCAGTCCCTTGATCGACTTGAAGCCATACTTCCATGGCAGGTGCAGCCGCAGCGGCGCGCCCATGCTGTTGGGCAGCGGCTTGCCATAGGCGCCTGTCACCATGAGCGGCAGGTCATTCATCGCCTCGGCCAGCGTGATGCCCTCCACATAGGGCCAGGGGTAGCTCGTGAACAGACCGTCCTTCTGCCCCGGCGCCACGTCCGGCATGTTGAAGGTTTCAAAGCGCAGGAACTTCGCGTTCGATGTGGGCTTGGCGATGTCCACCAGCTGCTTCACCGGAAAACCGGTCCACGGCACCACCATTGACCACGCCTCGACACAGCGATGACGGTAGATCCGCTCCTCCAGCTTCACCTGCTTGAACAGATCATCGATCGCCAGCCGCATGGGCTTTTCGACCTCGCCGTCGATCACGACCTCCCAGGGCCGGATGGGCAGCTTCTCGGCGGCAGCGGCAATGCGCTTCGAAGAGCCGAACTCATAGTAGTTGTTGAAGGTGGTGGTGTATTGCGCCTCGGTCACAGGGCGTCCGGCATCCCCGAACGCCGCGTTGCGCGGCGCGGGATAGAGTCCTGAGGACGGATCGGCTGCGGCGCGCGCCGGTCCTGCTGCAGCCAGTGCGATTGCACCCGTCGCCAGCCCCATCAACTGCCGGCGGTTCACGAAAATGTGTTCAGGCGTGACCCGGGATTCGGGAATTTCCCAGCCGTGAATGCGCCGGATCAGCATGTCGGTCTCCTCATTCCCCGATCGCGGACCACCGCGCACCACGCACGGTTTCTCGATTGAAGCCTGTTCTGGCTATTCTACGATTCTGACGGGAGTTGGACCACGCGTCACATCAGTCGCGGTCCTGTCGCACATGAAAAGAGCCCGGTCTTGCGGACCGGGCCCCGGATCAGTCGACGAGTTCAGCCTACTTGACGAACTTCAGGCGCAACGCGGCAACGCCCGCCGCCACATTGAGGCCCGTCTGGGCCTGAACGCTGAGAGGCTGCAGGGCGATCGAGCGGTCTGAGCCACCCACCAGCACATTGGCGCCAAGCCCGACGACAGCCGTGGCCTCGGCGGAGGCACCGCCGTAGGAGCCGGTCAGGGCGCCGCGCTTGAGCTTGCCCGGAGCGAACACCACCCAGCTCATCACGCCCTCGCCGGTGAAGCCGATGTCGATGCCGAGCTTGTCGATGGTGCCCTTGTAGCGTTCCTTCTTCTTGCCCAGCGTGCCCTCAAACGTGCAGTCGATCGATTTGGACGACACGACGATGAGTCCAACGCCAGGCGCGACCGTGCAATTGAGCACGCCCACCTTCACGCCGCCTCAGGCAAGGGCGGGGGTCGCGGCAAGGCCCAGTGAAAACAGGGCAGCCAGAGCAAACTTCTTCATGTTGAGTATCTCCTGTTGAACGAAAGCCGATAGGGCATATGCCTTGTCAGGATTTTGCCGCTTTGAAAAGCGGAGAATGGCATGCGCAGCCGCCTCCGCCATCAGTTCAGGGCATGAAGGTCAGCGAGAACTCGGCAAGGCCCGCGGCGATGCTGAGGCCCGTCTGCCCCTGCACGCTCACCGGTTGCAGTGCAATCGAATTCCCCGATCCGCCCACCAAGACATTGGCGCCGAGGCCCGCCGCAACGGTCGCTTCCGCCGTGGCGCCCACATAGGCGCCCGACAGCGCGCCCTTGCCGAGCTTGCCGGCCGCAAACACCACCCACGACATGGCCGTGGCGTCGGTCACGCCGATGTCGATGCCCAGCTTCGCGATGCGACCCTGATAGTTCTCATTGCCATTGGGGCCTTCGAACACGCAGCTCGCAGCCTGCGACCCCGCGATGATCAGACCCACCGACCCGGATATGTCACAGTTGAGCACGCCGACCTTGACGCCGGTGTCGGCCATGGCCGGAACAGCCAGAAGGGCCAGCGCCGCGAGCGATGTTGCAATCTTCTTCATGGTGATTTTCCTTTTTGCAGTCGAAGCAGAGAGAGGCTGGAATCAGGCCGCTCACGATAAGGGTAGATTGCCACAGCCCGGGGAGCCGCGAAAGCGGAAGTTGAACATGGCTGGCAGGCGTCGGGACCTCAGCGGAGATTGCCGCAGAAGCGCTGGATACGCTTGCAGGCGTCCTCCAGAACCTCCGTCGCCGTGGCATAGGAGATGCGGAAGAAGGGTGACATGCCGAAGGCTGCGCCATGCACCGCCGCCACACCCTCTGCCGCCAGGAGTTCGGTCACGAAATCCTCGTCGGTGCGGATGACGGTCCCGGACGGCGCGGTCTTGCCGATGCAGCCCGCGCAGGAGGGGTAGACATAGAACGCGCCCTCGGGTGTCGGACAGCTGAGGCCGCGTGCCTGGTTCAGCATGGCAACCACCAGGTCGCGGCGCTGCTTGAACACCTTGTTGTTGGCGGCGATGAAGTCCTGCGGGCCGTTGAGCGCCTCGACCGCCGCCCATTGCGCGATGGACGAGGGGTTCGAGGTCGACTGCGATTGCAGTTTTGCCATCGCCTTGATCAGCTGTTCCGGACCCGCAGCATAGCCGATGCGCCAGCCGGTCATGCAATAGGACTTGGACACGCCGTTCATGGTCAGCGTCCGGTCATAGAGCCGGGGCTCCACCTGGGCGGGCGTGGTGAACTGGAAGTCGTCATAGACGAGATGCTCATACATGTCGTCGGTCAGCACCCACACATGCGGATGCTGCAGAAGCACGTCGGTGAGCGCCTTCAGCTCGGCGCGGGTATAGGCAGCCCCCGAGGGGTTGGAGGGCGAGTTGAGGATCAGCCACTTGGTGCGTGGCGTGATCACCTTCGCCAGATCGGCCGCCTGCAGCTTGAAGCCGTTCTCCGGACGGCCGTCCACGAAGACCGGCGTGCCGCCGGCCAGCATGACGATGTCGGGATAGCTCACCCAATAGGGCGCGGGCACGATCACCTCGTCGCCGGGATTGACTGTCGCCATCAGGGCGTTGAACAGCACCTGCTTGCCGCCGCTGCCCACCGTGACCTGCGAGGTCTTGTAGTCCAGTCCGTTTTCCCGCTTGAACTTGTCGGCAATTGCCTTCTTCAGTTCCGGAATGCCGTCAACCGGGGTATATTTCGTCTTGCCGGCCTGAATGGCGCGGATCGCGGCGTCCTTGATGTTCTGGGGCGTGTCGAAATCCGGCTCGCCAGCCGCCAGCCCGATCACGTCGCGGCCCTCGGCCTTGAGCTGCATCGCCTTGTTGGAAATGGCGATGGTGGCGGATGGCTGGATGCGGTTGAGCGAATCGGAGATGAAACCCATGGCGGTGCCCTTGCGATTTTGACCGCTCTCTAGGGGCAGTTTCAGGTCAGGGCAAGCCTCAATCCGCCGCATGACCCGGCCTGCCGGAATGGTCTAGACTGCCCCCGTGACCGAGCTTCCCGTACTCATTGCCGGCGGCGGAATCGCCGGGCTGGCGGCCGCGCTGGGCCTTGCGCGGCAGGGCCAGCGCGTGCGACTGTTCGAACAGGCCGCGGCCTTCGCCGAGATCGGGGCTGGCCTGCAGATGTCGCCCAATGGCGTGCGCGTCCTGCGTGCGCTGGGCGCGTGGGAACAGATCGAGACGAGCTGTGTTATCCCGTCTGAAATCCATGTTCGCGATGGCGGTTCGGGTGCGCTGCTGCAGCGGATCCGGCTGGGTCGGCCCTTTGAGGAGCGTTTCGGCGCGCCCTACCGCGTCTGCCACAGGGCGGACCTGCTGACGGGTCTGCTGGCCGCAACCCGTTCTTCGGCCGAGATCGAAACCATGACGGGCCAGACGGTCGAGACCGCCGCGGACACCCAAACCGGCGTCAGGCTGGACCTCTCCGGCGGCCGGACGATCGAGGGCAAGGCGCTCATCGCCGCGGACGGCATCCGCTCGCGACTGCGGGCGGCAATCGCCGGCGAGGCCCCGCCTGCCGGACACGGCATCGCCCTCTATCGTGGCCTCATCGCCTTCGCCGATGTCCCGCCCGGCATCGCGGCCGATTGCGTGACGCTGTGGCTCTGTCCGGGTGGCCATGTGGTGCACTACCCGGTCAGCAACTGGCAGCGCTTCAACATCGTGGTTGCGGCGGAGCATCGCACTGACGCGGACGCTGTGGGCTGGCAGTCTCCGGCCACGGGCGCCGATGTCACCGGACATTTTCCCTCAGCCTGCAACGACCTGGCGGGCCTGCTGGCCGCACAGGCTGGCTGGCAGCGCTGGGCGGGCGCTGATCTCCCGGTCCTGCCCCGCTGGTCGCGCGGCCACATGGCGCTGATTGGCGATGCCGCCCATGCCACGCTTCCCTTCCTGGCCCAGGGTGCCATGATGGCCTTGGAGGACGCGGCGGTGCTTGGCCGCGCCATGGCCACGGCGCCGGACCCCGCCGCCGCCTTCGCCGCCTATGAACGCGACCGCCGCCCCCGCACCGCACGCATTCAGGCCGAGTCGCGCCGCATGGGCCGGGTCTATCACGCAAGAGGCGCGTTCGCTCTGGCGCGCAACCTGGCGCTGCGGCTCGGCAGCGCCTCCTACGCCATGGACCGTCTGTCATGGATCTATCGCTGGGAGCCGCCCGTCTGAGGGGGACGTCCAAATCGCCCGATCCATCGTATACTGATCCGGACTGCACAAGGAGGACGACATGACCAGACTTGCATCTGCCGTATTCGCCTGCCTTTTCGCCACCTCGGCCATGGCGCTCGCCGCCGGCGGCAGCGACGGCAACACCACATCGCCAGCCACTCAGTCCTGCAAGAAGGGCGAGGTCTGGAACAAGACCAAGAAAAAATGCGTCAAGGCCACGAGCGGCGCGCTCGACGACGAGGAACTCTATCAGCAGGGCCGCGCGCTCGCCCGCGAAGGTCACTATGACTGGGCCATCGAGGTGCTCGCCCTCGTCCAGAACCAGCAGGATCCGCGTGTCCTCAACTACACCGGCTACAGCCACCGCAAGGCGGGCCGCCTCGACATCGGCATCACCTATTACCGGCGGGCGCTTGCCATCGACCCCAACTTCAATCTGGCGCGCGAATATCTGGGTGAGGGCTACATCGCCGCTGGCCGGGTGGATCTCGCGATGAACGAACTGGCCGCCATCGCCCGCAGCTGCGGCACCGGCTGTGAGGAATACAAGGCGCTGGCGACAGCCATCTCCGCCGTGAACTGATCCCAGCTCACGCGGGAGGCACGCACCATTCGACGCTGCCCTGCCCCCATCTGCCCAGCCCCAGACGCTCCGCCAGCGCTGGAACCAGAACCCGGAGCTCGTCGTCCAGACGCCATGGCGTGTTGAGGATGACGAGCCCGGACCCCGCCAGCCCTCCACCGGCGAAGGCCTCGCGCACCCGCAGCTCCACTTTGAGCGTGGCGGGAACGCCCAGGCCTGCGGCACCCGCCACGACCGTCTGCGCCGTGGCATCGGCCTTGAGCGGATACCACAGCACATAGACACCCTGCGCAAACCTGCGAAGCCCCTGCGCCAGCATGCGAACCGTCTTGTCCGCCTCGCCCGGCGCCTCATAGGGCGGATCGATGAGGATGACGCCGCGCCGCTCCGGCGGCGGCAGCTTCGCCTTGAGACAGGTCTCGGCGTCGAGCGCCGTGACCTCGGCGCGCGGGTCGCGCAGCACAATGGCTTCAAGCGCCAGCGCATCGGCGGGATGCAGCTCGTTGGCGACGAGCCGGTCCTCGCCCCGCATCAGGCGCAGCGCCAGTTCCGGCGAGCCGGGATAGTACCGCAAGCCACCTTGCGGATTGAGCGCGGCGAGCACCGCGCGATAGGGCGCGAGCAGGTCCTCCACGCCGGGTCCGAAGGGCGCGGCGAGCTTGCCGATGCCGCCCTGCCATTCGCCGGTCTTGCCCGCCTCCAGCCCCTCCAGATCATACAGCCCGATACCGGCATGGGCGTCGATCACCCGGAACGGCTTGTCCTTCTTCTTCATGTGCACGATGAGCCGCGCCAGCACCGCATGCTTGAGCACGTCGGCGTGATTGCCGGCATGATAGGCGTGACGGTAATTCATGTGCGGAACACGAAGAAGGCGCCCGCCGCGATCAGTGCGAAGCCGATCAGGTGGTTCATGGTGATCGCCTGCTTGAGATAGACCACCGAGAACACCGCGAAGACGACGAAGGTGATCACTTCCTGCATGGTCTTGAGCTCGGCCGCCGAATAGACCTGATAGCCGATGCGGTTGGCCGGAACGGCGAGCCAGTATTCGAAGAAGGCGATGCCCCAGCTGGCCGTCACCGCCATCCACAGCGGCTTGCTGGTATAGTTGAGGTGGCCGTACCACGCGAAGGTCATGAACACATTGGAGGCGAGCAGCAGCAGGATGGGCAGCACATAGGGCGAGGTCAGCGCGGGCATGGCGGTCGGGCCTTGGTTGGTTGCGGCGGCCCTCATGCCAGAATCGCCCCCATTTGGCTATCGCCCGGCGCGGACAGCTGGCCTAGAACCTCTGTCATGACCGTCGCCGACTCGCCACGCCCCTCCTATGCCATCCTCGTGGCGGTGAGCGCCGTTGGGCCGCTGGCGCTCAACATCTTTATCCCCTCGCTGCCCGGACTGCAGCAGGAGTTCGGCGTCAGCTATGGCGTGGCGCAGCTCACCCTGACGCTCTATCTGATCGGCATGGCGGCCTGCCAGCTGGTCTATGGCCCGATCTCCGACCGGGCGGGGCGGCGGCCGATGCTGCTGCTGGGCCTCGCCCTGTTCGTGGTTGCGAGCCTCGCCGCGGCGCTCGCACCCGACATTCATGTGCTGATCGCGGCGCGGTTGCTGCAGGCGGTGGGCGGCTCGGCCGGCATCGTGCTGGCCCGCGCAATGGTGCGCGATGTCTATGACCGCGAGACCTCGGCGAGCGTCATTTCCTACATCACCATGGCCTTCGTGGTGGCGCCGATGGTGGCGCCCGTCATGGGCGGCTACATCGACGCCCATGGCGGCTGGCGCATGGGCTTCTGGCTGCTGACGGTGCTGGGCGCAGTGGTGCTGGCAGCGGCCTGGTTTCACCTGCCGGAAACCCATGTCCGCCGGGCCGAACGCGGCGCGGGGCTGGGCCTCGTCAGCGGCGCGGCGCGGCTCATCGCGCTGCCGCGCTTTCGCGGCTACACGCTGACGCTGGCCTTCACCTCGGCGGTCTTCTTCGCCTTTCTCGGCGGCGCCCCCCATGTGATGATGGACGTGCTGAAGCGCACGCCGGTGGAATATGGCCTGTGGTTCATGCTCGTGTCGGCGGGCTACATGGTCGGCAATTTCGTGTCTGGCCGCTACACGCGGGCCATCGGCATCGACCGCATCATCCTGATCGGCTGCGCCATCACGCTGGGCGGAGGCCTGCTCTGCCTGGCTGCGGCCATCTCCGGGCTGCTGACGCCCGCCACATTGTTCCTGCCCATGGTCCTCAGCGCGATCGGCAACGGCCTCACCATTCCCAACGGCACGGCGGGCGCGATCAGCGTCGACCAGCGGCTCACAGGCGCGGCGGCCGGATGGTCGGGTTTCTCGCAGATGGCCTGCGGCGCGGCGGCCTCGCAGCTGGTGGGCTCGCTGCAGGATGGCTGGCCCATGGCGGTCTTCTGGTTCATGGCCGGAGCCAGCCTGCTGGCACTGGTGACGCACATGGCCAGCCTGCGCGCCCCGCGCTTGGCCTGACCCGCTGCGCCCCCTATATTGATCCGATCATGGGACACTCGCGCCAGGACGGCGGCTTCGCGGAAGCCCCGCAGCCGTTCGATCTCGACACCGCCGAACCGGTCACCGCCGGGCTTGGCCCCCTGCGGCCGGATTTCGTGCCGCTGCCGGACTTCACGCCCCAGAAGCCGCCCAAGCCGCCCAAGGCGCAGGGTGGCCGCCGCCTCGAGATCGTCTCGGAATTCGAGGCACGCGGCGACCAGCCGCAGGCCATCGCCGAACTCGTCACGGGGGTGAACGCCCTGGAGCGCGACCAGGTGCTGCTCGGCGTCACCGGCTCGGGCAAGACCTTCACCATGGCCAAGGTGATCGAGGCCACCCAGCGCCCCGCCCTGATCCTGGCGCCCAACAAGACGCTCGCCGCCCAGCTCTATGGCGAGTTCCAGAGCTTCTTTCCCAACAATGCGGTGGAGTACTTCGTCTCCTATTACGATTACTACACGCCCGAGGCCTATGTGCCGAGGAGCGACACCTACATCGAGAAGGAATCGGCCATCAACGAGCAGATCGACCGCATGCGCCATTCGGCCACGCGCTCGCTGCTTGAACGCGACGACGTCGTCGTGGTGGCCTCGGTGTCCTGCATCTATGGCATCGGCGACGTCGAAACTTATTCGGCCATGGCCTTCGCGCTCAAGAAGGGCCAGCGCATAGCCCAGCGCCAGCTGCTGGCCGATCTGGTGGCGCTGCATTACCGCCGCAACGACCAGAACTTCGTGCGCGGCGCCTTCCGGGTGCGCGGCGACACCATCGAGCTCTTCCCCTCGCATTTCGAGGACCGCGCCTGGCGTCTCTCGATGTTCGGCGACGAGATCGAGGCCATATCCGAATTCGACCCGCTCACCGGCCAGAAGATGGCCGAGCTCGAACAGATCAAGGTCTATTCCAATTCGCATTACGTGACGCCCAAGCCGACGCTGGAACAGGCGGTGGCGCGCATCAAGAACGATCTCCGCATCCGGCTCGGCGAATTCAACGCCGCCGGCCGCCTGCTCGAGGCCCAGCGTCTCGAACAGCGCACCATGTTCGACATCGAGATGATGATGGCGACGGGCTCCTGTGCCGGCATCGAGAACTATTCGCGCTATCTCACCGGCCGCAAGCCGGGCGAGCCGCCGCCCACATTATTCGAATATCTCCCTGACAACGCGCTCGTGTTCGTGGACGAGAGCCACGTCACCATTCCGCAGATCGGCGGCATGTTCCGCGGCGACTTCAACCGCAAGGCGACGCTCGCGGAATATGGCTTCCGCCTGCCCTCCTGCATCGACAACCGGCCCTTGCGCTTCGAGGAATGGGACGCGATGCGGCCGCAGACCGTCTGCGTCTCGGCCACCCCCGGCAAATGGGAGATGAACCAGACCGGTGGCGTCTTCGCCGAGCAGGTCATCCGCCCCACGGGCCTCATCGATCCGCCGGTGGACATCCGCCCGGTCAAGGACCAGGTCGATGATCTGGTGGCCGAGTGCCGCGCCACGGCGCTCAGGGGCTATCGCGCGCTGGTCACCACGCTCACCAAGCGCATGGCCGAGGACCTCACCGAATACATGCATGAGCAGGGCATAAGGGTGCGCTACATGCATTCCGACATCGACACGCTGGAGCGCATCGAGATCATCCGCGACCTGCGGCTCGGCGCCTTCGACGTGCTGGTCGGCATCAACCTGCTGCGCGAGGGGCTGGACATTCCCGAATGCGCGCTCGTCGCCATTCTCGATGCCGACAAGGAAGGCTTCCTGCGCTCCGAGACCTCGCTCATCCAGACCATCGGCCGCGCCGCGCGCAATGTCGACGGCAAGGTCATCCTCTATGCCGACACCATCACCGGCTCGATGGAGCGCGCGATGGCCGAGACCAGCCGCCGCCGCGACAAGCAGACGGCCTACAACACGGCCCATGGCATCACCCCGCAGTCGGTGAAGAAGAACATCGGCGACATTCTCAAGAGCGTCGACGAGCAGGACCATGTGCGCGCCGACGCCGGACTGATGGAAGACGGAGCGCCGCTCATCGGCCACAATCTCGAGAGGGTGCTGGCCGATCTCGAGAAGAAGATGCGCGAGGCCGCCGCCAATCTGGAGTTCGAGGAGGCCGCGCGCCTGCGCGACGAGGTGAAGCGCCTGAAGGCGGTGGAACTCGCGGTCATCGACGACCCCACGGTGCGGCAGTCGAACATCAAGGATGCAACGGACAGTTGGCCGCAGCCGAAGGGCGAACGAAGGGCCAGTTCAAAGGCGGGGAAACCGGGGACTAGGGCGTATCGGGGGAAGAAGAGGTAGGCGGTTCCCGCAGCCTTTCGCGCGCGACAATGAGCCGCCACTATGCAAGCAAAAGCTGGCAGCGCGTTTACGACCGTCACCAAGCGCCTGGAGACAAAAAGGACAAGTCTTTCGCCTGTCGCGCTAGAGATGGGAGAAGCTGCCCGAAGGGCGGATGAAGTTCTTTGCTCTTTAGCTAATCCGCTATCCGCGAGAACAAAGCGCAGCAAGTACACTCTGATCCTGAGTCGACCCCACGTGAGAGCACAGACATTATCTCGCCAGAAACATCTTGGCGACTCATTCGAAACCCTATATTGTACAGTCCATATATATCAATATGACTTTTCTTTTATGAACATGAACCAGACATCACATTCAAAACAGCCATGGGAAGGGGATCACCTTGAACGTTCCCATGAAGCTTGTCTCATACAGCAATATCTATTAGCGAAAATCAAAGAAAAATCATCGCGCGCTGGCCAACGTTCATTTGTTTTGAACATTGATGCTTGTTGGGGGACAGGAAAAACATTTTTTCTCACGCGCTTCGGTGAACAACTCAAGAATGAAGGATACATAGTGGGGCATGTGAATGCCTGGGAAAATGACTACGGAGACGACCCCATCATTCCTGTGCTTGCCTCAATACAAGAGGCAGTCACACCCCATCTATCTGGTTCGAAAAAAATTCACGAATATCTCACGGCGATTCGAACTTGCGGGGCTGAGATAGCGCTGTCTTTAGCGCGGAACACACTGGTCGCCTTCACCAACAGATTAGTTGGTGATGCAGTCAAAGAAATTCCCGACATCTTAGCAACTTCTTACCAAGAAGTATGGGAATTCTCTGTACGAGAAGGTACCACTGAAGTAATAAGATCACTAAGCGACAGGGCTTCACAATTTGTAATTGAGCGATATCTGAAGCAGCAAACTACGTCCAAGCAATTCAAACTCAAACTGAAAATGCTTACGGAGCAGCTAGGTCAGACGGATACGAAGCACTGCCAGATTTTCGTTTTAATAGATGAGCTTGATCGCTGTCGTCCAACTTACGCCATTCAGATGCTCGAACGTATCAAACATCTTTTTGATACAGACGGACTGGTCTTCGTTATAGCGACGGACACATCGCAGCTTCAGCATTCCATAAAGGCCGTGTATGGACAAGGCTTTGATAGTCAAAGATATCTTTTGCGGTTCTTTGATCGTCAATACCGGTTTAGAGAACGCGGCAAAGAAGAGGTCACTCGCCATCTTCGAATTGAACGGTTACCCGCTGACAAATTAGAAAAACTGAGCATCCCTCCGAGCAGCATGCACGGTGAACACAATTTTGATTTTTTCTTTACCAGCACTGTTAGCGGTTTTAACCTAGAGCTCCGAGAGCTACAAAAAGCATTTGAATGGCTTTGCGACATAGTGACAACCTGGAGATACAATTCGAAAATTGAACTAGCTTACATGCTGCCTCTGATCTGCTACAGGTTAAACCCAAATCGAAATGCAGACGAACCGGACGAAAAAAGCCGATTAAATGTCATGATCAAGCATATAGGGGAACACATGCGTTGGGCCGTCAATGAGGATGACGTGAATAGACAACCACTCCGCGCTTCTACGTTTTTTAACGTACTCCATGACAATAGATCGATACATCTCAGCGATCTTTCGGCGCTAAGTGGTAGTGGCTTTATCAATAAGTGGGCAAAATTTCGTTTTCAGGAAGAGTTTCATTTAAATCATAATGGTCAGTGGAAGTCTGATCAGCCTCCGATTTCTGTGCTGAATGAGTACATGCAGATTATTGAACATGTAGGGCAGTTCACTAGTTCTGGAGAGCTTAGTGATGATCCTGTCAGCAATTGATAGCAGTTTTTTGAACTCTCAATCACTCAGTTCTAAGCTCAATTACCCCAGTATTGTTAACTCCCCGCGTCTCACTATCGCTTCGGAAAGAGACACCCTCTCCCGGCCCCCCCCCCAAAAAAAAATTCTTCACGATGTCAATCAGCAGCAGGCACGGCCCGGGCCGTCGCCCGATGAATATGTTCCTACACTGGAATAGGATTAAAGTCAAGCCCTTTTCCGGGGCCTGTCTCTTATACACATCTCCGAGCCCACGAGACGCTACGCTATCTCGTATGCCGT
>OMIC01000040.1 GCA_900298995.1 Hyphomicrobiaceae bacterium | reverse complement strand
GGCCTGTCTGCTGGCGAGATCGCCCGGAGGCTCGATGTCCCGCACAACACCCTCTCCACCCATCTGGCAATCCTGGTACGGGCAGGCCTCATCACGGTCGAGCGGCACAGCCGCAGCATGATCTGCAGGGTCCAGCTTGGCGCGATTCGCAGCCTCGTCCTGTTCCTGCTCAAGGACTGCTGCAACGGCCAGCCGGAACTGTGCGCCCCTCTCATTGACGACATGTCCAGATCATGTCCGGAAACGGCGGGCTGCTGTGGCTGACCGCCACGCGGGGCCCGGCATCACGGAAAGGCAAGGAGTACACCAGCATGCGCGTCGGTATCAATGGCATGGGCCGCATCGGCCGCCTGGCTCTCCGGGCTGCCCTCGGGGCGGCGGAGCGCGGGGAGGATGACCCACGGCAGAACAACCGGCTCGAAATCGTCCATGTGAATGAGGTCAAGGGCGGTGCCGTCGCGACCGCGCATCTCCTCGAATTCGACTCCGTACAGGGCCGCTGGCGGAACAGCTTCAGCTCCGAGGACGAGCGCGCCTTTCGGATCGGTGAGCGAAGGATCGGCTTTTCCGCCTTGCCTGCGCCCGGTGATATTCCCTGGGGTGATCTGGGCGTCGACGTCGTGCTGGAGTGTACCGGGAAGTTCCTGACCCATGCCACACTCGATGGCCATCTGAAGCGCGGCGCAAAGCGTGTCGTGGTCGCTGCCCCGGTCAAGGAGCCGGATGTCCTGAATGTCGTCGTCGGCGTCAACCATCAGCTCTATGATCCCGCGAAGCACACCATCGTGACCGCTGCCTCCTGCACCACCAACTGCCTCGCCCCGGTGGTGAAGGTTGTGCATGAGGCACTCGGAATCCGGCATGGTCAGATCACGACAATTCATGATCCCACCAACACCAACGTCGTGACGGATGCCCCACACAAGGACCTGCGCCGTGCCCGATCGGCCATGCTCTCGCTGCAGCCCACGACCACGGGGAGCGCGACGGCAATCGCCCTCATCTACCCGGAACTCAGGGGCAAGCTCGATGGTCATGCGGTGCGCGCACCGGTCCTCAATGCCTCTCTCACGGACTGCGTCTTCGAACTTCAGCGCATCACGACGAGGGATGAGGTCAACGCCCTGTTTGCTGATGCGGCAGCAGGCCCACTTGCCGGCATCCTCGGCTATGAACCGCGACCGCTGGTGTCAGCCGACTATGCCCGGGATACGCGGTCTTCCGTCGTCGATGGGCCATCGACGCTCGTGACAGACGGCACGCTGCTCAAGGTCTATGCCTGGTATGACAATGAGATGGGCTATGCCTGCCGCATGGTTGATCTCGTCTGCCACATGCGCGAGGCTGGAGTCTGATGACGCAGGGTGCGCGCAACTACGCCATCGTCACGGCCGCCTACTGGGGGTTCACCCTCACCGACGGCGCACTGCGCATGCTTGTGCTGCTGCATTTCTTCCAGCTTGGCTATTCGCCCTTCGTGTTGTCGTTCCTCTTTCTTCTCTATGAGGCCGCGGGGATCGCCGCCAATTTCATTGGAGGCTGGCTCGCCACCCGCTTCGGCATCACCCGCATGCTGACCGTGGGGCTCTTGACGCAGATCCTGGGCTTCCTCGTGCTGTCGGCCCTGTCGCCGGACTGGGCGGTCGCCCTATCCGTGGCCTGGGTGGTGGCGGCGCAGGGGATCTGCGGTGTCGCCAAGGATCTCACCAAGACCGCATCCGAGTCGGCCATCAAGGTCGCTGAGAGGGAGGCACGCGCGGAGCATGACGAAGGCCGCCTGTTCAAGTGGGTTGCGTGGTTCACGGGTTCCAAGAATGCGATGAAGGGGCTGGGCTTCTTCCTTGGTGGCCTGATGCTTCAGTACCTTGGCTTCCGCATGTCGCTGTGGCTGATGGCTGCTTTGCTGGCGGTGGTTCTTGCAGGCGTTCTCGTCGCACTCCCGCCGATGATGGGCAAGAACAAGGCGAGCGCCTCCGCCCGGGAGCTTTTCGGCAAATCGCGAGGCGTCAACCTGCTGGCGGCAGCGCGTATCTTCCTGTTCGGCGCGCGCGACATCTGGTTCGTCGTCGGCGTTCCCGTGTTCCTCTATGCGAATGGCTGGACCTTCACCATGGTGGGCGCCTTCATGTCGGTCTGGACGATCTTCTACGGTCTGGTGCAGGCATTTGCCCCGACCGTCATCCGCCGCAGTACCGATGGTCTCTCCCGCGAGGTTCCGGCCGCGCAGCTGTGGAGTGCTGTCCTGACGCTTGTTCCTGCACTGATCATCGCAACCCTGACGGCAGACCTTGATGTCCGCCCGGACGCCGTCCTCGTCATGGGGCTGGCCGTCTTCGGAGCGGTCTTCGCCATCAACTCTTCTGTGCACTCCTATCTGATCCTCGCCTATGCCGGTTCGGAGAAGGCCGCGGAGGACGTGGGCTTCTACTACGCGGCCAATGCGGCAGGCCGGTTTGCCGGAACTCTTTTCTCCGGCATCCTGTTTCAGTGGGGCGGGCTGACCGCCTGCCTTGCCGGATCAGCTCTCATGCTGGCAGCATGCTTTGCCACCACGCTTCTGCTGCCGCTGCGCCCCGCGGCCTGAAGGGCAGGGAACATCCTGTCATTGTCCAACGTGCCGTCAAACACGCGTCGCCGCACTTCGTCGCAAGGCACAGAATCCGCCGGCGACCGGATCAGACAGTGCAGGCTGCTTGACCTGCACAACGCCTCTGGCCCTTTTTTCACCCAGCGCCTAGACTCTGTCCCGAACCACCATCCCGGCATCCGGGTCCGGCCTGCCCATGGCCGGACTGATCTGGAAAGGCGAGGCCCATGACCGTCAGAACCGTTTCACTGGTGACAGGCGCCAGCCGGGGCATTGGCGCAGCGATTGCCCGGGCGCTCGGCCGCAGGGGCGGGGCCGTTGCCGTGCATTACGGCACGCACCGCGAGGAGGCCGACGCCGTCTGTGCGGAAATCCGCGCGGATGGGGGCGAAGCCATGGCCCTTCAGGCTGACATGGGCAACGAAGCGCAAATTGTCACGATGTTCGAGAAGGTCGATGCCGCCTTCGGTCCGCTGGACTGTCTTGTGAACAATGCCGGCGGGATCATCGCCGTCAAACCGGTCGCAGAGGTCGATGCAGCAACCGTAAACCGCGTGCTGGCGGTCAATCTGGCTGGCCCCATCTACTGCTGCCGGGAAGCCGTACGGCGCATGTCGACCGCGCGTGGTGGCCGTGGCGGCGTCATCCTCAACATATCCTCCATGGCTGCCGTTCTCGGCGGGCTGCCCCATGAAGTGCATTACGCGGCCAGCAAGGGCGGCCTCGACTCCCTTACTATCGGGCTTGCACGCGAGGTCGCCACCGAGGGTATCCGCGTGAACGCGATCCGTCCCGGAGTCATCGACACGCCGATCCATGCCGCACACCATGGCGCGAGCTTTGCCACGGATTTCGCCGCCAATCTTCCCATGAAGCGGGCGGGCACTGCCGATGAGATCGCAGAGGCCGCCGTCTGGCTCCTGTCGTCCTCTGCGTCCTACGTCACGGGCGCCATCCTCAACGTCTCGGGCGGGCGCTAGCACCATCTGCCGCACAGGTGATCGGAGCATTGACTCCTCGCATGCATGACCGCACACTCCTTCTCAAACAGGCAGGGGTGAAGGACCATGCAACAGCGGCAGACAGTGGCAGTCGGTATGGTGGGTTGTGGATTTTACGCCCAGAACCATCTGCATGCCTGGGCGGATCTGCGACCGGAGGGCGCCATCCTTGCGGCGGTCTGCGACATGGATCCCGAAAGGGCAAAGGCTGCCGGCGTGAAGTTCGGCGTGCCCCATTTCTCGCGCATCGAGGCGATGCTCGAGGCTGTGCCGCTCGATCTTCTCGACATCGCAACGCGGATGGACACGCACCGCCCGCTCGCTGCCATTGCCGCAGAACGTGGCATCGCCGCCATCGTCCAGAAGCCCTTTGCGCCGACCTGGGAGGATTGCATCGCCATCGTGGAAAAGGCCCGTCAGCACAATGCCTGGCTCGCCGTCCACGAGAACTTCCGGTTTTCGACGTCCATGAGGGCCGTGAAGAAAGTGCTCGCGCAGGGCACGATCGGCACACCACGCTGGGCACGGCTGTCCTGGCGGACCGGTTTCGATGTCTATCGTGGCCAACCCTATCTCGCGGAAGAAGAGAAGCTCGTGATCCAGGATGTGGGCATCCATATCCTGGACCTGGCACGCTTCTTCCTCGGCGAAGTGGAGCGCCTGTCCTGTGAAACACAGAAGCGCAATCCGAAGATCAGGGCTGAGGACACGGCCACCATCATGATGCGCCACACATCCGGCGCCGTCTCTGTCGTCGAGGCGACCTATGCGGCCAGGCGCGGCGATGATCCGTTCCCGGAAACGCTTCTGGAAATCGAGGGCGATGAGGGCTCCCTGATTCTCTCAAAGGGCGAGAAACTGACGGTGACGACCCAGGGCCTCACCTTCGAGGACCATGTCGGCGGGCCGCTGCTGCACTGGACGAGCCGTCCGTGGCACGTCTCGCAGGAGGCCGTGCTGCACACCAATCGCCACATGTTCGAACGCTTCAGACTCGGTCTGGCAGCCGACACCTCGGGCGAGGACAATCTCAAGACCTATGCCCTCGTCGAAGCCGCCTATGAGGCTGCGGCAAGCCATGCCTCGGTCAAGCCCAGGGCACACGTCACCTGAGGTGACGTGCCGCGTGGCGCTGCAGCTTTCTCGCGAAGCCGGGCTGCGTCATCACCGTCCTGTTGAGAAGACCGGGTGGCTGGCGTCCGGCATGGATGGCCAGCACCGATGCCACATCAGCTGCTCCGATGCCGGCGAAGCACTGGTCAGTCCAGCACAGGGCATGTGGCGTCACGATGACATTGTCGAGCGCGAACAGCGGATGATCGGCGTTCAGCGGTTCGCCCTCGAACACGTCGAGACCCGCACCTGCGATGCCTCCGCGCTGGAGAATGTCCGTCAGCGCATCCTGATCGATGATCGGCCCCCGTGCGGTATTGATGACGAAGGACGTCGGCTTCATCAGGGAGAGCAGGCTTGAATTGACGAGGTGATGCGTCTCCTCGGTGAGGGGGCAATTGACGGTGAGAACGTCCGACTCACGGAACAGCGTTTCTCTGTCAACAAGCGTGACTCCCAACTCGTCCGCGATCGCCTTCGATGTGAAGGGGTCATGCGCCAGGAACCGCATCCCTAAAGGCTTCGCGAGCCGGAACATTTCGGCGCCGATGTTGCCGATGCCGATGGATCCGAGTGTGCGCCCCACCAGCCCCACGCCCATGTGTTCATTGCGCGCGACGGAAAAACCTGAAGGCCCCAGACGCGTCATGCGGTCCTTGATCAGCAGCTTTCCGGTGAGTGCCAGCATCATGGTGAGAATGGCCACGGCGACCGGACGGCGAACACCGTCCGGCGTGATGCAGACGGCAATGTCGTGAGCGGTGCAGGCCTCGACATCGACTGAATCATAGCCAACGCCAAAGCGCGCGACGACACTGAGCCGGCCCGACGCGGGGATGCTGTCCTTCGTGAACTTGCATCCTAGAAGGATCAGCGCATCCACATCCTCGAGGAGATCCGCACGCACAGGGTCTGACTCGGGCAGGAACCCGACACTCAGGCCCGGCGTCGCGCGCAGGGGAGCCAGATCAAAGTCCGGAAACTTCGGCGATCCGTCGGGGTTGATGAAATCACCGGACAGGACGACGCGGAAATCCTCACTTGCCATCGCATGCACTCCGGAGTTCGGAAATTCCTGCCTTCAGCGCCCGCTGATAGAGCGATGTGTCGGTTCCGTAGCAGCAGAAGTCGAAACCGCGCCTGATGTCGGCAATGCCTTCGGCGGGCGTCATGACCAGCCGTCCCAGCGAGCGATTGTGTTTCTTCGCGGCGGCCACGATCTTGTCGAAAGCTGCGACATAGTCCGGATGGTCGAATTTTCCCGGTATGCCCAGCGATGCGCTGAGATCGAAGTGACCGATCCACAGACAGTCGACTCCCGGTGTCCGGGCGATTTCATCGGCGTTCTCCGCGCCCTCGCGCGTCTCGATGAGAGCGAAGAAGGTCATCCGCTCATTGGACAGCCGCAACCGCTCGTCAACGGGAATGTCGCCCGAGAAATAGTTGTCATGGGCGATGCCGAGCGCCACGCCCCGCTTGCCGGCGGGTGGATATTTGAGATGCCGCACCACCATTTCGGCCTCTGCGGCATCCTTGACCATCGGAGCCATGATGCCCTCGGCACCGGCATCGGCGATGCGCGCGATCATGTCGTAGTCCTTGCAGGGCGATCTCACCAGGACCGAAACGCCCCCGGCTTCGAAATACCGGACTGCGCTCTTGAGCGTCTCGAGGCTGAGGCCCGAATGCTCCATGTCGAAGAACACGAAATCGCACCGCGCCGAAGCCACGATATGCCCGATCCCCGGGGTTGCGAACTCGCCCACATAATGGCCGAATTTCGGAGCACGGGTCTGGGTCATCTTCTTCAGGGAGGATTGCTTCATTTGACGATCCTTTGTGCTCATGTCCCGGCGGATGCTTCACAGACCAGCACGCCCCGCCGGATGCGCCTGCTCTCCAGAAGGTGGTCGGAGGCCGCATGGAAGGTCAGAAAATGCTCGGTCTTCAGATGCGCGGCGAAAGCCGCTTCATCATCATAGATTTCGTAGAGAAGGATCTGCGTGCCGCTGTCGTCGGGCACAACCACGTCAAATCGCCGGCATCCGGGCTCGTTCTTCACGGACAGCCTGGCGTTGTCATCCATGAGGCGCCGGAACTCCGGCATCAGCTCGGCAGACCGGACATTCATCTCGACGAGGATCACAAAAGGCGGGCTCATGCTGGCCTGCCCTTGCCCTGTTCAAACTGCTGGGCGACCTGTCTCAGGTGGCGGTCCATGGCGTGCCATGCGCCCTCGGGATTTCTCGCGGCCACGGCTTCGTGGATCTCCTCATGGCTGCGATAGGCGCTGAGGGCGACGCCGGGAACACGAAGTGAGATATGCCGCTGCAGGGCCAGCCACTCGGCAATCGCCGCATGAAGGGCCGAAAACACCGGATTGCCGCCGATCTCCGCCAGGGCCAGATGAAAGGCGATATCAGATCGCTCGAAGGCATCCATGTCGCCCAGAGCCTCGCGATTGATCTTCAGATACTCACCAAGCCGCGCAATGTCCTTGTCGGTTGCGAACTCGGCGGCGTTTCGCGCGATGGCGGATTCAAAGATGCGACGTGCATCCTGAAAGGCCTTCTCGCCACCCTCCGATGACAGCAGATATCGCGCCGAGCCCGAAATCTGCTCGAGGAGGTTGGCAGCCGTCGGCCGGGTCACGACCGTCCGGCCCCCATTCGTGATCCTGATGAAGCCGCTTCTCTGCAGAAGCAGAAGGGCCTCGCGGATCGCCGGACGCCCGACATTGAAGGCTTCCATCAGGCTCCGCTCAGACGGCAGGCTCGTTCCCTCCGGCAGCAGGCCCGAGAGAATCTGGTTCTCGATCTGCTCGGCGACGTCCTGATGGACCTTCCGCCGCTTGATGCTTGTGAACAGCATCTGTCTGCCATCTCGGCTCTGTTGCTGGGCTGGTTGCACGGCGCGCTGGCTTTCTGTTGCTGTCTTTCCGGTCATGCCGCGGTGATCCCGGCGGAGGCGCCCCCTCTCCCGTCAGTTTGAGGCCGCGGGCTGCCCGCCCGCCGGCTCCTGGCTGACCTTCTCGAAGGACCGGAAGCGGACGCGCTGCGCATCGATGAACATCGCCAGCATGATGATGAGGCCCTGGATGACCTTCACCCAGAACACGTTGACGTTCATCAGGTTCAGGCCGCGGTCGATGGTGGACAGGAGCAGCACGCCGCCCAGCGCGCCGAGCATGGTGCCGCGACCGCCCTGAAGGCTGATGCCGCCGATGACCGCTGCCGCCATGACCGTGAAGATGTATCCTTCACCCAGATTGGCCTGGATCGACCCCACCCGTCCGGCCAGCATCCAGCCGCCCAGTGCCGCGAGAAGACCGGAGAGCACATAGACCTGGCGGACGCGGGCATCGGCATCGATGCCTGAAGCAATCGCGGCCTGCCGGTTGCCGCCGATAGCATAGAGCTCGCGGCCGAACCGGCGGTGATTGAGGATGATGTGGCCGATCACGAAGACCGCGGCGGTCGCGACCACGGCCACCGGGATCTTGATCACGCCGGGAATCTCGAAGAGCGCCTTGTGACCGAGCCAGAAATAGGTTTCAGCTGGCGCAAAGCCAAGTCCGCTGATCGGCGTTCCCTTGGTGAAAGCCATGATCAGGCCGCGCAGGATCAGCAGCATCGCGAGGGTGACGATGAAGTTGTTCATCTTGCCGATGGTGATCAGCGCGCCGATGATGTAGCCGACGATGGCGCCCATCAGCAGCAGCACCACGATGGAGATATAGGGGTTGAGCATGATGCCGCCGCCCCAGTAGGGCGCGGTGGCCGGAACGATCAGGAACATGCCGATGAGGCCGGCCAGTCCGAGTGTCGATTCCGTGGAGAGATCGAAATTCCCCGTGATCAGCACGAATGTCTGTCCGACGACGAGAATGCCGAGGATCGCCGCTGCCGACAGGATGTTGGTGATGTTTGTCGATGACAGGAACACCGGCGACTGGGTCATGAAGAATATGAACACGGCGACAAGGATCACCCAGATCAGATGATCGAGTAACGCTGGAACATGTTTAGACAGTTGCATCGGCTTTCTCCCCCATCTCGCCTTCGATCGCGGCCAGAAGCCGCGCCGTCGTGATTGTGTCCTGGCCCTTCCGGAACTCGCGGATGATCCTGCCCCTGTAGAACACGACGATCCTGTCGCAGATGTCCATCAGCTCGTTCAATTCATCGGAAACGACGGCGACCGCCACCCCCCGCTGGCTCAGCTGGTCGACGATGCGCAGAAGGTCGACCTTCGCCTGGACATCAACACCCTGGGTGGGCTCGTCGAGAACCAGAACCCTGGGCTCCGTGGCGGCAAGCTTGGCCACCACCACTTTCTGCTGGTTGCCGCCGCTGAGGTTTTCGACCGCGGTATTGATCGAGGGGGTCTTGATGCCGAGCGCCTCGATGTAGTCTTCGGCGAGCTTGCGTTCGCTGCCGCCATCGATGAGGCCCACGAGGCTCTGCAGACGCTTCAGCACCGAAAGCGAGATGTTGTCGCGCACGCTGCGGATCGCGACAATGCCGAGGCCGTGGCGGTCGCGCGGAAGATAGGCGAGCCCCTGCGCCAGCGCCTCGATGGGGCTTGCGGCGCTGTAGGGCTTGCCCTGCAGCCGGATGTCGCCCGCGCCCAGCGGCTCAAGGCCGAACAGGCCGCGCGCCAGTTCGCCGGGTCCGCTGCCTTCCAGGCCCGTGATGCCCACCACCTCGCCGGCATGGAGTGTCAGGTCGATGCCGGAATAGACGCCGGGCCGCGCCAGCTTCCTGATTTCCAGAACCGGCTTCCCGATGTTGCCGCCCGCCCTGCGGTAGCGTTCGACATTGGCGCCGCTGATGAGGCGGATCAGCTCCTGCTGGGTGATGTCCCTGACGGCCGATGTACCGGTGACGGCGCCATTGCGCATCACGGTCACATGATCGGCGACCTCGAAGATTTCCTCGAGATAATGCGAGATATAGATGAAGGATGCACCACGTTCGCGCTGGCGGCGGACGAATTCGAAGAGCTTGGCCACATCATGTTTGGGCAGCGGCGCGGTGGGCTCGTCGAGAATGATGACGCTGGCGTCGGCAAACAGCGCGCGGGCGATTTCGATCATCTGGCGTTCGGCGACGGTCGTGTCTTCCATGAGCCGCGTGACGTCGAGATCAAGGCCGAAGTGCGAGAGCTTCTCATGCGCGTCGCGATTCATCTTCTTCCAGTCGACGAACCCGCCGGCCTTCATCGGCAGCATGCCGCAATAAACGTTCTCGGCGATGCTCAGGCCTGGAATGTACTTGGCGTGCTGCGAGACGAGCGCGATGCCGGCCTGCTTGGCGCGTGCCGTATTGAGATTTTCATGAACGGTGCCGCGGATGCGGATCGTTCCGGAGTCGGGAGCATAGAGCCCGGTCAGCACATGCATCAGTGTGGATTTGCCCGCACCGTTCTTGCCGAGCAGGGCGTGAATCTGTCCGCGGCGGACCGTGAAGGAGACATTGTCCAGCGCGCGCACGCCCGGAAAGACCTTCACGATGTCCAGCATTTCGACGACAGGCGTCTCGGAGGCGCTGTCCATCACCATTCTCCACTCGGCTCTTGCATTGGCCCGCAGGCTGCGGGGCGCGGTGAGGAAGACCGCCGCGCCCCGCCGTCATTCGGTCGTCAGGCGGATCAGCCGCCGTTCTTCTTCTCGATGTTGCCCCACAGGCGCTCGTCATTCATGTTCGAGGAATTGACGGGCGTGGTGGAGAGGAAGAGCTGCATGCCGACATCAGCCTTCTCGACGCGGGCGGGCGACCAGAGGGCGCCATCCTGCTTCACTTCGCCGGGAGCGATTTCCTCGCCCTTCAGCTTCTTCTCGATGTAGTCAGCCGCCAGGACGCCGAAGTCCGGAATGGGCTGATTGGACGCGTGATCGAACTTGTTCTCGCGCATCAGCTCGAGCGCGGCGAGACAGGCATCGACGCTGGCCAGGAAGATGTGACCGTCCTTGCCGGATTCTGCGTCCTTGCCGAGCTCCTTGAGCGTCTGGACCGTGCCGGTGGAGTAGACGCAGTCCGAGTGCATGTAGATGCCGTCGAGATCGGCCTGGGCCGAGACCACGTCACGCACGATGTCGACGCCCTTCGATGCATCCCAGTCGCCCACCTTGGAGATGACTTCGACTTCGGGATACTGCTTCATGACGTCGTTGAAGCCGGCGCCGCGCAGCTGCGCGACGTTCTGGGCGAGGTTGCCGGTGATTTCGAGAACCTTGCCCTTGACGGATCCATGCCGCGCCTTGAGGAAGGCGGCCATGGCCTCGCCGGCCTGCTTGCCGGCCAGGTAGTTGTCCGACAGCACGACCATGTCGACTTCACAGCCCGACGGAGCGCGGTCGATGGTGTAGAAGGGGATCTTGGCTTCCTTGGCCGCCGCCACCGCCTGGCAGATGCCGGCGCTGTCATCGGGAACCGCAACGATCGCCGCCACCTTCTGGGCAATCAGGTCGTTGATGTCGTTGAGCTGCTTCTGGGCGTCACCGCCGGACGTCAGGGTGACGACCTCCCAGCCCTTGGCCTTCGCGCCGTTCAGCAGGCCGGCCTGGATTTGTCCCTGGCCACCCAGCAGCGCCGGGGCCGAATAGCCAATGACGACCTTGTCGGCGGCAAGCGCCGAGGTTGATGCCGCAGCGGCCACGATTGCCGCCAGGATCAGGTTGCTCTTGAATAACTTCATGTATTTCCTCCCATTTTCTGGACTTGGAGCCGATCTCTCTTGGCAGAACCAACTCACCGGGGAAGGCTAACAAGCCGTTTTGGGGCTGTCAATGCGTTGATCATACCATGTAACCTGTCATACCATTTCGGTTGGCGACAGGATGGTGGATCAGGCTGAAATGGCAAGCACCGGTTGGCCGGCCGTGAGGCTGCCAGCCTTCTGAGCGATACAGGCGGCCGAGATGCCGAAGTGCCGGTAGAGATCGCCGATCGTGCCGGTCTGCCCGAAATGCTCCACACCCAGCGGAATGGTCCTGTGCCCGTGAACACCGCCAAGCCAGGCAAGCGTCGCCGGATGGCCGTCGATCACGGTGACGAGGCTGCAATGCCGTGGCAGCTCCGCAAGCAGGCGCTCGACTGTCGAGACGGCAGTGTGCTGGCCCCGGGCGCGGGCGCGTTGCGCCGCTGTCCACCCGGCATTCAGCCGGTCGGCGGAGGTCACGGCCAGAACCCCGACATCGCGTCTTGCCTCCGCGATCAGACCGGCGGCAGCGATCGCTTCCGGAGCAATGACGCCCTGATAGGCGATGACCACCTCACAGCCTGGACCTGGCTTGCGCAGCCAGTATCCGCCATCGATGACGCCTTGTCGGAACGCGGCGTCATCGCGGCGCGCGGGCTGGGCCACGGGGTTGGTGCTGAGCCGGAGATAGACGGAGCCGCCCGTCTCGTCGCGCAGCCAGTCGCGCTCATCGGGATCGCCCTCGCCGCTGCGCTGCAGATAGTCGAAGGCCCAGCCCATGATCAGCGCCAGTTCATCTGCAAAGGCAGGCTCGAATGCGGCGATGCCGTCCTGTGCCATGCCGATCAGCGGCGAGGCGATGGACTGATGCGCGCCCCCCTCGGGCGCGAGCGTGACGCCCGAGGGCGTTCCGGCAATGATGAAGCGCGAATCCTGATAGCAGGCATAGTTCATCGCATCGAGGCCGCGCGCCACGAAGGGATCATAGACAGTTCCGATGGGGATCAGCCGCTTTCCGAACAGGGCATGCGCCAGTCCCGCAGCACCAAGGAGCAGGAACAGGTTCATTTCGGCGATGCCCAGCTCGATGTGCTGGCCTTCCGGCGAGAAGTCCCATTTCGCCGTCGAGGCAATGTTTTCCAGCCTGAATGTGTCGGCGCGTGCGGCGCGCGCAAACAGCCTCCGCCGGTTCACCCAGGGGCCGAGACTGGTGGTGCCGGTCACATCGGGCGACATGGTCAGAATGCGCGCGGCCAGTTCGCTGTCGCCCCTGGCCAGCCCGTCGAGAATCTTGCCGAAGGCGGCCTGTGTCGAGATTTCGCGCTCCTGCGGCGTGCTGATGCCAGGCACGCCAAGCCCATGGTCCGCGAGCCGCCGTGCGCCAGCCCTGAAGAAGGGCACTGTCTCAAGAAATGCTTCGAGCGCGGCCTTGTCCGCAACGCCGGCGAAGAGGTCCCATTCCTGTCCCGCCGGCACGCCCATCCTGATCTGCCAGTCCGCCATCTGGCCGCTGGTCATCAGCCCGCCATGATTGTCCTTGTGTCCGGCAAGGGGCGTGCCCCAGCCCTTGATCGTATAAGCCAGAAAGCAGACGGGCCGCTCGGTTTCGACGGCGGCAAAGGCCTCGGCCATCGTCGCCACACAATTGCCCCCCAGATTTTCCATGAGTTCCGCGAGTGCGGCATCGCTGCGTCGGGCCAGCAGCGCCGAGACCGGACCCTGATCGCCGAGGTCATTCAGCAGCCGTTCGCGCCAGGCCGCACCCCCCATGTAGATCAAGGCCGAGTAGAGCGGATTGGGACAGCGATCGATCCAGTCCCTCAGCGCATCTCCGCCGGGCTCGGAAAAAGCCTCTCTCTGCAACCGCCCATGCTTGAGGCGCACGACATCCCAGCCGAAGGCATCGAAGATCTTCTCGATGCGGCTCCACAGGCCCTCATGCACGATGCCGTCGAGCGACTGACGATTATAGTCGATGATCCACCAGCAATTGCGCAG
Organism: Hyphomicrobiaceae bacterium; assembly: GCA_900298995.1. Taxonomy (GTDB): domain Bacteria; phylum Pseudomonadota; class Alphaproteobacteria; order Rhizobiales; family Aestuariivirgaceae; genus Aestuariivirga. Next base: position 214,109 of record OMIC01000040.1, on the reverse strand, counting down.
ATCATTCTTCCACCCCTCCTGCAGGGCTTCATAGACATTGCCCTCATCCAGTTCCGCATCCCCGACAAGGGCGATCATGCGCCCGGCAGGCCCCGCCGGGCCCCATGGCTTGGCCCGGATGTAATCCTGAACCAGTGCCGCGAAGGACGTGATCGCCACGCCGAGGCCAACCGAGCCAGTCGAGAAATCCACGTCATCGGTATCCTTTGTCCGGCTCGGATAACTCTGCACGCCGCCGAAGCCCCTGAAGTCCTCCATGGCTTCGCGCGTCTGGCGTCCCATCAGATACTGGATGGCATGGAAGACCGGCCCGGCATGCGGTTTCACGGCCACGCGGTCCTGTGGCCGCAGCGCGGAGAAATAGAGCGCCGTCATGATCGACACCATCGATGCCGAAGAGGCCTGATGCCCCCCAATCTTGATCGCGTCCTCCCGGGGGCGGATGTGATTGGCATGATGGATCATCCAGTGCGACAGCCAGAGCAGGCGGCGCTCGATGCATGCGAGATGGCGCAGATTCGTGGGTTCCATCGTGAAAGCTCCTCCGCTTCCTGACCGAGCTTGGTCCGGAACCTTCGGAGATTTTAACTTTTCTGGCGAATGGAATGAGATATATTGGTGACTATCGCGAAAAAACAGAGTTTCATTGATGATTTCCACATCACCGGACAAGACCAGCATGGCGATCCTGCGAATCCTGCAGGAGGACGGGCGCACGACCATCAACGAACTCGCCGACTGCGTGGGGCTCTCGGCCTCCGCCGTGGCACGCCGGGTGCGCCTGCTCGAGGAAGCCCGCATCATCAGCGGCTATGCGGCGCTGATTGACGAGGTTGAGCTCGGCTTCGGCTTTTCGGTCTTCGTCTCTGTGAAACTCGACAGGCAGGTCGACAGCGCCCTGGCGAAGTTCGAGGCGGCCATCCGCGCCTTTCCGGAGGTCGTGGACTGCTGGCTGATGACCGGAAACCGGGACTATCTCCTGCGGGTCTCGACGCGGGGTCTCGCGGAGTTCGAACGCTTTCTGGTGGGCCGCTTCACCAAGGTTCCCGGTGTTGCGTCAATCGAGAGTTCGATCCCGCTGCGCCGCGTGAAGACCGGGCTTGCTCGAATTTCCTGAGCCGCCGCAGTCTCCGATAACGGTGGTTGACACTGCCCGCGTCCCTGCGTTCATCTGCAGCCTCCGAAGCAGCGAGATTGCCAAGCGCAGTCAGGAGCCGATCATGGCAGCAAATGTCCTCACCCGTGCCGTCAGGCTGACGGGAACGAATGTACCGGAGCCGAAGCGGCGCATTCTTTCTGCCGGCCCCATCACCGCCATGTTCGACAATGGCGCGCTGCGCTACATCCGCCATGGCGGCAGGGAAGTCCTGCGCGGCGTCGCCTATCTGGTACGCGACAGGAACTGGAACACCTATGCGCCGGTGATCGAGGGCCTGAAGATCCGCCAGGCCCGTGACAGCTTCACGGTGCGGTACACCGCCACCTGCCGTGATGAGACCCAGGCCATTCGCTATGCCGCGATCATCGAAGGTCGCTCCGATGGCGAGGTCCGCTTTTCGGCCACTGCCACGCCCCTGACCGACTTCCTGACCAACCGCACGGGATTTGTCGTGCTGCATCCACTGGCAGGTGTTGCCGGTGAACCCGTCGAGATCCTCCACACCAGTGGCAAGCGGCGCAAGGGCCGCTTTCCGCGGCTCATCAGTCCCGGCCAGCCGATCTTCGACATCCGCGCGCTGACGCACACCGTGGCGCCGGGCGTCACAGCGAGTGTGCTGATGGAGGGCAACAAGTTCGAGATGGAGGATCATCGCAACTGGATGGATGCCTCCTACAAGACCTATGTCTGCTCGCTTCTCGACCCCTGGCCCTACACTGTCCGCAAGGACACGCCCTTCACGCAGACGATCACCGTCACCATTTCGGGCAAGCCCGCCCGGCGCAGGGCGGCGGCCCCCGATGCGGCGGTCAGCCTCGAGGTCGGCGGCGTGCGCGGCCGCATCCCGCAGATCGGCGTCGGCGTTCCGATGTTGGAGGCCGGCCACGCCGTCGAGACGGCGGATCTCGTCGCGCGGCTGCGGGCCGCCCATCTCGTCTGTCAGATCGATGGCCGTCTTCCCGGACAGCGCGCTGCGGCGGCGGCCTTCCGAGAACTGCGTGCGAAGTCCGGTGCCCGCTCGACCCTTGAGATGATTCTGCCGGCCAAGGCCCCGGCGCGTCAGGAAGTGGCGGCGATCGCCGCCGAGATGCAGGCCGCCGCCTATGTGCCGGATGCCATCGTGATCACCCAGGCCCACGACCTCGCGTCCTTCCAGCCGGGCACCCCGCGTCCCTGGGGCCCGGACTATGCCGACATGGCCGCCGCCGTGCGTCAGGCGTTTCCCGGCGTGGCGGTGGGTGGCGGCATGCTCTCCTATTTCACCGAGTTGAACCGCAAGCCGCTGCCGCGCGGCCTGTTCGATTTCGTGACCCACAGTGTCTGCCCGATCGTTCACGCCGCAGACGACATCTCCGTCATGGAGACCCTGCAGTCGATCCCGTCCATTGCGGCCTCGGTGCGCGCCATGACCGGGCGGCTGCCCTATCATCTCGGACCCTCAGCCATCGCCGCCCGCGCCAATCCCTATGGTGCTGCCGTGGCCGGCAATCCCGACAATGCGCGCATCTGCCTCGCCGGCATGGACCCGCGGCAGCGCGGTCTGTTCGCGGCGGCATGGAACCTCGGTCTCGTGGCCGGCTTTGCGGAGGAAGGGCTTGCCAGCATCGCGCTTGGCGCGCTCACCGGACCGCAGGGCCTCATTCATCGCCGGGCAGACGTCGCCCAGCCCTGGTATGATGACGCGAAGGCGCTTGTCCATCCCGTCTACCATCTCGTCGCGGGCCTTGCCCCGGCGAGCGGCAACAGGCGGCTTGAGACCGTCTGCGGCGATCCTCAGGGCATCGCCGCGCTCGCATATCGATCGGCAACCGGGCGGGAACTCTGGCTTGCAAATCTCACGGCCGCGCCCCGCACGGTGAAAGTCACAGGGCTTCCGGGGGCGGCCACCATCCATTGCCTCGCAGAGGCGAACTTCCGGCGCATCGCCACCGATCCGGACGCCTTCTCGCGCGATGGCGAGCAGGTGAGGCGGCTCACCGCCATAGCCCTCGGACCCTATGGCGTCGCCCGCATCAGCTCGGCCTGAGCAGCCCCGCCGCGCCATCACCGCATCTTTCCCCGCACCCAGCCAGCGTCTATGGTCCGCGCGGGCCGCTCACGGCATGTAAGCAAGGATTGTCCGTCATGAAAGTTAAGTCCCCCGCGAGGTCCAGCGAGCTGCACCTCCTCCTCGGTGCATCGCGCAGCGATCTGGTGCGCAGTTTTGTCCGCGAGGCGGCTCTCGCCGAGGGGGCGCCCCTGGCCTGTGCGGGCCTGATCTCCGCCGACAGCGCCGAGGCGTGGCTTCTGCTCTCGGAAGGCGCCTCGGGCGATGCGCGCGCGCATGTCGCGCTGTCGCTCGTCCATGACGAGGCGCGGGTGCGGATCGTGCTGCATGGCCACGCCCGCTTCGCCGGGATCATGGCCTCGCTGGGCAGCCGCATGCGGCCGGGTGCCGGTGTCTCCTGTCACGAAAGCGGCATCGACAACTGGGAGGTCAGCCTGCATCGTGGCCTGAACGGAACGGCTGAAGCCCTGTTTCCCGCACCGGCGGTTGGCCCAGCGCCGGAGGAGCCGCCGCTCGCCGATGATGTCGAGATCAGTCTTGCCGAGAAACGTGACGCTGTCTCCATCGCCCGCTGCTTTCTCGACGTCTATGGCCATCACTACGTCCATGCCGATGTCTTCTCGCCCCAGAAATACTGGGCGCGCGTGGAGAGGGGCGAATTGCTTCCCGTGGTGGCGCGCGATCGCCGCGGCGACGTCATCGGCCATCTCGCGCTGGAACGCGATCCCGGCGCGCTGGTTGCCGAACGCGGCGAAGCCGTCGTGCTGCCGGCCTACCGCGGCCGTCACCTGCTGGAACGCATGACGGCGCGGCTCTCGGAGGAGGCGCCGGGGCAGGGCCTGCATGGCGTCTATTCCGAGGCTCTCACCATCCACACCTTCTCCCAGCGCAATGACGAGCGCTCCGGCATGCCGGTCTGTGCCGTGCTGCTTGGCGCCAATCCCGAAAGCTTCCGGCCACGGGATGTCGCCTGCCCCACCGCAGGACAGCGCCAGAGCTATCTCCGCACCTTCGGCTTCGTGCAGCCGCCGCCCCCGCGCACTCTCCAGGCTGCGGGTCCCTATCAGGATGTGCTGGCGAACATCTACGACAGCCTCGGCGTCCGGCTCACGAAGGCCCAGCCAGCGGCCCCGGCGTCTGCGGACTCGCTCACCCGCCTGCGCGTCAATGACCGCGGCTACGGTGTCATCCGCTTCACCCGGATCGGCACCAGCTGCGCCATCGAGCTGGCCCAGGCGCTCCGCGATGTCCGCTCGCTGGGTGCGCGCTCGGTGCAGCTCTCCGCGCTGGCGAACGATCCTGGCCTGCCGCAGCTGATCACGGCTGCCCGCGATCTCGGCTTCTTCTTCTGCGGCCTGGGGCCAGCCTTTGCGGATGGCGAGGATCTCGTTCTGCTGCAGCTCCTCACCGAGCCTCTCGAGACAGGCAAGCTGCAGCTCTATACCGATGTCGCGAGGCAGCTTGTCGCCTTCATCGACGCCGACAGGACGGCAGTCTCGCGCGGGGCAGGGGCCTGAACCTCAGAACAGCACCACGGCGCGGATCGACTGTCCGTGATGCATCAGGTCGAAGGCCGTGTTGATCTCGGCGAGCGGCATGGTGTGGGTGATCATCGGATCGATCTCGATCTTGCCCGCCATGTACCAGTCGACGATGCGCGGCACGTCGGTGCGTCCGCGCGCGCCGCCGAAGGCCGTGCCCTTCCACACGCGCCCGGTGACGAGCTGGAAGGGCCGCGTCGCGATTTCCTGTCCTGCCCCGGCGACGCCGATGATGATCGACTGGCCCCAGCCGCGGTGGCAGCTTTCCAGCGCCATGCGCATGACCTTCACGTTGCCGGTGCAGTCGAAGGTGTAGTCGGCCCCCCCGAACTGGTCGGCCCCGCGCTTCGTCATGTTGACCAGATGCGCGACGAGATCGCCCTCGACCGCTGTGGGATTGACGAAATGCGTCATGCCGAAACGCTCGCCCCAGCTCTTCTTGTCGGGGTTGATGTCAACGCCGATGATCATGTCGGCGCCTGCCAGCCGCAGGCCCTGGATCACGTTGAGGCCGATGCCGCCGAGGCCGAAGACAATGGCCGTGGCGCCAGCCTCCACCTGCGCGGTGTTGAGCACCGCACCCACACCGGTGGTCACGCCGCAGCCGATGTAGCAGATCTTGTCGAGAGGTGCGGCGGGATCAACCTTCGCCACCGCGATGTCGGGCAGCACGGTATGATTGGCGAAGGTCGAGCAGCCCATGTAGTGGTGGATCTTCTGGCTCCTGTAGGAGAAGCGCGAGGTGCCATCGGGCATCACGCCCTGGCCCTGCGTGGAGCGGATGGCGGTGCAGAGATTGGTCTTGCGCGACAGGCAGGAGGGGCACTGGCGGCACTCGGGCGTATAGAGCGGGATCACGTGGTCACCGGGCTTCAGCGAGGTGACGCCTGCGCCGACCTCGCGCACCACGCCCGCGCCCTCATGGCCCAGGATCGCGGGGAACAGCCCTTCGGGGTCGGCGCCCGACAGGGTATAGGCATCGGTGTGGCACACGCCGCTCGCCTTGATCTCGATCAGCACCTCGCCGGCCTTCGGCCCCTCGAGATCGACCTCGACCACTTCGAGCCTCTGTCCGGCGGCAAAGGCAACGGCAGCGCGGGTTTTCATCGTCCATCCTCCATTCATCCGCTGATCGCGGGTCTGCAGCTATCCCACAGCGAGGCGCGTCTGTCATCCGGGCTGGCGTTTGGCCGGCCCGGGCGCTAACAGATTCCGGCTGGAGGTGTGGTCCATGAAAGCTGCCGTCTTTGAATCCTATCGCGGCCCGCTCGAGGTGAGGACCGTTCCCGATCCGGCCTGCCCGCCTGATGGCGTGGTGCTGAAGATCGAGGCCTGCGGCGTCTGCCGCTCGGATCATCACGGCTGGAGCGGTGTCGATCCCGACGTCGCGCTGCCGCATGTGCCCGGCCATGAATTCGCGGGCACGGTGATCGCGGCGGGGCCGGCCTGCCGCAACGTCCGTGTCGGCGACCGGGTCACTGCGCCGTTCATCCTCGCCTGCGGCACATGCCCCGATTGCCGCGGCGGCGAGCCCACCATCTGCAATCATCAGTTTGTCGTGGGCTTTTCAGGCTGGGGCGCCTTCGCCGAGCAACTCGCAGTGCCGCACGCCGATTTCAATGTGGTGAAGCTGCCCGACTCCCTCGGCTTTGCCGAGGCCGCCGCCATGGGCTGCCGCCTCACCACCGCTTTCCGCGGCCTTGTCGATCGTGCCGGTCTGAAACCCGGTGAATGGCTGGCCATTCACGGCTGTGGCGGCGTTGGCCTCTCGGCGGTGATGATCGGCGCGGCGATCGGCGCGCAGGTTCTCGCTGTCGACATCAATGACGAGGCGCTTGCCATGGCCCGCCGGCTGGGCGCCAGCGCTACCCTGAATCCCACGGCGGTCGGAGACGCCGCGCTTGCCGTGCGCGACATGACCGGTGGCGGCGCCCATGTGTCGATTGACGGGCTCGGCATCACCGCGACCATCCAGAATTCCATGCGCAGCCTGCGCAAGCTCGGCCGCCATGTGCAGATCGGACAGCCGCTCGGCACCCACGCCGCGCCGCCGCTGCCGCTGCTGGAAACCGTCTATGCCCGGCAGATCTCGCTGTTCGGCACGCGCGGCATCGCCGCCAGCCGGTTTTCGCCGCTGCTCGGCATGATCGCCGCCGGCCGTCTCGATCCTGCCCGCATGATCACGCGGCGCATCGGCCTGTCCGAAGCGGATGCGGCGCTCCGGGCGATGGATGGCTATGCGGGCGTCGGCGTCACGGTCATCGACCGCATGCAGGCCTGATGTCTGGCCTCGGCCGCCCGCCGGTGGCATAGTGCGTCCATGACCTTGTCCCACCGCCTCAGGCCCGGCGACCATCTCTATCTCATCGATGGCTCGGGCTATATCTTCCGCGCCTACCACGCGCTGCCACCGCTGACCCGCAAGTCCGACGGGCTGCCCGTGGGTGCCGTCCAGGGTTTCTGCAACATGCTGTGGAAGCTCCTCAAGGAGACCAATTCCGGCCACCGGCCGACGCATCTCGCGGTCATCTTCGACCATTCCTCGAAGTCCTTCCGCAATGCCATCTACCCTGAGTACAAGGCCCAGCGGCCGGAGCCCCCGGCCGATCTGCGCCCGCAATTCGGCCTCATCCGCCAGGCCACGCGCGCCTTCAACGTGGCAAGCGTGGAACAGGCCAATTACGAAGCCGATGACTTGATCGCGACCTATGCCCGCCAGGCCGTGGAGGCGGGCGCCACCTGCCGCATCGTCTCCTCCGACAAGGACCTGATGCAGCTCGTGCGCCCCGGTGTCGCCCTCTATGACACCATGAAGGACCGCGAGGTCGCCGAGGCCGAGGTCCTGGAGAAATTCGGCGTCACGCCTGGAAAGGTCATCGATGTCCAGGCGCTCGCGGGCGACTCGGTTGACAATGTGCCGGGCGTCCCGGGCATCGGCGTCAAGACCGCTGCCCAGCTCATCAATGACTATGGCGACCTTGAAACCCTTCTCGCCCGCGCGCCCGAGATCAAGCAGCAGAAGCGCCGGGAGAACCTGATCACCTTCGCCGAGCAGGCGCGCATTTCCAGGAAACTGGTGACGCTCGACGATCACGTGCCGGTCGAACACGACGTGGCGGATTTCGCCGTCGAGGCGCCGAAGCCCACGCAGCTCATCGGCTTTCTCAAGGCGCTGGAGTTTTCGAGCTTCACCCGCAAGGTGGCAGGCGAGCTCGACTGTGACCCGTCGGCCATCGAGCCCGTGGCCGTCGAAGTGTCTTTCTGGCCGCCAGACGGCGCCGCCGCGGATGCGCCGGGCGCGGACGAAAAACCGGCGGCTCGCCGCACTCGGGCCGAGCCGCTCCCGGCGGCATCTGGCACGCCGCAGCCCTCATCCCGCCCCGGCGAGGCAGAGCTTCTGGCCATCCCCTTCGTGCATGAGTCCTATGAGACGGTCACATCGCTCCGTACACTGACGGACTGGATCGCGGCGGCGCGCGAGACCGGCTATCTGGCGGTCGATACGGAAACGGATTCGCTGGATTCGATGCGCGCCCGGCTCGTGGGCGTGTCGCTGGCGGTTGCGCCCGGCAAGGCCTGCTACATCCCGCTTGGCCACAGCGCGGCCGATGGCGGCCTGTTCGGCGGCGGCCTGCTGGACGGGCAGATCCCGGCGGCGCAGGCGCTCGGCCTTCTCAAGCCGCTGCTCGAGGATTCATCCATTCTCAAGATTGGCCAGAACCTCAAATACGATATCGAGGTCCTCAAGCGGAACGGCATTGCCGTCTCGCCCATCGATGACACCATGCTCATCTCCTACGTGCTGGAGTCGGGCGATGTCGGCCATGGCATGGATGAGCTCTCTCAGCGCCACCTCAATCACAAATGCATTGCCTTCAAGGATGTGGCGGGCTCGGGCAAGTCCATGGTCACCTTCGACCGCGTCGCCATCCCCGAGGCCACGCGCTATGCCGCGGAAGACGCCGACGTGACGCTGCGACTCTGGCTGCTGCTCAAGCCGCGCCTTGCGGCCATGGGCAAGCGCACCGTCTATGAAACGCTCGAGCGTCCGCTGGTGGCGGTTCTGGCCGCCATGGAGATGGAAGGCATCCTCGTCGATCCGGAGTTGCTGCGCCGCCTTTCGAACGAGCTTGCCGCCGCTGCGGCGGCCATCGAGACCGAGGTCTATGAACTGGCCGGCGAGCGCTTCAACATCGGTTCGCCAAAACAGCTCGGTGACATTCTGTTTGGCCGCATGGGCCTTGCGGGCGGCCGCAAGACGGCAACCGGCGCCTGGAGCACCGACTCGGACGCGCTCGAAGAACTCGCCTCCCAGGGCGTGGCGCTCGCCCGCCGTGTGCTCGACTGGCGGCAGCTCACCAAGCTGCGCTCGACCTACACCGATGCGCTCCCCAACTACATCAACCCGGAGACGCGGCGCGTCCACACCTCCTATTCGCTGGCGGCAACCTCCACCGGGCGTCTCGCCTCGACCGACCCCAATCTCCAGAACATTCCGGTGCGCACCGAGGAAGGGCGCAAGATACGCCAGGCCTTCATCGCGCCGAAAGGCAAGAGCCTCATCAGCGCCGACTACAGCCAGATCGAGCTGCGCGTTGTCGCCCATGTCGCCGATGTGCCGCAACTCAAGAAGGCCTTTGCCGAGGGCCAGGACATTCACGCCATGACCGCCTCGGAAATGTTCGGCGTGCCGCTCGCCGGAATGGACCCCATGGTGCGCCGCCGCGCTAAGGCCATCAACTTCGGCATCATCTACGGCATCTCGGCTTTCGGCCTCGCCAATCAGCTGGGCATCGGGCGCGAGGAGGCGGGCGAGTACATCCGCACCTATTTCAGGCGCTTCCCCGGCATCCGCGACTACATGGAAGCCACGAGGCAGCAGGCCCGCGCCCAGGGCTATGTCGAGACGATCTTCGGCCGGCGCATGCACTTCCCGCGCATCTCTTCGCCCAACCCCTCCGAACGCGCATTCCTCGAGCGCGCCGCCATCAACGCACCGATCCAGGGTGCTGCCGCCGACATCATCCGCCGCGCCATGATCCGCATGCCTGATGCGCTGGCGCAGGCCGGGCTTTCCGCCCGCATGCTGCTCCAGGTTCATGACGAGCTGATCCTCGAATGTCCTGCCGCGGATGCCGAGGCCACCATGGAGGTGGTCCGCCGGGTGATGGTCGCCGCCCCCGAGCCCGCGGTCCGGCTCAGCGTGCCCCTCCAGGTCGATGCGCGCGCTGCACCGAACTGGGACGAGGCCCACTGAGGAAGAATTCACAATGTCAATCAGCAGCAGGCACGTTCAGGAATATGTGCCTATCATGCCGTAGGAATAAAGTCAAGAATATTCTCAGGTCCCGCAGAATGTCCGGTAAACCCGCTCGGTCTCGCCCGGCGGCTGGCCATAGGCCTCCATGCCCGGCTGCTCCCTGAAGGGGTTCTCCAGAACCCCCACCATTTCCGCGAAGGGGGCGTAATCTGCCCGCTCCACCGCCGCCTGGATCATCGCCTCGACCATGTGGTTGCGCGGGATATAGGCCGGGTTCGCCGACTGCATCATCGCCCGCCGCGTGCCCTCTGCCTGCGGTTCGCGGGCGAGGCGTTCCCGCCACTGGCCGATCCAGCCGCCGAGCTCCTCCGGTTCCTCGCCAAGGCTCAGCCGCCGGAAGGTGAGGGTGAAGTCAGCCCTGGCGACATGCATCGCATCGAGCAGCGCATGGATGAGGTCGGTGTCGCCCGGCTCTGTTGTGGCGAGGCCGGTCTTGCGGCGGAAAACATCCGTCCACTGATCAGTATAGAGCGCCGGAAAGGCCTCGATCCGCGCCGTGGCGATGCGGATCGCGACGTCGCGGTCGGGGTCCAGAAAGGCAATCAGGGTTTCAGCGAAGCGCGCGAGGTTCCACTGCGCGATGGCGGGCTGGTTGGCATAGGCATAGCGGCCATATTCATCGATCGAGCTGAACACCGTTCCGGGATCATAGGCGTCCATGAAGGCGCAGGGCCCGTAGTCGATGGTCTCGCCGGAAACGCTCATGTTGTCGGTGTTCATCACGCCATGGATGAAGCCCACGCCCGCCCAGCGTGCCACCAGCCGGGCCTGGGCCGCCATCACGGCGTCGAGCAGGGCGAGCGCGCGGTTTTCCGCCGCCGAAAGACCGGGATAGTGGCGCGCGATCACATGATCGATGAGCGCCGCGAGCGAGTCGAGGTCGCGCCGCACGGCGAAATACTGGAAGGTGCCGACGCGGATGTGGCTTGCCGCCACCCGGGTGAGCACCGCGCCGGGCAGCGCCGATTCGCGGTAGACCCGTTCGCCGGTGGTCGCCGCCATCAGGGCCCGGGTGGTCGGAATGCCCAGCGCATGCATCGCCTCGCTGACCAGATATTCGCGCAGCACAGGCCCGAGCGCCGCGCGGCCGTCGCCCCGGCGCGAGAAGGGCGTCGGTCCTGCTCCCTTGAGCTGGATGTCGCGCCGCCTGCCGTTGAGGTCCACCACCTCGCCCAGCAGGATCGCCCGGCCATCGCCCAGCTGCGGCACGAAATGCCCGAACTGATGGCCGGCATAGGCCTGGGCCAGGGGGCTCGCGCCCTCGGGAATCCTGTTTCCCACCGCGATCTCGGCGGTCAGGGCCTGGGGGTCGAGGCCCAGTTCGCGGGCCAGCGGCCCATTGACCCGGATGAGGACCGGCTCCGCCACCGGGGTGGGCAACACCCCGGCATGCAGGGCGCCCGGCAGGCGGGCATAGCTGTTGTCGAACCGCGCGATCATGCCCGTACTATAGTCATGGAAAGCTTCGGGGGCAGTGGAAACCGAATATAAAGAATCCTTTATGTCCTCGTGGACAGGTCCCCCGGCCGCTGCTATAGGACCCGCCGCAACCAGACAACCCGAGGATTCTCATGACCCGCGCCCAGCCCGACCACCACGTCGCCGATATCAAGCTTGCCGAATGGGGCCGCAAGGAAATCGACATGGCCGAGGTCGAAATGCCGGGCCTGATGGCCACCCGCGCCGAATACAAGGCGCTGCAGCCCCTGCGTGGCGCGCGCATTTCAGGCTCGCTGCACATGACCATCCAGACTGCCGTGCTGATCGAGACGCTGGTGGCGCTGGGCGCTGAGGTGCGCTGGGCCTCGTGCAACATCTTTTCGACCCAGGACCACGCCGCCGCGGCGATCGCCGCCGCCGGCATTCCGGTCTTCGCCTTCAAGGGTGAGAGCCTCAAGGACTACTGGGATTTCACAGCGAAGATCTTCGACTGGCCGGACGGCCGTCCCTCCAACATGATCCTCGATGACGGCGGCGACGCCACGCTCTACATCCTCCTCGGCTCCAAGGCCGAGAAGGACCCCTCGCTCATCGCGCATCCCAAGAGCGAGGAGGAGGAGTATCTCTTCGCCGCCATCAAGAAGCGCATCAAGGAACAGCCGGGCTGGTTCGACAAGGTGAAGGCTGCGATCAAGGGTGTCTCGGAGGAAACCACGACCGGCGTCCACCGGCTCTATGATCTGCAGAAGAAGGGCGAGCTGCCCTTCCCCGCCATCAATGTGAACGACAGCGTCACCAAGTCGAAGTTCGACAACAAATACGGCTGTCGTGAATCCCTCGTCGACGCCATCCGCCGCGGCACCGACGTGATGATGGCCGGCAAGGTGGCCGTGGTCTGCGGCTATGGCGACGTCGGCAAGGGCTCGGCGGCCTCGCTGAAGGGCTCGGGCGCTCGCGTCATCGTCACCGAGGTCGATCCGATCTGCGCGCTGCAGGCCGCCATGGATGGCTTCGCCGTGCAGACCATCGACGATGTGGTGGGAACAGCCGACATCTTTGTCACCGCCACCGGCAACAAGGACGTGATCACCGTCGACCACATGAAGCAGATGAAGGACATGGCCATTGTCTGCAACATTGGCCACTTCGACAACGAGATCCAGGTTTCGGAACTGCGGAACTTCAAGTGGACCAACATCAAGCCGCAGGTCGACATGATCCAGATGCCGTCGGGCGCCCGGGTCATCCTGCTGTCGCAGGGCCGCCTGGTGAATCTGGGCAATGCCACCGGCCATCCGAGCTTCGTGATGTCGGCCTCCTTCACCAACCAGACCCTGGCCCAGATCGAACTGTTCACCTCGGCCGGGACCGGCAAGTACGGGAACGAGGTCTATGTGCTGCCCAAGCACCTCGACGAGAAGGTGGCGCGCCTGCATCTCGAAAAGCTGGGTGTGAAGCTCACCCGGCTGCGCGACGACCAGGCCGCCTACATCGGGGTCACGCCGCAGGGACCGTTCAAGCCCGAATATTACCGCTACTGAGATTGGTGGATTCCGGCGCACTCCGCTTTTCGCTATAGGAAGGCGGGGCGGATGGCGCGCTGATTCGTGCGCCATCCCGGCACTTTGACCGGAGAAGACATGGGCGCCGGTTTCGGCAACGGCCTGGCGGGCGATCCGATCGCCCTCACTGCGGTTCTGGCCGTGTTCGGGGTATTCTGCTGGGCGCTGCTGAGCCTCCGCCGCCTTGCGCGCGGGGAGCAGGCCGCGCGCCGCAAGGCCGCCGAGCTCGAGATCCGCCTCAACGAGGCCGAGGCCGCTCTCGCCGCCGAGGCCCATGTGCTGCTCATCTGGCGCGGCACCGACGAACGTCCGGACCGTGTCCTCGGCACCATGCATGGCGCGGTCCGCCTGCCGCAGTCACGGGAGGCACTCGTCGAATTCGCGGCCTGGCTTGCCCCTGATTCGGCCAGCGCGCTGGCCGACGCCCTGTCCAGCCTGCGCCGCGACGGCACGCCCTTCAATCTCGGCATCGTCACGGCCTCCGGCGATCTCCTCGAGGCGGATGGCCGCACCGCCGGCGGCTTTGCCACGCTGCGCTTCCGGCCCCTGGCGGGCGAACGGCGCAACATCGCCGCCCTGTCACAGGAAACGCTGGTGCTTGGCCGCCAGGCCGAGCGGATGCGCGCCCTTCTCGATGCCGCACCGCTGCCGGTCTGGCTGCGGGCGGCCGATCGCAAGCTCGTCTGGGTCAACAAGGCCTATGCCGCCGCGGTCGATGCGCCGAATGGCGAGGCGGCGGTGGCACGGCAGGCCGAACTCGCGCCTGCCGCGGCGGCGGGCCGGGTCCATGCCGTCGTGGGCGGCGCCATGCGCAGCCTCGAAGTTGTCGAAACCCCTGCCGCGGGCGGCACGGCGGGTTTTGCCATCGACATCACGGCGCTCGAGAACGCTGAGAAGGAACTCGATCGCCACATCAGGGCCCACACCTCGACCCTCAACAAGCTTGATACGGCCATTGCCATTTTCGGTCCCGACCAGCGGCTGCGCTTCCACAACGCGGCCTTTGCCGGTCTGTGGCCGCTCGATGCCAACTGGCTCGACAGCCACCCCACCGACGGGGAAATCCTCGACACGCTGCGCAACCAGCGCTGCCTGCCCGAGCAGGCCAACTACCGCGAATGGAAGGCGAGGCAGCTCACCGCCTACACCACAATCGAGCCGCGCGAGGCCTGGTGGCATCTGCCCGATGGCCGCACGCTGCATGTGGTCTGCGAGCAGCATCCCTTTGGCGGCGTCACCTATCTCTACGAGAACGTGACCGACGAGCTCCTGCTCGAGAGCCGCTACAATGAATTGATCGGCGTTCAGCGCGAGACGCTCGACAATCTCGGGGAGGGCATAGCACTGCTCGGTTCGGACGGCCGGCTCAAGCTGTTCAATCCGGCTTTTGCGGATTTCTGGCAGCTTGATCCCGGGGTGCTTTCCGGAGAACCCCATATCGAGGATCTGGCACGGCATGGCCGACAGCTGGCGGCGGGCGGCAATTCCTGGGAAGAAGTGCGCTACAGCGTCACGCGTCTCGATGCCGAGCGCAAGCCGATTACCGGCAAGATCACGGTTCTCGAACGCATCCTGCAATTCGTCGCCGTGCCCCTGCCGGACGGCAACACGCTGCTGACCTTCGCCGACATCTCCGACTCGGCGCGCATGGAGCGCGCCCTGCGCGAGCGTGCCGATGCGCTGGAAGCAGCCGACCGGCTCAAGAACATGTTCCTGTCGAACGTGTCCTATGAAATCAGGACGCCGCTCACCAGCATTCTGGGTTTTGCCGAGGGCCTCGAGCTCGGCCTCGCGGGCCAGCTCAACGCCCGGCAGCAGGACTATGTGCGCGATATCCGCAAGTCGTCGGCCGAGCTCAAGACCATCATCGATGCCATCATCGACCTGACCGCCATCGATGCCGGCGCATTGGAACTGAAGCTCGAGCGCGTCGATGTCACCGAGCTGCTCGAGTCGGTGGCCAGCGGGCTGGCGTCGGCCATCGACGAGCGCGACCTGACGCTCAACATCGAGGTCGGCGCCGATGTCTCAAGTTTCACCGCCGACCCGAAGCGCATCGAGCAGGTGCTGGGCAATCTCCTGTCCAACGCCATCGGCTTCTCGGAGCCCGGCTCCACGATCCGCATGGGTGCCAGGCGCAGCCGGGGCCAGTTGCAGATCTGGGTCTCCGACCAGGGCCGTGGCATCGACCCCGAATTCCAGAAATATGCCTTCGACCGCTTCCAGTCGCGCCCGGTGCCTGGCGGCCACCGCGGGCCCGGCCTTGGTCTTGCCATCGTCAAGAGCTTTGTTGAACTGCATGAGGGCCAGGTCTCGCTGCTCTCCAAGATCAACCAGGGCACCACTGTTCTCTGCACCTTCCCCCTCGACGGGCCGGCGGCGCAGCGCAACCTCGATGCCCCGCCGCCCCGGAAGACGGCCTGAACCGCCATGCAGATGACCCGCCGTTTTGAACAGGCCACGGAGCTTGAAGCCTTTGCCACCGAACTCGCCCTGTTCGCGCGACCTGGCATGGCCGTGCTGCTGGCGGGCGATCTCGGGGCGGGCAAGTCGACCTTCGCGCGGGCCTTCATACGCGCGCTGGCCGATGATCTGGCGCTGGAGGTGCCGAGCCCCACCTTCACTTTGGTGCAGACCTACGACGAAACGCGTGTGCCGGTGGCCCATGCCGATCTCTACCGCATCGGCCAGGCAGCGGACATCGCGGAATTGGGTCTCGACGATCTCGTGGCCTCGCATGTGCTGCTCGTCGAATGGCCTGCGATGATCATGGATCATCCCTTTGCCGGACGGCTGCTGATCGAGCTGTCCGGAACGGGGCCGTGGCGCGAGGCGTCGATCAGCGCCTCGGGCACGTGGGAGCAGGCGCTGGTCCGCAACGCGGCCATTCACCACTTTCTGGGGGCAACGCGCTGGGCAGGCGCGCAGCGGCGCTTCCTCGAGGGCGATGCCTCCTTCCGCCGCTACGAGACGCTGGGCGAGAGTCCGCACACGGCCATCCTCATGGACATGCCTGCCCGCCCCGATGGTCCGCCCGTCCGCGACGGCAAGCCCTACAGCGCCATTGCCCATCTGGCCGAGGACATCCGGGCGGTGATTGCCGTGAATGGCGTGCTCTGCGCGCGCGGCTACAGCGCGCCGCAGACCGAGGCCCATGACCTCGCGGCGGGGCTCGCCGTGGTCGAGGATCTGGGACGCAATGTCTATGGCCGCATGATACGCGAGGGCCAAGACATGGGCGCGCCGATGCGCGCGGCGGTCGCGGTGCTGGCGGACATGGCGCGGCAGGACTGGCCCGCCGAGGTTCCGCTCGGCAGCGGGACCCATCGCATTCCGCCCTATGATCTCGATGCCCAGATGATCGAGGTCGATCTGCTGCCGAGCTGGTTCTGGCCGCATGTGACGGGTGGCGATTGCCCGCCCGCAGTGCGCGCCGGTTTCGAGGCCCTGTGGCGCGACCTGCTGCCGCTTGCCCGGACAGCCAGCCTCGTCTGGGTTTTGCGCGACTATCACTCGCCCAATCTTCTCTGGCTCCCCGAACGCGAGGGGCTGCGCCGGGTGGGCATCATCGATACCCAGGACTGCCTGCTTGGCAGTCCCGCCTATGATCTCGCCTCGCTGCTGCAGGATGCGCGCACCGACATTGCCTTTGACGCCGCTCAGTCGCTCTATGCGGAGTACTGCACATTGCGTGCCGCCGATTCGCGCTTTGACCGTCCCGCCTTTGATCTCGCCTATGCGATTCTCGGCGCCCAGCGCGCCACCAAGATCCTCGGCATATTTGCGCGGCTCTCGAAGCGTGACGGCAAGCACGGCTATCTGCACCACATCCCGCGTGTCTCGCGCTATCTCGAGCGTGATCTCGCCCATCCGCGCCTTGCCGCGCTGAAGGCCTGGTTCGACAGCCATCTGCCGCCTCGCCTGCGGGAGGCCCCATGACGGCGCTCACGGTCAGCCATGCAATGGTACTGGCGGCGGGCTATGGCCAGCGCATGCGGCCGCTCACCCTCACCCGGCCCAAGCCGCTGGTTGAAGTGGCGGGCCGGGCGCTCATCGACTATGGCTTTGACCGGCTCCGCGCCGCCGGGCTCGCGCGGGCGGTGGTCAATGTCCATTATCTCGCCGATCAGATCGAGTCCTGGGCCGCGCGCCAGTCCGGACCCCCGATCACCATCTCGGATGAACGCGCCGAACTGCTCGATACCGGCGGTGGGGTCGTAAAGGCTCTGCCATTGCTGGGTGCTGCGCCGTTCTTCGTGATCAACAGCGACAGCTTCTGGCAGGAGCAGGGCGAGCCCGCGCTGGATCGGCTGCGCGGCGCATGGGATGGAGAGCGCATGGACTGCCTTCTGCTGCTCTCGCCGCTCGACCGCACCGTGGGCTATGACGGCGCAGGCGATTTCATGCGTGCCGCTGATGGCCGCCTTGTCCGCCGCGCCGCAGGCGGAGGCGAGCCGCTCGCCTATATCGGCGGCTATCTCGTGGCGCCGCGCCTCTTCGCGGGCGCACCGCAGGGCAAATTCTCGATGAACCTGCTCTGGGACCGCGCCATCGCGGCCGGACGGCTCTTCGGACTCGAACACCGGGGGCGCTGGCTGCATGTGGGCGATCCCGGCGCCATCGCCCTTGCCGAACGCGCGCTCGGAAGCTGAGCGATGGCAGCTGAAGCCCCGCGGCTCTTCACCATCGCGCCGGACCAGCCATTCCTCGAAACCCTGGCAAGCGCGGTACTCGCCGGTTTTCCGTGTACGGATGAAAAACGCCCGGGCCCGCTCGATCTGGCGCGCTGGACCATCCTGCTTCCCACCCGCCGCGCGGTGCGCACACTTGAGGAGATCTTCCTGCGTCTCGCCGGGGGATCGGGCGTGCTGTTGCCGCGCATACGGCCCCTAGGCGACATCGACGAGGATCTCCTCGCGCCGCTGCACCCGCTCGACGAGCTGGGAGAGCCGCTGAGCGAGCCGGGGCGCCTGCTCGTGCTGATGGATCTGATCGATGACTGGGCCGTGGCCAATCCCGCGAGCCGGCTGGCGCGCGAGATTGCCGCTGCGCCCCATCTGGCGACAGGCCTTGCGCAGTCACTGGGCGAATTTCTCGACACGCTCGAGACCGAGGATGTTGATGCCGCGCGTCTCGCCGATCTCTATGGCCTCGAGGCGGCCCATCACCGTGAGGCCATCCTAGAATTCCTGGCGATTGCGAGAGACGCCTATCCGCAGCGGCTGCATGCCGAAAATCTCATCGGCCCGCAGGCCAGGCGCGCGGCAGTGCTGCGTCGCGAGGCGCGGCGCCTCGAACTGGTCCGCACCGAGCGGCCCTTCATCGCGGCGGGCTCGACTGGCACCATCCCGGCCACAGGCGCTCTGCTCAAGGCCATCGCCGGGCTTCCGAACGGCGCCGTCGTGCTGCCCGGGCTTGATCTCGGCATGGATGATGCAAGCTGGACCGCTGTCGGCCCCACCCATCCGCAGCATGCCATGAAGCAGCTCCTCCATCGCCTCGCGGCGCCCCGTGCGCTGGTGTGCGAACTGGGCGCCAGTGGTCAGAGCCCGCGGGCCTGGCTAGCCAGCGAACTGATGCGGCCCGCCGAGACCGCCGATCTCTGGCATGGCTCCCTGAAGGGGCGGAAGCCAGAGATCGCGGCGGCCATGGAAGACGTCGAACTCATCGCCACGCGCAACATTCAGGAGGAGGCGACAACCGCCGCGCTGATCCTGCGGCACTGTCTCGAGACGCCCGGTCGCAGTGCCTGTCTCGTCACGCCGGACCGGCAACTGGCGCGCCGGGTCAAGGCGGAACTGCGGCGCTGGAACATCGACATTGGCGATTCGGCGGGTGAGCCGCTGATCCGCTTTGGCGGCGCGGCGCTCCTCAGCCTGCTGCTCGATGCCATTCTCGAGGATTTCGCCGCCGAACCGCTCGCCGCGCTGCTGCGCCATGAGCTTGCAGGCTTCGGTCTTCCGCTGGCCGAGGCGCGGCGTCAGACGGGTCTCATCGAACTGGCGATGCTCCGGAGCGGAACCGGCGCGCCGGCGATCGGCAATCTCGCCCATGCCATGCGGCTTGCGGCCTTTCCGCCCGACAGGAAGCCCGCTCACATGCTTCTGCGCAATGTGAGCGCCGAGCAATGGGAAGAGGCGATTGCCCATTGCGCACGCATCTCGGAGATCCTTGCCCCCCTGCGCGCGCCAAGCTCCGCCGACACGCTGGCCGCGCATCTCGACCGGTTGGTGCAGGGTTGCGAGGCCATTGCCGGAGACGGTTTCTGGCGTGCCGAGGGCGGCGAAATCCTTGCCGAGGCCGTGGCGCTGCTGCGTGGCGAGTCGCGCCTGCTGCGCCGCTGCGACCTGCGGCGCGCAGCCGCCATCATCCGCCACTGGCTGCGGGCGCTGCCGGTGCGGGGTCAGGCGCATGAGCCGCTCCCCATCCGTATCCTCGGTCTGCTCGAAGCGCGGCTGATGCGCGCCGATGTGATGGTGCTCGCTGGTCTCAATGAGGGCGTCTGGCCCGGCGCTGCCGACTGCGGCCCCTGGCTCAATCGCCCGATGCGCGAGGCCCTCGACATGCGGCAGCCCGAGGCGCAGATCGGACAGACGGCGCATGACTTCATACAAGCCTTCGGAAATCCAGAGGTCAAACTGCTCTGGTCACGACGCGTGGGGGATGCTCCGGCAACGCCGTCGCGCTGGATACTCCGCCTGCTGATGATTCTCAAATCCGCCGATTGCCATGATGCCAAGCGCGAGAGCCCGTGGACCGACCTCGCCCGCCGTCTCGATGCGCCTGCCGCCGTCAATCCCATGCCGAAGCCGAGGCCGCGGCCATCCCGCGACCTCCGTCCCCGGGCGCTCAGCGTCACCCGCATCGAGACCCTGATACGCGATCCTTATGCGATCTACGCGCGCCATGTCCTGCAGCTGGAGCCGGTGAAGCCCGTATCCGCCATGCCCGATGCGGCGCGGCGCGGCATCATCATTCATGGCGCCATCGGTGACTTCCTGTCGGCCTATCCGGCCGATCTTCCGGCAGACATCCGCGCCGAGCTGGAAAGATTCGGCAAGCAGCATTTCAAGCAGATTGCGGATTATCCGGGACTCGTCAGTTTCTGGTGGCCGCGGTTCCTGCGTGCTGCCGACTGGTTCGCGGCTGCCGAGCCCGAATTCCGGGCCGGGGTCGAGCGGGTGCTGTCCGAAGAGAGCGGCGCCATCGACCTGCCGGTGGCCGGAGAGAACTTCCGGCTGAGCTGTCGCGCCGACCGCATCGATCTGATGGCCGATGGCACGGCGCGCATCACCGACTACAAGACTGGCAAGGAGCCCAGCAACACCCAGGTCGAGAAGGGCCTTGCGCCGCAACTCACCCTGCAGGCTGCCATTCTCCGGAATGGCGGCTTCGGCACTGACCGGACGCGTCCGGTCTCGCAGCTCGTCTATGTGCGCATGAGCGGCGGCCATCGGCCCGGCGAGGAGAAGCCGCTCAAGGCCGACGTGGCGGCGCTGGCTGCGGCGCATCTTGAGGGGCTGCAGCAGCTTCTCACAGCCTATGCGCGGGAAAGCCAGGCCTATTTTCCGAGGGCGATGATGGAGCGCGAGGAGGACGCAGGCGATTATGATCACCTGTCGCGCTTCCGCGAATGGACGCTCTCGGGAGACCTGCCATGAACATCCATCCCGCCGCCAGCCAGGCCCAGCTCAAGGCCTCCGACCCTGCCGCCACGGTGTGGGTCAATGCCAATGCCGGTTCCGGCAAGACCCATGTTCTGGTCGACCGCGTGGTGCGGCTGATGCTGGGCGGCACGGAGCCTGCGCGCATCATGTGCCTGACCTTCACCAAGGCCGCCGCTGCCGAGATGGCCAACCGCCTGTTCGAGCGCCTGAGCGGCTGGATCGCGCAGGATGACGACACGTTGCGTGCCGAGCTCGGCAAGCTCGGCGTGGCGCAGGCCGACGCCGCGCTTCTGGCGCGCGCCCGGCAGCTCTTCACCCGCGCGCTGGAAACGCCCGGTGGCTTGAAGATCCAGACCATCCATGCCTTCTGCGAGCGCGTGCTGCAGCTGTTTCCGGTCGAGGCCGGCGTGGTGCCGCATTTCACGATGCTTGATGACCGGCAATCCGCCGCACTGCTGGCCGAGGCGCGTGATGCCGTTCTGGTCGAGGCGCGCCACAGATCATCGGATGGTGTCGGCGAAGCCCTTTTCGACGTGGCCAACCGTGTCGACGCGGAGAACTTCGACAGAATTCTTGCACAGCTTCTCGGCAAGCGGGCCGGACTGCGGCACCTGCTGGACGAGGAGGACGGTCTCGCCCGGGCCGAGAGCCTGCTCCGTCAGCATCTCGGCCTCGCGGAAGATGTGACACAGGCCTCACTCGAAAGCCAGCTCACGCTGGACCGGCCAGTCTATGACCGCTTTGCGGCCGCACTGGACAGTGGCAACGACAAGGACCGTGAACGGGCAGAAAAAATCCGATGGGCCTCTGCCAGTTCCGACGCGCTGCTGACGGATCTGGCGGATGTGTATCTGACAAAAAAACATGAGCCCAGGGCGACAGGCGTCGCGACGGCGTCCGTCCTGCGCGCGCACAGCTGGCTCCCGGCGTTCATCGAGAGCGAGCAGCGCCGGCTGCGTGACGGCATGGCGCGGCTGGGCGATCTCAGCTGCCTGACGGCGACGCTGTCGCTGCTCCGGCTCGGCGCCGCCATTCTTGCCCGCTTCGCCAGGGCCAAGCAGGCGCGCGGCGCCTATGACTTCGATGACCTCATCATCAAGACGGGCGAGCTTCTGCGTGAACGGCCCGACGCCGCCTGGGTGCTCTACAAGCTCGATGGCGGCATCGAGCACCTGCTCGTCGATGAGGCGCAGGACACGAGCCCCATGCAGTGGCAGATCATCCGGTCTCTGACGGATGAATTCTTCGCCGGTGAAGGCCGTCATGGCGCGGTGCTGCGCACGCTCTTCGTGGTGGGCGATCGCAAGCAGTCGATCTATTCCTTCCAGGGCGCTGATCCCGCCGTCTTCGAAACGGTGCTCGGCGAGATCCGGACCCAGGCCGAAGGCGCGGGGCAGGCCTTTCGCGCGGTGGATTTCAGCGTGTCGTTCCGCTCGACGCCCGAGGTTCTGGAGGCAGTCGATACGGTTTTCGCACCCGCCTCCGCCGCACGGGCTGGGCTTGATGGCCAGACCGCGCGCGAATGGGATCACGTACCCAACCGGCGCGGCGTGCCCGGTGTGGTCGAGATCTGGCCGCTGGAGGCTCCGGGCGAGAATGATCACGACAATCCCTGGCAAGCGCCGGTTGACCGCGAACCTGCCCATGCGCCCCGCCGCAGGCTTGCCAGACAGCTGGCGCAAACCATCCGGGGCTGGATCGGCCAGCGCCTGCTTCCGGCGCGCAAGCGCGCGGTGGAGCCTGCCGACATCCTGATCCTCGTACGGCAGCGCAACAGCTTCTTCGACGCCATGATCCGCGCGCTGTGGAACGAGGGCGTTCCGGTTGCCGGCGCCGACCGTCTCCGCCTCGGCGAGACCCTCGCCGTTCTCGACCTCGTGGCACTGGCCCAATTCGCCATCATGCCCGAGGATGATCATGCGCTGGCCTGCGTCCTGAAGAGCCCCATTCTCGGAAGGCCCCTGGACGAGGACGAACTCTTGCGTGTGGCTGCGGCACGTGGATCGCTCTCGCTGTGGCAGCAGCTGGAGCGTGAGGCGGCGGAACCCTTTGCCGCCGCGGCGGCGCTGCTGCGCCCGCTCATTGAGGCTGCGCCGCGGGCGCGGCCGTTCGAGTTCTTCGCGGGCGTGCTGAACGCCGCGCGGCTGCGGTTCCTGGAACGGCTTGGCAGCGAGGCCAATGATGCCATCGATGCCCTGCTCGACCGTGCGCTCGATTACGAGGAGAGCCACGGCACCTCGCTGGCGGGCTTCGTCAACTGGTTTCAGGCCGAGGAGATCGAGATCAAGCGCAACATGGAAAGCGGCGTGGGCCAGGTGCGCGTGATGACGGTGCATGGCGCCAAGGGTCTTGAGGCGCCCATCGTCATCCTGCCCGACACCACGGGCAAGCCTGAGCCGCGCAACAGCGATCAGTTGATGATGCTGCCGGGTGGTGATGACGAGCATGCGAAGGTGCCGCTCTGGCTGGTGCCGAACATGCCGCTCGTGGACGCGGTCGGTCGCCTCAGGCAGTTTCGCGATGACGCGGTCATCGCGGAACACAGGCGCCTGCTCTATGTCGCCATGACACGGGCCTGCGACGAACTTTATGTCTGCGGCTATGGCAGCAGGAGGAAACTGCCTGACGACTGCTGGTACACCACCGTGCTGACGGCGCTGCAGGGCAGGATGACGCCGATCGAAGGCGACCGCGGCTGGAGGCTCGGCACGGAACCGGTGCGCGTCGAGCCTCCGGCTGTGGATGCGGGCGCTGCCGATGCCGGGCTGCCGCCCTGGATCCGGGCCGCCATCGGGCAGGTCTTGCCCGAAGCCGCTGGCAGCCGCTCGCCCCGCCGGACGGCGGAGGGGGTGACGCGCGGCATTCTCATTCACAGGATCCTGCAGAACCTGCCCGATCTCGGCGAGGCCGAACGCCCCGCCTATATCGCCGCGGCGGTCCGTCGGGCGGGGGCTGATTCCGGGCTCGCGGAGGAGCTTGTGGCGCTGACGTCCAGCCCGCTTTTGGCAGGTCTCCTGTCGTCAGAGGGGCATTCCGAAGCCGCGCTGATCACCGGCGGGCTGGACGGCCGGATCGAGCGCCGCCGCATCGACCGTCTCCTCGTGACGCCCGAGGCCATACTGGTGGCCGATTACAAGACGGACCGTGCGGTTCCGGCAAGCCCGGCGGACTGCGATCCGGACTATCTCATGCAACTCGCCATCTATCGCGACGCCATGCGGCTCGCCGAACCGGGCAAGCCACTGCGTTTCTGCATCGTGTGGACGGAGGTTCCCAGCCTGATGATGATCCCTGACGCCCTCCTCGACCGCATGGCCGCCCTGCGCCAGCCCCGGCCTTGACCCCGCCGGGGACGGCCCCTACCTTGCAGCCATCCAAACGGCGAATCCCGCCACAGCTGCAATGAGGTTTCTTCCATGGCCACGCTCAAGGTGTCCGACACGTCCTTCGAGAAGGATGTGTTGCAATCCGATACGCCCGTCGTCGTCGATTTCTGGGCGGAGTGGTGCGGTCCCTGCAAGATGATCGCGCCAGCGCTCGAGGAGATTGCGGTCAGCCTCGGACCCAAGGCCAAGATCGTGAAGGTCAACATCGACGAGAACCCCTCGACACCGGCGCGCTACGGCGTGCGCAGCATCCCCACGCTGATGGTGTTCAAGGGTGGACAGCAGTCGGCGACCAAGGTTGGCGCAGCGCCCAAGAACCAGTTGCAGGCCTGGATCGAAGAGTCGATCTGATTGCACCTGTGACCAGCACCCGCCCGGTCTGGTATTCGCAGGACTGACGATGTGATGCGGAGATAGCCCTTCACTCCTCGTCGAACTTGCTGGCGACGAGTTGGGCCAGCGCCGCAAGCGCCGGACCCGCTTCAGGCCCCCGCGCCTCGACCAGAATGGACGTGCCGATGGCTGCGCCCAGCATCATGAGGCCCATGATCGATGTGGCGGGAACCGTCATGCCGTCGCGGCTCACGCTGATCTCGGCATTGAAGCCCTCGGCGCATTTCACGAATTTGGCCGACGCCCGCGCATGGAGCCCGCGCTGGTTCACGATTGCAAGCTCCTGCACTGCGACCTGCGCGTCGGCTGCCGTCACCCTCAGTCTCCCAGAACCTGGCTTGCAACATTGATGTATTTGCGTCCTGCGTCCTGTGCGGCGGTCGCGGCCTTGTCGAGCGGATAGTCCTTGCGGATGCGGGCCAGCTTGACGAGCATCGGCAGGTTCATCCCCGCCACCACCTCGACCTTGCCGATCTCGAGCAGCGAGATGGCGAGGTTGGAGGGCGTGCCGCCGAACATGTCGGTGAGGATGATGACGCCCGCGCCGCCATTCACCCGCGCCACGGCCCTGGCGATATCGGCCCGGCGCAGGTCCATCTTGTCGTCCGGTCCAATGGCCACCGTCTCGATCGCGGTCTGGGGTCCCACCACATGTTCAAGCGCCGACCGGAACTCATCGGCCAGCCGGCCATGGGTGACGAGGACGAGTCCGATCATGATGGTGCTGCGACTCCGCGCGCGCGCCTTTGAGGGTGGCGAACAATGCCTCTAACCCGGGTGCGATGCAACATGGTTTCAGCGCGGAACGAAGTGGTCGAGTGCGGCCCGCACGCGGGCGGGTGCGGAGGCGCTCAGGGGGTCGAGCAGGATGAGCGGAAGACCCACACCCAGTATGTCCATGCGCGCCCGGGCCAGGTCAGGCAGGCGTTCGATCTCGGCTGCGGGCGTGAGGCGCACCGCCAGCCGCAGGACCACCTCCGGCAGGGCCGGAAGCCGCGCGAGCCCAAGCCCGCGGATTTCGAGAAGGCCTGCCAGCGCGGCCGGCGCCGTGGCGATCAGGGTGCTGCCCGCCCGCCGGATTGCCACCTGATCATCGGCCACCAGTCGCGCCGCGCGCGTCTCGCCGGACAGCCCGTCGCCCGGCTGGTCGATCAGGCGCAGCGCCAGGTCTGATTTCCCCGATCCGGGGCTGCCCAGCAGCAGCACGCCCGCGCTGCCGAGCGCGAGACAGGTTCCGTGGATGAGGGCCTCCTCATGCATTCTGGACGGCCGGAATGCGCACGGTGAAACGGGCGCCCAGCACCGGACGCTCGCCCGTGCCGTCGGATTTGCCATAGCGGTTTTCTGCCCAGATGCGGCCCCGGTGGGCATCGACGATCTGCTGCGAGATGGACAGGCCGAGGCCGGAGTTGGACCCGAAACTTCCCTCCGGACGGTCGGTGTAGAAGCGCTCGAACACCCGCTCGAGATTGTCGGGGCTGATGCCGGGGCCGCAGTCCTCGACGCGGAACTCGACATCGGGACCAACCCGCTTGATCCGTATACTGATCTTCGTGCCGGGCCTCGTGAACGAGCGGGCATTGTCGATGAGGTTGCGTACCACCTGGCCCAGCCGCGAATCATGCCCCATGACCGTATAGGCCTGGGCGCGGTCCATGCCCTGAGGCGGCCTGGCCATCTCGAATTCCACCTCGGCCTGATGATCCTTGCGGGTGTCATTGGAATAGCTGGTGATCGTTTCGAGAAGCTGCGAGAGGTCGAAGGCCTGGGCCTCGCCGCGCGCCAGTTCGGCATCGAGCCGCGAGGCATCCGAGATGTCGGTGATCAGACGGTCAAGGCGCTTCACGTCATGCTTCACGATATCGACCAGACGCTCGCGCTGCTCGTCATTCTTCGCATAGGCCAGGGTCTCCACGGCGCTGCGCAGCGAGGTCAGCGGGTTCTTGAGCTCGTGGCTCACATCGGCCGCGAAGGCTTCGATGGCGGCGATGCGGCTGTAGAGCGCATTGGTCATGTCGCGCACCGCGCCCGACAGATCGCCGATCTCATCGCCGCGCGCCGAGAAATCGGGAATCTCGACACGCCGGTTGATGCCGCGGCGCACCCGCTCGGCAGCGGCCGAGAGCCGGCGCAGCGGGAGCGCAATCGTCGAGGCGAGGAGGATTGACAGCAGGATCGTCACCAGCGCCACGAAACCGAAGGTCATCAACACCACCTGCCGCTCGGCGCGCAGCACGTCATCGATCTCGCCGCCGGTCGTCGACAGCACCAGCGCGCCCAGCACGGCGCGGAAGCGCTGGATCGGCACCGCGACCAGAACCACGATCTGGCTCCGGTCGTTGAGGCGCACCAGGCTGACCTTGGCGCCGTTGAGCGCCGCCGCCACCTCCGGAAACTCCTTGCCGTTGTCGAACCCGTATTCGAGCTGTCGCGGGTAATCATAGCTGAAAGCCGACGCCAGCACGCGGTTCCACAGTGCGCGCAGCCCGGGTCCGCCGCTTTCGGCGTCAAGCGGCGGCAGATCGGTCTGCACCACATCGCCGCGCGGCGACAGGAAGCGGCTGTCGACGATGAGATTGCCGTCCTTGTCAATGATACGGGCGCGCACGGTGGTGTTGGCCAGCAGCCGCTTCAGCACCGGCCCCGCGGTCTCGGGATCGATCGGGAAATCGAGATCGGCCGACTGTCCGGCCTCGGCCAGCGCCTCGTCGCTGGCATCGGCCAGCGAGTCGGGATCGATGACGATCGATCCGGTGTCGACGGTTGCGGACCCCGACACCGCTGCGGCGATGATCTGGGCCTGGGTGGTGAGGCTCTGAACCCGCGCGTCGATGAGGCCCTGCCGGAACTGGTTGAAATAGAGAATGCCTGCAACCAGGATGATGAGACCGAGCAGGTTCAGCAGCACGATGCGGGCCGTCAGGCGCTGGGAGGCCAGACGCCGGAACCAGCCCGTCTTGCGTGACAGCGGACGCTCGGCCACGGTCTCGACGCCGTCCTCGGCGTCGCCGCGGTCGGCGGCGGAGATCACCGGCTGGTCGTGCATGCTGCCTCAGGGGCCCGCACCGGGCTTATTGCTCCTTGAACCGGTAGCCGACGCCATAGAGCGTCTCGATGGCGTCGAAATCGGCGTCGACGGCATTGAATTTCTTGCGCAGGCGCTTGATGTGGCTGTCGATGGTGCGGTCGTCGACATAGACCTGGTCATCATAGGCGGCATCCATCAGGGCATCGCGGCTCTTGACGATGCCAGGCCGCTGCGCGAGCGACTGAAGGATGAGGAACTCGGTCACCGTCAGCGTCACCGGCTTGCCGTCCCAGGTGCAGGAATGGCGATCGGGATCCATGGCGAGCTTGCCGCGTTCGATGACCTTGGCGGCTTCCTGCGGTGCCTGGGTCGTGTCGCGGTTCGCCACACGGCGCATCACCGCCTTGACGCGCTCCACCAGCAGGCGTTGCGAGAAGGGCTTCTTGATGAAGTCATCCGCGCCCATCTTGAGCCCGAAGAGCTCGTCGATCTCGTCATCCTTGGAGGTCAGGAAGATGACCGGCAGATCGGATTTCTGGCGGATGCGCCGCAACAGCTCCATGCCGTCCATGCGCGGCATCTTGATGTCGAAGATGGCCATGTCCGGGGGATTGTCCTGCAGCCCCTGCAGAGCGGCCGCGCCGTCATTGTACTTCTGCACGCTGTAGCCCTCGTTCTCGAGCGCCATGCCCACGCTTGTCAGAATGTTGCGGTCGTCATCCACCAGGGCGATCGTCGGCATTTTCCTGTTCATCCTTCGACTGTATCCTTGCCTTTGCCCTAGGGGCGGAACTGGAACAAAATGTGGCGGGCATGATAGGGCCTTCCGGCCACAATTGCGAGGTGTGACGATGAGCGGCGCAAGAAGTTTCAGTGCGGCGGATGCCCGCCGTCTGCTGCGGCGGGCCCGGACCGCCACACTCTCCAGCATCAATGCCGATGATGCCGGCCCCTATGCCTCGCTGGTCAATGTGGCCACCGACGTGCGCGGCTGGCCGGTGATCCTCGTCTCAACCCTCGCCTGGCACACGCGCAACCTCCTGGCCTGCCCGCGGGCCAGCCTGATGGTGGCCGAACTCCCGTCCGGCGGCGATGCGCTGACGGGTGCCCGTGTCACGGTCATGGGTCAGTTCTCGCGCGTCCCGGCCGAGACGGTGCAGCGACGCTATCTTGCCCGCCATCCGGCGGCGGACCTCTATGCGGGCTTCGGCGATTTCGGCTTCTGGCGGCTGGAACCGGCGCGCGCCCATGCGGTGGCCGGGTTTGGTCGCATCGAGACGATACCCGCCGATGAGATGTTTCCCTCAGCCGATGCGATGGAAGCGCTGGAGGAAGAGGCCATTGCCCACATGAATGCGGATCACGAAGACGCCATCCAGCGATATGCCGCAAAACTGCTGGCCGCCACGCCCGGAGGCTGGAAAATGGCGGCGATCGACCCCGACGGCGCCGATCTGAGGCGCGGGTCGGACACGCTCCGGCTCGCATTTGATCCCCCCGTCCAGTCCGGCGGAGCCCTGCGGGCGCTGCTTGCCCGGCTGGGGACGGACAGCAGGGATTAGTTCATATCGTCAGAATTTGATGTACGATACCACAAAAATATGATGTAAACACAGCTTTCAATCATCTTTTTCCTTGCAGAGCCGCAGCGTGGGTCACTAGAACAGGGCTGTCCCCGTTCTGGAGCCTGCCATGGACATTGCCGCCGACGCCCTCATCCGCAGCCAGCTGGCCGAGCTCGGGCTCACCTGGGCATCACGGATCTCGTGGAATGCCCCGGCTGCTGCGCTCTAT
Organism: Hyphomicrobiaceae bacterium; assembly: GCA_900298995.1. GTDB lineage: Bacteria > Pseudomonadota > Alphaproteobacteria > Rhizobiales > Aestuariivirgaceae > Aestuariivirga. The sequence continues at coordinate 184,772 of OMIC01000040.1, read as the reverse complement.
CAGGAGGCGGCCGCCCAGGGCGAAGGGCTTGTCGCCGAAGGCGGCGGTCTGGCGGTCACCACCGGCCAGCACACCGGGAGAAGTCCCAATGACAAGTTCGTGGTGCGCGACGCCACCACCGAACACAGCATCTGGTGGGACAACAACAAGGCCATGAGCCGCGAGCACTTCGAGACCCTGCGCAAGGATTTCATGGCGCATGCACGGCTCAAGTCCCTGCATGTTCAGGATCTGGCCGCCGGCGCCGATCCGGCCCACCGGCTCTCCGTGCGGGTTGTCACCGAACAGGCCTGGCATGCGCTGTTCATCCGGCATCTGCTGATCGTGCCGCCTGATCTCACCGCCTTCACGCCCGGTCTCACGATCCTCAATCTTCCGTCCTTCCGCGCCGATCCCGCCCGCCACGGCACCCGGAGCGACACTGTCATCGCCCTTGATCTCAGCAACGGCCTCGTGCTGATCGGCGGCACACACTATGCCGGCGAGATGAAGAAGGCGGTGTTCACCGTTCTCAACTACCTGCTCCCCGCCAGGGGGGTGATGCCCATGCACTGCGCGGCAAACGCCGGGCCGGATGGCGACAGCGCGGTGTTCTTCGGTCTTTCGGGCACGGGCAAGACCACGCTCTCCGCCGATCCCGGCCGCACGCTCATCGGCGATGACGAGCATGGCTGGTCAGAGGACGGTATCTTCAACTTCGAGGGCGGCTGCTATGCAAAGGTCATCCATCTCTCGAAGGAGGCAGAGCCGCAGATCCATGCCACCACGCAGATGTGGGGCACGGTTCTCGAGAATGTGACGATCGACCCGGCCACCCGGCGCCTCGACTTCGCGGACGGATCCCTGACCGAGAATACCCGGGCCGCCTATCCGCTCACCGCCATCGCCAACGCCAGCCGCACCGGACGCGCCGCCGTGCCCGGAACCATCGTCATGCTGACGGCGGATGCCTTCGGTGTCCTGCCGCCCATCGCACGACTCACGCCCGCCCAGGCCATGTATCACTTTCTCTCGGGCTATACCGCCAAGGTGGCCGGCACGGAACGCGGCGTCACCGAACCCGCCGCCACCTTTTCCACCTGCTTCGGCGCCCCCTTCATTCCGCGCGAGCCTGCAGTCTATGGCAATCTGCTGCGCGATCTCATCCGCCGCCACGGCGTGTCTTGCTGGCTTCTCAACACCGGCTGGACGGGGGGAGCCTATGGCGAGGGCCACCGCATGCCGATCCGCGTGACCCGCGCGCTCCTGCGTGCGGCGCTGGAAGGCCGCCTCGATGGCGTGCCGATGCGCACGGACCCGCATTTCGGCTTTGCCGTTCCCAAACAGGTCGAGGGTGTTGACGCCAGCATCCTCGATCCGCGCCGGACCTGGGCCGACCCCGCCGCCTATGACGCGATGGCGCGCCGCCTTGTCGACATGTTCGTGCGGAATTTCGCACGTTTCGAGGCTACGGCAGGCGCCGAGGTCAGAGCCGCCAGTCCGGTCTTCCAGATCGCCGCCGAATAGGCCGGAGCCTAGGCTTTCGGTGTATGGGCTGCGCAGATCTGACCCGCCTCCGCAACCGTGAGGTCGGCGTCATAGACCATGCAGCGATGCAGACCCTCGCCCGGCGCCAGGCCGCCGTTCTCGCGGAAGAACCTGCAGGAGGCGTAGACGCCGAAACTCGGCAGACCCTCGCGCGCCAGTTCGGCCCGGAGCATGTCGTCGAGCCCGCGCTGCATGCGCCGTCGCGTCTTGCCGCCCAGCACGCTGCTGGCGTCGGCAAGCGCTGCCCAGGGATCGTGCTCAAGGGCCGCCATGCCCTTCGCCGTCAGACACAGCGCGATGGACTTGCTGTTGCCGCTGCGCGCCGCCTTGCTGATGAAACCCTTGCGCTCCAGCGCCTTCACCGTCTGGGAAATCGTGCCCTTGGTGGCGCCCAGATAGCGCGAGAGCGCTACCGGCGCGTTGGAGAAGCGGTTGGCGCGGCCAAGATAGCGCAACGCCTCCCGTTGCGCGGGGTTGATCCCATCCCGGTGCTCGCGCGCCCGCATGAGGCGGGCCAGCCGCTCCAGCGGCCAGGCGATCATCCGGCCCTCGGCTGTCTCTGCTTCGCCATCGCTCATACCTCATGGTTTCACAAAGACGCCCTCCACGCGAGCGGAAACTGGTCCGGTCACCTGGGCCTTGGCCGTGTTGCAGGAGGGTGGCGTTCTCGGATAAGCACAATCCCGGATACTCCGGGAGACGACAGATGAAGATTGCCGTTGGCGCCGACAGCGCCGGAAAACCGCTTCTCGACGTCATCGAGGCGCATCTCCGGTCGAAGCCGGCGCATGACGTCTCGAACCTCAGTGAAAGCGGGTTTTATGCCGATCTTGCCGCGCATCTTGCCCATCGGGTGAAGGATGGCGCCTTCGAGCGCGGCATCCTGATCTGCGGCACGGGTATCGGCGTCTGCATTGCCGCCAACAAGGTGCCCGGCATCCGCGCCGCGCTCACCCATGACACCTACTCCGCCGAGCGTGCTGCCAAGTCCAACAACGCCCAGATCATCACCATGGGCGCACGCGTCATAGGCCCGGAACTGGCCAAGGCCATCGTCGATACCTGGCTGGCCTCGGCTTTCGATCCCGAGGGGCCGTCGGCCGCCAATGTCGAGGCGATCAACCGGCTCGACGGTGCGCGCTGAACCCCGCCGCGCCCATGCCCGAAACCCATGCCGACATCCGCGAGGCCGTGCGCAAGCTGTGCGCGCGCTACCCCGGCGAATACTGGCGCGCGCTTGACCGGGAGCGTGCCTATCCCACGGCCTTCGTGGATGAACTGACACGGGCAGGCTTTCTCGCCGTCCTCATTCCGGCTGACTATGGCGGCGCTGGCCTTCCGCTCGGCGCCGCGGCAGCCATTCTCGAGGAGATCCAGGCCGCAGGCTGCAACGGCGCGGGCTGTCATGCGCAGATGTATGTGATGGCAACGCTTCTCCGCCATGGCAGTGACGCCCAGAAGCGCCGTTATCTGCCGGCCATCGCCGCAGGTGATCTGCGCCTTCAGGCCTTCGCCGTCACCGAACCGGACAGCGGCACCGACACCGCCGCCATCACCACCACCGCGCGCCGCGATGGCGGGCGCTATATCATCCGGGGACGGAAGATCTGGACGAGCCGGGCCGCCCACTCCGACCTCATGATCCTGCTTGCCCGGACCGCGCTTCCGGACGCAGGTGCGCGCCGAACCGACGGGCTTTCGCTGTTTCTCGTCGACATGCGCGAGGCCCGCGGCAACGGCCTCAGCATCGATCCCATCCGCACCATGATGAACCATGCCACCACCACCATCGGCTTCGATGATGTGCCGGTTCCGGCGGAAAACCTGATCGGGGCGGAAGGCGAGGGGTTCCGCTACATTCTCTCGGGCATGAATGCCGAGCGCATCCTGATTGCTGCCGAATGCGTGGGCGATGCCCGCTGGTTCATCGAGGCATCGACTGCCTATGCCAGGGACCGCGTGGTCTTCGGACGCCCCATCGGCCAGAATCAGGGCGTCCAGTTCCCGATCGCGCGGGTCTATGCCGGCATGCGCGCAGCCCGCCTGATGGTGGAGGACGCCATCCGTCGCTTCGAAGCCGGTGAACCCTGCGGGGCCGAAGCCAACATGGCCAAGATGCTCGCAGCAGATGCCAGCTTCGAGGCCGCCAATGTCGCCATCCAGACTCATGGCGGCTATGGCTTTGCGGAGGATTTCGATATCGAGCGCAAGTTCCGCGAGACGCGGCTCTATCAGGTGGCGCCGATTTCCACCAACCTGATCCTGTCGTACCTGGCCGAGCATGTGCTGGGCCTGCCGAGGTCTTATTGAATGACCGGGGATTTCCGCGACTGGATCGGCCGCAGCCTGACGCGCGAGGATGTCGCCGCGCCGCGGCTTCTGGCCGAGTTTCGGGCAACGCTGCATCCCTTTCTGTTCGAGGATGCGCACACGGCGTGTCCGCCCGGGTTCCATCTCTGCCTCGCCCCCGCCATTCCCCTGCCGGAAGACACCGGGCCCGACGGGGCTGAACGCAAGGGCCTGTTTCTGCCGCCCATCCAGCTGTCCCGGCGCATGTGGGCAGGAGGGGCCATCGAGACGTTGCGGCCCCTGTCGGGGGGAGCCGCGGTCCCCCGCCGCTCGGTGATTTCCGACATCCGCCTGAAGCAGGGCACGACGGGCCCCTTGTGGCTTGTCAGCATCCAGCATGAGATCTCCGACGCGCAGGGGCTTGCGCTGCGCGAGCGTCAGGATCTCGTGTTTCGTGATGCCGCCTCTGCGGCACTTGCAGGCGGTGGTCCCGCCCAGGTCCTGGCGGCCGACTGGATCATCGAGGCCTCGCCTCTGCTGCTGTTCCGCTTTTCGGCCGTCACGTTCAACGGCCACCGCATTCACTACGATCATCGCTATGCCGCCGAGGAGGGCTATCCCGGCCCTCTGGTCCATGGACCTTTGCAGGCGGTGCTGATGCTGAACCTTGCCTCCGTGCGGCGTGGCGCCGTGCCGCGGCGGTTCGACTACCGCTGCCTCGCGCCGCTGCCCGGGGGCGGCCGCTTCGGAGTCGCGAGCGACGCTGACGCGACGGTGCTGCGGGTGCTGCGCAGTGACGGCGTGGTCACGGCCGAGGCACTGGCCTCAGGTGATGATGCTGGGTGAGGCGCGTCCCGTATGCGCCGCGATTCCGGCGAGCGAGCGTGATAGGTCGATCAGCCGCGCCAGGGTCTGCTGCGGGTCGAGGCCATGGCGGAGGGGATCGGCTTCGTGGCTTTCGATGTAGACGCGCAATGTTGCGCCCTGCGTGCCGGTGCCCGACAGACGGTAGACGATGCGTCCGCCATCCTCGAAGATCAGCCGGATGCCCTGGCCTGAGCTGTGCGATCCGTCGACGGGATCGTCATAGGCAAAATCATCGGCGCGACAGATGCCATGCTGCCCGGTCAGGGTCACGAAACGCGCGCGCAGTCCCGCCATGAGCCGGTCCGCGCCATCGGCATCGACCTCTTCATAGTCGTGCCGGGTGTAGTAGGTGCGACCGAATTCGCGCCAGTGCCCGGTCACGATCTCGGCCACACTCTCGCGCCGCCGGGCCAGAATGTTGAGCCACATGAGAACAGCCCACAAGCCGTCCTTCTCGCGCACATGGCTGGAGCTGGTCCCGAAGCTCTCTTCCCCGCAGAGCGTGATCAGTCCCGCGTCAAGCAGGCTGCCGAAGAATTTCCAGCCGGTCGGGGTTTCATAGCAGTCGATCCCGAGGCTGGCCGCGACGCGGTCGGCGGCCGTGCTGGTGGGCATCGACCGCGCGATGCCCGCGAGTCCTTGCGCATAGCCAGGCGTCAGTCGCGCATTGGCGGCCAGAATGGCGAGTGAATCGGAGGGTGTCACATAGATGCCCCGGCCGAGGATGAGGTTGCGGTCGCCGTCGCCGTCCGAGGCGGCGCCAAAATCGGCAGCGCGCCGCGTCACCAAAAGATCGGTCAGGTCCCCGGCATGAACAGGGTTCGGATCGGGGTGGTGGCCGCCGAAATCGGGTAGCGGCGTGGCATGCATCACCGTGCCCGCAGGACATCCCAGCAGACCTTCGAGAATCCGATGCGCATAGGGTCCGGTGACCGCACTCATGGCATCGAAGGCGATCGAGAAGCCCGAGGCAATCAGGCTGCGCATGGCATCGAAATCGAACAGCGACTGCATCAGTGCAGCGTAATCCGCCACGGGGTCGATCACGGCCACCGCCATGCCACCTGCCTGACCTTCGCCCAGCTTGTTCAGATCAACAGCAGGAAGATCGGCAATGCGGTATTCCCGGATGGTGCCGGTCCGCGCATAGATGTCATCGGTCAGCTTCTCGGGAGCGGGTCCGCCATTGGCGAGGTTGAGCTTGATGCCGAAATCGCCATCGGGCCCGCCGGGATTGTGGCTCGCCGACAGGATGATGCCGCCAAAGGCCCTGTACTTGCGGATGAGATGCGAGGCGGCCGGGGTGGAGAGCAGACCGTCACGGCCCACCAGCACGCGGCCAAAGCCGTTGGCGGCGGCCATGCGGATCGCCGTCTGGATCACGTCGGCGTTGTGGAAGCGGCCATCCCCGCCGATCACCAGTGTTCCGCCGGCATGCCCCTCGAGCGAATCGAACACGGACTGGATGTAGTTCTCTGCATAGTGCGGCTGCTGGAACTCACGGACCTTCTTGCGCAGGCCCGAGGTACCGGGCTTCTGGCCGGCAAACGGGGTGGTGGCGATGCTGCGGATCATCTCCATCTCCAGAAGCGAGGGTCAGGCGTTGCTGACCGACATGGCGGCAACACCGCAGAAGATCAGGGCGATACCCAGCCATTGGCCCGCCGAAACCTTCTCCTTGAGGAAGATCGTGGCAAGGATCACGGCGAGCGCGCCATAGGCCGAAATGCCGATGCCGGCGAATTCCTTGCCCGGCAGATGGCCCGACGCATTGACCGCAATCACACCCAGAACGTCAAGCCCGCCCATCACAAAAATGCCTGTCCATTGCCGCCGGGTGAGCGGGGCGTGACGTCCCTCGCCCAGCAGGAAGGGAAAGATGGTGACGAGCGCAGTGGCGCGTGACAGCCAGGTGGCCTCGATCTCGCCCACCAGCACCGCCGCACGCTGACCGAGGATGATGGAGGCGGAATAGCCCAGTACCGCGATCAGCGCGAAGAGCAGCAGCACCGGCATCTTGCCCGGCTCCACGGCGTTGATGCCGCCATCCTCCGTCCCTGAGCGGGCCACGATGACTGCGCCGATCAGCGTGGCCGCGACCGCCGCCCATTGCAATGCCGTGGGCTCAAGTCCGTTGGTCACGCCCCACAGGACCGCCAGTACCGGGTAGCCTGCCGTGAGCGGTCCCACCAGCGAGATCGGTCCGAGACTGAAGGCCTTGAACAGGCCGCCCACCGCCAGACCATAGACCAGTCCCAGCACCAGACCCGCGATCAGCCCCTCACGCGAGGACTGCCAGACACGGCCGTCGGAGAGGACATAGACCGACAGCAGGATGCCACCCGCAATCATGACAAGCGCCGCCATGCGGAAAGCCCCGATGCGCGCCGCCATGCCGCGCGCGATCAGATCGTGCACCGACCAGCACAGGGCGGCGAACACGCCAAACATCACGGCAAGCATCGCAACCGACCACCTTTCCGAAACCCTCAGCCTTTCAGGGGCATAAGAGCATGCCGCCGGAGCCGGAGGAACCCGAAAAGCGTCATCCGGCCATGCGCGGGCGGCGTGGAACCGGCTGGGCAAGAGGTGGCGTGCTGGGATATGCTCAGCCAAACCAATCGGTACGGGCTTTTCATGTTTCTTTCCGTGTTTGACGTCTTCAAGATCGGTATCGGCCCATCGAGTTCCCACACCGTGGGGCCGATGGTGGCGGCGGCGCGGTTTCTCGACATGGCGCGCACGGCGGCCCTGCCCAGCACAGGACGCCTGACGGTGACTCTGCATGGCTCGCTGGCCTTTACCGGCAAGGGCCATGGCACGGACCGTGCGGTGATCCTCGGCCTTGCGGGCGAGAAGCCCCAGACCATGGATCCGGACCGGGTCGAGGATGTGCTCCGGCACATGGCCGAGCGCGGCAGCCTTGTCCTGACGCCGGATCATCATCTCGCCTTCAATCCGGCCCACGATGTCATTTTCGATTTCGGTCCGGCCCTGAAGGGCCATGCCAATGGCATGGTGTTCAGGATACTCGATGATGACAACAACACGCTGTTGTCCGAGACCTATTTCTCGATCGGCGGCGGTTTCGTGCAGACCGAGCAGGAGCGCACCCAGTCGCTTGCTGCCGGTAAGGCCGAGAGGCCCGCGGTTGCCGTGCCCTATCCCTTCCGCACCGCTGCCGAAATGCTCGAGATGGGCCAGCGCGCGGGTCTCACCATCGCCGCCATGAAACGCGCCAATGAGCTGGTGAGTCAGTCGCCGGAGGAACTCGACGCCAATCTCGACCGCATCTGGAACGCCATGCGTGATTGCATGAACCGGGGCCTCACCCTCACGGGCACGCTGCCGGGGGGTCTCCGGATCAAGCGCCGCGCCGCCGAAATCCACGACAAGCTGAAGCAGGAGCAAGGCAACAACGCCATCCAGCCGCACCGGCTGATGGACTGGCTTTCGGTCTATGCCATGGCGGTCAACGAAGAGAATGCCGCGGGCGGCCGGGTGGTGACTGCACCCACCAATGGCGCGGCGGGGGTCATTCCCGCCACCATCCGCTATTATCTCGATCACTGTCTCGGCGCGGATCACGCGGGCATCCGCACCTTCCTGCTGGCGGCAGCGGCAATCGGCGGGCTGATCAAGCACAATGCCTCGATCTCAGGCGCCGAGGTGGGCTGCCAGGGCGAGGTGGGCTCGGCTTCCGCCATGGCGGCGGCCGGTCTCTGCGCGGCCCTCGGCGGTAACAACGAACAGGTGGAGAATGCCGCCGAAATCGCACTTGAACATCATCTCGGCATGACCTGCGACCCGGTGGGCGGCCTGGTGCAGGTGCCCTGCATCGAGCGCAATGCCTTTGGCGCGGTCAAGGCCGTCACCGCCGCCTCACTGGCGCTCCGGGGCGATGGCACCCATTTCGTGCCGCTCGACACGTGCGTGGAAACCATGCGCCAGACCGGCCTCGACATGAGCGAGCGCTACAAGGAGACCTCCACCGGCGGGCTGGCCGTCAACGTGGTGGAGTGCTGAGCGCCATGCCCGCCTTTGCCCCGCCGCTCCGCGAGCACCGCTTCTGCCTCGAGGAACTGTTCGATCTCGAGGCCCACGCGCGGCTTCCCGGCTTCGAGGCCGCAACGCCTGATGTGGTGGCGGTGATCCTCCAACAGGCCGCGCGCTTCGCTACAGATGTCGTGCATCCGCTCAACCGGACCGCGGACGAGGACGGAGTTCGCTTCGAGGACGGCCGGGTCACGACCCCCAAAGGCTTCAGGGAGGCCTATGCGCGGCTCGTCGAGGATGGCTGGCCTGCCCTCACCGCAGCGCCCGCGCATGGCGGCCAGGGCATGCCGCACATGGTGAATCTGCTGTTCGAGGAGATGCTGAATGGTGCCTGCCTGTCCTTCGGCCTGTTTCCGGGTCTGACACGCGGCGCCTATGTGCTGCTGAGCCAGCACGGCAGCGCGCACCAGAAGGCTCTCTATGCCGACAGGCTGGCAAGCGGTGAATGGGCAGGCTCGATGTGCCTGACCGAAGCCCATTGCGGCACCGATCTCGGTCTGATGAAGACCCTGGCCAGCCCGCGCCCGGACGGCAGTTTTTCGCTCACCGGAACCAAGATCTTCATATCGGCGGGCGAGCACGATCTGACGTCCAACATCATTTACTTCGTGCTGGCGAGGCTTGCCGATGCGCCGAAGGGCAGCAAGGGTATCAGCCTGTTTGTCGTGCCCAAGGTTCTCGTCGAGGCCGATGGAACGCTGGGAGCGCGCAACGCAGTGTCCTGCGGCGCGGTCGAACACAAGATGGGCATTCACGGCTGCCCCACCTGCGTGATGAACTTCGACGGCGCCACAGGCTGGCTGGTGGGCGAGCCGCATCAGGGTCTCAAGGCCATGTTCGCGATGATGAATGCCGAGCGCATTGCCGTGGGCATTCATGGGCTGGCGCTGTCCGAGGCATCCTACCAGGCCGCCGTGGCCTATGCGCGCGAGCGACGTCAGGGCCGCGCGCCTGGCGGACCCCGCGATCCATCGCTGCCTGCCGACCCCATCATCGTGCATCCGGATGTGCGGCGCATGCTCATGACGCAGCGCGCCCTCACAGAAGGCTGCCGCATGCTGGCGCTGTGGGCCGCACAGGCGCTGGATGTCTCCGAGCGTCATCCCGAGCCGTCCGCCCGGGCATCGGCCGACGCGCTGGTGGCGCTGCTCACGCCGGTGGTGAAGGCCTTCCTCACCGATTGCGGGACCGAAGTGACAAACCTCGGCGTGCAGGTGCTGGGCGGTCATGGCTTCATCCGCGCCAATGGCCAGGAGCAGCATGTGCGCGATGTGCGCATCACGCAGATCTATGAAGGAACCAACGGCATACAGGCTGCTGATCTTCTCGGCCGCAAGGTGCTGCAGCTTGGCCTGTTCGAGAGTTTTGCCTCGCCGGTGCGCGGCTTTCTGGCAACCGGGCCCGTGCCGGAATTTGCGGAACCGCTTGCAGGCGCCTTCGCCCAGCTCGAGGAGGTCACGCGGCTGCTCCGCACCCGTGCTGCCACGAATCCGGATGAGGCCGGCGCTGCCGCGGTCGACTACATGCGGCTCTTCGCGCTGACGGCGCTGGCCTATCTCTGGGCGCGGGCGGCGATCGTGTCGCTGCCCCGGAGCAATCAGGATTTCTACCGCGCCAAGCTCGCCACGGCGCGTTTCTTCATGAGTCGCATACTGCCCGAAACGCAGTCGTTGCAGGCAAGGATCGCCGCCGGCGCCGCGCCGGTCATGGCGCTCGATGAGGTGATGTTCTAACCGAACTTGCGCAGATAGGCGGCAAGGCCCGCGGTCGATGAATCAAGTCCCCTCGCGCTGGCTTTTCCTTCCACAACCGGCTGCAGGGCGGTGGCCAGTTCCTTGCCCAGTTCCACACCCCACTGGTCGAAGGCATTGATGTTCCAGATCGCCGCTTCCACGAAGACGCGGTGCTCATAGAGCGCAATGAGGCGGCCCAGCGTTGCAGGATCAAGCCTGCGATAGGCCAGCGTGATGGAGGGCCTGTTGCCGGGAAAGGTTCGGTGCGGCGCGAGCGTGCGGGCCTCGTGGCGGCTCTTGCCCATGGCCAGAAGCTGGGCTTCGGCTTCCTCGCGCGTGCGGCCGCGCATCAGCGCCTGCGATTGCGCGAGGCAGTTGGCGACGAGCAGCGCATGGTGTTCGGACATGCCTTTCTCATGCGGCTCCGCAGCGATGAGGAATTCGACGGGAATCACGTCGCTGCCCTGATGCAGAAGCTGGAAGAAGGCGTGCTGGCCATTGGTGCCGGGCTCGCCCCAGACGATGGGGCCGGTGACGCCCGCCGCCCTGCCGTCAAGCCGCACGCGCTTGCCGTTCGATTCCATGTCAAGCTGCTGCAGATAGGCCGGAAGCCGCGCCAGCCGCTGGTCATAGGGAATGACGGCGCGGGACACATAGCCGCAGATGTTGCGGTGCCAGACGCCGAGCAGCCCCATGAGCATCGGCAGATTGCGGAGCAGGGGGGTCTCGCGGAAATGCCGGTCCATGGCATGTCCGCCCTCGAGAAAGCGGGTGAAATTCTCGGGGCCGATGGCGATCATCAGTGGCAGGCCGATGGCCGACCAGATCGAATAGCGCCCGCCGACCCAGTCCCAGAAGCCGAAGATGCGGTCCTCGGAGATGCCGAAGTTCCTGACCTTGCCGATGGCGGTGGAAATGGCGGCAAAATGCCGGCCGACATTCTTCTCGCCCAGCGTCTCCGCAATCCACCGCCGCGCCGTGCGGGCATTGGTCATGGTTTCGATGGTGGTGAAGGTCTTCGACGCAATCAGGAACAGCGTGGTCTCGGGCTTCAGCGTCCTGAGCGTATCGGCGATATGCGCACCGTCGACATTGGAGACGAAATGCAGCCGTGGCCCGTCATGCCAGGGCGCCAGCGCGAGTGTGGCCATGGCGGGGCCGAGGTCCGATCCGCCGATGCCGATGTTCACCACATCGGTGATCTTCGACGCGCGCACATGACGGGCGAAGCCTGCCATGGCGGCCAGCACGGCGTTGACGTCCGGCATCACGTCGCGGCCATTGACGACGATCGCCCTGTTGGAGCGGTTGCGCAGCGCGGTGTGCAGAACCGGGCGCATTTCGGTGGTGTTGATGACGGCGCCCGCGAACATGGCGTCGCGCCGCGCTTCGACATCCGCCGCCCTGGCCAGCCTCGCCAGCAGCGCCATGGTGCGCGCGTTGACCGCGCATTTGGAGTAATCGAGCAGCAGATCATCGCAGCGTGCCGCAAACTCCCTGAACCGCTTCGGATTGCGCGCAAAGGCTCGGCGCATGTCAGAGGGCGCGCCGGATTTCCGGTGCGCCTTCAGGTCCGCAACGATCGCATCGCGGGTGCTGGCCATGAGGGTCTAGCTCCGCAGGACGCCGCCGGTCGCCTTGGTGACGGCGGCCACGATCCTTGCGGACACCGCCTCGATCTCCGGCTCCGTCAGGGTCTTGTCCTTTGGCTGCAGCGTCACATCGATGGCCAGCGAGATACGTCCGTCCTCGAGCCTGTAGAGGTCGAAGACCGTCACGTCGCTGATCAGCGCCTTGTCGGCGCCGCGCGCCGCCTTGACCAGTTTCTCCGCCTCGACACCGGCATCGATCACGAAGGCAAAATCGCGGCTGAGCGGCATCAGGTCGGACATGGCCAGCGCGGCGCGTGTGGCGCTCTTGGTCTTTGCGCCGGGAATGGCATTGAGAATGAGCTCGAAACCCACCAGCGGGCCCTTCACATCCATCGCCTGAAGCACGCGCGGGTGAAGTTCGCCGAAGAAGCCGAGCTTGTTCTGCGGCCCCATCTGGATGGTACCTGCGCGGCCAGGGTGGAACCAGGCGGGGCCGCCCGCCACCACCTGCAGCGTCGCGACCGGAGCGCCTGCCGCCTCGAGGACGGCCAGCGCATCGGCCTTGGCGTCGAAGGCATCGACGGATCGTGCACCGCCATGCACATTGCGGCCCGTGAAGGCGCCGCGCCGGATGCCGGCAGCGCGCAGCGTCTCGTCCTGCGGACGGTCGCCGGCATAGGCATGGCCCACTTCCGAGAGCATCATGTCGGAGAAGCCGCGGTCCATGTTGCGGCCCGCCGCTGCAACGAGATTGGGGAGCAGCGAGGGGCGCATGTCGGAGAGTTCCGATGAAATCGGATTGGCGAGCTTGAGTTCCGGCTGACCGCCGCCGAACAGGACGGCCTGCGCCTCGGGCAGGAAGGCCCAGGTGATGGCCTCGTTGAAGCCGCGCGCCGCCAGCATGCGCCGCGCCGCCAGCATGCGCCGCTGCAGAGGGTTCAGCACCGGCCGGGCGATGGCGCTGATGCGGTCCATCGGCCGGGGCGGAATGTTGTCGAGTCCGTAGATCCGGCAGACCTCTTCCACCAGATCGGTCTCGCCGTGGATGTCGGGCCGCCAGGAGGGTACCGAACAGGTCAGTGCCGTATGCGTCTCGGTGACGCCGAAGCCGAGATCCTCAAGAATGCGCGTCTGGCTGTCAATCGCAATATCGACGCCGGCGAGCGAGGCCACGCGGGTCTTGCGCAGCTCAACCTGCCGGGCCGTGGCCGGAACGGTGCCCGCCGTCACCACATGCGAGGCCTCGCCGCCGCACAGATCGAGGATCATGCGGGTGGCGATCTCGGCGCCCACGGGTGTGAAGGCGGGATCAACCCCGCGCTCGAAACGGTAACGCGCATCCGAGGTGATGCCGAGCCTGCGGCCCGTCGCGGCGGTCTTGAGGGGGTCGAAATAGGCCGATTCGAGAAAGACGTTCACGGTCTCATCCGTGCAGCCTGAGGGGCTGCCGCCGATGATGCCGGCGATCGCCTCGGGTCCTGCGTCGTCGGCAATCACCGTCATGCCGGCGCTCAGCGTGTAGGTCTTGTTGTCGAGGGCCTCGATCGTCTCGCCGTCCTGTGCTGCGCGGGCGCGGATGTTGCCCTTCACCTTGTCGGCGTCGAATACGTGCAGCGGCCGGCCATAGGCGAAGGTGATGTAGTTCGTGATGTCGACCAGCGTCGAGATCGGCCTCAGTCCGATGGCCTTGAGACGGCGCTGCAGCCAGTCGGGCGACGGGCCGTTCCTCACGCCGCGGATAAGGCGGCCAACGAACAGCGGACAGGGCCTGGTGTCGCCATCGGGGAAATCGAGCGTCACCTTGACGGGCGAGTCGAAGCGTCCGTCCACCTTCGGTGCAACGAGCGGCTTCAGCTTGCCGAGGCCCTTGGCGGCCAGATCGCGGGCAATGCCATAGACGCCCAGCGCATCGGGACGGTTGGGTGTCACCTTCACGTAGATCATCGGGTCGTCGAGGCCCAGCGCCTTGGCGGCGGGCGTGCCGATGGGCCAGCTCTCGGCCACTTCGATGATGCCGTTGTGCTCGTCCGAGATCAGCAGCTCGCGCTCCGAGCACAGCATGCCTTCGGAAGCCTCGCCACGGATCACACCCTTCTCGAGCGTGATCCTGGTGCCGGGAATGTATGCGCCGGGCAGGGCGATGATGCCCTTGATGCCGGTGCGGGCATTGGGCGCGCCACAGACCACATTGATGATGCCGGTGTCGGTTTCAACCTTGCAGCGTCTCAGCTTGTCGGCATTCGGGTGCTTTTCGGCAAGCTGCACATAGCCGACCTTGAATGGAGCGAGTGCCGCCGTCATGTCGGAGACTTCTTCCACTTCGAGGCCGACGCCGATCAGGCCCTCGCAGATCTCGTCGAGCGTGGCGCTGGTCTCGAGATAGTCCTTGAGCCAGGAAAGCGTGAATTTCATGACAGCCCTCCTGCCAGTGTCGGCACCTGCAGCGCCCTGAAGCCATAGTGGCGCAGCCAGCGCAGATCGGCCTCGAAGAAGGCGCGCAGATCCGGAATGCCGTATTTCAGCATGGCGATGCGGTCGAGCCCGACCCCGAAGGCCCAGCCCTGAACCTGCGCGGGATCCATGCCGCCGGCCCGGATCACATTCGGATGCACCATGCCGGAACCCAGGATCTCCAGCCACTTGTCGCCGGTGCCGATCTTGAGCTGCCCGCCCTCACGCGAATACTGGATGTCGACCTCCATCGACGGCTCGGTGAAGGGGAAATGCGACGCGCGGAAACGCATCTTCACGTCGTCCACTTCGAAGAAGGCCTTGCAGAACTCGGTGAGAATCCACTTCAGATTGGCAAGTGTCGCCGTCTCGTCGATGACCAGCCCCTCGACCTGATTGAACATCGGCGTGTGAGTCATGTCCGAGTCGCAGCGGAAGGTGCGGCCGGGCGCTATGATGCGAATGGGTGGCTTCGAGGCCAGCATGGTGCGGATCTGCACGGGGCTCGTGTGGGTTCTGAGCAGCATGCGCGAGCCATCGGGCTTCTCGTGGAAGAAGAAGGTGTCATGCTCCTGGCGCGCCGGATGCTCAGGCGGAATGTTCAGCGCATCGAAATTGTGGAAGTCGTCCTCGATGTGCGGGCCCTCCGCGACGGCAAAGCCAAGGTCGCCGAAAATCTGCACGACCTCTTCCCAGACCTGCGACACGGGATGCACGGTGCCCGAGGCCTGCGGGCGGACCGGCAGCGTCACGTCGATCCTCTCGGAGGCAAGCCGCGCCTCGAGGGCGGCGTCCTGGAGTGTTGCCTTGCGCGCGGTCAGGGCATCGGCAACCCTGTCCTTCAGCACATTGAGGGCCGCGCCCGCCTCGCGGCGCTCGTCCGGGCTCATGGCGCCCAGTGCCTTCATGCGTTCGGACACCGAGCCCTTCTTGCCCAGCGCCGCAACCCGCACGGCTTCGAGCGCCGCCTCATCGGCTGCCGTTTCGATCGCGGCGAGGATCGAGTGTTCGAGGTCTGCCAGACTCATGCGATGTTCCCCTGAAAACGGAATGACCGGGCACAGGTGCCGTCGAAACAGCACGTGGCCCGGTCAAGGCAATCGGAATTCGACGTGCGATCAGCGCGGCGTATCAGGCCTGCGCGGCCTTTGCCTTCTCGACGAGAGCGGCGAAGGCGGCCTGATCATGCACGGCGAGATCGGCGAGAACCTTGCGGTCCACCTCGATCCCGGCCTTGTCCAGGCCGTGAATAAATCGGCCATAGGTGAGGCCGAGCTCGCGCGTGGCGGCGTTGATGCGCTGGATCCACAGGGCGCGGAAATTGCGCTTCTTGGTGCGGCGGTCGCGATAGGCATACTGCTCGGCCTTCTCGACGGCCTGCACGGCGACGCGGAAGATGTTCTTGCGGCGGGAGAAATAGCCCTTCGCCTGCTTCATCACCTTCTTGTGAGACTTGCGGGCGACAACGCCGCCCTTTGAACGTGGCATGGATCAGTCCTCCAGCTTACTTGGCAATATAGGGCATGTGGATCTTGACGAGGCGTTCATCGCCCGGCGCCAGAACCATCGTGCCACGCTGGTTGCGGATCTGCTTGTTGGTGCGCTTGATCATGCCATGGCGCTTGCCGGCCTGACCGGCCTTGATCTTGCCGGAGGCGGTGACCTTGAACCGCTTCTTGGCAGAGGACTTGGTCTTCATCTTGGGCATTTTAGCTTTTCCTTTCAAAGCGTTAGAAAGCCGCCATGGCATGCCCTTTACAGGCCAGGCGGCTTGAACGAGGGCTGGTAAAGCAAAAATGCCCCGGAAAAGCAAGTCAGAGCCGGACTTCGACCCTCAGTCCGCCGAGTTCGGAGCGGCCATAGCTGACATTGAAACCATAGATGTCGGCGATGTCGGCGACGATGGACAGGCCAAGGCCCGAGCCCTGGGTGCTCTCGTCAAGCCGCCGCCCGCGCTCGGCGATGTGCGGGAGGTCCGCCTCGGCAACGCCCGGCCCGTCGTCCTCGACGCTCAGAAGCGGCGCCTCGTAGCGCACCCGGATCCTGCTCCGCGCCCATTTGCGGGCATTGTCCAGCAGATTGCCGAGAAGCTCGGTGAGATCGTCCTGTTCGACCGGCACGCTGGCGTCGGGGGGAACGGCGATCTCGATCTGCAGCACCTCCGCGCCCGGGAGCCGGCCGATGGCGGCGACAACCTTGGTGGCGGTTGCGGCCAGCGGGCTTGCGGCATGGCCCTTGCCGCTCGAAAGCCGCGCCCGCACCAGCGCCTGCTCGACATGCCGCAGCATGGCTTCGGCCTGTTCATCGATGTCGGCGGCCTCTGCCGCCTGCCCCTGCCTGCGGAGCTGGCGGGCGATGGAGGAGAGCACGGTGAGCGGTGTCTTGAGGCCATGTGCGAGGTCGCCCGCCCGCCGCCGCGCCCGCTCCATCGAGGCGTCGCGCTGGTCGAGCACCTGATTGAATTCCGTCACCAGCGGGGCGACCTCATCCGGATAATTGCCGGACATGCGCTGGGCGTGGCCGCGGCCGATGTCGGCCAGCTGGGCGCGGAGCTGCTTCAGCGGACTGAGACCGACCGCCACCTGCAGCCAGGCGCTGGCGATCAGCGTGCTGCCGATCACCGTCATCGCGACCAGGACCTGCGTGCGCAGTTCAGCAACGGAGCGCGTCACCTCCTCGGCGCCCGTCGCCACCGTGACGGAGAGCTTCGCACCCGAGAGCGTGATGTTGCGGTGGACGGAGATCAGGGGGTCTTCCGGATCGCTCCGCTTCAGGACCTTCTCGAGATCAACGGTCCGAAGGGATGGCGAGCGCAGCACGGTTGCGCCCGTGTGATCCTGGGTCGTGGCGGGTACCGGGCTGGTGTTCACGATCTGCCAGTAGCGCCGGCCCTCGGCCTGCAGGTAGCGCGGATCCGAGAGGGCCTGCGGCATCCGGAGGCTGCCGTCGGGCCTGATATCCAGACGCCCGATGAGCTGTGCGAGGTCGAACTCGAGGCCGCTCACTACGCGGTCGCGCATCTGGCTTTCGAACAGCCGCATCAGCGCAAAGCCGGTGAGAAACAGCGTGATGATGATCCAGATCGTCGCCGAAGCGAGGAGGCGAACGCGCAGCGAGCCGGTTTTCATTTGGGTTGCGGCGGGGTCACGATGTAGCCGAAACCGCGACGGGTCTCGATCACGTCGGACTTGAGCTTGCGGCGCACGCGTCCGACCAGGGCCTCGATGGCGTTGGATTCGCGCTCATGGTCGTGGGAGTAGAGCGCCTCGCTCAGTTCCATCTGCGACACGGCCCGTCCGCGATGGTGGAAGAGATAGTTGAGAAGCCGGAACTCCAGTGGTGTGAGCGCGGCGGGCTGGCCGCTGACCGTCACCTCGCGGGTGCGCGGGTCGAGCGTGACGGGGCCGATGGTGATCTGCGGTTCGCCGCGTCCGGCGGCGCGGCGCAGCAGCGCGCGCAGCCGTGCCATCACCTCCTCGATCCGGAACGGCTTGGCGAGATAGTCGTCGGCGCCCGCGTCAATGCCGTCCACCCGCTCCGACCAGGCCCCCCGCGCGGTCAGGACCAGAACCGGAACCGGCACGGCTTCCTGCCGCCAGCGCTTGAGAATGGTGAGGCCGTCGAGGCCGGGCAGACCGAGGTCGAGGATGATGGCCGAATAGGGCTCGGTGCCGCCCTTGAACCAGGCTTCCTCGCCGTCGGTCACGATTTCGGCCACATAGCCCGCCGCCGTCACGGCCTCGGCGAGGTCGCGGGCTATCCGCTCCTCGTCCTCGACGATCAGGATGCGCATCGTTCGTGCCCATGCCGATGCAGACAGCGCCCGGCGGCGCCGGCCGCAGGGCTGCCAGGGTGCGGAAATGACCAGACGGAGTTCATTTCACAATCTTATCGGGAAAATCAGGATGGTTCCAGACATCTTTGGCGGCCCATCCATCATTGAAAAAGGCGCCCCGCGGGGGGCGCCTTCTGGCCGATCCAGCCAATCCTTGCTGCCTCAGCGCGGGGCCAGCACCATGACGATCTGGCGGCCCTCGAAACGCGGCTCGGATTCCACCTTGGCGATCTCGCCCGTGTCCTTCTTGACCCTGTCGAGCAGTTGCTGGCCCAGTTCCTGATGCGCCATTTCGCGGCCGCGGAACCGGAGCGTGATCTTGACCTTGTCGCCTTCCTCGAAGAAGCGCTTGATGGCGCGCATCTTCACGTCATAGTCGTGGTCATCGATCATTGGGCGCATCTTGATCTCCTTGATCTCGATGACCTTCTGTTTCTTGCGGGCCTCGGCGGCCTTCTTCTGTTCCTGGAACTTGAACTTCCCGTAGTCGAGGATCTTGCAGACGGGCGGCTTGGCATCGGGCGAAATCTCGACCAGATCGAGATTGACCTCTTCCGCCATCATCAGCGCCTGACGGATCGGCACGACGCCGACATTCTGGCCTTCTGAATCGATGAGGCGCACGTCGCGCGCATCAATGCGGTGGTTGATCCTGTGTCCTTCTTCCTTTTGCGGGGGGGCGGCTCCGCGGCTTAATGGCCTCCTGGGTGGAATGCTCAAGTGGGCTTCTGCTCCTGTGATGGGGGCTGGCTCGCAAAGCGCCGTGCCCCACTGGTTTGGTTGCGCCCGCTATAGACCTTGAAAGGGCCGCCCGCGTCAAGCGCCGTCGGCGGATTCTCAGGTTTTTCCGGGCGTCTGGCGCATCATCCGTTCCACGCGGTGCGGCGCGATGGCCCGGTCGGGAACCCGGATCTCGAAAACCGTGCCGGCCGAGCCGCTGTCGCGCAGCAGGATCACACCGCCATGGGCACGGATCAACTCGGCGGCGATCGCCAGCCCCAGACCAGCCCCGCCGGGCTTTGCCGCGCTCTGAAAGGCTTCGAACAGTCGCGGCCGCAGCTGAGCCGGAATGCCTGGTCCATTGTCGGCGACCATGATCACCGTCACGCTGCCCTCGCGGCGCGCGCTCAGGCTGACGCGAGCCTCGCGCGCGCTGCCGCCCTCTGTGATCCAGCCATCCAGCGCCTCCACGGCATTGCGCAGGAGATTGGTCAGGACGCGCATGATCTGGTCGCGCCCGGCGTCGATCCTGAGATCCTCCGGCACGTCGTTACAGAGCTGGATGCGCGGCGTGGCGTGCAGCCCCTCGGATTCGATCACTTCGTCGGCCAGCCCCCTCAGTTCGAAGATCTCGCGCACCGGCGGCGGCTCCTCGGCGCGGCCGAAGCGCAGCGTCTGGGTCAGGAATGAGATCGCCCTGTCGAGGCTGGCGATCAGCTTGGGCGCGAAGCGCTTCACCGTCGGATCCTCGGCCATGGCCAGCCGGTCAGAGATCATCTGCGCAGAGGAGAGCATGTTGCGCAGATCATGGTTGACCTTGGCGGCCGCAAGGCCGAGCGCCGCGAGGCGGGTCTTCTGCTGCAGCAGGGTGGCGAGCTCGGACTGCATCGCATGCAGCTGGCGCGCCGCCACGCCGATTTCATCCCGCCGCGTCGAGGGCGCGATGATGCGCGAGCGGTCTTCGGGATTGGTACGGAAGGAAACCATGTTGCTGGTCAGCTGCTTGACGGGCCGCAGCAGCATGATGTTGAGCGTCGCATAGATCAGCCCGGCAACGATGGCCGACAGGATCACCGACAGGATCAGGATGTTGATGCCAAAGCGCACCATCGCGTGACGGAGCGGCGCTTCGGTGAGCACCGCCTCGATCATACCCCCTGGCATGTTGGGCGGCGCATCGCGTACCGCGATCACGCGGTTGCCACCGTCCAGCATCACCGCGAAGGCATCGACAATGGCGGCCATCCAGTGACTGTCGCGCAGGTCATGGCTGGCGGAGGTCACCGGAGCCACCTCCTCACGAACCAGGGTCAGCTGCCGACCGTCGGGCCGGACGAGCGAAACCGCCAGAACGCCGGCGCCGTCGAGGATCTCGCGGCGCAGGCCGGGGCTCAGCATGCGCCCGCCCGCCGCCTCCGCAGCCAGAGCCGCGGTCTCCGCCTGGGCAACCCGTCCCCTCAGCCACTGGATACGGAAATTGGCGATGGAGGGCAGGAAGATCAGCACTTCGCCCAGCATGACGAAGATCACCGTCATGGCGAGAAGCTTTCCCGAAATCCCCCGCAAGGGGCCGGGGCCTTTCTCCCAGTCTGCCGGTGCTGCGTCTGTCATGGACTCATGCGTTTGACCAGCCTTGCTACGGTTCGCAGCAGAGGATTGGATGCAAGGGACGAAAAATATTCCAGTGCTCCGCGGAGGCCCGCCTCGCCGCGGGTCGGATAAGGCAGGACAGGCGCCACCATTGCTCCGATCCTGAGGCCGCGGTCGAGCGCCAGGATCCACGGCTGGATCAGGTCGCCTGCCTGCGGGCCTGCGATCCCCGCGCCGAGGATGAGGCCGCGCCGTCCGGTCACGATCTTGACCAGGCCTTCCGTGCGCCCTTCGGCGCGCGCGCGATCATTGGCGCTGAAGGGCGCGCGCACGACCCGGACGGTCTTGCCGTGACGGGCCCGTGCCTCGGCCTCCGTCAGCCCGGCCTGGGCAAGTTCCGGGTCGGTATAGGTGACATGCGGGATCAGCGCTCCGGCCCTGGCCGGCAGGCCGAACAGCGCATTGCGGATGACGATGCCCGCCTGATAGCCGGCCTCATGGGTGAAGCGTCCGCCGGCCGCATCGCCGATTGCATAGACGCGTGGATTGCTGGTCCGGAGACCGCGCCCGACGGTGATGCCCCGGGCCGTGAAGGCGATCCCCGCCGCCGCAAGCTCCAGCGCTTCGATGGCAGGCCGCCGTCCGGCGGCAACCAGCAGATGCGAGCCGGTCACCCGGCGTCCGTCCGCGAGGTCGAGGGCGATCCCGCTCTCCACCCGGCTTGCCCGTGTCACGCCGGTGCCTGCGAGGATTTCGACGCCTTCCGCCGCCAGCGTGTCGAGAACGACGCCCGCAAGCTCAGGATCATCCTGCGACAGGGGCCGGCCTGCTTCGATGACGCTGACGCGGGCGCCGAGCCGCCGGTGAGCCTGCGCCATCTCGAGCCCCACCGGCCCGCCGCCGATGATCAGGAGATGCGCCGGCAGAACGACATTGGCGAAGAGCGTCTCGTTGGTGAAGAACGGAACTTCGGCAAGCCCGGGAATATCCGGAACGGCCGGGCGCGAACCGGTGGCATTCACCATGCGACGCGCCGGGTACATGCTGCCGCCCGCTGTCAGCGTGTGCCTGTCGATGAACCGGGCTTCGGCCTGAACCACCCTGACACCCAGCGACTCGAAGCGCGCCACGCTGTCATGGGGCGCAATGCTTGCGATGACCGACCGCACATGACCCATCACCGCCGCGAAGTCGACCTGTGGTTCGACCGGCGTGATGCCGAAGCGTGCCCCGCCGCGCATGGCATGGGCCTGTTTCGCGGCCGCCAGCAGGGCCTTCGAAGGCACACAGCCGACATTCAGGCAGTCGCCACCCATTGCGGCTCTCTCGAACAGCACCACCCTCTGGCCGAACTGCGCGGCGGCGGCGGCAACCGAAAGTCCGCCCGACCCGCCACCGATGACGGCGATGTCGTATGCTTCGGGTTTCATGCGGGCTTGCCTTTCCAGCGCCGCAGCAGCAGCGGCAACAGGGCCACAAGGCCAAGCCCGGTGAAACCCCAGAGCAGTTCTGGCGAAATCAGGGCCGAGGCATCAAGCGAGAGGCTGCAGGACTGGGCGCCGCTTGCCGCAACGCAAGCGTGATAGGCGGCGAGTTCGCTGTCGATGGTGCGGTCGAGGCCCGCCCCGATCAGCGCGAAGGCGATGGAGCCTGGAATGATGCCCAGTGCCGTGGCCGACACGAAGGTGCGGAACGGCATGCGGCTCAGTCCGGCCACGGCATTGACCGCCCAGAATGGAAACACCGGAGTCAGCCGCAGGAACAGCAGAAGGCTGAAGCCGTTCTCGGCGAAGCCCCGCGCGAGGCGCTGCATGAAAGGCCCGGCGCGGGTGGCCATTGCCGCGCCCAGCGATGTCTTGACGATGGCGAACACGATGCTCGCGCCGCAGACAGCCGCGATGACCGTTGCCGGCACGCTCAGCCCCCAGCCGAACAGCATGCCGCCCGCAATGCTCATGATGCTGGCGCCAGGAAGTGACAGGGCCACCACGGCCACATAGATCACCATGAAGACGACCAGAGCCAGCACCGGCCGGTCTGCTACCCAATGATGGAGTTGATCACGGTGCTCTGCCAGGGCGGTGAGCGACAGATACCGGTGCAGGCCCAGGGCATAGCCTGCCGCCGCCAGCATGAGCAGGGCAAGCATCGGGAGCCAGCGGCGCAGGACTGGCGGGGCGGGAACTGGGTGAACGTCCGGCATGGGTGGTCAGCCTCTTCCTTGAACGATCGCTGCGGCCAGCGATAGGGGGCGTCACGGCTTCGTGAGCAAAGTTCACTCCGGGTGTAGGGTGCGCCGCGCGTTGACTTCCGGGCGCTTTTCCCGCATAAGCCCCCTCGAAATTTCAGCCAGTCTGCCCCGGCGGCCTCGGGCGTTGCCCAAACAGGCAGGCTATCTGATTGTAATAATTGGCTGAAAAGCCAGGAACGGAGTGACGAACGTGAAGCGCACCTACCAGCCCTCGAAGCTTGTCCGCAAGCGCCGCCACGGTTTTCGCGCGCGCATGGCAACGGTGGGTGGCCGCAAGGTTCTCGCCCGCCGTCGCGCCAAGGGCCGCAAGCGCCTTTCGGCCTGAGCGCCGGATTTCCCGTGACATGGAGCGTCTGAAGCGACGGCAGGATTTCGTTGCCGCCGCCCGGGCGAGTTACGCCGCCACGCCCGGAATGGTGGTGCAGATGCGCGCGCGCGGCGATGATGGGCCAGCGCGGGTCGGCTTCACCGCCACCAAGCGGATCGGGAATGCGGTTGTCCGCAACCGGGTCAAGCGGCGCCTGCGCGAACTGGCCCGGCTGCGGCTGGAATCCCAGGCCTGGCGCGGGCATGATTACGTCCTGATCGGCCGGGACAAGAGTTTCGGGCGGTCGTTTCCCGATCTGGAGAGCGACCTCGCCGCCGCCTTGAAGAAACTGCACCGCACCGCCCCCGCGCGAGGGGACAGGGGAACACCATGAAATACGACAACAAGAATTTCATTCTTGCCATCGTTCTCTCCATGCTGATCATTTTCGGCTGGCAGTATTTCTATGCGAGCCCGCTGCAGAAGAAGCTCGCCCCCGCGGTGGATCAGCAGGCCCAGACCCAGCAGGAGGGCGCCAGCCAGACCGTGCCTGCCCAGGGTGGAAGCGTGCCTGCGGCGAACAGTCCGGCTGCGGCCGTCTCGCGGGAGGATGCGCTCGCTGCCTCGCCACGCGTGAAGATCGAGACTGACTACGTCTCGGGTTCAATCAATCTCAGGGGTGCGATGATCGATGATCTGCACCTGCTCAGGTACCGCGAAACGATTGATCCCAAGAGCCCCACCATCACGTTCCTGTCGCCCAGTGGCACGCCCGGCGCACTGTTCGCCGAACAGGGCGTGGTTCCCGCGACGGGCACCACGGCGAAGCTTCCGGGCCCGTCAACGGTGTGGAGTGCCCCTGCCGGTGCGGTGCTGAACGAGGGCAATCCCGTCACCCTCACCTGGGACAATGGCGAGGGTCTTCTCTTCACCCGAACGATCGAGGTGAGCGACGAGTATCTGTTCACCGTGACGCAGAGCGTCGCCAACAATTCCGGCGCATCCGTGGCGGTCATTCCCTATGCCCGCATCCAGCGCCAGGACACGCCGCATGTGTCCGGATACTGGGTGTTCTTCGAGGGCATGCTGGGCTGGATCGATGGCGGCCTGCGTGAGATCCACTACAAGGATGTTGCCGAACAGCAGGAACCGGAAAAGGCAGACACGACAGGCGGCTGGCTGGGCTTTACCGACAAATACTGGGCAGCGGCCGTCATCCCTGACCAGAATCTTGCCGTGACGGCCAGCTTCCTGCACACGAAGCTT
Source organism: Hyphomicrobiaceae bacterium (assembly GCA_900298995.1). GTDB lineage: Bacteria > Pseudomonadota > Alphaproteobacteria > Rhizobiales > Aestuariivirgaceae > Aestuariivirga. Next base: position 160,288 of record OMIC01000040.1, on the reverse strand, counting down.
GATGGCCGCGACCTCTATCAGACCGACTATCTCGCCCGAGACGCGCTGGTCGTCGAGCAGGGCGCGACCGTTTCCCACACCGACCGGCTGTTTGCCGGCGCCAAGGTGGTGCGCACCATCAATGCCATCGAGCAGTTGCACCAGATCAAGGGCTTCAACTACATGATCGACTGGGGCTGGTTCTATTTCCTGACCAAGCCCTTCTTCTATCTGCTCGACTGGCTCAAGGGCATCGTCGGCAATTTCGGCCTCGCGATCCTGATCGCAACCGTACTCGTCAAGGCGGCAGTCTTCCCGCTCGCCAACAAGTCCTATGCCTCGATGAGCAAGATGAAGAAGCTCCAGCCCGAAATGGAGCGCCTTAAGAAGGAATACCCCGACGACCGCATGAAGCAGCAGCAGGCGATGATGGAGCTCTACAAGCGCGAGAAGGTCTCGCCGCTGTCGGGCTGTCTGCCGGTCGTCGTCCAGATCCCGATCTTCTTCGCGCTCTACAAGGTCATCCTGACCTCGATCGAGCTGCGCCATGCCCCGTTCTTCGGCTGGATCCACGATCTATCGGCGCCTGATCCGACGAGCCTCTTCAACCTGTTCGGCCTCATTCCCTGGACGCCACCTCACATGTTGATGATCGGTATCTGGCCCATCATCATGGGCATCACCATGTGGTTGCAGATGCGGTTGAACCCGACGCCGCCCGATCCTGTGCAGGCCAGCCTGTTCAACTGGATGCCGGTGATCTTCACTTTCATGCTGGGAAGCTTCCCCGTCGGTCTCGTCATCTACTGGGCGTGGAGCAACACGCTCTCGATCGCCCAGCAGTCGCTGATCATGAAGCGGCATGGCGTCGAGGTCGACTTCCTCGGCAACATCCGCAACAGCCTGCCCTTCCTGAAGAAAAAGACCACCGGGTGAGCGAGCCTTTCACCCCGGACCAGATCGACGCGGGCCGCCGCCTGTTTGGCGGCCCGTCGCGCTTCCTGCTGGGCGTGGCGCGGCTCGAGCAGCTGCCGCCGGTCCACGGTGTCGAGATCGCCTTTGCCGGACGTTCAAACGCCGGCAAGTCCTCGCTCATCAACGCGCTCACAGGTGTCAATGGCCTGGCGCGTGCTTCCAACACGCCGGGCCGGACGCGCGAACTGAATTTCTTCGATGTGAACGGCAGGCTGACGCTCGTCGACATGCCGGGCTATGGCTTCGCCAAGGCGCCCAAATCCGAGGTCAAGGCCTGGCAGTCGGTGCTCAGGGCCTATCTGCGCGGCCGGCCCGGTCTCACCCGTGCCTTCGTGCTGGTCGATGCCCGCCACGGCATTCTCAAGGCCGACGAGGAGATGTTCGAACTGCTCGATGAGAGCGCCGTCACCTATCAGTTGGTGCTCACGAAGATCGACAAGATCAAGCCCGCGGAGCAGGCGGCGGTCCCTCTCAAGGTCACGTCGGCACTGGCGAAGCACCCGGCCGCCTTCCCGGGTGTCCATTCGACCTCCAGCGAGACGGGCGCGGGCATTCCCGAGCTGCGCGCTGAAATCGCAGGCCTCGTCGAGACCCTTTGAAACCGGCTGAATTGTCCTGTATGGCGCTGGTCCTGATGTTTCGGGGATGATTGCCATGGACGACCTCAGCACCACAGCCAGAATCCTGTCCGAGGCGCTGCCTTTCCTGCAGCGCTACGACGATGAGATCATCGTCGTGAAATACGGCGGCCACGCCATGGTCGACCCGGTCCTGGCCCAGCGCTTCGCGCGCGACATCGTCATGCTCAAGGTCTGCGGGCTCAACCCCATCGTGGTGCATGGTGGCGGTCCGCAGATCAACCGCATGCTCGACAAGCTCGAGGTCAAGCCCGAGTTCCGCGAGGGTCTGCGCGTCACCGATCAGGCCACCATGGAGGTGGTCGAGATGGTGCTCTCGGGCGCCATCAACAAGTCGATCGTCGCGTTCATCCAGCAGGCGGGCGGCCGCGCCGTGGGCATTTCCGGCAAGGACGGCAATCTGGTGATCGCCGAGAAGCTCACCAAGAAAAGCACCGACGCTGCAACCGGCAAGGTGACGGAGGTCGACTTCGGCTTCGTGGGGGAGCCTGTCAGGGTCAACACGGATATCCTGCATACCATCATGCGCAGCGACGCCATTCCCGTCATCGCCCCAATCGGCGTGGGCTGGCAAGGCGAGACCTTCAATGTCAACGCCGACACGGCGGCGGGTGCCATTGCCACGGCGACGGGCGCCAAGCGGCTCCTGCTGCTGACGGACGTCGCGGGCGTGCTCGACAAGGACAAGAACCTGATTGGCGAACTGGCGGTCGAGGACCTGCCCGGGCTCATCGCAAACGGTACCATCACCGGCGGCATGATACCCAAGGTCGAGAGTGCCGCCGCCGTGGTGGAGTCCGGCGTCGAGGGCGTCATCATTCTCGATGGGCGCGTGCCGCATTCGGTACTGCTCGAGCTCCTGACGCCGCATGGCGTGGGCACGCGCATCTCGCGGGCCGGGGCATGAGAGGTTTCGCGCACGTCGACAGCTGGGTCTTCGATCTCGACAACACGCTCTACCCCGCCTCCTGCCGGCTGTTCGACCAGATCGACGTCCGGATGGGCGATTTCGTGTCGCGGCTGCTTGGCGTCGATCACGCCGAGGCCAAGCGCCGCCAGAAGGACATGTTCTACAAATACGGCACGACACTGCGTGGACTGATGACCGAACATGGCATAGCGCCTGATGCCTTCCTGGACTACGTGCATGACATCGACCATTCGCCAGTGCCACCCAACCGCGAGCTTGATGCGGCGCTGCACGCGCTGCCCGGTCGCAAGCTGATCTTCACCAACGGCACGGTGGCCCATGCCGAGAAGGTTCTGAACCGGATCGGCATCACCCACCATTTCGGTGACATCTTCGACATCGTGCATTCGGACTTCATCCCCAAGCCCGGGGCCGAACCCTACCGCGCCTTCATCCGTCAGACGGGAATTCGGCCCGAAACTTCTGCCATGTTCGAGGACATCGCCCGCAATCTGGAAGTGCCGCATGCCCTGGGCATGACCACGGTTCTGGTGGTGAGCCCCGACAACAGCGACGCCCAGCACCTCAACCGGGCCTCAGGCGGCGAGGACCAGACCCACATTCACCACGTCACGGGAGATCTTCCGGGTTTTCTCACGGACCTTGCACGGGATTTCAAAGGCCGGGCTTGACCGGCTGCGCCATTTCGGGCGAAAGCCAGCGGATTGCCACGCGGAGACATGCCATGACTGATCTTCAGAGCACCATCGAACAGGCCTGGGAGACCAGGGACAAGGTCAATCTCGACACCAGGGGTCCGGTACGGGATGCCGTGGTGGCGGCCCTGGACCTGCTCGACAGCGGCAAGGCACGCGTCGCCGAGAAGCGGGATGGCGACTGGCACGTCAACCAGTGGCTCAAGAAGGCAGTGCTGCTGTCCTTCCGTCTCAATGACATGTCGATGATTTCCAGCGGGCCGGGCGGATCGAGCTGGTGGGACAAGGTGCCATCGAAATTCGAAGGCTGGGCCGAGAAGGATTTCCGCGCTGCCGGGTTCCGCGCCGTGCCCAATTGCGTGGTGCGCAAGTCGGCCTATGTGGCGCCGGGCGCCATCCTCATGCCGTCCTTCGTCAATCTGGGCGCCTATGTCGATATCGGCACCATGGTCGATACCTGGGTCACGGTCGGGTCCTGCGCCCAGATCGGCAAGAATGTGCATCTCTCGGGCGGCGTCGGGATCGGCGGCGTTCTGGAACCGATGCAGGCGGGCCCCACAATCATCGAGGACAATTGCTTCATCGGCGCGCGCTCCGAAGTGGTCGAAGGTGTGGTGGTGGGTGAGGGCTCGGTGATCTCGATGGGTGTGTTCATCGGCCAGTCGACCAAGATCATCGAGCGCGAGACCGGCAAGGTACACATGGGCAAGGTGCCGCCCTATTCTGTCGTCGTGTCGGGCTCCCTGCCGCAGAAGCCCTATGCGGACGGATCGCCCGCCCCGTCGCTCTATTGCGCGGTGATCGTCAAGCGGGTTGACGAGAAGACCCGCTCCAAGACCTCGATTAATGAACTCCTAAGGGATTGATCATAAATCTTGTATCTGTTCCCCGGGGCCCGGGTTGGAGTGCCGCCATGGAGCAGCATGTCAGATGATTGGGGAGACGGACAATGGATTGGATGTATCTGTTCACCAGCACGGAGGGGCGCATCGGCCGCCTGAGCTACTGGATGGGCGTTGTGGCGATTGCCGTTATCACTCTTGTTTCGATTTTCGTCGACGTCTTCCTCGGGACCATCAGTGACCAGGGCTATGGGCTGGTGAGCAGTATCGTCAGCCTGATCATGATCTTTCCGTCGATCATGCTGTATGCCAAGCGCTGGCATGACCGTGACAAGTCCGGCTGGTGGACGCTCATCATTCTCGTGCCTGTGATAGGCAGTCTGTGGATGCTCATCGAATGCGGCTTCCTGAAGGGTACGGATGGCCCCAACCGATTCGGCCCTGATCCGTTGTCGGCGTGACCGCGCCCGCCGTCCCGTTGATCGGCCCGGCCGGGAGTGGCCGGGCTTTTCTTTTGCGGCTAGACTGTCTGGCATGAAAAACGCACCCACCGATCCCATTCCGATCCTTCGGGATCTGATCCGCTGCAAATCCGTCACGCCGGCCGAGGGCGGAGCCCTCGGCTATCTGGAAGGGCTCCTGTCGGCACGGGGCTTCATCTGCCACCGCCTCACCTTCCGCGAGGAGGGTACGCCGGAGGTCGACAATCTCTTCGCGCGTTTCGGTACCGGAGCCCCGCATCTCTGCTTCGCGGGCCATACGGACGTCGTGCCGGAGGGGCTGGTGGAGGGCTGGACGCATCCCCCCTTTGCTGCCGAGATTTCCAGTGGTTTCATCTATGGCCGCGGCGCCTGTGACATGAAGGGCTCGGTCGCCGCCTTTGTGGCCGCAGCTCTCGATCATCTGCGAGGGGCGGGCAGTTTCACGGGCTCGATCTCGTTCCTCATCACCGGCGACGAGGAGGGGCCTGCCATCAACGGCACGGTGAAGGTTCTGGAGTGGATGCGTGCCAACGGCCACATCCCGGATCATTGCATCGTCGGCGAACCGAGCTCGATGGACAGCCTGGGCGACATGATCAAGATCGGGCGGCGGGGCTCGCTCAGCTTCGCCGTTGCGGTTGAAGGACGTCAGGGCCACGCCGCCTATCCGCACAAGGCGGACAATCCGATCCCCAAGCTCGCGCGCTTCATCGACCGCATTGCGGCTGCGAAGCTCGATGGCGGCAATGTACATTTCGACCCCTCGACGCTGGCGGTCACGAGTTTCGACGTTGGCAATCCGGCGGGCAATGTGATTCCGTCGCGAGCTGTGGCGAAGTTCAACATCCGTTTCTCGACGGAGCACAGCTTCGCCTCGTTGCGCAGCTGGGTCGATACCGAGATTGCGGCTGTTCGCGCCGAGATGGGTGGCGCATGGTCGGTCTCGGCGACCGAGGGTGCCGATGCCTTCATCACTGCCCCTGGCCCCTTCGTGGCGCTCGTGCAGGGTGCGGTGACGGCCGCGACGGGCAAAGTGCCCCGGCTCTCCACCAGCGGCGGCACGTCGGATGCGCGCTTCGTGAAGGACTACTGCCCGGTTGTGGAATTTGGCCCCACCAATGCCACCATCCACCAGACCGATGAACGCCTCAGCATCGACGAGTTGCGCGCCACGCAGAGCGCCTACGGCCGCATCATTTCCGACTACTTCTCGGCGTCGCTGTAACCCACCCGCAGAAGGTAGAGTCCCTCGGGCGGTGCAACCGGCCCGCAGGCGGCGCGGTCCTTCGCGGCCAGCGCCCGCCTGACATCGGCGGGCCGCCATTTGCCCTCCCCCACCATCCGCAGCGTCCCCACCATCGAGCGAACCTGATTGTGCAGGAAGGAACGGGCGTCGGCGCGGATCTCGATCAGCTCGCCGTAGCGTGCGACGTCAAGCCGGTCGAGTGTCTTGACCGGCGACTGCGCCTGGCACTGCGCGGCCCGGAAGGTGGTGAAATCGTGCTTTCCGACCAGATGCTGCGCTGCCTCGTGCATCATGCTGGAATCGAGATCAGCGGGAAGCCACCAGACCTTGCCGCGGTCGAGCGCGGGCGGCGCGCGGCGGTTCAGGATGCGGTAGAGATAGTAGCGGCGGGTTGCCGAGAAGCGGGCATGGAAATCCGCAGACACGGCCTCTGCCTCAAGCACGCTGACCGGGTGGCCGCGCATGTTGCCGTTGAGCGCATTGCGCAGCTTGAACACGTCCCAGTCCTTTGCGAGGTCGACATGCGCGACCTGCGCGAGGGCATGAACGCCCGCATCGGTGCGTCCTGCGCCATGGATGGTTGCAGGCTCGCCGTTGATCACCGCCACGGCGCGCTCGAGCACATCCTGCACCGATCTGCCGCCGGCCTGTGACTGCCATCCGGTGAAGGGGCCGCCGTCATATTCGATGGTGAGCCGGTAGCGCGCCATCAGCGGGCTTCCGTTCCCGCTGCAATGGGAAATCCGCGCAGGAAGTCGTCTGCCGTCATCGCGGCCTTGCCCTCGCGCTGGAGTTTGATGAGCCGGATGGCGCCGCTGCCGCACGCAATGGTGAGACGGTCATCGCAGAAGACGCCCGGCCGTCCCCCCGCCTCGACCACCTCGCACAGCAGAACCTTGACCCGCGTGCCCGCGAGCTCAAACCATGCGCCGGGAAAGGGTGAAAGCCCATGGATATGATTGCGCACCTCGAGGGCCGGTCGGGAGAACGAGATCCGGGCCTCCGCCTTGCCGATCTTCCTGGCATAGGTCACGCCCTGATCCGGCTGGGGCTGGCAGGTGAGGTCAGGATCGGCGAGGGCCTCCACCATGAGGCGCGCGCCAAGGGCTGCCAGTTCGTCGTGGAGGGTCTGTGCCGTGCTGACCGGCGTTATGGCGATTGTGGCTCTCCGGCAGACCGGGCCGGTGTCGAGGCCTTCCTCCATGCGCATGATGCTGATGCCCGTCTCGCGGTCACCCTCCATGATGGCGCGCTGGATGGGTGCCGCGCCACGCCAGCGCGGCAGCAGTGAGGCATGGACGTTGAAGCAGCCGCGCCGGGGCGCATCGAGCACCGGCTTCGGCAGCAGCAGCCCGTAAGCCACGACCACGGCGGCATCGGCATCAAGGTCGGCAAAGCGGGCCTGTTCCCCCGGATCGCGGAAGGACAGGGGTGTCCGCACTTCGATCCCGTGCGATGCCGCACAGGCATGAACCGATGCGGGCCGTTCCGCCATGCCGCGGCCCGCTGGCCGTGGCGGCTGGGAATAGACGCACGCAATGTCGTGGCCGGCGTCGATCAGCGCCTTCAGCGTCATGACCGCGAAGTCGGGCGTGCCCATGAACACAAGGCGCATGGCTCAGAGCTTTCCGAGCTTCTGGGCCTTCTGGAACTTCTTGATCACCCGCTCACGCTTGAGCCGCGAGATATGGTCGATGAACAGCACGCCGTTCAGATGGTCGATCTCATGCTGCAGGCAGGTGGCCATCAGGCCTGTGGCATGCATTTCCTGGGCCTCGCCCTGACGGTCGAGGTAGCGCAGCCGGATCTCGGCGGGCCGCGTCACCATCTCGTAGAACTCCGGGATCGAGAGGCAGCCCTCTTCATAGTCATTCTGGGCTTCGCTGGCCCAGATCACCTCGGGGTTGGCGACGAACAGCGGCTTCTTCTCCTCGCCGTCCTTGGCGAGGTCGATGACCAGCATCCGCCGCGGCACCCCGATCTGGATGGCGGCCAGCCCGATGCCCGGGGCGCGGTACATGGTGTCCAGCATGTCGTCCCAGAGCTTCCTGACGCCCGCATCGATGGACGCGACGGGGCTCGAGACCTGGCGAAGGGTCTTTTCGTCGGGAAGCGTGATGATGGGCACAACCGGCATGGCCGTCACTTAGTGGGGGCGTAGGTGCCGGTCAATGCTGCGCGTCTAGCGTCTGCCGACTTGCACCCCGTTGCGGGATGCCGTCTGGTACCAGTGGCTTCCGGGCCGAACCACCATGGCCTTCTGGCCGGGAGCATAGACCATGCGCGTGGTGCAGTCGTAACGGCCATCGCTGCAGACCTTGTCAATCGCATAGATCATGGTGGGCTTGGGGGCGCTGCCTGCATCTGCCGCCATGGCTGCGGCTGGAGCCCCGAAAAACACCATAAGGCCGGCGAGCAAGGTCCTGACCATGATGAGCAACCCCTTGATTTGCAGATCCGCCATCGGACCTTCACACAGGCTGAGGATGCAACCGCCCGGCTTCCTTTGCAAGCCATTGCGCTTGCCTTTTCTAGCCCAAACCCCCATATAGCCAGCGGGAGGTTGGCGGCGGACGTGCCGCTCGCCAACCGGGTCAGGTCCGGAAGGAAGCAGCCCTAACGAGAATGGAACGGGTTGCCCGTCCAGCCTCCCACCTTCGAGGTTACCCCGCGGAAGCCCGCCCATGGACGACACGCAGAGCGGCGCGAACGCCTCAGGCTACCGCGTTCTTGCCCGGAAGTACCGCCCCCGCACCTTTCCTGACCTGATCGGCCAGGAGGCGATGGTGCGCACCCTCACCAATGCCTTTGCAGCCGGCCGCATCGCCCAGGGCTTCATGCTCACCGGGGTGCGCGGTGTCGGCAAGACGACCACGGCCCGTCTGATCGCCCGTGCCCTCAACTATGGCGACAAGCCATCCGTCGACATGCCGTCCTTCGGACCGCATTGCGAGGCCATCCTCGAGTCCCGCCACATGGACGTGATCGAGATGGACGCCGCCTCCAACACCGGCGTCGACAACATGCGCGAGATCATCGACAGCGTGCGCTATGCGCCGGTGCAGGCGCGCTACAAGGTCTACATCATCGACGAAGTGCACATGCTCTCGAAGAGCGCTTTCAATGCGCTGCTCAAGACGCTGGAAGAGCCGCCGCCGCATGTGAAGTTCATTTTCGCCACGACCGAAATCAACAAGGTACCGGTAACAATCCTGTCGCGCTGCCAGCGCTTCGACCTCAAGCGGCTCGATGCCGCGCTGCTGGCCTCGCATTATGACAAGATTGCCGCCGAGGAGGGCGTTGAGGCCGAGCCCGACGCGCTGGCGATGATCGCACGCGCCGCCGAAGGTTCCGTGCGCGATGGCTTGTCGCTGCTTGATCAGGCAATCGTTTATGGCGAGGGCCGCGTGAGGGCGGCGGATGTCGGCACCATGCTGGGGCTGATGGACCGCTCGCGCATCATCGACCTGTTCGAGGCGGTCATGTCGGGCGCCACGAAGTCTGCCATCGAGGAAATCGAACGCCAGTATCAGGCGGGCGGTGATCCTGCCGCCATTCTTGCCGATCTTGCGGATTATGTTCACTGGGTGACCAGGCTCAAGGTGGTGCGCGAAGGCGCTCTTGCGGATACGGCGCGCACCGAGGTCGAGAAGACCCGCGGCGCCCACCATGCCCAGACCTGCAGCATGCAGCATCTGACACGCGCCTGGTCGATGCTGCTCAAGGGGATCCGTGAGACCGAGCTTCACGCCAACCCGTTGATGGCCGCCGAGATGGTGCTGATCCGCCTCGCCCATGCCGCCGATCTCCCGGGCGGCGAGGAACTGGCAAGGATCGTCCAGCAGGCCACGCCAGGCGAGCGTCCCGTGCCGGGGGGTGTGCGCGAATTGCTGCGCGGCGCGACCGGCGCACCGCCTGAGACGCAGGGCGCACTGGCGGTCAAGCCGGTGGCTTCGGCAGCGCCTCCCGAGCGTCCGGACACACGCGCCTTCTCGAGTTTCAAGGATCTTCTGGCGCTCGCCGCCGAAAAGCGCGACATCCGCCTGAAGTCAGATCTCGAAAACCTCGTGCGCCCCATCCGTGTGGCGCCTGGCCGTTTCGAGCTGGCGCTTGAGCCGGGCGCCCATCCCGGTCTTGCCAATGACATCGCCCGCAAGCTCGAGGCCTTCACCGGCCTGCGCTGGATGGTGATGGTGGCCAAGGACGGTGGCGACAAGCCCATCGCGCGCCAGCGCCAGGAAAGCCGCGACAGCCTGTTTGTCACGGCGCGCGAACATCCGGATGTTCAGGCGGTGCTGAAACGGTTCCCCGGCGCGGAGATCGTGGATGTGCGCGAGCCCGAACCGTCAATTCTTCCCACCCCGTCCATGAGTGAGAGCGATGAAGAATCTCGGTGACATGATGAAGCAGGTTCAGGCCATGCAGAGCCGCATGGCCGACATGCAGGCGAAACTGGAACAGACCAGCGTGACCGGCCAGTCGGGTGGCGGCCTTGTCAAGGTGACGCTCACCGGAAAAGGTGTGATGACCGGGCTCGAACTCGATCCGTCGCTGCTCAGGCCTGAAGAGAAGGATATCCTCGAAGACCTGATTGTCGCCGCCCACAGCGATGCGAGGGCGAAATCCGAGTCGATGATGGCCGAGGAGATGAAATCGCTCACCGGTGGCCTGCCGCTGCCGCCAGGCTTCAAGCTGCCCTTCTGATGGCGCGGCGCACCACCGGACTCGAGATTGACCGGCTGATCCAGCTCCTGGCCAAGCTTCCGGGGCTTGGCCCGCGGTCGGCGCGGAGGGCGGCGCTCTTCCTCATCAAGAACCGCGAGCGTCTTCTGGCGCCGCTGGCATCTGCCATGGCCGAGGCCTGCGACAAGGTCACGTCCTGTTCGGCATGCGGCAATGTCGATACCGTCGATCCCTGCACCCTGTGCGCCGACCCGCGCCGTGACCGCACGATCCTGTGTGTCGTTGAAGAGGTGGGCGATCTCTGGGCGCTGGAGCGCGCCGCCGCCTGGAGCGGCCTCTATCATGTGCTGGGTGGAACATTGTCCGCCATCGAGGGTGTGAGGCCGGAAGACCTCGCCATCGGCTCCCTCATCGCCCGGGCCGGTCAGGGCGAGGTGAAGGAGGTGGTGCTGGCACTCAACGCCACCGTCGAGGGCCAGACCACCGCGCACTACATCACCGAGCAGCTGAAGGGTCTTGGCATCGCCGCCTCGCGGCTCGCGCATGGCGTGCCGGTGGGTGGCGAGCTCGACTATCTGGACGAGGGTACGCTCACCCAGGCGATGCGGGCCCGGCGGCCGCTCTGACCGTCAGTCCCGTTCCACCAGTTTGGGCCGGACAACCTCTGCGGCGACTTCCCGCTCCTCAAGATCGAGGCTTTCGATGCGCAGGCCGCGGCGGTTGATCTTGTCGGCCGAGACGCTGAGCTTGTCGAGATCGGCGGCAGCCGAGCTGAAATGTTTCTGGAGGTCGCCGACCCGATCCTTCAGGCGGCCCACATCTTCCAGCAGCCGACCGACCTCTACCTTGATGAGGCCTGCCTGTTCGCGCAGCCGCGCATCCTTGAAGATGGCCTGCAGCGTCTGGACCAGCAGCATCAGCACATTGGGCGAGGCGATGATGACGCGGGCCCGGTGCGCCTTCTGGATCACATCCTCGAACTTCTCATAGAGCTCGGCATAGACGGACTCGGAGGGCACGAACATGATGGCCGTCTCATGCGTCTCACCGGGCAACAGATATTTCTCCGAGATGTCTTTCACATGCTTCATCACGTCAGCACGGAGCCGGGTTTCGGCATTGCGCAGGTTCGTCTCGCCACTCGCGGCCTTGAGCGCGTTGAAGGCCTCGAGCGGAAACTTGGCGTCAATCACCAGCTTCACCGCCGAGTCGGGCAGTGTCACGAGGCAGTCGGGGCGCATGCCATTGCTCAGGACGCCCTGGAACGCGAAAGCGCCGGTGGGCAGTCCGTCGCGGATGATGGCTTCCATGCGCGCCTGGCCATAGGCGCCGCGTGCCTGCTTGTTGGAGAGGATGTCCTTGAGGCTCAGCATCTCGCCTGAGAGTGCTGCGATGTTGCGTTGCGCCGCGTCGATGACCGCCAGCCGCTCATGCAACTGCTTGAGCGACTGGCCGGTGCGCTCGGCCTGATCAATGAGATTGAGGCCAAGTCGCTCGGATACCTGGTCCAGCCGCTTGTCGAGGGTCGAGACCAGCTGCATCTGGCTGCCCTGCGTCTGCTCGGCGAGCCCCTTCAGCGCGCCGGACAGTTCGGCGATGCGAAACTCCAGTTCGGCATTGCGGCGTGCAGAGGCGGTCAGCTCCTCCTGGCGTGCCGCCTGAGCCCGCCAGGACAGGACCACGGCGGCAATGAGCAGCAGCAGGGCGAAGATGCCGGCGACGCTCACCAGATCGGCGAGGCTGATCGGCGCACCGCCGATCTCGAGCAGGATGCGGTCGAGGTTCATGCGCCAGAGACTAGCCTGATTCGGCGCCGCCCCGGAAAACCGGCCTCAGCGGCTCCGGCGAAAGCTCAGCCCCGGCGGGGCGCGCGAGGCGCGGGGGCCGGTGCGAAAGCGCGGGCCGTCCTGTCGTGGCGTTCGGTCAGGAACAGGGAGAAACCGCGGGTCATGCCGTCGGCGAAATCGCGCATGGCGGAAAACAGGAACATGGGTGGCCTCACTCGATGCGGGTGTTGTTTTCTGAACCCCTATGTCGGCGAAGATTGTGAACAGATTGCAGCAAGCCGCCTGTGGCGGCTGCTGTGTCAGCTATGCGTTTTTTGCATATCTAAACTGGTCGGTCGCTCGGACCAGGGCATCGGCAATCCCGGGCTCGAGGGCCGTGTGCCCGGCGTCCGGCACCATTGTGAAGCTGGCCTGCGGCCAGGCCTTGTGCAGCGCCCAAGCGCTGGTAGCCGGCGTGACGACATCATAACGGCCCTGAATGATGACGCCGGGAATCTGGCGCAGGCGGTGCGCGTCCTCCAGCAATTGGCCGTCACGGGCGAAGAAACCCCTGTTCATGAAATAGTGACATTCGATGCGCGCGAAAGCGAGTGCGAAACGATCAGCGCCGAAATCGGTTACACGCTTCTCGTCGGGCAGCAGGGACAGGGTTGCACCTTCCCACTGGCTCCAGGCGCGGGCGCAGCGCCGCTGCTCGGTCTCGTCTTCGCCCGTAAGACGGCGATGATAGGCGGCGAGCAGATCGTGGCGTTCCGTCTCAGGAATGGGCTCGATGAATCTCTCCCAGGCATCGGGAAAGATCTGGTCCGCACCCGTCTGATAGAACCATTGGATCTCGCTTTTGCGCAGCGTGAAGATGCCGCGGATGATCAATTCGGTGACCTGCTCCGGATGCGTTTCGGCGTAGGCAAGAGCCAAGGTTGAACCCCAAGATCCGCCAACAACCTGCCAGTGCAGGATTCCAAGATGGCGGCGCAGCCGCTCCATGTCCTCGACAAGGTCCCAGGTGGTGTTTTCGGCAAGTTCGGCGTGAGGTGTCGAGTTGCCGCAGCCGCGCTGATCGAAGAGCACGATGCGGTAGGCCTCGGGATCATGCATCTGGCGCAGAAACGGCGATATTCCGCCGCCTGGACCGCCATGCAGAACCACGACGGGCTTTCCTGCGGGATTGCCGCATTCCTCGAAATAGATTTCATGAAGCGCGGACACGCGCAGGCGACCGCGATTGAAGGGCTGTTGTTCCGGGTAGAATGTCCGCCGCTGCATGATGCCGTTGCCTGTCCTCAGCCATATTCAACTTGCTTTTGCCAGACGGGAGCCAATGCGGTAATCGGTCCAGGCCTCGTCCAGCAGAATGTCTTCATAGCGAAAGGGAAAGGTCATGTGGAATGAATTCAAGTCCTTCGCCTTCAAGGGCAATGCCTTCGATCTGGCAATTGGCGTGATGATCGGCGCCGCGTTTGGCCGGATTGTCGACGGCATCGTCAACTATCTGATCATGCCGGTGATCGGCGCGCTCACCGGCGGGCTCAATTTCGATGATTACTTCCTGCCACTCTCCTCCGAAGTCACCGCCACCACCCTTGCAGAGGCGCAGAAGCAGGGCGCGGTCTTGGCCTATGGCGCGTTTCTCTCGGTCATCATCAACTTCCTGATCATCGCCTTCGTGCTGTTCCATCTTGTGAAGGCCGCCAATCAGATGAAAAAGGCCGAGCCGGCACCGCCCCCTGCGGGTCCGACCAAGACCGAGGAACTGTTGACGGAAATCCGCGACGCGCTGAGGTCGAAGGGCCAGGCCTGACGCCGCAAGGGTTACATGACACAGGACAGAATTCTCGCCGCTATCACGCCCCAGGCGCGCAACGAGCCTGACAGCGGGATCATCCGGGCCGCGATGCATGGCTTCACCGTGCCAGGCATCATTCCGCTCTGGGCGGGCGAGGGCACGCGGCCCACGCCGGAAGTCTTTGCGCGGCCAGCCGCCGAGGCGTTGATGCGCGGCGAGACCTTCTATACCTGGCAGCGTGGCATCCCCGAACTGCGGGGTGCGCTGGCCCGCTATCATGAACGCAACTTCGGACGTCCGTTCGACGCGGAGAACTTCTTCGTCACCTCGGGCGGCATGCAGGCGATCCAGACCATCGTCCAGATGATCGCCGGCAATGGCGCCGAGATCGTCATGCCAACACCCGCCTGGCCCAATCTGGCGGCAACGCTTCGCATTGCCGGTGCGCGGCCGGTCGAAGTGCCCATGGGCTTCCGCAATGGCCGCTGGAGCCTCGATCTCGACAGGCTGTTCGACGCCGTCACCCCCGCCACCCGCGCCATCGCAATCAACTCGCCATCAAATCCGGTAGGCTGGACGGCAGGGCTCGAAGACCTCACCGCAATCCGCGACTACTGCCGCAAGCACGGGCTCTGGATCCTCGGCGATGAGGTCTATGCGCGTTTCTATTATGGCGCACGGAGCGAAGCCCGTGCTCCCTCGCTTCTGGATGTCTGCGACAGCGAAGAGCAGTTGCTGCTCGCCAACACCTTCTCCAAGAACTGGGCGATGACCGGCTGGCGGGTCGGCTGGCTTCAGGCGCCGCGTGCGCTGGGTCCTGCGATCGAGCGCATCATCCAGGTCAATTCCTCAGGCACGCCGGCCTTCCTGCAGCGTGGCTGCGTGGCTGCTCTCGACGAAGGCGACGCCTTCATCGCCCAGCAGGTTGCGGAAGCCCGTGCTGGCCGCGACCTCGCGATCTCCATGCTGGGCGAAATCCCCGGCCTTCACTTCGAAGTGCCGACGGGCGCGTTCTATTTCTTCTTTGCCGTCGAAGGCATGACGGATTCGGCCCTCACCGTGCGCCGGATGATCGATGAGGCGCGGGTGGGCTTTGCTCCCGGAAGCGCCTTCGGGCCGGGCGGGGAGGGGCATCTGCGCCTGTGTTATCTGAAGGATCCAGCAACGCTTCGCGAGGCCCTCGCCCGCTTCCAGGGCTGGATGAAGCAGTCGCGCCCCTCCTGACGACCGCCTGATTTCTGGGCGCTGCAGTGCACACTCATTTGGCATCTGCCGCGCAAAGCAGCCGCCGGTCGACAGTGGCTGCCAATGAAAGCATAGAGAAATCATATAGTTGCGACTTAGCAGCCATATGCGATGCAATTGGCATCGCTCTTGCGAAGCTTTCTGCAACGCATACGTCTTTCTTGGGTCCTCCCATTCTCAAGCGAAGAGCACTCGTTGCGTCTGGCGGATTGGCCAGCAGGGTGGACGGCGACAGCCGTTCACCCTTCTTTTTCAGGTCACGCCATTGGGCAACTGCGCCTCGCGCATCGCGATGAAGTCCGCGAGGCCTTCGGCGATCCCGTTGTCGAGCTTCGGCTCCTCATAGGCCTGCAGCATGGCGCGCGCCTTGTCGCGCCCGCGCGTGTCATGGTCCTTCGCGCCTTCGGCCGCCCATTGCTCGAAGGAATTGAAATCCATGAGCGAGGGAATGAAGAAGGCCTTTTCGAAATGTTCGAGCGTGTGCTGGGTGCCGAGGAAGTGGCCGGCCGGCCCAACTTCGCGCACGGCGGCCATGGCTTCCCTGAAGTCCGCAAAGGAGAGACCGCCGGCATATTTGTACCAGCCGACGAGCTGCTCGGCGTCGGTCACGAATTTCGAATAGCCGCAGCTCAGCCCCGCTTCCAGCCAGCCCGCGACGTGCCAGATGTAATTGGCCCCCGACAAGACCGCCGCATGCATCAGCATGTTGGCCTCATAGCCGGCCTGCGCGTCGTTGAGTTTCGAGCCGACATGGAAGCCCGAGGTCCGCCAAGGGAGGCGGTACTTGCGGGCGAGCTGGCCCATCACGAACATCATCTGCGCGGCTTCCGGCGTGCCGCCCATGGGGGCGCCCGTCTTCATGTCGACGGTGACCATGAACTGCCCGTAGATCTGCGGCGATCCGGGACGGATGAGCTGGGTGAAGGCAACGCCTGCCAGCGCCTCGGCATTGACCTGCGCCACGGCGCCAATCGCCGAGGCAGAGGTCGAGGCGCCGCACAGCGCAAAGGGCGCCAGGATCAGCGGCTGGTTGTGCCTGGCATAGACCTTCATGGCATCCAGCATGGTCGCATCCCAGACCAGTGGGGAATTGCAGTTGGTGATGGAGACCAGGACGGTGTTGTCCTTCACATAGTCATCGCCGAACACGATGCCCGCCATCTTCATCACATCCTCGGCGCGCTCCTTCGAAGTGACGATGCCCATGAATGGCTTGTCGGAGTGTTTCAGCGCCGAATGGATGATGTGCAGATGCCGCTTCGGCACCGGTATCTCCATCGGTTCGCAACAGATCGAACTGGAGGAATGGAGGGCAGGAAGCATGTAGGCGAGCTTGTGGAAGTTGTTGAGATCCTGAAGCGAGCCGTAACGGCGGGTGTTGTCGAGGTCGCGCACATAGGGCGCGCCGTACATCGGCACGAAGACGGTGTTCTTGCCACCCACCCTGACCGTGCGCTCCGGGTTGCGGGCATTCAGCGTGAACTCGGGCGGCACCTTGCCGACAAGCTCCATCAGCAGCGCGCGGTCGATCCGGACCCGGGTCCCGGAGACATCGGCGCCCGCCTGCTTCCACATGTCCAGCGCCTCGTCATCACGGAATTCGCAGCCCACCTCTTCGAGGATCTTGAGCGACTCGGTGTGGATAAGTTCCACCGCCTCGTCCGGTACCAGATTGTAGACCGGGATCTCCCGCACCAGCGTGGGGAAGGAGGCCATGGGCGCTGCCCGCAGGGCGCGCCTGCCTTCGCGGCCGCCGCCTCGGCGCGCCGGGGCGGCAGTTGTGGGGGTTGTGCTCGTATCGGTCATTGTCGACTCCGGACGCTGTATGACAAAACCTTAGCGTGAGCGCCGGTATGAGGAAAGCTCATTCGCCCGCACCCCGACCATCCCGAGATGTCATTGACGAACACTGTAATCAGTTTCACTATGCATCCGGGGAGAGGGGGTTCGCCGGCGCTTGAGTCGGTGCGTCCGCAAGCATCAATCACAACAGCACGCCCGGTTTCCCCGGGGCGTGGGGGGAGATGCCATATCATGGCTCAACACATGACCGAGGACGAAAAGGTCCTCCACAACATGGGCTACGCGCAGGAACTGGCGCGGCGCATGAGCGGGTTCTCGAATTTCGCAATTTCCTTCTCGATCATCTGCATTCTGGCCGGTGGTATCACGGCCTTTCCGATTGCCTTCTCGGCGGGTGCCGGCTTCTCGGTTTCGATCGGCTGGATCATCGGCGGCCTGTTCGCGCTCGTGGTGGCGGCCTCGGTCGGCCAGATCGCCTCGGCCTATCCCACGGCCGGCGGCCTCTATCACTGGGCCTCCATCCTCGGTGGCCGCGGTTGGGGCTGGCTTTGCGCCTGGATCAACCTCGTGGGCCTGATCTTCGTGGTCGCCTCGGTGAACTTCGGTGTCTATCTGCTGCTGAAGGACCTGGTCATTACCGGCGTGTTCGGCATCGACACCTCGGCCTGGGGCGCATTCCATGCAAGCGCCTTCATCACCGTGTTCGCCATCACACAGGCGCTGTTCAACCATTTCGGCATCAAGGTCACCACGATGCTGACCGACTTTTCCGGCTATCTGATCTTCGTCGTGGCCGTGGTCCTCACGCTCTCGATGCTGATCTGGGGCGCGTCCTTCGATCTCTCCCGGCTGTTCACCTTCGTGAACAACTCAGGTGAACCGGGGGGCCTGGTGATCCCGGATGCACGCTCGGCGCTGGTGGCCTTCCTGATCGGACTGCTCTACCCGCTCTATACCATCACCGGCTTCGATGCCTCGGCGCATACCTCCGAGGAAACCATCAACGCCCGGTCGACGGTGCCGAAGGGCATGCTGCATTCGGTGTTCTGGTCGCTGTTGTTTGGCTTCTTCCTAGCGTCCTCCTTCGTGCTGGCCATGCCGGACACGACCGTGGCCGCCAAGGACGGCTACAACTCCTTCTTCAGCCTGTTCAACAACCTGCCGATGCCGGCGGTGCTCCGTGACCTTCTGGCGATCGGCATCGTGGTGGCCAACTACATCTGCGCGCTGGCCGGAATGACCTCGACCTCGCGCATGATCTATGCCTTTGCGCGTGACGGTGGACTTCCCGCCTCGAAGGCCCTCGCCTCGATCAGCCCGAAGCACCGCACGCCGGTGAACGCAATCTGGCTGACTGCGGTGCTGTCGGCGGGTGCGTGCTACTACGCGCCCTTCATGTTTGCGCTTGCGGCAGGCTGTGCTTTGTTCCTCTACATCTCCTATGCCATGCCGGTTGCGGCAGGCATGCTTGCGGAGGGCAACACCTGGAAGGAATATGGACCCTTCCGACTGGGTGTCTGGTCAAAGCCCTTTGCCATGATCACCATCGTGGGCGTGGTCATCCTCGCCTATGCGGGTATCCAGCCTCCCTTCAACCCGATCATTCTGCCGCTGTTCCCGGATCTCGTGTTCCCGCTGAACCAGCTCACCAATCCGCTGATCTTCCTGGCGGTGGCTCTGGCTCTCGGCTGGTTCCTGTCCGAGAGGAAGCGTTTCAAGGGTCCGCCGATCGGCGACGAAATCAAGCGCCGCCAGGCCGAGATCGCCGCCCGGGAGCGGGCGCTCGACGCTGCGGCCGGGCAATAAGCCCCCGACACTCGACTGGGGGGGCGGCTGCCTGTGCCGCCCCCTTTTCTTTTTTGCAGGCCCTGTGGGCGAGAGTCATGCCATGGCGAAGACATTCGATGTCGCTGTGACCGGGGGTGGGGTGGTCGGGCTTGCCATCCTGCGCCGCTTTGCCATGGCGGGACTCGACTGTGTCCTCCTCGAGCGCGGGAACGACATTCTGAGCGGCGCCTCCAAGGGAAACAGCGCCCTGCTTCATACCGGTTTTGATGCGCCGCCAGGCAGTCTCGAGCTGGCCTGCATGCAGGCAGGCCATGCCGAGTATCTGGCAATCCGCGAGAGGCTCAATCTGCCTCTGGTGCGGAGTGGGGCTCTGGTTGTCGCCTGGTCGGAAGCCGAGCGTGACCGGCTCGGCGCCATCATCGACCAGGCACATGCCAATGGCGTCGCGGATGTCCGTCCGGTGAATCCTGCGGAGCTGGGCCGCATGGAGCCCAACCTTTCGCCAGGCGCCACGGGAGCTGTTCTCGTGCCGGGCGAGCACATCATCGATCCATGGTCGGCGCCCCTTGCCTATGCCCATCAGGCCCTGGCCCATGGTGCAGAGATCCTGCGTCGTGCCGAAGTCACGGGCGGTGAATTCGCGGCCGGCCTGTGGACCCTCTCCAGCCTTGCAGGAACAGTGCGCGCACGTCTTGTCATCAATGCCGCAGGCAATTTTGGTGATCGTGTCGAGACCATCCTGCGCCCGTCACCTTTTACGATCCATCCGCGCCGGGGGCAGTTCGTCGTCTTCGACAAGCCGGCCGCGCATCTCGTGTCAGCCATCATTCTGCCGGTGCCGACAGAACGAACCAAGGGTGTCGTGCTGTTCCGTACGGCCTTCGGAAATCTTGCGATTGGTCCGACAGCCGAGGATGTCGATGAGCGCGAGGTGGCGGCAACCGACACGCAGACGCTGAACCGGCTTCGGGAGCGGGCCCTTGCGATGCTTCCCGCCCTCGAGGGCGTCGGTGTCAACGCCGTCTATGCCGGTCTTCGTCCGGCAACCCAGTTCAAGGACTATGTCATCGAGGCGGTGGTTCCTGAGCGCTGGATCACGGTTGCCGGCATCCGCTCCACCGGCCTCACCGCGGCGCTTGGCATCGCCTGCCATGTTGAAGGGCTCTATGCGCGCCATTTCGGCGAACTGCCTTCACCACCTGCGCCAATATGGACGCCCGTGCCCAACCTGACCGAAGGCTTGCCGAGGCCCTACATGCAGGGTGGCGAGATCGTCTGTCACTGCGAGTGGGTGACGCGTGCGGAGATCGATGCTGCCCTGGCGGGCCCGCTTGCCGCCGGCGGACTGGATGGCCTCAAACGCCGCACCCGGGCCATGATGGGCCGTTGTCAGGGCTTCAACTGCGCAGCGCATGTCGAGGCCATCTTCAGGGAGGCGCAGCGTGGAGCGCCGTGACGTCGTGATCGTCGGCGGTGGTCCGGCGGGGCTGTCCGCCGCCTTGCGCCTGTCGCAACTCGGCATCGGTTCAGTGAGTGTTCTCGAGCGCGAGCCCTCGGCGGGCGGCATTCCCCGCCACTGCGGACATCTGGGCTTCGGCTGGCAGAGCCATCGCCGGATCTGGACCGGTCCACAATTCGCCGCGCGACTCCGCCATGACGTCGAGGGGCTTGATGTCCGCACGGCACACACGGTTCTCGGCATCGACGGGGACAGGCTCAAGGTTCAGAACACGGACGGCGTCTTCGAACTCGCGGCAGCGCGCATCCTGCTCGCCACCGGCACGCGGGAGACCCCTCGCGCGCCCCGCTTTGTCGGTGGCACGCGGCCGACCGGCGTGATGACAACGGGCGCACTTCAGGCCCATGTCTATCTTCACCACCACAAGCCCTTCAGCCGGCCGGTCATCATCGGAAGCGAATGGGTGGCGTTCTCGGCACTGCTCACCTGCCGCCACATGGGTATCCGGCCCGTGATGATGATCGAGGCGCGGGACCGAATCTCGGCGCCATGGCCTGGCGGGCTGGCGGCGGGTCTCCTGTTCGGTGTCCGGGTGCGTACACGCACGCGCCTCGTGGCGATTTCAGGCCGTGACCAGGTCGACGCTGTCGAGTTGGAATGCGATGGCCGGACCGAGTGCATCTCCTGCGACGGCGTGATCCTGTCAGGTGAATTCGTCCCCGAGGCATCGCTGCTTGCCAACCGGCCCGACGCGATGCTGGCGGGAAATGTTCACGGCGCGGTCAAGACATCCGGCCTCTGCTGGCGCGAGGGACGGGAAGCTGCCGAACGGATCGCGAGGGGCGAGGCATGAAGGTCATCGCCATTGATCAGGGAACAACCGGCACCAAGGCGTTTACGCTGGATGACGAGGGCGGCTTTGCCGATGTGACGGGCTTCGTCCACCGCCAGATCTATCCGCAGCCGGGCTGGGTTGAGCACGATCCGGAGGAACTTCTCGGTCACGTCGCGGCGGCAATCGCCGCCGCCGGACCGGCCGACGCCATCGGCATCGACAATCAGGGCGAGACCGTCGTTGCCTGGGATTCCCGCACCGGGCGGCCCATCCACAACGCTATCGTCTGGCAGGACGATCGCACCCGCGACGTCACTGCCCGCCTCAAGGCTGACGGCGCGGAGGAACAGACCCTTGCCATCGCTGGCCTTCCGCTCGACCCCTATTTCTCGGCGTCGAAGCTTCGTTGGTTCATCGACCATGTGCCGGACGCGGCCGAACTGTTGCGCGAGAAGCGCCTCCGGCTGGGAACGTCCGAGTCATTCCTGCTGGCGCGGCTGACGGGAGAATTCGTCACCGATGTGACGACGGCCTCGCGGACCAGCCTCATGTCGCTTGACAGGCTTGGGTGGGACGAAAACCTGTGCCGCATGTTCGGCGTGCCGATGGAGTGCCTGCCAGAAATCCGGCCCTCTGCAGGATCATTCGGCGTTCATGCAGGAGTACCCGTGACGGCAAGCCTTGTCGATCAGCAGGCTGCGCTCTTCGGTCACGGCTGCGCCTCGCCCGGTGACGTCAAGATCACTTTCGGTACCGGCGCCTTCGCGCTTGCCGTTGCAGGGCCGGCGCGTATCAACGGCAGCCGCTTTGGCATCCTGCCAACGGTGGCCTGGCGGCAATTGCTTGAGCCGGCCTTCTTCGCGCTTGAGGGAGGTGTCTACAACGCCGCCTCCGCCATCAACTGGGCCAAAGGCCTCGGCCTGTTCCAGTCCTATGAGGAGATTGGCCGTTTCGAGAAGGATCCTGCGATCCTGCGCGGCCTCGCCTTCGTCCCGGCTCTGTCGGGTCTTGCCTGTCCGCACTGGGATCGTTCTGCGGCGGGTCTGTGGATCGGTCTTGGTCTCGACACGACCCGGTCCGATCTCATGCAGAGCCTCATCGAAGGCGTGGCCCTGCGGGCCGCCGAGGTGGTTGCCGCCATGGCGGAGCTGCTGCCGCTGAGCGACACGCTGTCCGTTGACGGCGGCATGGCGAATAATCCCTATCTCCTGCAGTTTCTCGCGGATGTCACGGGGCGGACCATCGCGGTTCCGTCCTCCACCGACCTCACAGCGCTGGGCACCGCCCGCATGGCGATGCGGGGGCTCAGTGTGGCAATGCTCCCCGCATTGCCGCCGCCTGGCAGCATGGTGAGGCCGGTGGGGACCGAAGGACCCGAGGCGCGGCGCCGCTTCGCCGGTGCGATAACCCGCGCCAGGGGCTGGAAGACAGATTAGGCCGCCTTCTGCGCTGCGCCCTCGCGCCGTCCGCAACCCGCGACCAGGCCCTCGGCGCCATCGAGCGCGCCCGGCATCAGTTCAAGGCCAAGGAAGCGCGCCCGTTCGACAGGGCCCGGCAGATGCAGATCCGCGACGACCCCGGCGGCAAAGCCGAAGCGCGCATAATAGGGCGCATCACCCACCAGGATGACGGCTGCATGGCCGCGCCAGCGGGCTTCTTCGAGCGCATGGCCCATCAGGGCCGCACCGACGCCCTTGCGCTGGTGCTTGCAGTCGACGGCAAGAGGCCCGAGCAGCAGCGCGGGGCCGGCGGATCCCGCCAGCACGTTCCACAGGCGCAGCGTGCCGATGAGACGCCCTTTGCTGTCCAGCGCGGTGAAGGCGAGGCCTTCGGCCGGCAACCGGCCCTCGCGCAGGCGTTCGGAGGTCTTGCGGCGGCGTGTCTTGCCGAAGGCGCGGTCGAGCAGGCGCTCGCGCGGCGCGATATCAGCAGTGGTTTCGGTCCGGATCGTGATCATGTCCAATCGCATCCTGTCATCCCGGCGCAGGGCGCCGGAAACCAAAGGGTGATGTTGGTCCCCCGGCCTCAGGCCGGGGGCGACGGAGGTGTCAGATGACGTAGGCCTTGAGCGGCGCAAAGCCGTTGAAGGCGACGGCAGCATAGGTCGTCGTATAGGCGCCCGTGGCCTCGATCAGCACCTCATCGCCGACGGTGAGTGTCACCGGCAGGTCGTAGGGCGTCTTCTCGTAGAGCACGTCGGCCGAGTCGCAGGTGGGCCCGGCAATCACGCAGGGCGCCTTTGCCTCGGCGTCCTTCGCCGTCACGATCGGGTAGCGGATCGCCTCATCCATCGTCTCGGCGAGGCCGCCGAACTTGCCGATGTCGAGATAGACCCAGCGCTGGTTGTCATTGGCGTGTTTCCGGGAGATCAGCACCACCTCTGCCTTCACCACGCCAGCATTGCCCACCATGCCGCGGCCCGGCTCGATGATCGTCTCGGGGATCGCGTTGCCGAAATGCCGGGTCAGCGCGTCATGGATGGCATTGGCATAGCTTCCCGTGCCAGGCACGTCCTTGAGGTACCTGGTAGGAAAGCCGCCGCCGAGATTGACCATCTTCAGCGTGATGCCGCGCGCCTGCATGGCGTCGAACACCGCCTTGGACTCGGCCAGCGCCGTGTCCCAGGCCTCCAGCCGCGTCTGCTGCGAGCCGACATGGAAGGAGATGCCATAGGCTTCGAGCCCCAGAGCATGGGCATGCATCAGCACGTCCACTGCCATGGTGGGTTCGCAGCCAAACTTGCGCGACAGTGGCCATTCGGCCCCCGCGCCATCCGTCAGGATGCGGCAGAACACCCGCGCGCCGGGCGCGGCCCGTGCGATCTTTTCAACCTCTTCAGCGGAATCCACCGCGAACAGCGCAACACCCAGCGCATGGGCGCGGGCAATGTCGCGCTCCTTCTTGATGGTGTTGCCGAAGGAGATGCGCTCGGGCGTGGCGCCAGCGGCGAGCGCCATTTCGATCTCCGGCACCGAGGCGGTGTCGAAGCATGAGCCCATGCCAGCCAGCAGCCTGAGGATCTCTGGCGCCGGATTTGCCTTCACCGCGTAGAAGATGCGGGTATCGGGCATGGCGCGGGTGAAGGCGCTGTAGTTCTGGGCCACGACATCGAGATCGACCACGAGGCAGGGGCCTTCGGGGCGTCGGTCGCGGAGAAAATCGAGAATACGGGCGGTGGCTGCCATTGGAGTGTCTCCCGGGATCGGAATATGCGTTGCCTGCGCCAGCCGGATTCCTGCCATGCCACGCGATGGAGACGTGGACACGCCGGGCTCATGCTGACGTTCGCCTTGGCTTGATCGGGAGAGTCCCAATCGCACATGGGGCAAGGATAGTGGTGCCTCTCAGTAACCCCGGCCTGTGGAGGAGCCGGCAGAGACCAAAAAGCCCGCACCGTCGTTGCTTTGGGGAAATCCTTGGGGCACGTGCGACTTTGGGCGAGCGCTATATGTTTCGTTTCACGATTCGGTGCAAGCGTTTTTTGCACGCGCGACGGATTTTTTCAGGCGAAGAGCCGCCAGCCCGCGACGAGCCGCGTCATCGCCGTCACGGCGCAGAGCCCGGCATAGAAGAGAGCGATGCCGGCGAAGTGCGCAGGCCACACACACATGGCGGCAAAGCAGAGGATCGTCTCTGTCCCCTCTGTGAGCCCGCCCAGATAGTAGAAGGACTTCGCAGGAAAGGCCGTGCTCTTCAGACCGCGCTTTTCCGCCATCACCGCAAATGCCAGGAAGCTCGTGCCGGTGGCGAGAAAGGCGGCGAGCAGAATGGCTGCGGCGAGTGCATTGGCACCGGGGTCCTGTATGGCAAAGGCCAGCGGAATGGCGGCGTAGAAGACAAAATCGAGCGTGATGTCAAGAAAGGCGCCCCGCTCGGTGGGCCCTGTCGCGCGGGCGAGCGCGCCATCGACGCCGTCGAGCGCGCGGTTCAGGAGGAGCAGCAGAAGTCCAAGGCCCGTAAAGCCCAGCGCCACGGACAGCGCGGCGAGTACGCCGAAGCCGAAGCCTGCGAGCGTCACCTGGTCGGCGCCGATGCCGCGCGCGGCCAGGCCTGCGGCTGCGGCGTCGACCACGGGCTTGGCGAGCCGAAGGGCAAGTCGGTCAAGCATCCCGGACCTCGCCCCGCCCGAGCAGCAGAAGCCGCCCGCCCGGCGGCACGTCGGCGCGATCATGCGTCACCATCAGGCAGGGAATGTCGCGCGCGGCGATATGACGGAACACGAAGTCGCGCAAGCCGGCGCGGAGGTCCGCGTCGAGCTTGTTGAAGGGTTCGTCGAGAAGCATCGCGCCGGGACTGGCCAGCAGCGAGCGCAGCAGCGCTACACGCGCGCGCTGGCCGCCCGACAGGGTTTGGGGTGGCCGCTCTGCGAAACCGGCAAGCCCGGCTTCGGCAAGTGCCGCCGTCATGGCGGCATGGCGTGCCTGTTGCTCGCCGCGCGGCATGCCGAACAGGAGGTTTTCAGCCACGCTCATGTGCGGAAACAGCAGATCGTCCTGGAACAGCCGTCCGATGCGCCGTTTCTCGGGCGGCAGGCCATCGAGGTTGCGGCCATCGAGTGTCACGTCTCCCGTGGCGGTGAAGGGGGCGGTGAGATCGCCCGCGATGAAGGACAGCAGCGTCGACTTTCCCGACCCGCTCGGGCCCATCAGGGTCACGATCACGCCCTTCTCCAGCCTCATCGTGAAGGGCTTGATGAGAGTGTGTCCGTCGAGGCGGATGCTCACCTCTTCGAGGCTCAGCGCCATCGCGGCCTCCCCAGCAGGCTGGCCGCGAGAAAGGCGGCAAGCGGAGGTGCTGCAAGGCACAGGGCAAAGGCCGCCGTCAGTGGCCGGTTGCCGCCAGCGGACAGTGTCACCGCTTCCATGGGCAATGTACTGTAGCGTCCTGCCGCAACAAGCTGTGCCGGCACGAACTGCGCCATCGACACCGCAAAGCCGATCGCGGCGGCGGTCAGCACCGGCGCTCTGAGCAGGGACAGCTTGACCCGGAGCCACGCGGTGGACGCTGGAACCGAGAGGCTGCGGGCCACCATCATGTAGCGGCTGTCGAAGGCGCGGTACGGCCCCTGCAGTATGATGAGCACATAGGCCGCCACCGGCGTCAGATGGGCCAGGAACAGGCCCGGCAGCGTGCCGGTGAGGCCAAGTCCGAGGAACAGGCGGTATTGGCCGCCGGCCACGGCGAGTTGCGGCAACGCCAGCGTGGCGAGGGCAAGTCCGATGAGCCAGCGGTCGCGCCCTTCTGGCTGGGTCTCGAACCAAAGCAGCGCAAGTCCGAGGGCCGCCAGTGCGGTCGTCGCCGCGAGCAACAGGCTCAGCCACAGCGGCGCGGCCGATGAACCCAGCGTGGTCCAGGCCGCGAACGTGACAGCCGGCGGCATCAGCGCCGGATAGGGCCAGCGCGGCGTCACGGACAGGAGGGCAAGCAGCAGGATCGCGGCCAGCATCAGAAGTCCCGCCATCGTGCCGGTCACAACCGCCATGCCCCGGGGAGCGGCGAGGAGCGATGGTCCGGCGCAGAGCCAGTGCCGCAGCCTCGGAAGAGTGACCTGCAAGAGCAGCAGGGTCGTGGCCACGAGCGCTGCCAGCACGGATGTCAGCAGCAGGGTCATGGCGAGGCCCATGCCATTGACCGCCGCATCGGCATGGTTCAGCGCGTGCCAGATCACCACCGCAAGGGTCGGAGGTTGCGTGGGCCCGAGTACCAGCGCCATGTCCACGACCGTCGCGCCATAGACGAAGACGATGACCAGTGGCCAGCGCAGGCTGGGCAGAAGCTGCGGCAGCACCACGCGCAGCCACACAGAGCCCGCACCATGCCCGAGACTTGCCGCCACGCGGCGCTCCTGTGTCAGGTGGCCTGTGCCATCGCCCCGCGCCAGTGCGGCGAGGGCGGCGATCAGAAGGAATGGCAGTTCCTTCAGCGCCAGGGCAAGCATCAGTGAAAGGCCCCAGGAGTCCTGGACCGTGACCCATGGCGGTGGCGTGGCGCCGCCCTCGATGAGCCGTGCGATCAGCCCGGTCGGCATGATGAGAAATCCGAAGCCGATGGCAAAGGCAAGATGCGGCAGCGCAAGACCCGCCGCAGCGAGTGCCTGGAGCTGCGGCAGGGCACGGCTGCGGTCGAGACCGGCCAGCACGAGGACGCTCATCAACAGTGCGAGCACGCTCGCTCCGCCGCCGGTTGCAAGCGACAGCACCAGCGCCGACCACAGTTGCGGATGGGATTGCAGCTGCCGCCACGCATCCGGCTCGGCAATCGCGGGCAGCAGCATGAGCATGGAGGCTGCAAGCGGAAGGACCCACAGCACGAGGATGGGAAGCGCCCCCTGGGCGGGCGTCAGGCGCCGTAGCGTTCGAGCCATGCGGCCTCGATCAACGGCACCCAGCTGCCATGTGGCTCCGGAATGGCGGGCGCGGGCTGTGTCACGGAGCCGGGCGCTGCGGCGGAGGTGAAGAGGGCCCGGTCTTCGGGGGTGAGTTTCGCCATGTCCAGTACCGTAGGATCACCCCAGATGGCGAGGTCGGCCTTGCGCGCCTGCGCTTCCGGCGAAAGCAGGAAATTGGCAGTCACCTGCGCCGCCTGCCTGGCAGTGGAATTGACCGGGATCGCCACGAAATGCGTGTTGCCGATGGTGCCACCACGATTCTGCCAGGCGATGGTCGAGGAGGGCAGCGTGCCGGTTGCCACCAGATTGGCGGGCTCGTTGGGATTGAAGGTGAGGCCCACCAGCAACTCACCGTCTGCCAGCATCTGGGTCATCTGCGCCTGCGTCTGCGGAAACTGCTTGCCGTGGCGCCACAGCTCGGGATGCAGGGCATCGAGGAATTCGAAGAGCGGTTTCGCGGCCTCGGTGAAGGCCTGCCGGTCGATCTGGACGGGCAACAGCGCGCGGTCGGCCATGGTCTCGGCGAGTGCCTGCTTGATGAAGGTCGTGCCGTGAAAATCCGGCGGTGCGGGGTAGGTGATGCGGCCTGGCGCGCTACGCGCCAGCTCCAGCAGTTCTGGCATCGACAGGGGCGGCGTCGGGAGCTTTGCGCCATCGGCGAAGAATGTGAGCTGGGCCATGCCCCAGGGAGATTCGAGCCCTGCGGTGGCCTCGGCAAAGTCGATGCGGGTGGTGGGCTTGCCCGCGATATCCACCAGCGCGAAGTTCGGCAGGTCCTCGGCGAAGGGTCCGAACAGCAGCTTCTCCGCCTTCATCACGCGGAAGTTCTCACCATTGATCCAGAGGAGATCGGCACTGCCCGCCCGCCCGGCGGTTACCTCATCGCGCACCCGCCGGACCGCTTCTGCCGTGTCTGCAAGCTTCACATGCTCAAGCCTGATGTCATGGCGCCTCTGCAGGGCCTCGCCAACCCAGGCGATGTAGGCATTGATCTGCGGCGAGCCCGCCCAGGCATTGAAATAGACGGTCTGGCCGCGGGCTTCGGCCACGATGCCATCCCAGACCTCGCCGGCCCGCGCCCGCCCGGCGAGCGGGGTGGCTGCGAGTAGCTGTATGAGGCCGCGACGGGTGAGCGTGAAGGTCATGCCGGTTGTCTCCATGTCCGCTCCTGCTCATAAGGCGATTGGCGATAAATGGAAATCAGCTTCCCGTGATCAGCGGGCCGGTCGCCAGGCATGAGCGGCGGGTCCGATCTTGTCGACGATGGCAAAGCCGTTCACCGGGACTGTGATCGGTTCGCCCCAATCCTCGCCCGGCCAGCGCACGCGGAGGTCGGCATGAACGGCGTCGCCGATGCCGAAATGGATCCATCCCGCCTGGCCCGAGGCATGGCCGCCACCCACCGTGATCTCGCGGCGCTGCACGCCCTCGGCCGTCCTGACCTCCACCATGGCGCCCACGCCCCCGGTGTTGGGAGCAGGCTGTTTCAATTGCACGGCAATCCAGTTGCCGGCGCCAGGCGTTGTGTTGCGCCAGATCTCCGCGGTGCTGTTGCGGTTCACCACCAGAAGATCCACAAGGCCATCGAGATTGAAGTCTGTGACGGCGCCGCCGCGCGCCTGCGCCAGACTGGCGACGCCCGCCACGCCCGCCATCTCGATGAACTTGCCATCGACTCCCTGCACCAGAAGATTGTTTGGATCCTTCATGGCGAAGTCCGGCATTTCAGAGACATTGCCCTTGGCGATGAAAAGGTCTGCGCGGCCATCATTGTTGACGTCCTGGAACTCCGTGTGCCAGCCGGTCGAGGGCCGCAGATCATCACCCATGAAAGGCCGGTGTGCGGTCGCGCCCTTGGCCCAGGCGACATCCTTGTAGCTTGGTTCAGGACGCGTGCCCTGCTGGGGCGGCTTCGCCAGCGTCTGCAACTTGTTGTCGGCCATCGATGTCAGGGCATATTCCTGGTAGCCATCGGCATCGAGATCATATCCGGCGATGCCCATGCCCCAGATGCGAAGATAGCGCCAGCCTTCCGCTTTGGAATAGAGTTGCGGCGGCTTGCCGGGGGTCATGCGCCACATCTGTTCCTGCCCGCCCTCGTAATATTCGCGATCATTCGACACGCGGAGATCAGCTGTTCCGCTGTTGCTCCAGTCAGTGAACAGCATGGAGAGTGGACAATAGCTGGGCGTCAGCGGCAGCGGTGGCGCAAACCCTTTCGCACCCGGCGCGGGTCGATGTAGCCAGTTGGGCGTACAGGAGCCCCAGGGTTCGAGTTCCTGCGTACGGTCGATGTAGTTGCCGATGGCCAGCGTCGGCCATGCAGCATCCTTCTCCCAGATCGCTGCGAAGGCGGTGGACCAGCCGTCGCCGCCGTCAAACCCCCAGGCCTCGTTGCTGCGGCTGAAGCGGCAGTTGCCTTCGCCCTTCATGATGATGTTCTCGCCAACCCGCAGCACCACGACATCCATGATGCCGTCGCTGTCGATGTCGAGGGGGTAGGCGCCGGTCACGGCATCGAATTCCAGTCCACTCGGCTGTCGCGCGAAGGTCAGGGGCCCGCCCTGCCGCGCGGTGTTGACATAGAAGTTCGCAGGCTTCTCCCCGCCCGCCAGCAAAACGTCCGGAAACCCATCAGCGTTGCAGTCGAAGACGGCGGCGCCGCCGCCCACCATGTATTGCCATTCGCCCGCATAGACGCTGTTGATGCCGGAGGCTTGCGTTTCATCGCTGAAGCGCGGAACGATCATCTCTTCTGACGCGGCTGCCGGGCGCAGGACCACGAGACCTGCAAGCACGGCCAGCACAACGCGCTTCATGTCGAGCTCCGGGTGCGCAGGGCCAGCGCATGCTGCCCGATACAGCGTCCCTGATCGAGGCCCCTCTCGATGGCGGCGCGGAAATGGATGCCGCCATAGAGCCGCGAGATGCCTGCCTCCTGGGCTGCAGCTTCGAAGCTCGCGAAGTGGCGTGGCTCCAGCCCGTCGCGGACATGGGTCGTGTCGGTGAAGGAAACCCTGGCGCCAAGGAGCTTGGTCAGCACCGCCGCAGCGGCGCCGGACTGTGTGCTGTGTCCGCTCGGATATTCGGGAAAGGGCGGCGTGATCAGCAGCGGCTCCCATGCGGGATCGATGACCCGGCGGATATAGGTGACGGGCCGCAGCAGATCATATTGATACTTGGCATTCCAGCAGCCGATGAAGGCATCAGCCATGGCGATGCCCAGTACCATCAGCACCTCGGCGGTCCGGTCGAGGCTCGCCGACTCGGCAGCCAGACGCTCGAGCGCGATCTGGATCCAGTGACCGGGTGGCGTCGGCGACAGCATTGGATCGTCCGACCAGAAGCGTGCAATGGCTTCCTGGTCGACCGTGAGGCTCCGCGTGGTGTCATAGACTTCGCGTGCCTCGCGGTAGAAATCGGAGTCCGGATCTTCGCTGTAGTCAGGCGGTGGCGGCAACGGGCAGGTCGCGCCATCGGGCATCGCGAAAGTGCGGTTCCTGCCCCAGTCCGGCAGCAGTGGGAACTGCTGCTGGCGAATGGCGCTGGTTGGCACCCAGCGTGCTTTGCCCGCTGTGAGCTTGTAGTCGAGCGGAAACCCCATGTTGGCGATCACCGCACCGCCATCTGTCTCCGACCAGGCGATGATTGCGGCTGTGAGCGCGTCGCCATAGGCAATGCTCCGAGCGATGACATCTTCGGCAACGCCTGCTTGCGCATCGGTCCTGAGCTTTTTCTCGGTCGCGGTCATCACGCGCTGACCCGTAGGCCCGGTGTTGCCGAAAAAGGCTCTGACCGCCGTTGCCATCACGCTGTGCTGGATGACCGCATCGCTGTAGCTCTCCCCGGGGGTGCGTCTGGGCAGTGCGGTCAGGCCGTTGAGCTGGCCTTCGAGTGAAATCAAGGATGCCGAGCCTGAGGCCACTGCCTGATAGGCAGCCACGCCGAGATAGGCAAAGGCGCGACTTGCCACCGGTGGCGAATAGGTGGGTGTGTGACGCACCAACCGTAGCACGAGATGATACCAGCGGCGGAGACCGTCACCCGCGTCGCGGGCCTGGGCGCGACCTCCATGATATCCGATGAGCGCCATTGCGGCGCCGAACTGAAGGGCGCGGCGGCGGGTGAGTTTCATGCAATGCGTTCCAGTTCCCGCCGACGCGGCGTGAAGGGGCCATTGGCGAAGACTTCCCGATCGACTGTGCGCAGTGCCTGATTGATCGTACCCCGGACGATCATGTCGGTGTCGGTGGGGATCACTTCAATCCTTGTCGTGCGGTGCAACTCCTCGACCACCCCCTCTGCCAGGGCGCGGTCGATATGCGGCGCGATGAGCGGCATGGCCCGTGTACCGGGCCCCGTCAGGACGATGCGGGAGGGGGTGAGGATCGACATGATGCGGGCCATGCCGAAACCCAGGGCCTCGCCAGCCATGGCATAGGCCTCGCGCGCCAGTCGCTCGCCGTGCCCGGCCGCTGTCTCCAGCGCCAGCATCTCCGCTTCCGGAATGGCGTTGACGGAGGGCGGGCGGGTGGCAGCCTCGCCGGACGCCCCGCGCCGCAGGCTGTAGTCTGCCGCATATGCTTCGACGCAACCGCGCCGTCCGCAGCGGCAAAGGGGACCATCCGGCTTGTGGTTCATGTGGCCGAATTCAGCGGCAGCTCCACTGGGCCCATGATAGACCTGCCCATTGATGATGAGGCCCATGCCGACGCCATAGCCGATGAAGATCACCGCTGCGGTGTCGCCATAAGTATTGCGTTGGGTTGTGATCAGGCTTTCGGCGATCATGTTGGCGTCATTGGCGAGGGTGCAGGCAATGCCGAGCCGGTCCTCGATGGCCGCCGACACCGAGATGTTGCGCATGCGGAAGGCAGGGCTCCACACCACCGTGCCGGACTGTGAGTCGGCAACCCCCTGCACCGCGATGCCGATGCGTGCCACACGTCCGGGTGAAACCTGCGCCTTGGCGAGCAGGGCGGCGATCTCATCCGCGACGAGCCGCCCGAAGCCCTTGGGGTCGGCATCATAGGTCGCCGTGCGTGCCGCGCGCCGCGACAGGATGGTGCCACGTCCGTCGGCCAGCGCCAGATCAATGCCGTCGATCGAGAGCTTGACGGCGACGACATGGGCGCAGGTCGGATTGATGTCGATCTGTGTCAGCGGACGCCCGCGACGGTGGCTGGTGTCAGCCGGAACCTGGGGCTCGCCAGCCTGTTCCAGAATGCCCTCGGCGATCAGCTGCGATGAGATCGACGTGATCGACGCCG
Organism: Hyphomicrobiaceae bacterium; assembly: GCA_900298995.1. Lineage (GTDB taxonomy): Bacteria > Pseudomonadota > Alphaproteobacteria > Rhizobiales > Aestuariivirgaceae > Aestuariivirga. Next base: position 127,456 of record OMIC01000040.1, on the reverse strand, counting down.
GCGACAATCCGGTGTGGCGGCCAAGCTCAACCCGCGCCAGCGGCCCGTGCTGACGCAAGGCCTCAAGCAGCAGAAGCCGGTTCTGCCGCCGTACCAGATCGCTGTTCGCCTTCTCCCGCATTGTTCCACTTCGCATACGCAGCATACATTGTGCATCGCACAATCAGCTTTCACATGAATTGCACATTGACTCCTACTGCGGATTGTCGCAACATTTTTTTGGACGCCGAAATAAAACAACTGAACGTCCAGGACCCAGGATTTCCGTGCGGTGGCGAAAAGCCGCTTCAGGGAGGCGTCTCATGGAAATCGTGGTCGCCTGGAGGAGGACCCTTAATGTATCGCAAGATTATGACCATGGCAGCCGGGGCGCTCGTGCTCGGCCTGTCCACCCTGTCGGCGGAAGCCGCCGGCAAGAACATCTGCGTTTCCTGGAAGACGTTCCAGGAAGAGCGCTGGAAGACCGACGAAGCGGCCATCAAGGCCGTGGTTGAAGGCGCTGGCAACAAGTTTTTCTCGGCCGATGCCCAGGGTTCGGCTGCCAAGCAGCAGGCTGACATCGAAGGCCTGATCACGCAGGGCTGCAACGTCATTCTGGTCGTCGCCTTCGACTCGGACGCCATTCTGCCGGCCTTCCAGGCCGCCGCGGACGCCGGCGTGAAGATGATCTCCTATGACGTGCTCGTCGAACATCCCGATGCGCTCTACGTCACCTTCGACAACGTGGGCGTTGGCCGTCTGATGGCCAAGACCATGCTCGAGAAGGGCAAGCAGGAAGGCGATTTCGCCTTCATCAAGGGCGACAAGGGCGACCCGAACGCCACCTTCCTGTTCCAGGGCATCATGGAAGTGCTGAAGCCCAACATGGACGCCGGCAAGATCAAGAATGTCTGCGAAACCTTCACCGACGGCTGGAAGCCGGACGCTGCCCAGAAGAACATGGAGCAGTGCCTGACCTCCGTGAACAACAAGGTTGACGCGGTCATCTCCGAGAACGACGGCATGGCTGGCGGTGTTGTCGCCGCTCTCGAAGCCCAGGGTCTCGCGGGCTCCGTGCCGGTCACCGGCCAGGACGGCGACAAGGCCGCTCTGAACCGCGTCGCGCTCGGCACCCAGCTGGTCTCGGTGTGGAAGGACTCGCGCGTGCTCGGCAAGGCCGCCGCCGAATTCGCCAACATGATCGCTGATGGCAAGGCCGCTGCCGAACTGCCGGGTGTCGGCAAGTTCTCGGGTGGTGCCAAGGGCGTTGAAGTCAACGCCGTGCTGATCCCGCCGAACCCCGTCACCAAGGACAAGCTGAACGAGGTGATCGAGGCTGGTTGGGTGAGCAAGGACGAAGTCTGCGCCGGCGTGGCCGCGGGCTCTGTTCCCGCCTGCAACTGATCTGCCGTTCCACAACGGCTTGATCTGACATAAGCGCCGCGCCACTCTTCCGGGAGTGGCGCGGTTTTCGTAACCGGACGTGACCAGACACAGGCGCGCCGGAGATCGAACCAGTTCCGAGGGGGGCATGAGCATGGCCGCAACCGACAATACCCAGACGCCCGCGATGGCTCAGGAAGGTGCGGTGACCCGTTTCCTCCGCGCCACCGAGATCGACTCCCGCATGCTTGGCATGATCGGTGCGCTGCTCGTGATCTGGATCGGCTTTGATGCCGCCAGTGCCTTCGTGCGCGGTGGCGAGGGCCTCCTGGGCGGCAGCTTCCTGACACCGCGCAACCTGTGGATCCTGCTGGTCCAGACCTCCTCAATCGCCGTGATGACCACCGGCATGGTGCTGATCATCGTGATGCGTCACATCGATCTTTCGGTCGGTTCCATCCTCGGCTTCACCGCTGTCTGCATCGGCACCATGCAGGTCTACTGGCTCGGACCGCTGGTCGGCGTCGGTCATCCGGCCATCTGGATCATCACGCTGGCTCTGGGGCTCGCGCTCGGCGCGGCCATCGGAGCCTTCCACGGCTCGCTCATTGCCTATTTCGGGATTCCATCCTTCATCGTCACGCTGGGCGGCCTCATCGTGTGGCGCGGTGCCGCCTGGTCGGTGATCCGCGGCGAGACCGTGGCGCCCATGGACAAGAACTTCAAGCTCATCGGTGGAGGCATTTCGGGCATAACGCCGGGCTCGATCGGCGCAATCGCGAGCTGGATCCTCGGTCTTGTCATCTGCGCGGCCATTGTTGCGATGATCTACAACGGCCGCAAGCAGCGCAAGCGCTTCAATTTCGCGCTTCGGCCCATGTGGGCGGAATATGTGCTGGCCGTCGCGGGCTGCATCGTCGTGCTGGGCGTCACCTGGGTGGTGAACGCCTATTACTGGCCCAAGGGTGTCGTCGACCGCTGGGCGCAGCAGACCGGCGTGACCGTGCCGCCGGAGGGCATGAACATCGCCTTTGGCTATTCGATCCCGGTGCTGATCGCACTCGGCATCGGCATCGCCATGACCTTCCTTGCCAACCGCACCCGCTTCGGCCGCTACATCTACGCCATCGGCGGCAATCCGGAAGCCGCCGAACTCGCGGGCATCAACACCCGCAAGATCACCGTGCTGGTCTTCGCGCTCATGGGCATGCTGGCGGCCGTCTCCGCATCCATCTCGTCGGCGCGTCTTGATTCGGCGACCAACGCATTGGGCCAGTTCGACGAACTCTATGTCATCGCGGCGGCGGTGATCGGCGGCACCTCGCTGGCCGGCGGTCTCGGCACGATCTATGGCGCCATGCTGGGCGCGCTGGTGATGCAGTCGCTGCAGTCGGGCATGACGCTTCTCAATTTTGAATCCGCCACCAAGGACATGGTGGTGGGCTGCGTTCTGGTCTTCGCGGTGTGGATCGATCAGGTCTACCGGCGCCGGGTGAAGTGAGCGGGAGGGAAAACACATGTCAAAGCCATCGCACAAGCACCCCACACATGTGGAGCGCGCCGGACCGCCGCTCATCGAGATGAAGGACATCTCGATTGCCTTCGGTGGCATCAAGGCCGTCGATCACGCCTCGATCGATCTCTATCCCGGCGAAGTCGTGGGCCTGCTCGGCCACAACGGCGCCGGCAAGTCGACCCTCATCAAGATTCTGTCTGGCGCCTACAGGCGTGACCATGGCGAGATCTTCATCAATGGCGGAAAGGTCGAGATCAACAATCCGCGTGACGCCAAGGCGCTTGGCATCGAGACGATCTACCAGACCCTGGCGCTCGCGGACAATGTCGATGCCGCCGCCAATCTCTATCTGGGCCGTGAACTGCGCACCCGCTTCGGTACCCTCGATGATGCCGCGATGGAAGCCGAATGCCGCAAGGTGATGGGCCGCCTCAATCCGAATTTCCGTCGCTTCAAGGAACCGGTGAAGGAGCTCTCCGGCGGCCAGCGCCAGTCGGTGGCCATTGCACGCGCCATCCACTTCAATGCCCGTATCCTGATCATGGATGAACCCACCGCCGCGCTGGGTCCGCAGGAGACCGCGCAGGTTGGCGAACTCATCAAGCAGCTCAAGGCGGAAGGCATCGGCATCTTCCTGATCAGTCATGACCTGCATGATGTGTTCGATCTCGCGGACCGGCTGACGGTCATGAAGAACGGCCGCGTAGTGGGAACCGCCCGTACCAGCGACGTTGATCATGACGAGGTGCTTGGCATGATCATTGCGGGCAAGTGCCCGCCCGGAGCTGTTCCGGGCCCTGGCGCGCTGCAGGGCGTGGCGGCCTGATCCGCCGTGCCGGAACTCGACCTCGTCTCGATCGGCGAGCCGCTCTATGAACTGAACCGGCAGCCCGACGGGCGTTTTCTTCCCGGCATCGGCGGTGACACGCTCAATGTCGCGATTGCCGCGGCGCGACTCGGCAGCCGCTGTGCCTGCATCACCATGCTCGGAACGGACATCTTTGCCGAGGAGATCCGCGACGTCATGGGCCGTGAGGCGATCGACATGGCGGGTGTGCGCGCTGCGCCTGGCGCACCGACTGGCCTCTATTTCGTGACCCATGGCCCGCAGGGTCATGTCTTCACCTATCGCCGCACAGGATCGGCCGCCAGCCTCATCACGCCCGCCGATCTCGACGACCGGCAGATTGCGTCGGCACGCGTGCTCCATGCCTCGGGCATCAGTCTGGCCATCAGCGCCACTGCCGCCGACACGGTGTTTGCCGCCATCGCCATCGCCAGGTCTCACGGCGCCGAAGTGTCATTCGACACCAATTACCGTCCCCGGCTGTGGCCGCCCGATGTGGCGCGCGGCGTCATCGAGCGGGCGGCGGCGCAGGCCGATATTGTGAAGACCTCAGCCGAGGATTGCACGGCGTTGCTGGATCTTCGGGACCCTGGCGCTATGGCTGGACATTTCCTGCACCTCGGCGCCCGCGCGGTGATCGTCACCCTGGGCCGGGACGGCGCGCTTGTGGCCTCCGCGTCGGGCCATGTCCACGTGGCGGGGCGGCCGGTTGCCGCCGTTGACGCCACGGGAGCGGGCGATGCCTTCACAGGGGCACTCCTCGCCGAACGTGCCCGAGGCGTGCCGCTTGCCGAAGCTGCCGAATTCGCAAATACGGCCGCTGGCTTGTCGACGCTGGGCTATGGCGCCATCGCGCCGCTGCCCAGGCGGGCGGCGGTCGAGGCGGCCTTGCGCAGCCATCCATCAAGGGCTTGATCCATATCAAGGACTCGTCTTGTGCCTGCTCCGAGATTGGGGACCCGCCGTCAAGGATCCCCACCGCGCATGGCCCAATTGCCCCCCAGAGTCCGCACCAGCGCCCTTGCCAGGAACCCGCTCGATGTGATCGCCAGCGCCCATGCCATGCAGGCCGAGATGTGCGACGCCATGGAACGGATCGCCGACGGCCTGCCCGATGAGGTGGACCGCCGGCTCTGTGCCCAGGTTGCCGCCTGCCTGCAGTTCGACCTGCCGCTTCATCATCATGACGAGGAGGAGGCCCTGTTTCCGCTGTTGCGCCTGCGCGCCCTGCCGGAAGACGGGCTTGGGCATATTCTCGAGCGCCTGGCGAGCGAGCATGCCACCGACAATGACTTCGCCTCCGAGATAGCCGAGGCTCTCGACACGCTTGCCCGGGGCGGGCGGCCGGACAATCCGGACATGCTGGGCTACATGCTTCGCGGCTTCTTCGAGCGTTACAGGCGCCACGTGCAGTGGGAAAACGCGCTGATCATGCCGATTGCCCGGCTGAGGCTGGGCCCGGATGACCTTGCCCATCTGCAGGCCAGAATGGGCGCCAACCGGCATCAGGCGGTCTGACTCCGCTCTCTGGCGCCCGCAGGTGCGGGTTTCCAGCCTGGCACAAACTTCTCTGCCTAGCGTGGATTTCCGAGACCATAGCAGGGAGTCCCCGGTATGACTTGTTTCCGTTTTCCGGCCGCGGGGTTGACCGGATGACCGGGCCCGCGCCGGACTCCTGCGGCAACACGGTCCTGAAGCTCAAGGCGGCGCTTGATCCGACAGCCATGGAAGACCTGCTGCGTGATCTCCGCAAGGCCCGCAACACGGCCGTCATTCTGGAAGCCGGCGAGGTGAGCCGGGTCTCGACGCTGGCCCTTCAGGCGCTTCTCTCGGCCTGGATGACGTGGATATCAGACGGGCATGATTTCCACATCGCTTCTCCATCTTCTGCCCTGCTCGATGCGGCAACTCTCCTCGGCTTTCCGCCGGACTTTCTCCAAGGCGAAGGAATTCCATCATGAATGCGACGATCCTGACCGTTGATGACTCCCGCACCATGCGCGACATGCTGCGCATGGCGCTGACCGACGCGGGCTTCCGCGTCATCCAGGCCGAGGACGGGCTGCATGGCCTTGATGTCCTCCGCCAGGAAATGCCTGAGGTCATCATCACCGACATCAACATGCCCCGCATGGATGGTTTCGGATTCATTGAGGCGGTGCGCCAGGATGCAAAGTACCGCGCGGTGCCGATCCTCGTCCTGACCACTGAAAGCGACGAGGAAAAGAAGCTCCGCGCACGCCGGGCGGGCGCCACGGGTTGGATCGTCAAGCCCTTTGATCCCGTGAAGCTGGTCTCCGCCATTCGCCGCGTCGCCGCCTGACGGGAGCCACCGATGGATCCGATGGCCGAAATCCGGCTGACCTTCTTCCAGGAATGCGAGGAGCAGCTTACCGCCCTGGAGAATGGCTTGCTCGGCATGCAGGAGGGCAGTGCCGACTCCGAACTGGTGAATGCGGTGTTCCGCGCCGTGCATTCCATCAAGGGCGGAGCCGGAGCCTTCAAGCTCAATACGCTTGTCAGCTTTGCGCACGTCTTCGAGACGGCGCTCGACAAGGTTCGGTCCGGAAGCATTGTGCCGGACGCCGACGCGATGAAACTCTTCCTGCGGGCGGCCGATGCACTCTCCGATCTTGTGTCGGCAAGCCGTGACGGTGCGGTGCTGGACACAGCGCCCTATGCGGCGATTGAAGAAGAGTTCGACGCGCTCCTCGGCGGGGCGGGCGGAGCAGCCGAGGACGATGATTTTCAGAGCCTTGATTTCCAGCCCGTCACAACCGCTTTCTCGGGTGAGGATGCAGCACCCGAAGCCACGACGGCCCCCGCCCGCAGCAGCTTTCTCATCCGCTTCCGGCCTTTGCGCGAGCTCTTTGCAAAGGCCAATGATCCGCTGGCCCTGTTCCGGGAACTGACAAGGCTTGGCCGGCTCCAGGCGCAGTGCGACATCAAGAATCTGCCGTTCCTCGACACCATGGAGCCCGAGGACAGCTACCTCTCATGGGAGCTCCGTCTCGAATCGGATTGCGACATCGCTGCGGTGAAGGAAGTCTTCGACTTCGTCGATGGCGACTGCGACCTCTCGATTGAGGTGGGCCTGCCAGCTCAGCCCGCCGTCATGGCGGCCGCTCCTGAAGCCTCCGGTCCGCCGCCGCGCATTGTGCAGGATGGTCAGGCAGATGTGGCTGTACCCCCACCCTCCGTCGCACCGTTGCCAGCACCCGCCGAAGCGGAAGCTGCCGCGCAGCCCAAGGCCAGTGCCCGGACGGCCGTTCAGCCGACCATCCGTGTCGATCTCGACCGTGTGGACCGTCTCATCAATCTGGTGGGCGAGCTTGTCATCAATCAGGCCATGCTGACGCAGCGGGTTCTGCATTCGAGCCATGTGCGTGACCGCGAGGTCACCAGCAGCCTCGAAGAGCTCGAGCGACTCACACGCGAGATCCAGGAAAGCGTCATGGCGATCCGCGCCCAGCCGGTCCGACCGCTGTTCCAGCGCATGTCGCGCATCGTGCGTGAAGTGGCTGACGCCACAGGCAAGGATGTCCGCCTGCGGACCGAAGGCGAGGCAACGGAGGTCGACAAGACGGTTGTCGAGCTCCTGGCGGACCCGCTCACCCACATGATCCGCAACGCCGTTGATCACGGTCTCGAGACCCCCGAACAGCGCATCGCTGCTGGCAAGGCGCCGGAGGGCACCGTACGGCTCGCCGCAGCGCATCGCTCCGGCCGGGTCATCATCGAAGTCAGCGATGATGGTGCGGGCATCAACCGTCCGCGCGTTCTCCAGAAAGCTATTGCCAACGGCCTGGTGCCGCCGGATTCGCAACTCAACGACAGTGAAATCGACAATCTTCTGTTTCTCCCCGGTTTCTCCACCGCCCAGTCGATCTCCAACATCTCGGGTCGCGGCGTCGGCATGGATGTGGTCAAGCGCTCGATCCAGGCGCTGGGTGGCCGCATCTCCATTGCGTCCTCGCCGGGACAGGGGTCGACCTTCACGCTCAGCCTGCCGCTGACGCTTGCCGTGCTCGATGGCATTGTCGTCACGGTCGATGAACAGACCTTCGTCATTCCGCTCACCGCCATTGTGGAAACGGTGAAGCATGAACAGTCGCGCATACACCATGTGGGCGAGCATTCCTTTGTCCTCCGCGTGAGGGATGTTCTGGTACCGCTCATCGATGTCGGCGCTGAACTGGGCGTCAGGCCACCAGCCAATCAGGTGCGCTCGGGCGTAGCCATTCTGATCGAGACGGCGAACGGCAGCCGCAGCGCGCTGCTCGTCGACAACATCCAGGATCAGCGGCAGGTGGTGATCAAGAGTCTCGAGACCAACTACAAGCGCGTGGACGGTATCGCGGCCGCCACCATCCTTGGCGACGGGCGGGTGGCCATGATCCTTGATGTCGATGCCCTCGTGGGCCTGCGCCATCACGACTGGAGCTCAACCGAAATACCCTTTGCAAAAGCGAGCTGAACCATGATCGAGAAATCACCCCATGACCTTGCCCGTGAAGCGGAATTCGTTGCCTTCCGTGCTGGCGGACTTGAATTCTGCATCAACATCATGTCGGTACGCGAGATCCGCGGCTGGACACCTGCAACCGCCATACCGCGGGCGCCCTCCTATATTCGCGGCGTCATCAATCTCCGCGGTGTCGTCCTTCCCATCGTCGACCTCGGTGTGCGTCTGGGTCTTCCGGGGACCGAACCCACGGCCCGCCATGTCATCATCGTGGCGCAGGTGGGCGAGCGCGCGGCCGGTCTGCTTGTTGATTCCGTTTCGGATATCCTCTCGGTCGAGGATACGAGCATCCAGGCGACGCCCGATGTCGCCTCCAATCTGGCGCGCACCTTCGTGCGTGGTGTCATTGCCATGGATGGCCGCATGATTTCGGTCATCACGCTCGACAATGTCCTGCCTGCCATGGAGCTCGAGGCTGCATGACGAAGTCGGCCGCAGCATCTGTGGCGTCTCCGGAGCCACAGCCACTCGCTGCGGGCGAGTTTGGTTTCGACTGGAGTGATTTCGAGTTCATCGCGACCACCCTCTATGAGGATGCGGGCATCCACCTGCCGTCCACCAAGGCGAACCTCGTCTATTCGCGTCTTGCCAAGCGGCTGCGGATGCTGGGCCTCGAGAATTTTCGCGAATACTGTGCGCTTGTGGGATCCGAGGACGGAGCTGCCGAGCGCGCCCAGATGATTGCGGCGCTCACCACCAATGTCACAAGATTCTTCCGCGAACCGCATCACTTCGACCACATGAAGGAGCATCTCGTCGCGCCGGCCGTCAAGGACATCAAGGGTGGCGGGCGGCTGCGCATCTGGTCGGCGGGCTGTTCAAGCGGTCAGGAGCCCTATTCGATCGCCCTCAGCATTCTGTCGCTGCTGCCGGATGCGCGCTCCTATGATGTGCGCATCCTCGCAAGTGACATCAATCCGCAGGTGCTCGAGACAGCGCGGCGCGGGATCTATCCGGCCGAGGAACTGGCCAGCGTACCACAGGAGCTCCGGCAGAGCTGGATGGAGCCCGCAGGCGCGGGTCACAGCCGCCTTGATGAGGGGCCTCGCGGACTCGTCACCTTCCGCCAGCTCAATCTCATTGGCGCCTGGCCCATGCGCGGTCCTTTTGACGCGGTGTTCTGCCGCAACGTGGTGATCTACTTCGACGAGAAGACGCAGATGCGCCTTCTCAACCGCATCTCATCGCTGATCCGGCCTGGCGGCTACCTTTATCTCGGGCACTCCGAGCGCCTCATCGGCCCTGCTGAGGTGCTCTTCAAGATTGACGGAACAACCGTTTACCGCAAGCGTGGAGGTGCGGTGGCATGAGCAAGATCAAAGTGCTTGTTGTGGACGATTCACCGACCATGCGCCAGCTGGTGACGCGCGTCCTTGAAAACGACCCTGACATCGACGTGGTGGGCTCCGCAAAGTCGGCCCAGCAGGCGCGCGAACTTATCAAGCTGCTCACCCCTGACGTCATGACGCTTGACGTCGAGATGCCCGAGATGGATGGCCTGTCGTTTCTCGAGAAGGTCATGCGGCTGCGGCCCATGCCGGTGGTCATGGTCTCAACGCTCACCGCGAGGGGAACGGACACGACCATCGCTGCCCTGGCACTGGGTGCGGTGGATTGTGTGGTCAAGCCCTCGGCGGAACACCCTAACAGCTTCGATGAGCTGCCCGCCAAGATAAGGGTGGCGTCCAAGGTCAAGCGTCGCGCCCCCGTGGCGCAGGCAGTGGTGCAGACGCCGCAGGTCAGCAGTTCCTACCAGCCGGATGGCAAGGTGGTGGCGATCGGGTCGTCGACCGGCGGTGTTGAAGCCCTGATCTCCATTTTGACGGCCTTTCCCGCCAACTGCCCGCCGACCCTGATCACCCAGCACATGCCCCCCGTGTTCACTCACAATCTGGCGGTGCGGCTCGACAAGATGTGCGCGCCGCACGTGGTTGAGGCGACGGTGGGCGCGCCGTTGCTGCCCGGCACGGTCTACATCGCACCGGGCGGTGATCTGCACCTCGAAGTGGCAGGCCGCACAACCTTTGCCTGTGCCCTGAAACCCGGCCCACTGGTCAACGGCCATTGTCCATCGGTTGACCGGCTATTCTCCTCCATGGCCCGTTCACTCGGGCCGCGCGCCATCGGCGTGCTTCTCACCGGCATGGGCCGCGACGGAGCCCAGGGCCTGCTCGACATCCATCAGGCGGGCGGGCGGACCATGGCGCAGGATGAAACGACGTCGATTGTCTACGGCATGCCGAAGGCCGCTGTCGAACTCGGCGCGGTTGACGCCCAGTATTCCATCTCGCGGATCGGTCACGCGATCATCGAGGCAACGGCCGGCAGGCTATAGCGGAGCGTATCATGCCCTACATGCAGCATCTGAAGGTCATGGTCGCCGACGATACGTCCGTCAGCCGCATGCTTCTGGTCGACAGCCTCAACGGCATTGGCATCAAGAACATCGTGCTGGCGGCGGATGGCGAGCAGGCGCTTCAGCAGATGATGGCCAATCCCTGCCACATCGTGTTCTCGGACATGAACATGCCCAAGCTCAATGGATTGCAGCTTCTCAAGGCGCTGCGTGAATTCGGGCCGACGCGGCAATGCTGCTTCATTCTCGTTACCGGAAAAGGCGACCGGGCGATGATCGAGGAGGGCAAGAAATACGGCCTGAACAATTTTCTCGCCAAGCCCTTCACGCCCGCCACGCTCAAGGCGGCGATCGAAGCCGTGGTCGGAAAGCTGGTGTAAGTCCCGCCAATGGAAAACAACCGCATCAACATCGTTCAGGGCGAATATCACGTGAGCGGCGCGGAGGACCTCTCCATCACGACGCTGCTCGGTTCCTGCGTCGCGGCCTGCATCAATGATCCGATCGCGAAGGTCGGCGGCATGAACCATTTCCTGCTGCCGGGCGAGGATACGGCGTCGCCCCTGGTCGCGCGGCACGGTGTTCATCTCATGGAACTTCTGATCAACGGCCTGCTCAAGAAGGGCGCCCTGCGCCATCGCCTCGAAGCCAAGCTGTTCGGAGGTGCGCGCACCATGCGAGGTCTGGGTGATTTTGGTTCCGCCAATGCAAGATTTGCGCAGGAATTCCTGCGGCGCGAGGGGATCGCCATTGTCGGCGGCAGCCTTGGCGGCGAGACGGGGCGACGCATCCAGTTCTGGCCCTCGAACGGTCGTGTGCGCCAGAAACTGGTGCGTGCCACTGAAGAACTTCCGCGCATCCTTCCCGAGATGCCGCCATCCGCAGGCGGCGAACTGGAGCTGTTCTGACATGGCCATACCTGATCCGCGTCCGCCGCATACGCCCTATCTGCTTCCGCTGCCCACGCTGCTGCAGCAATTCGCACACGAGCTCGGCGCGCTGCAATTGATGGCGGCCGACATGGAGGCTTCGGTCGATGACATGATCGAGCGCCACGCTGGCGTTCTGGATGCACGCAGCATCCAGAATCTTCAACTTCTGGACATTTTGAACCAGACCTTGCTGGCGCTGTCATCCTTTGCGGCCAATACGGCGCAGTTGTCCTCGCCCGACTGGTCGGTCGATGGCAGGGCAGCAACGGCGCAACTCAAGCTGGCAAGCCTTGCCCAAAGGCTTGCCAAGGGAGGGGTCACCCCTGCCAAGGCTTCCTCCGAGGTCTATGAGCTGTTTTCCGACAGCTGAGAGGGGGCAGGCTCACGCCGCGGGCGTGCCGGTCTTCATGTGCTCCTCAAGGGCGGCGCGCAGTTCCTTTTCCTTGCTCTCGTCGAGCGACGTGCGCAGCACGGTGCCGCCGAATTCCTGCAGACCCGCCACCACCTTGTCGGTGGTCATCTGGCGCACCAGCAGGAAGAGTGCGGCATGATTGGGCTGGAGTGAATTTGCGACGCTCTTCATGAACTCGTCGTTGATGCCGAAGTCGGACAGCTTGCCAGCCAGGGCACCCGAGGCCGCACCGACGAGAACGCCCAGCAGCGGATTGAAGAACACCAGGCCCACCAGCAGGCCCCAGAAGCTCCCGGATGCCGCGCCCGCGGCGGTCGGATTGAACATCTGGTGCAATTTGATCTTGCCTTCGCCATCCTTGGAGACAACAACGGCGTCTTCGAGCGAGATCAGATACTCCGTCTGCAGCTCCAGAACGCGCTTGCGCGCCGCTTCGGCCTTGGCCTCATCCTCGAATGTGATTGCAATCAGGTCAGCCATTGGCGAATGTCCTCATGTAATGATTGTGCGCGTCCGGGTCAGTGAGCGGTCCTGGCAAGGCAACGACCACTCGATAAAGGATCGATAGCAATCATTCACCCGATCGACTAGAATGAAATCAAATTCAGAAATACAAATATGAGTCTGAAGCAATGAAAACGTTACCAGTTCTGGGTCGTAGAGGCTTCTGCGCCGGTACTTTGGCCTTTCTTGCCGGTGCAAATCGATTGCCGTGCGCGATGGCGGCGACGCCTGATGCCACAGGTGTCATTGACGCCATGGCCAAGGCTTTGCAGACTGCCTCCGCAGTTTCGTTCTCAGCCGAATACACATTCGGCGCGATGGCATCGGGTGCGGACATGCTGCAGCCTGGCAATACGGTGTCCGTCAGCTTCCTGCGCGGCCGCGGTCTGCTCGTCGCCTACGGTCCCGGCGGACCCGACATTCATCTTCTTGTGCGAGATGGTGAAGGAGTGCTGTTCCGGCCGTCGCTGGCCATCAAGTCCGTCGTCCCGGTCATGGAAGGCGCAGCGGCGGCCTTTGCCATCGACCGCCTGTTCCTGCCTTTCATGGGCCTGCTCGCTGCCGATGTGAAGGAGGCGAGCTTCGGCAAGATCACGTCGGTCATCGCCATTGCCCAGGGCCAGCCGGATCAGCCCGAAACCACACGGCTCGTGGCCGTCATGGCCGAGCGGTTCACCGGCGAAATCTGGGTCGATATGGCAAACGGCCTGCCGGTTCGCATGATCGGCACCTATTTCGATGGCAAGGGCAGTGTTGCCGCAAGTGCGGCCGCGACCTATTCCGACTGGAAGATGGAGGCGCTGGCAGCCCTCGATTTCGATGATGGGGCGCTTGCTGCCTTCAAGACGGTGCAGCCAGCCGCGCTCGGCATCTGAACAGCGTCAGATCCAGCCGCCGTCCACGACATATTGCTGATTGGTGCAGGCCGAGGCTTCCTCGGAGGCGAGGAACACCGTGAAACGCGCCACCTCGTCGGGCATGATCTTGCGCTTGAGACACTGGCGCTGTTCGAGTTCTTTCAGCGCTTCGGGCGTCAGCCACTTGTCGATCTGCCGCTGGGTCATGATCCAGCCTGGTGCAATGGCATTGACCCGGATGTTGAAGGGTCCGTAGTCTCGCGCAAGCGATCTCGTGAGGCCGAGGATGGCCGATTTCGAGGCAGTGTAGGCGGCCATGCCGCCCTGGCCGATCATCCAGGAGATCGAGCCGAAATTGATGACGACGCCGGTCCGTGCCGCCTGCATGTCGGGCAGCACGGCCTGTGCCGCGAAGAACTGATGCTTGAGGTTCACGGCGATGCGGTCATCCCAGTATTCGGGCGTTACCTCGGCAGTGACGTGACGTTCGTCATGGGCGGCGTTGTTGATGAGGATTTCGATGGGTCCCCATGCATTCCGGATGCGGGCGATGGCGGCGCGCAGGGCCTCGATGTCGCGCAGATCCGCATGCTCGAAGCGCACCTGATGGCCCCCGGCGGCCAGTGCCGCGACCAGCGCCTCGGAGGCCTCCCTGGCAATGTCGATGAAGGCAACCCGGCACTTCTGTGCCGCGAATTGGCGCACGATGGCTTCTCCGATCCCGGAGCCTCCGCCCGTCACCAGAACGCATTTGCCTTCGAGATCGCTATAGATCGCCGCCATGCCCCTTCCTCCGCGTGCAAACAGGCACCGGCATCATCCAGCGCGTGCAATTGGGTGACTGATCAGGACCGGATGGTGGAGCCAGGCGGAATCGAACCGCCGACCTCTTGAATGCCATTCAAGCGCTCTCCCAACTGAGCTATGACCCCGTACTTGCCATCGGATCCGCCACATGGGGGTGGCGGAGCGGGGCGGAACCTAGTTCCGCCGCCGGTTGCGCGCAAGCTATATTTTAGCCTTCTTCGTCCTCTTCCTTGCCGCCGCCGGTATCGAGAAGACCCGACATGTTGTCGCCCTCCTCTTCCTCCTCGACCAGGAAGGTATCGTCCTCGGCCTCGCCGTCGCCAGCCTCCTCGCCGAGATCCACGTCCTCGATGCCTGCGGTCTCGTCGTCTTCCGCCACATCGGGCGCCTCGGCGTCCTCAAGGCTCACGAGCTCGACATCCGCTGTCTCGAGGTCCTCGGTCTCCACCTCGCGCGGCTTCGGTGCCGGCGCCATGGCCGGCATGTCGCCCTTTGACGGCAGGATGGCGGCGGCAACGAAATTCGCTCCGCACTTCGGGCAGACGATGGGGTTCTTCAGGAGATCGTAGAACCGGGCAGCGCAGGACGGACACGTCCGCTTGGTTCCGAGTTCAGCCTTGACCACGGGGGATCCTTTCAACTTCGGGCTTTGACATGATTGGCGCGCTCCATGGCACTTCTCAGCCCCAATGTCAAAAGCCAATGACCGGGGGGTGGAACGGTCCCCGCCGATCGTGTATCGGAGCACTCCATGAGCCAGACGTCCGCCGTTGCACCGCTTCCCCTCCTGTCCCGCCGCTCGCAGGGCCTTCGTGGCCGTGTCCGGGTGCCGGGCGACAAGTCCATGTCGCACCGGGCGCTCATGTTCGGGGCCGTCGCCCTCGGCGAGACCACCATCCGGGGCCTGCTCGAGGCGGAGGATGTGATCAACACTGCCCGCGCCATGACGGCGCTGGGGGCCAGTGCCGTGCGCGGGCCAGACGGCGTCTGGCGGGTTCAGGGCGTTGGCGTGGCGGGCCTCCGGTCGCCCGCCCAGCCGCTCGATTTCGGCAATTCCGGCACCGGCGTCCGGCTCGCCATGGGGCTGATGGCCACCACCCCGCTTACCGCCACCTGTGTGGGTGATGCCTCGCTCTCCCGGCGGCCCATGGGGCGCGTCACGGTTCCACTCAGCGCCTTTGGCGCCCGGTTCGAGACGGCGGAGGGCGGACGGCTCCCGATCACGCTCCACGGCGCCAGGAACCCGGTTCCCGTCGCCTACACGCTTCCGGTCGCCTCGGCGCAGGTCAAGTCCGCGGTGCTCCTCGCCGGTCTCAATGCTCCTGGCCGCACGACCGTGATCGAGCCTACCCCGACGCGCGATCATACCGAGCGCATGCTCAAGGGCTTCGGTGCCAGGCTCGCAGTCGAGCACAAGCCGGACGGCCGCCACATCACCATCGAAGGCCAGCATGAACTGACCGCCCAGGCCCTCGACGTGCCTGGTGATCCGTCGTCTGCGGCCTTTCCGATGGTCGCCGCGCTCGTCACCGCTGGGTCCGAGATCGTGATCGAGAACATCATGCTGAACCCCACCCGCACCGGGCTGATCGACACGCTGATCGAAATGGGCGGGTCAATTGCCATCGAGAACCGCAGGCTGGCCGGCGGCGAGGAGGTGGGCGACCTGCATGTGAAGGCGTCAAGGCTCAGGGGCGTCACTGTGCCCGCTGTCCGCGCGCCCTCGATGATCGATGAATATCCGATCCTGTCGGTGGCAGCCTCCTTCGCGGACGGAACCACCCGCATGGAGGGCCTCGAGGAACTCCGCGTCAAGGAAAGTGACCGGCTGGCGGCGGTCGAGGCCGGTCTTGCCGCCAATGGCGTCACGACGCGGTCCGGGCGCGACTGGCTGGAGGTCGATGGTGGAGGCGCAGACGGACGCAAGCTGGGCGGCGGCACGGTGGTGACCCATATGGACCACCGCATTGCCATGTCCTTCCTTGTCATGGGCTTTGCCGCAGCCTCGGCAACACGGGTCGATGACAGCCGTTTCATCGCCACCAGCTTTCCGGATTTCACCGGCCTGATGAACGGCATGGGCGCGAAGATCGAGGCCCCTGACCGATGATCATCGCCGTCGATGGCCCGGCGGCAGCGGGAAAGGGCACCATCGCCCGGGCGCTGGCCAGGCACTACGGCTATCATTTTCTCGATACGGGATCGCTCTATCGCATGGTCGGGCTCGCGGCCCTCAGGGCGGGCGGCGCACCCATTGCATCCAGCACCGCAATCGCCGCCGCCCGGAAGCTGGACCCCCAGGATTTTGCCGACGCCGAACTCCGCAACGAGCAGGTGGGTGGGGCGGCCTCGGTCGTGGCTGCCATTCCCGAGGTCCGGGCGGCGCTGCTCGAATTGCAGCGCAGCTTCGCCCGGAAATCCCCCGGCGCGGTGTTGGACGGGCGCGACATCGGCACGGTGGTCTGTCCGGACGCCGACGCCAAGCTGTTCATCACCGCGCGCGCCGAAGTCCGCGCCAGGCGCCGCCAGACGGAACTTGGCGCCGCTGATTACGAGGCTGTGCTGGCCGATATCAGGGCGCGCGACGAGCGGGATTCCCGGCGCACCGCCGCCCCCCTCCTGGCGGCGCCGGATGCGGTGACCCTCGACACCTCCGAGATGGACATCGCAGCCGCCATCGCTGCCGCTGTCCGGGCAGTCGAGGCACGACGCACCGGTTTCTAAGGCTTGCCCCACCCCCATTTTTCACCTATATGCGGCGCCGTTGCAGGACGTGCGCCCTGAGGGGCGGCATGAACATGAACCGGGGTGCCCAAAGCGCCCCATCTTGTTTCAGGACTTCGGAGACGGCTTGCCGCCTGCCTGGGCGGGGTATCCGATGCTTGAAACGCCAGGTCGAGTTTGCCCGCCTGGACCCCCATTTCAGCAACCGGGGTCATGCGGGACGTCCTAGCGGGTTTTTTCGCCGGGCCAGCCTCGATTTTTGTACAGGACAGAACACCACATGGCGAAATCCGCCGTCTCGCTCACCCCCACCCGTGAAGACTTCGAATCGCTCCTCGCCGAGAGCTATTCCGACAACCCCGCCGCCGAAGGCAGCGTGGTCAAGGGCCGCGTCGTCAACATCGAGAATGACTTCGCCATCATCGACGTGGGCCTCAAGACCGAAGGCAAGATCGCGATCAAGGAATTCGCGCAGCCGGGCAGGACCCCTGAAATCAAGGTGGGCGACAGCGTCGAGGTGTATCTCGAGCGTATCGAGAACGCCATGGGCGAGGCCGTGCTCTCGCGCGACAAGGCGCGCCGCGAGGAGGCCTGGACCCGTCTCGAGCAGATGGCCAACAAGAACGAGCGGGTGGACGGCGTGATCTTCGGACGCGTCAAGGGCGGCTTCACCGTCGATCTCGGCGGCGCCGTAGCCTTCCTGCCGGGCAGCCAGGTGGACGTGCGCCCGATCCGCGATGTGGGCCCGCTCATGAACGTGCCTCAGCCCTTCCAGATCCTCAAGATGGACCGCCGCCGCGGCAATATCGTGGTGTCGCGCCGCGCCATCATGGAAGAGACCCGCGCCGAGCAACGCTCCGAACTCGTCCAGAACCTCGCTGAAGGCCAGGTGGTGGAGGGTGTCGTCAAGAACATCACAGATTACGGCGCCTTCGTGGACCTGGGCGGCATCGACGGCCTGCTGCATGTCACCGACATCGCCTGGAAGCGCGTCAACCATCCCTCCGACGTCCTGCATGTCGGCCAGACGATGAAGGTGCAGATCATCCGCATCAATCCCGAGACGCAGCGCATCTCGCTGGGCATGAAGCAACTGGACAAGGATCCGTGGGAAGTCGTCACCGAACGCTATCCGATCGGCGCCAAGGTGAAGGGCAAGGTCACCAACATCACTGACTACGGCGCTTTCGTCGAACTCGAGGATGGCATCGAGGGCCTGATCCACGTCTCCGAAATGAGCTGGACCAAGAAGAACGTTCACCCGGGCAAGATTCTCTCCACTTCGGAAGCGGTGGAAGTCCAGGTGCTCGACATCGACTCGGCCAAGCGCCGCATCTCGCTGGGTCTCAAGCAGACCCAGAAGAATCCCTGGGAATCCTTTGCCGACAAGCATCCCCCGGGCAGCAATGTCGAGGGCGAGATCAAGAACATCACCGAATTCGGCCTGTTCATCGGGCTCGATGGCGAGGTCGATGGCATGGTCCATCTCTCCGACATCGACTGGAAGCGGGCGGGCGAGGAAGCCATCAAGGACTTCAAGAAGGGCGACCGCGTCAAGGCGCGCGTCCTCGATGTTGACCGCGAGAAGGAGCGCATCTCGCTCGGCATCAAGCAGCTGAGTTCGGATCCCGTGGCCTCCGCGACGGGCCTCAAGAAGGGCGACACCGTGACGTGCGAAGTGCTCAAGGTGGAAGACAACGGCCTTGAGGTGAAGGTCGCCGGCACCGACATGACCGCCTATGTCAAGCGCGCCGACCTGGCCCGCGACCGTGGCGAGCAGCGGCCCGACCGCTTTGCGGTGGGCGAGAAGTTCGACGCCAAGATCACGGTGTTCGACCAGAAGGCCCGCAAGATGAACGTCTCGATCAAGGCTCTCGAAATCGCCGAGGAGAAGGAAGCCGTGGCGCAATACGGTTCCTCCGACTCGGGTGCCTCGCTGGGCGACATCCTGGGCGCCGCGCTCAAGAAGAAGGACGAGACCAAGGACGATTGACCGGAGCGCGGCCGGGCCTGACCCGGCCGGCGCATCCCGCACGCTTGCCGTGGCCGGACCGATGGTTCCGGCCATGGATCTTGTGGACCAGAGCCCACCCTCGACCGGGAGCACGTGATGATGTCCGACGCCGAACTCATCGTGGAGCGCCGCCGCCTGAGGCGCCGCCTGGTCTTCTGGCGCATCCTTGCAGTCGTGCTGGCCGTTGTCGCGCTTGCCGCGCTGGTCTGGGAGGGCGGTGGCCGCAAGTTCGAGAACCATCTGGCCCGGATCCGCATCGATGGCCTGATCACCGGCGACCAGAAGACGCTCGACCTCCTCAAGGAGGTGTCGGAGGCGGATCAGGTCAAGGGCGTCATCCTGCGCATTGACAGTCCTGGCGGCACCACGGCCGGCTCGGAGGCGGTCTACGACGCCATCCGGAGGATTTCCGCGAAGAAGCCCGTTGTGGCGGTCATGGACACGGTGGCGGCGTCCGGTGGCTACATCACTGCCCTTGCCGCCGACCGCATCGTGGCGCGCGGCAACACAATCACCGGCTCGATCGGCGTGATCTTCAGTTTCCCGGAGGTCTCGAAGCTGCTCGACACGCTGGGCATCCGGATGGAGGAACTGAAATCCGGTGACATGAAAGCCGAACCCTCGCCCTACAGGCCTGTATCCGAGAAGGCCCGCGCGGTATCCATGGAAATGGTCGAGGACGGCTTCCGGTGGTTCACGGGCCTTGTCGCCGAGCGCCGCCAACTGCCCATGGACCGGGTGCGCGTGCTCTCGGACGGCCGGGTGTACACGGGACGGCAGGCTCTGGATGTGAAGCTGATCGATGCGCTGGGCGATGAGGAAACCGCCATATCGTGGCTGGAAACGGACCGCAAGCTGGAGGCGAAGCTGCCCATCGTCGACTGGAAGCCCAAGACCACCGCCGACCCGACCGGGCTCGGACTGGTGGCTGCCGACGCGGCCCTCCGGGCCCTGGGCCTCGAAAGCCTGCGCTCGGCTGCCCAAAGCGCACAGCTTGACGGGCTTCTCGTGCTTTGGCACCCTGCACGCTAAACAGGGTGGCGTCATGATCAAGTCCGAACTCGTCCAGAAGATCGCTGAAAAGAACCCGCACCTCTATCACCGCGACATCGAGCGCATCGTCAATACGGTGCTCGACGAGGTCATCAACGCGCTCAAGGACGGCGACCGCGTTGAACTGCGCGGCTTCGGGGCCTTCTCGGCCAAGGCCCGCGGCGCCCGCACCGGGCGCAATCCGCGCACCGGCGAGGCGGTTGAGGTCGTGGCCAAGCGCGTCCCTTTCTTCAAGACCGGCAAGGAACTGCGCGAGCGCCTCAACGGCAAGGGCTGATTGCGCGCCGCCATCTGGCGGCGTAGAACGGCGGCCATGACGTTCAAGCGAATTCTCAACTGGGTCGTTGGCCTGCCGCTGGCAGTCATCGGTATCGGCTTTGCCGTGGCCAACCGCGACTGGGTGACGGTGTCCTTCGATCCGGTCAACCGCGTGCATCCCTTCGCAACGCTCAGCCTGCCGCTGTGGGGCATATTGTTCGCCGGCGTGTTCATCGGCATTCTCGCGGGCTGGTTCGTGGCTTGGCGCGGCAACGCCAGACATCGGCGCGCCAGCCGCGAGGCCAGGATCGAACTGATCCGCACCCAGCAGGCTCATGAACGCGAGAAGCGCGAATGGCACCAGTCGCTTCCTGCTGTCCGTCAGGAGCACGAACCTTGATCACGCTGTCCGCCGCCGATGTGGCGCGGCTTGCGCCCTATGGCGACATCGTGGAGGCGCTGCGGGGCGTCTTTCGCCAAGCGATCGAAACGCCTGTCCGGCATCACCATGAGATCTCGCCGGTCTCGACCCTGCTGC
Source organism: Hyphomicrobiaceae bacterium (assembly GCA_900298995.1). Taxonomy (GTDB): domain Bacteria; phylum Pseudomonadota; class Alphaproteobacteria; order Rhizobiales; family Aestuariivirgaceae; genus Aestuariivirga. Next base: position 106,751 of record OMIC01000040.1, on the reverse strand, counting down.
TGATGCCGGCCTGGTCGGAGGAGTGGGTGGGTCTCAAGACCGTTGTGTTCAAGGCCGACAACGCCGCCCGCGGTCTGCCCACGATCCAGGCGAGCTATCTGCTCATTGATCAGAGGACCGGTGAGACCGTCGCCATGATGGACGGCGGCGAGATCACCAGGCGGCGCACTGCCGCTGCCTCCGCACTCGCCGCCGATTACCTTGCCCGTCCGGACGTGGACACCATGACCGTCATCGGGGCAGGGGCGCTGGCGCCGCATTTCGTGGCGGCCCATGCCGCGGTACGGCCCATCCGCCGGGTCTTCGTCTTCAGCCGTACACAGGACAAGGCCACTGCACTCGCCGGGGCCCTCGCAGCCGCGGGTTTTGTGGCGAGCGCCGTCACCGACCTTGCATCCGCCGTCGCCCAGTCAGGCATCGTCAGCTGCGTCACGAGTGCCACAGCGCCGGTCCTGAAAGGTGCCTGGCTTGCGCCCGGCACGCATGTCGATCTCGCCGGCGCCTTCAAGCCCGCGATGCGCGAGACCGACGCCGAGGTGGTGGCGCGTGCTGCAGTCTATGTCGATACGAGGGACGGTGCTCTGGCCGAGGCCGGCGACCTGCTGCAGGCGCGTGACGAGGGATGCTTCGACTTCGCCGACATCCGCGGTGATCTCTTCGATCTCTGCCGCGGCGCCGCGCCTGGCCGGTCCTCTGCCACGGACATCACGCTGTTCAAGTCGGCCGGGACCGCGATCGAGGACCTTGCCACCGCCATCATGCTGTATCAAAAGGCGCGCTGAACAGCCGGAGCCTTGCCGATGCCCGCCAATCCGATCTGCGTCGCCCTCGACACGCCCGACCTCGCGAAGGCGGTGGCACTGGCGCGCGCCCTGAAGCCGCATGTGGGCTGGGCAAAGGTCGGCATGGAGTTCTTCTACGCCCATGGTGTGGCCGGCTACGCCAGGGTGGCGGACACCGGCCTGCCGGTGTTCCTTGATCTCAAGCTCCATGACATTCCCAATACCGTTGCCTCGGCGATGACGGCGCTGATGCGGATCGAGCCGCGGCCCGCCATCGTCAATCTCCACGCCACCGGCGGCCTCGACATGATGAAGGCGGCGGCAGACGCCGTGGCCGGGCGTTCGAAGCTCATCGCGGTCACCATTCTCACCAGCCTCTCGGATGATGACATCTGGCAGGCTGGCTTCGAGACGGCCAAGAACACCGAAGCCCATGTGCGAAGCCTCGCCTCGCTCGCGAAGCGCGCCGGACTCGACGGCGTGGTGTGCAGCCCGCATGATCTGGTTGGCATCCGCCACGATCTCGGCCGTGACTTCCTGACCGTGGTGCCCGGGATAAGGCCGGTGGATTCAGCCACCCAGGATCAGAAACGGGTGGCGACCCCCGCGGCGGCGCGTGCCGCCGGGGCGGACATACTGGTGATCGGCCGTGCCATCACCGGGGCCGCAGATCCGGCGCAGGCGGCGCAGGCAATCGGGGCGGGTCTCGATGCCGGCTGAGGTCAAGATCTGCGGGCTCTCGACGCCGGAGATGGTCGATGCTGCCCTTGCTGCCGGGGCGGACTATGTCGGCCTTGTTTTCTATCCCCGGAGTCCGCGCAATGTGACGCTGGACCGAGCGGCGGATCTGGCCCGCCGGGCCCGTGGGCGTGCCCGTGTCGTCGCACTGGTCGTCGACGCCGAAGACGGATTTCTCAAGGAGATTGCAGCCCGGGTCGATCCTGACCTGATCCAGGCGCATGGCGGGGAAACCCCGGCCCGCGTGGCCGAAATCAGCCGGCTGACGGGCAAGCCGGTGATCAAGGCCATCCGGGTGAAGGATCAGGCGGATATTGCCGCTGCCGCTGCCTATTGCGAAGCGGCGAGTCTCATCATGTATGACGCCAAGGCGCCGGAAAAGCTCGGGAATGCGCTGCCCGGCGGCAACGGCCATGCCTTTGACTGGGGCCTTCTGGAGGGTGAAGAACGCCCCGCCTTCATGCTGGCCGGCGGCCTCAATCCGGCCAATGTGGCCGAGGCCATCCGGGTCACCGGCGCACCCATCGTCGATGTCTCCTCCGGGGTGGAAACCGCGCCGGGCATCAAGGACGCCGGCCTGATCCGGAAATTCATTGAGGCGGCGAAGCGCCCCCGCTAGAACCTGTTGAACATCCGAAAAAAGGCAGCAGACGCCACATGAACGTGACCAACCCCAATTCCTTCCGCATGGGACCGGACGAGAACGGCCTGTTCGGCATCTATGGCGGCCGCTTCGTCGCCGAAACGCTGATGCCGCTCATCCTCGAGCTGGAACAGGCCTACAAGGACGCGAAAGCCGACCCAACATTCCAGGCGGAGCTTGATGGATTTCTGGAACACTATGTCGGCCGCCCCAGCCCGCTCTATTTCGCGGAACGGATGACGGAGCACCTGGGCGGCGCCAAGATCTATTTCAAGCGCGACGAGCTCAACCACACCGGCGCCCACAAGATCAACAATGTGATGGGTCAGATCCTGCTCGCCCGCCGCATGGGCAAGAAGCGCATCATCGCCGAGACTGGTGCCGGCCAGCATGGCGTCGCCACCGCCACGGCCTGCGCCCGCTTCGGCCTCGAATGCATCGTCTACATGGGCGAAGTCGATATCGAGCGGCAGAAGCCCAATGTGTTCCGCATGAAGCTTCTGGGCGCGCAGGTGGTTCCCGCCAAGTCCGGCTCGCGCACCCTGAAGGATGCGCTGAACGAGGCGCTGCGCGACTGGGTCGCCAATGTCGAGGATACCTTCTACTGCATCGGCACGGTGGCGGGGCCGCATCCCTATCCGGAAATGGTGCGTGACTTCCAATCCGTCATCGGGCGTGAAACCAAGGCCCAGATGCTGAAGCGTGAGGGCCGCCTGCCGGATTCGCTGGTCGCGGCCATCGGCGGCGGCTCCAATGCCATGGGCCTGTTCCACCCCTTCCTTGACGACAAGGATGTCGAGATCATAGGCGTCGAGGCGGCAGGCCTTGGCCTCAGGACCAAAACCAAGCATGCAGCTTCGATCGCCGGCGGCAAGCCGGGCGTGCTGCACGGCAACCGCACCTATCTGCTGATGGACGATGACGGCCAGATCATTGAGGGCCACTCGATTTCGGCAGGACTCGATTATCCGGGCATCGGGCCGGAACATGCCTGGCTCCATGACATGGGTCGCGTCGAATATGTCTCGGCCACCGACAAGGAGGCCCTCGAGGCCTTCCAGCTGTGCTGCCAGCTCGAGGGCATCATCCCGGCGCTGGAGCCGAGCCACGCTCTGGCACATGTCATGAAGATCGCGCCCAAGAAGCCGAAGGACCACCTGATGGTGATGAATCTCTGCGGCCGCGGCGACAAGGACATCTTCACGGTGGCCGACATTTTGGGGACGAAGCTGTGAGTACCCGCATCGACCGCCGCTTCGAGGCTTTGAAAAAGGAAGGCCGCGCCGCGCTCGTGACCTTCGTGACGGCGGGTGATCCGGATTATGGGACATCGCTCAAGATCATCAGTGGGCTGCCGAAGGCGGGCGCTGACGTGATCGAGATCGGCATGCCCTTCACCGATCCGATGGCCGATGGCCCGGCGATTCAGGCGGCGGGCCTGCGCGCGCTCGCGGCTGGCCAGAACATGAAGAAGACGCTGAAACTGGTGAAGGAGTTCCGCAAGACCGACAGGGATACGCCCATCGTGCTGATGGGCTATTACAACCCGGTCTATGTCTATGGCGTCGACAAATTTTTGAAGGACGCAAAGTCCGCAGGCGCTGATGGCTTCATCATCGTCGATCTGCCGCCGGAAGAGGATACGGAATTCTGCCTGCCCGCGCTGAAGGCAGGCATGAACTTCATCCGCCTCGCCACACCGACAACTGACGACAAGCGGGCGCCCAAGGTGTTCCGCAACACGTCGGGCTTTGTCTATTATGTCTCGGTGCTGGGGATCACCGGAACCAAGGCGCCTGATCTCAAGAGTGTGAAGGCCAATGTCAACCGGTTGCGCAAGCACACGGGCCTGCCGATCTGCGCGGGCTTCGGTGTCAAGACGGCTGATCAGGCCCGCGCCATCGCCAGGGATGCCGATGGTGTGGTGGTCGGCTCCGCCCTGGTCAGCGCTGTCGAGAAGAGCCTCACCAAGACTGGCAAGGCCACTGCGAAGACGGCGAAGGCGGTGCATGCGCTGGTCGCCGACATCGCGCAGGGCGTGAGGAGTTAGGGCGAGATGAACTGGATCAAGAACTTCGTCCGTCCGAAAATCCGTTCGATCCTCGGCACGGACAAGCGCGAGACGCCGGAAAACATGTGGGTGAAAGATCCCGATTCCGGCCAGATGGTGTTCTACAAGGATCTCGAGGCCAACCAGTATGTCATGCCGCAGTCGGGGTATCACATGCGGATGCCGCCGGAGGTCCGACTCGGCACGATGTTCGACGACGGCGCCTATGAGAAGATCTCGATGCCTCAGGCGCCGGTCGACCCGCTCAAGTTCCGGGATGAGCGGAAATATGCCGACCGCCTCAAGGAAGCCCGCGCCAAGAATGGTGTTGATGACTGCATCCGGGCCGGCGTTGGCGATCTGGGCGGCCTTCCCGTCACCATCGCCGTTCAGGATTTTGCCTTCATGGGCGGATCTCTCGGCCTCGCTGCGGGCGATGCCATCATCACCGCCATGCGCAAGGCCGTGGAAAAGAAGACACCCTTCATCTTCTTCGTCTCCTCCGGCGGTGCGCGCATGCAGGAGGGTGTGCTCTCGCTCATGCAGCTGCCCCGGACAACGGTTGCCGTGCAGGAACTGCGTGCAGCAAAACTCCCCTATATCGTGGTGCTCACCCATCCGACCACTGGTGGCGTGACAGCTTCCTATGCCATGCTCGGCGATGTGCATGTGGCCGAACCCGGCGCTCTCATCGGCTTTGCCGGGCAGCGCGTCATCGAGCAGACGATCCGCGAGAAACTGCCGGAGGGCTTCCAGCGTGCCGAGTATCTCGAAGCGCATGGCATGGTGGACATCGTCGTCCACCGTCACCAGATGCGTGAGACGCTGGCCCGCATGGCGCGGATGCTGATGAAGGAGCCGTCAGGCGAATTGCCTTCCAGCGCGCTCGTTCCGGCGGGTTGATCCTTGGCGCTCAGCGATGCCATTCTGACGCGGCTTCTGTCGCTTCACCCCAAGATCATCGACCTGAGCCTCGGGCGCATGCAGACGCTGCTCGAGAAGCTGGGCCATCCGGAGCGCCGTCTGCCACCTGTCATTCATGTGGCGGGCACCAATGGCAAGGGCTCCACGGTTGCCTATCTCCGGCACATCATTGCGGCGGCGGGTCTCACCGCCCATGCCTATACGTCGCCTCATCTGGTCCGGTTCCATGAGCGCATCCGGGTGGCGGGTCAGCTGATATCGGAACCCGACCTCACTGCGCTGCTCGAGGAATGCGAGGCGGTCAACGGGGGTGAGCCCATCACCTTCTTCGAAATCACTACTGCAGCTGCCTTTCTTGCCTTCAGCCGGACTCCGGCGGACTACCTGATCCTTGAAGTCGGACTTGGTGGCCGGCTCGATGCCACCAATGTGATTGAGGCACCCCGGACCTGCGTCATCACCACCATCGACTACGACCACCAGCAGTATCTGGGTGATACGCTGAGTCTTATCGCTCATGAGAAGGCTGGAATCCTGAAGCCTGGTGTTACCGCCGTGGTCGGTGTCCAGCCCGACGAAGCTCGCGCGGAGATCGAACGCGTTGCGGCGCGCCTGCGTTCACCTCTGCATATCTCCGGTCAGGACTGGCAATCCTATGAGCAGCATAGCCGGCTTGTCTTTCAGGATGAGAACGGGCTTCTTGACCTTCCGCTTCCGCAGTTGAAGGGCCGTCATCAGATTGACAATGCCGGCAACGCCATCGCAACGATCCGCCTCCTCGGGGATTCGCGGATTGGCGAAGCGCAAATCGGCGAAGGCCTTCGCACAACCGCCTGGCCCGCCCGCATGCAGCGGCTGGGTCCGGGTGCACTGTCGGCCCTCATTCCCGCCGACGCCGAATTGTGGCTGGACGGCGGCCACAACCCTTCCGCAGGACGGGTGATTGCGCAGGCCTTTTCTGAGCTTAACGAACGCCACTCGCGGCCGCTGGTTCTGGTGTGGGGCATGCTCAATACCAAGGATGTAGGAAGCTTCATCGGCTGCTTCAGGGGCATTGCCAGCCGTGTGGTGACGCTCACCATTCCGGATGAGGAGAATGCCGTTGCTGCCGAGGCTCTCGCCGATGCCGCCCGTGCCCAGGGACTGGCCGCCGAAACCGCCGTAGGCCTGGAAGCGGCGCTTCGTCAGGCAGCGCTCGGCGCTCCGCCGCCGCGCATCCTGATCTGCGGGTCGCTCTATCTCGCCGGGCGCGTGCTCGCCCTGCATGGCAAGGAAGAGATGAGCCAGGTCTCCGGGGCTGGGCGCCGTTGATCTAGCCGACGAGTCGCAACTCGCGCGGGAATGAGGTGAGGCATTCGATGCCCGTCTCGGTCACCACGACATTGTCTTCGATCCTGACGCCAGCCTCACCCTCACGGTACAGGCCCGGTTCGATCGTGAAGACCATTCCGGGTTCCAGTATCTGGGCATTGCCGCGCATGATTTGTGGCGCTTCGTGGACATCGAGGCCCAGGCCGTGGCCCGTCTTGTGACGGCAAAAGCTGGCAAACTGCGAGTGTTCGAGAACATTCAGGACGGCGTCGTCGACATCAGAAGCAGTGATGCCGGGACGGGAGACAGCGCGGCCTTTCTCGTTTGCGCCAAGCACGGCCTCATAGAAGGCGCGATCATAATCTGACACCTGCTTCACGAAGACAGTGCGGGTGATGTCGGCGCTGAAGCCCTGATGGGTGCCGCCAAAGTCGAACAGCAAGGCATCGCCGGGCTTGATCTGATAGTCGTGCCTGGCATGTGCATGGGGCTTTGCAGCATTGTCGCCGGCTGCGACGATGGGGGCGAATGACAGGCCATCTGCGCCCTGGGCGAACAGGTTGCGCAGCAGGAGCGCCTCGATCTCGGTTTCCGTCATGCCCACCCGGACTTCCGCGAGGGTTGCCTCCAGTGCTGCCTCTGACAGCCGGATTGCCTTGCGAAGCCGCTCGATTTCATCGGGAGTCTTGTGTAGCCGGATGCGCGAGATGGCGGCGTGTATGTCCACGAAGCTGGCGCCGGGCAGGGCCTGTTGCAGGGCAAACAGGTCAAAGACACGCATCCGCTGGCCTTCGACACCGATCCGCGCGCCTGCCCGAAGATGTGGAAGGGCCGCGCCCGCATCCATGAATGCCGACTGATAGCCTGTCTCGTCGCGCCAGCTGAAGACGCGGCCGGGAAAGCCAATAGCCGAGAAGGATCCCATCTCAAGCTGAGGGACTACCGCGACAGCTTCACCGCTCCGTGGAACGATCACGGCAAGTGGCCGTTCCATCTGGTGAAAATCCTGTCCGAAGACACGACGGAAATTGGCGCCGGGCACCAGCACAAGGGCGTCCAATCCGGTTTGGGCAAGAACGGCGGCAAGGGGCTCGAGCATGAGAGTCCAATATCAGGAGGAGAGCTTGAAAACGATTGTTAATTAGTTTTGCAAATATGCAGTGAAGTCAAGTTTGCGTGAAATGGCGCTCGCTACTTGATCATGTAGATGTAGGCGGTGGTCACGCCGTAGCGCTCCGCCAGCTTAGCCGCCGGAATGCCCTTGGCGCGCTTGGCCAGAATATCGGCCCGCATCTTGGCGGCATCTTCCGATGATCGACGGCGGCGGCGCGGCATGCCGTTGTGAAAGGCGCTTTGCTCCAGCCGCGCGGTCTCGAGAATCCTCTGCGCGGTGATGATGATTCGGTTGAGGCGGGTGACCTGTGTTTTCGAAAGCTGCATGCGTTTTCCATCTGTTAGTCGATAATGGGAAATGCGGATCACTCTCTCATGCGAGACGAGCAACATCATCTGCTTACATGCTAATCTCGCATCAGGCAATGCGATGTTCTATATAGAATTGTATTTTAATCTATAATTGATGAATCGATCGTTGCACAACCTGCGAATTGTGGATGTCAGCTGCGGCGACGCCGGCGGCGTTCGCCACCCTCATCATTTGTGGAGGAAATTTCCTTTGGCGGCGGGAGGTTAACAACCGCTGACAAATGCGGGAATGGCGAGGTTTTATGGGGGATTGCCATGGCCTCGACGAAGTGCTGCTGGAACAGAGGTTCAACGGCGGTTTCGATTTTCTCGATGCGTCGGACAACGTTTTCGATCTCGTCACGGGCGGCGGAATTGAGCAGCGCAATGCGCGCGCCGGTTCCCGCCGCGTTGCCGGCGCTCTGCACGCGGGCAAGGTCACAATCCGGTATCAGCCCGAGAATCATGGCATATTTCACATCGATGTGACTGCCGAAGGCACCCGCGAGACGGATCTTGTCAACCTGGTCGATGCCAAGCTTGTCCATCAGCAACCGGATGCCGGCATAGAGCGCAGCCTTTGCAAGCTGGATGGCGCGGATGTCATTTTGCGTGATGCGGATGCACGGTTCGTTGCCGTCCGCAAGCGGTTGCCGGATGACGTAATTGAAGGTCCGGCCAGCCGCTTCAACACGCGGTGATTGTGCCGCAAGAGCGCCATCAACCAGACCGTCCTGGTTGATGATGCCCGCAAGATACATCTCGGCCACCGCCTCGATGATGCCGGACCCGCAGATGCCGGTGACGCCCGTCTGCGCGATGGCCGCCTCGAAGCCCTCCTCGTCCGACCACATGTCGCAACCGATGACCTTGTAGCGCGGTTCGAGCGTCTCCGGGTTGATGCGGATGCGCTCGATGGCGCCCGGCGCAGCGCGCTGGCCGGATGAGATCTGCGCACCCTCGAAGGCGGGCCCAGTGGGCGAGGAACAGGCCAGCAACCGCGCCCTTGAGCCTAAAACGATTTCGGCATTGGTTCCCACATCAACCGCGAGCATGATCTCGTCCTGTTCATGCGGCGCTTCGGAGAGCACGACGCCCGCCGTGTCGGCGCCCACATGGCCGGCGATGCAGGGCAGCACATAGGCCCAGGCGCCGGGATTGAGGTTGAGTTCCAGTTCACGCGCCGGACAGGTGATGGCCAGCCCCGTGGCCAGCGCAAAGGGAGCACCCCCCAATTCGGTGGGGTCGAAGCCAAGGAACAGGTGGTGCATCACCGGGTTGCCGACGAGCACGACCTCGAGGACATCCGAGCGGCTCATGCCGCCCCGCTGCACGGTCTCCTCGGCCAGCGTGTTGAGCGCCTGGCGGATGGCGGCGGTCATTTCCTTTTCGCCGCCCGGGTTCATCATGACATAGGACACCCGGCTCATCAGGTCCTCGCCGAAGCGGATCTGCGGGTTCATCAGCCCCGCCGAGGCGACGACCTCGCCTGTCGAGAGATTGGTCAGATGCGCCGCGATGGTGGTGGAGCCCACATCGATGGCAAGACCGAAGGCCTTGTCATGAAAGCCCGGCCAGATCGCAACGAGCCGGTTGCCGCCGCCCGGCGCGCGCGTGTAGACGGCCGCAGTGATCTTCCATTCGCCCTTGCGCAGGGTCTTCTGAAGGTCCGCGATGATCGCCAGGTCGCAGGACAGATCGGTGATGCCCCATTGCTCCTGCAGCGCCTTGTAGACGCGCTCGAGGTCCGAGGACGGCTTGTGCATGTCGGGTTCCTCGACCTCGATGAAGCACAGGCGGGTGGCAGGATCGAGTTCGATGGCGCGGGTGTCGGCCTCCTTGCGGACGACCTGCTTGTGAACCTGCGATTCAGGCGGCACGTCGATGACGAGATCACCCATGATCCGGGTCTGGCAGGACAGGCGGCGCCCGGCGGCAAGGCCGCGGATCTTGTCGTAGCGCTCCTCGACCCTGGAGAGGCCCGAGACATGCGAGGCGCGCGACGTGATGCCATGCTTGGCAAACTCACCCTCGCCGACGGTGACTTGGCAGCGCCCGCAGATGGCGCGTCCGCCGCACACCGAGTCGATATCGACGCCGAGTGCGCGTGCGGCCTGGAGCACGGGAGTTCCCGGGGCAAAGCGGCCGCGCTTGCCGGACGGCGTGAAGACGATGAGGGGGTTCGTTTCGGTCATCGGAAGTATCCTGACTTGAGCCCCGGTCCTGCCATGCGGCCGCTGCAGCGTTCAGCGGCGGCGGCGCGCCTCGCGGGCGGCGCGGCGGGCGGCGATTTCCTCGGCGGTGGGTGCGATCTCGCCCGGCGCCAGACCGGCAGCCGCGGGGGCGGGCGCCATGTCGCGGAACCTGTTGTTCCAGAACTTGCAGTGGGCATCGGTGCCGTTGAGCACATTGGCCCCGAAGATCGCATGCATGTCTTCGTCATGGAGTGGGTTCATGATGGCCGATGTCATGCCATGGCTGGCCGCCATGGCAAGAAAGTAGCCGGTCAGCGCGCGACGGTTGGGCATGCCGAAGGAGATGTTGGATGCACCGCAGGTGGTGTTGACCTTCAGTTCCTCGCGCAGGCGGCGCACGAGGCGGAACACCTGCTGGCCCGCCGTGCCCATGGCGCCGATCGGCATGACGAGGGGATCGACCACGATGTCATGTGGCTTGATGCCGTGATCGGCGGCGCGCTCGACGATCTTCTTGGCCACGGCGAACCGCACGTCGGGGTCTTCCGAGATGCCGGTCTCATCGTTTGAGATGGCGACGACCGCGACATTGTATTTGGCCACCAGCGGCAGGATCGCCTCGAGCTTTTCTTCCTCGCCCGTCACCGAATTGACCAGCGGGCGGCCCTTGGCGGTTTCGAGCCCGGCCTTGAGCGCGGGGGTGACGGAGGAATCGAGGCAGAGTGGCAGGTCGGTCACCGACTGCACGATCTCGATCGTCTGACGCAGCAGGGGCGGTTCGGATTCATTGGGATTGACGGCCGTGACCCCGGCGTTGACGTCGAGGATGTGGGCGCCGGCCTCCATCTGGGCCAGCGCATCCTTGATGACCGTATCGAAATTGCCGGCCTGCATCTCGGCCGCCAGCTTCTTGCGGCCCGTCGGATTGATGCGCTCGCCGATCACCGTGAAGGGCCGGTCGAAGCCGATGATGTGCTCACGCTTCGCGGATGCGACGAGGGTGTGGGTCATTGGTGCTTGCCTCCGTTGGCAATCAGGGTCTTGAGCCGGTCCTGGCCATAGGCCGCCTCAATATCGGCCTTGGCCTTGTCCGCTTCGGCGGCAAGCTCGTCTCCCACCGCGACGGGCTCGGCCCGCCGCCAGTCGGCAAGGTAGCTGTCGGTGTCGGAGGCGCCGCCGCGCATGGCGGCCATGTCGATCGCTTCCTGGAAGCGGTCGGCCAGCATGCGCTTCTCTTCCTTGCGTCCGGCCTTGACCGAAATCGCGGAGGGGATGTCGCGCCAGTAGGTGATGACGAGATTGGCCATGGTGCGGGGCTGTATGCCCCGTCCGCCCCGCGGCGGATCGCCTGAAAACGACATGGGACGGGGTCGGGACGAAGCCCGGCCGCCGTCCCTGTCCTGCGCGTTGTCAGTCGCGGTTGCGCGAGATGAAGCCCCAGACCGCCAGAAGAATGACAGCGCCGACGATGCCGCCGATGAAGCCTGCGCCCTCGCCGGGGCCGTACCAGCCGATCGCCTGTCCGAGCCAGGTGGCCACCAGGGCGCCGACGATGCCCAGCACCGTGGTCAGGATGAAGCCCTTGGGCTCATTCTCGCCCGGCATCAGAAACTTGGCAACCAAACCGATGACAAACCCGATGATGATGGTCCAGATAATCCACATGGCCGTTTCCCTTTTTGCATGTTCACGACATCCCGGGGCGCTGGCTCCGCTTCCGGACCAGGCCCCATGCCCGACTCAGTTCCCCCGAGTCACAACCAATGATCAACCACACGACGCATGGTGTCAAATCGAGGGCTGTGTTTGCCGCGCTGACCGACGGCGGACTCGCGCCTCTAGCCGATCACGCCCGCGGCGCGCAGGCGGGCGATCTGGTCCGGCGGCAGGCCGAGCGCCTCGCGCAGCACCTTGTCGGTGCCGTCGCCCAGCCGCGGCGGGGCCTTGTCATAGTCAATCGGGGTCTCGGAAAAGACCACGGGATTGGCAACACCCGGTACCTGCACGCCGTCATCCCGTGTCAGCCCGATCTGAAGCCCGCGAGCGAGGACCTGCTCATTGGCGAAGACCTGGTCGATGCTGTTGATCGGGCCGCAGGGTATGGCCGCGCTCTCGAAGGCCGCCACCCATTCGGCCGTGCTGCGCGCCTTCATCGGCCCCTCCAGCAGGGGGATCAGGTCGGCGCGGTTGACCACGCGGCCGCGATTGAGCCGGAAGCGTTCATCCTCGGCCAGCTGCGGAAGGCCGATGATGGCACAATATTCCTTGAACTGACGATCCGTGGCCACCGCCATGATGATGTGGCCGTCGCGCGTCGCGAAGGTCTGATAGGGCACGATGTTGGGATGGGCATTGCCGAGCCGGGTGGGCGGCGTGCCGCCCACGAGATAGTTGAGTGCCTGATTGGCCAGAACGCCGACCTGTGAATCGAGCAGGGCCACATCGATGTACTGCCCCTGGCCGGTGCGCTCGCGGTGGAAGAGCGCGGCTTCGATGGCGATGGTGCAGTACAGCCCCGTGAAGATGTCGGCGAAGGCGACGCCGATCTTCATGGGTTCAGCACCCGGCATGCCGTCCGGCTGGCCGGTGACCGACATGATGCCGCCCATGCCCTGGATCATGAAGTCATAGCCGGCACGCTGCGCATAGGGCCCGGTCTGGCCGAAGCCGGTCAGCGAGCAATAGATGAGGCGCGGATTGACGGCTTTCAGGCTGTCATAGTCGAGCCCGTATTTCCTCAGGCCGCCGACCTTGAAATTCTCCATCACGATGTCGGAGCGTGCCGCGAGATCGCGGATCAGCGCCTGACCCTCGGCCGTCGCCATGTCGATGGCGACCGACCATTTGCCGCGGTTGGCGGACAGGAAATAGGCGGCATCGCCCTTCGAGCCATCCGGATTGGTGAGGAAGGGCGGACCCCAGCCGCGCGTGTCATCGCCCTCGCCGGGCTTTTCGATCTTGATCACCTCGGCGCCGAAATCGGCGAGCACCTGGGTTGCCCAGGGCCCGGCCAGCACCCGGCTCAGGTCGAGGACGCGAAGACCGGTGAGCGGGCCTGGCATGTGAGGGGTCTCCGTTTCGCTGGGTCTGGATGGCGCTTCAGGCCGTGCCGATGAGGGACCAGGCGGCGTCGCCGACCTCGAGGCCCTCGGCGTCTGCCTGCGCCAGTTTCTCGGCATAGGGGTTCTTGTGGCGTTCGCCACCCACCGCGAAGGACGGATCCACGGGACAGCCGAGGCCGATGTTGGCGCGGACCGCGAAGGGCAGGAGGAACAGGCCGTGGCGCACATTGCGCAGGAACACCCGGCCATTGGCCTCGACCTCATGCAGGATCGCCGGAGCCAGGTAGGCGCAGGAGACATTCTGCAGGTCAATCCCCAGCGCATCGCGCGTGAGCGCCAGGTCGCGGGTCTCATCGGCCAGCGCCTCGACCATCAGGGCACAGCCGCCATAGCCGCAGGCCTCGAGCCATATTGTGGCCCAGGCCATCTCGCCGGCATCCCTGAGGCCTTCCCCGGCAAGGCGGCCTGCGAGGCGGGTTTCGGCGGTTCTGACATCCATGCGCATGGCCCCTTGATAGGCGCTTTCCGGGCCTGAGGCCAAGCCCTCAGACGCCGCCGGCCCCCAGGCTGCCGAAGCGCTGGCGGATGCGGCGGACCAGCTGGTCGCGGACCTCGCGGTAGCTGTCGAGAATCTGCTCGCGGCTGCCCGTGGTGATGGACGGATCGAGGGTCGGCCAGTACTCCGCCTCGATGGCCATGGTGCGGGTCAATTCGAGCGCCCGGTGATGGGCCTCTGGCGAGAGCGAAATGACGAGGTCGAAGCTCGTGTCCTCGAGATCCTCGAAGCTCTGCGGGCGATGCTTGCCGAGATCGATTCCCATCTCGTCCATCACTGCGGCCACGAAGGGATCGACCGCCCCCGGGCGCACGCCGCAGGAGGCGACATAGCTGCGCTGGCCATAGAAGTGCTTCATGATCGCGGCCGCCATCACCGAACGGATGACGTTCTGCGTGCAGGCGAAGAGAACGGCGCTGGGGAGCTCTCCCGCCATGGCCTGCCGTCAGCCCCGCCAGTGCAGTACGCAGACGAGGGTGAACAGGCGGCGGGCGGTATCGAAATCGACCTCGACCTTGCCGTTGAGGCGCTCGCGCAGCAATTCGCTGCCTTCATTGTGGAGGCCGCGACGGGCCATGTCGATGGTCTCGATCTGGCTTGGCGTGGCGGTGCGGATCGCCTCGTAATAGCTCTCGCAGATCAGGAAATAGTCCTTCACGATGCGCCGGAAGGGCGACATGGACAGGCCGATGATGGTCAGCCGCTCCTCGACCTCGTTCAGCACGTCGAAGATCAGCCGGCCGTCTGCGGTCGAGAGCTTGAGCCGGTAGGGGCCCGCAGGATGCGCGATCAGGGTGAAGCTGTTGTCCTCCACCAGATCATAGATGGCCACGCGCCGCTCATGCTCGGCCTCGGGCGAGGGGCCGGGGCCGATGGTGGCGTCGAGTTCCACCGCACTGAGGCGGGTGCTGGATCCTTCGGTCATGGATGACGTTTAGCCCCAGGGGCGGGGTGCAGGCTAGTCCGTGCCGTCCTCGAGCGGGTGCCGGGGCGTGGCCCTGGCCTCCCACGCTGCGCCGAGATCGGCCATCTGGCATTCGAGGCATTCGACGAGGAGCCTGACCGTGGCGCCGCCCGAAAAGCTCAGCAGCACTTCGCCCGCCGGCGGATCGGTCTCGGCGAAGGTGACGGAGAGCAGCGACATGACCTCGTCCTTCTCAAGCCCGCCCATGTTGAGGGTCTTTACCGCGAGCACGCGGCCGAAATGCAGGCCGCTGCGGCGGCGCTGCGGAGTTTGCGCATCGTCCCATGCATAGCGGTTTGAGAGCAGCGCAAATTGCTTGCGCCTCGGGTCATAGCGCATGTCGCCCGCCAGAAGCACGGCATCCTGCATGTGGGCCGAGATCACGGCCAGATCCTCGACGTCCAGTGCGGTGAGCTTCTGCATGCGGTTCATCCCGTGAGGCGGGTGACGTCGGCACCGCAGGCGGAGAGCTTCTCCTCCAGCGTCTCGAAGCCGCGGTCGAGATGATAGACGCGGTTGATGGTCGTCTCGCCCGCGGCAGCGAGGCCCGCGATGACGAGCGAGACGGAGGCGCGCAGGTCGGTGGCCATGACGGGCGCGCCGGTGAGCTTGCGCACGCCCCGGATCTCGGCGGTGTCGCCATGGAGGTGGATGTCGGCGCCCAGCCGGGCCAGCTCCTGCACATGCATGAAGCGGTTCTCGAAGATCGTCTCGCGGATGAAGCTGGCGCCGCTGGCCATGGTCATCAGCGCCATGAGCTGGGCCTGGCAATCGGTGGGGAAGGCGGGGAAGGGGGCGGTCTCGACCCGGACCGGCTGCAGCGGCCCGCCGTCACGCCGCACCCGGATGCCTCCGGTCACGGCCTCGACGTCGATGCCGGCCTGCCGCATGACATCGATCACCGCGCCAATATGGGCGGCATTGGCGTTCTGCAGCAGGACATCGCCGCCCGTCATGCCGGCGCACATGGCGTAGGTGCCGGTCTCGATGCGGTCGGGGATGACGCTGTGCGAGGCTCCGCCGAGGCTGGTCACGCCGCTCACCCTGAGCACCGGGCTGTGGATGCCCTCGATCCGGGCGCCCATCTTGACCAGACATTCGGCGACATCGCCGATCTCGGGCTCGGCGGCGGCATTCTCGATGAGGGTGTCGCCCGCAGCGAGAACGGCGGCCATGAGCGCGGCATGGGTGGCGCCGACGGAGACCTTGTCGAACCGGATATGCGCGCCCCTGAGGCCCTTGCGCGCCCGGGCGACCACATAGCCGTTCTCGATCTCGATCTCGGCGCCGAGCTTCTCCATGGCCATGAGGTGCATGTCCACCGGCCGCGTGCCGATGGCGCAGCCGCCGGGCAGGGAGACGCGCGCCTCGCCGCAGCGCGCCAGCAGCGGGCCCAGGACCCAGAAGCTCGCGCGCATCCTGGAGACGAGCTCGTAGGGTGCGGTGGTGGCGGCGATCTGGCGGGCCGTGAGATGCATGACGTCGCCCGCCATGCCGGTCTGGCCGGGACGCTTGCCGGCCACCATGATGTCGATGCCGTGGTTCTGCAGGATGCGCTGCAGCAGCCTGACATCGGCAAGGCGCGGCACGTTGGACAGCGTGAGCGTCGAGGGGCTCAGCAGCGAGACGATCATCAGCGGCAGGGCCGCGTTCTTGGCGCCGGACACCGGAATGGCGCCGGTCAGGCGGTTGCCGCCGCGGATGCGGATGCGGTCCATGTCGTGAAAATCCCCTCTGTGCGGCAGGACGGGCCCGCCCTCTCACCCTGATTCCGCGCTAACAAGCACAGATGGCTCAATTGCGGCAATGGTCTTCGCCGGGCGGGTCGCCGTCCTCGGGCTCCTCAGGCTCGCTCCGGCGGCGCGCCTGGTCCTTGCGCCGGCCAATATTGGCCTTGAGCGCCTTCGCCAGTCGCGCCCTGCGCTGCTCCGAACGGGTCTTTTCCGCCGCCATGCCGGCTATGTCGGACAGCCGCGTCCCGGCGTCAAGTGTGCGGGCGGGATCAGGGTTGCGCTCCCCCGCCGCCTGTGGCATGTGTCCGCCCGCCTCAAGGTCGGCGCGCTGCCGTAGCTCAGTGGTAGAGCACTCCCTTGGTAAGGGAGAGGTCGGGAGTTCAATCCTCCCTGGCAGCACCATTTTTCAAGCACTTAGCGATATGGTGTAGCATACCCTAGACGTGGGCTACTTTCGAGCGCCTAGTCTGCGCCCTGTATGGGATGCACGATGGCGAAGCGTTCCAAGCCCATAATCGGTGACGGCGAGAGCATGGTGTCGGAGAAATTCCGAACCACGCCTATCAAATCCACGATGAAAAAGGATCAGGGGCGATCCCCCCTTTTTTGAAGGCGCAAGTCCCCGAAGCGACCGACCTCAAAGCGTTCGACATCAACGGCATCAAGAGCCATGGCAGCCTCCAGAATCAAGCCTGCCATAGTGCATCAGCTACCCGCCAGGACCACAACACGAGATGTGTGCATCAGACAGTCCAAAAACGGGGGGTTACCATCTGAAGGATTTGGAAGTTGTCTTCATGCGGAGCGCCTAGTGTGGTCTTCGGTCATTATAGAAGTGGATCGGATCTCCTGTCACTCTTGAGGCATACTGAAGGCTCTCCAAGCGATGGCGGTGAACGCATTGTTCCTTTCCGCCGCGCAATCCATCTCTTTACGTACTTGCCCATTACCGTGCTCACTTAACTCTCTCCTCATCATAACACCTGAGCAGAATTCCACTGGGTCATTACAAAACCGGTCCAATACTGGAGCTTGAGAGCGGTCCGGCGTCACCAGCCTTGTCAGGACGAGGCATCCGCAAATCTGGAGAGATACTGGACCATGGCGGCGTGGTAACGCGTCATGCCCTTGTAGTCGACGAGTTCCTGGTGGAGCGAACTCATGACGCGGTACAGCCTCCGGCCCCATGCCGGGTTGGTCACCAGTTCCCCGAGGGGCGCCAGATAGGTGCGGATCGGGAAGACGATCGCATTGGACCTCGGAAGCCGGTGGAGGGGCTGGAGTTCGACCCTGAGATGGACCGTCTCGCCGGCATTGTCGGGCGTCACCATGGTGCGGTTCGGTCCCCAGTCCGGAAGCGTCTCCGCAGAGGTTTCCAGCCGTGGGAAGACCGTGGTCGTCCAGTTCAGCCGCCTGACCGGATGGTTTGTACGCAGGCGAAGCATGAATTTCAGGGCCTTATCGAAGACACCGAGTTCATGCGCCAGCGGGACCGGTCCATGAAACTCGTGCCAGCTCATACCCAGATCGAAGCGGATCGAATAGTCAGCGCGCTCCGTCGTCATGCCCGCACCGATATAGAGTGTCTGGTCCCGCTCCTCGAGCAGCACCCAGTCACCCTGCGCCTGGCGGGAGATGTATTCGAAGGGCTCCATGGGCAGTGACGCAGGGTCTCCGAAGGTGAAACGATCATCGATGCCGAGAAGCCTGTTCACCCAGTTCCACTGGGCCCCCTGCTTGCGCAATTCAAAGACCTGCGGAAAATCACCGGCGTAGGACTCCATGATGAGTTCGAGAACATCCCACTGGGCCTGCATCATGTGCGGCAGCGACACATAGTGGACGCCTGGCTGTTCCGCGAGGGCGCGCGCCCGGTCGGCGCATTCGCCCACATAGTGCTCGTCGATGTCGAAGGCATTGGCAAAGACACCGGAGCCGGTTCTGACATGCGGCTCCAGATTGACGGAATACATGTAGGAATCATCCGGGAAGGGAAAGGGAAAGCGCGCCAGAGCTTCCGGCGAATTGGAGAAGCGGTATGGAACCCGGAAGGATTCGTCGGTCTTGACTTCAAGTTGCATCGGAATGTTCCCGTTCAGAGATCAATGACCAAAACGCCGCCGTCGGCGCGCGAGATGCAGGGCATGAAGTGACTGTTGCATGCCTTCACGGACTCGCTGAGCCAGACGTCGTTGTGCTCTATGCCGCAGTCAGACTGCAGGATGCGGGTCTCGCATTGCCCACAGGCGCCGCCACGGCAGAGATAGGGGATCGAAATGCCATTGGCTTCCAGGACCTCGAGAGGACTGACTTGCGCAGGCACCCGCAGCGTGAGGCCGGAGCGCGCGAGCTTCAGGTCAAACGCCTTTCCTGTCTTCTGTTCGACAAACTGTTCATAGTGAACGTGGCTGTTGGACCAGCCGAGTGCCCTCGCCGTCGAGCGCACATCGGCGATCATTGCAGATGGTCCGCAGATATAGACGTGGCTGCCGAGCGGCCGCCTTGAAAGAATTGCGGCGAAGTCCTGCCGGCCTGTCTCGCTCGTGTAGCGAATGTTGATGTTGCTTCCGAAACGCCCGCTCAGACGATGTGCGAGGGTCGCGTCTTCGGACGTGCGGCAGGACACATGTGCCTCGAACGCCGCGCCGGCACGCTCGAGTTCTTCCAACTGTGGGAAAAGAGGCGTTATGCCAATTCCGCCCGCCACAAAGATGTGCAGCTTGCCGTGAATCTGGATGGGGAACAGGTTGACCGGGGATGACACCCCGAGCCTGTCGCCCTCCCGGAGACGGTGCATGAAACGCGAACCCCCGCGGCCGGAGTCCATCCGCCGCACGGCGATTTCGTAGTGGCTGGTGTCATATGGCGAACTCATCAGCGAGTAGGCGTTGCGCAGGTGGATATCACCATCGAGATCTATGCCGACGGTGATGTGGCTGCCACCGGAAAAACCCGGGAGATAGTGTCCGTCTTCGGGGCTCAGCCGCAGCAGTCTCACGCCGGGGGAGACGTCCTCGACCTGCGTGACGATCACGGGGATGAGACCGACAGATGATCCGGCATTCATGCTTGAAATCCGTGCCTCATGTATCAAGTTCACTGGCTTCGGGCAACTCGCCGGGAACTTCGGCATCTCCCTGCACGCCCATGAAAGCGCCCATCAGCCTCGAGTAATGATCCCTCACCACGAGCGGCTTGCCGCAGCCCGAGCACGAAAAGACCCGCTGCGTGATGTTCTCGCTGTAAGTGTCGCAGTGAACGCACCACACCCGCCGGACGAGGCTCCCGCAATGCTCGCGCAGAACTTCGTCCGCATTCAGATCG
Source organism: Hyphomicrobiaceae bacterium (assembly GCA_900298995.1). Classification (GTDB taxonomy): domain Bacteria; phylum Pseudomonadota; class Alphaproteobacteria; order Rhizobiales; family Aestuariivirgaceae; genus Aestuariivirga. Next base: position 87,005 of record OMIC01000040.1, on the reverse strand, counting down.
AACTGACGCGCGACCTTCATCGCAAGTCCGATGAAACTCTCCGACCCGGCAAGGTAGAGCCGCGTTCCCATGAAAGCCTGCGACAGCCGGTCATGCAGCGCCTGCGACAGGGCGGCGTTGCTGGCGAACCAGTCGAACCTGCCTGGCGCGGCGTCCTTCAGGGCTGCGAGGTGATTCTGTCCGGTGAAACTCTCCGTCGAATACATCACCTCGATGTCCGCACCCGGTGCTATCTCGGCGATCAGCCGTGACATGGCCGTGCCGCCTGAGCCCTGTCCGACCACCAGATGCAGCAACGCCTCCGGAAACGGCGTCAGACGGTCATAGACCGGCCGGCTCTTGATACCCGTGATCAGCACTGATGCTTCCCCCAGTTCCTGCGGATACCGCCCATGATGCGACGGATGGATCAAAACGGCAAGCGTCGTGCCGAGTGCTTATTGCGCGCAATATCAGCTTGTTAACGGCATCCGTCCAGGCTGATCCGACGGCTATTTGGGGTGTACCGCAGCTTGTTTGCCTTCCAGTCAGCCTGCGGCGCGCGACCGCACTCCTGGAAGCGACGTTTGCGTCCGTTTGCCTGCCGGGGGCCTCCATGCTTTCGGGACACCTTGCGTGAATCGGGGACCCGAACCGTCGATGGCCTACCTCGCGATTGGCTCGCCATTCGCATAGCGACCATGAAACCGGAACCAGTCCTCGGCCGACATCGCATCGGGGAGGACTTTCTTGAACTCTTCCGGTGTTCCCGTCGGCCCACCTGCCTCGAAATACAGGAACATGTTGTGCAGATCCTTGAGAAGAAGCCGTCTCAGGATGATCGGCAGGGCAAGCCTGGCCTTGACAGGCACACCTCCGACCTTCTCCAGGGCAGCCGCGACCTGCGAGAGATCTCCCTCCCATCCGATCACATCCAAAGAGCGCCCCAGCCATTCCTTAGGGTTCTTGAACATGATGGCGGCTGCACGGCCGATGTCGTACGTCGCACAGTATTTGCAGTGCTTTGTGGTCAGGAACTTGATCGAGCCCTTCTTGAGCGGGTTCCAGTTTTTCGCATCATCGAAGTTATCGAAGAAAGCCGTTGGCCGCAGGATCGAATAGGGCACACCTGAAGTCCGGAGATATTCCTCGATCAAGACCTTCGTTTTCTTGATGTGCGTCACATGATCGTTGAAGCGCTCGGCGTCTGCGACGCTGACGAAAATGAAATGCTCGACCTTGGCGGCCTTGGCAGCATCGATGGCATTCTTGCCATGCTGGATTTCGATTTCGGGCCTGGACTTCGCCGCGCCGAAGTAGTCCGTGATCGCGAAGACCTTCTTTGCGCCCGTTTCCGCAAGGGCGCGATCGAGTCCGGCTCTTTCGGTGTAGTTGCAGACGACAGGATGTACGCCCAGGCTGGCGAGATCAGACTTGCCTGATCTGGTGGTTCCATAGACATCGAAGCCGGCTTCCCTGAGGGCGCGGCATGCATTTCGGCCCACTTTTCCGGTCGCATTCAAGACAAGGACCTTGTCTGAGGTCATGTTTTTCGTCCCCTCGCAAATTTCCGATCTCCTGAGGTCGGTTCAGTGTCGCCACGGAGTTGAAGTTGGCGTATCACGGCGGTGCCAATTCATGAAGCAGGATAAAAAATCTGGTGCAGTATGAAAAAGATGACTGTTGGTGATGTGAGCCAGACATCACGTCCGATCGGCAGGGATGTCCTTGATGCGCCGCCGCCGGAAATCTCGGCCGCTCTGAAGGTGTTCTCCGGAAAATGGACGCTGATGATCCTGTGCCAGCTGTCCAAGAGGGTTGCCCGGTTTCAATGAACTCAAGCGCACCATCCCCGGCATCACCCAGCATATGCTGACGGCGAGCCTTCGCGAACTCGAGGCCAATGGGATTGTCCAGAGGACCGTCTATGCGGAAGTCCCTCCCCGGGTGGAATATCGTATGACGCCACATGGCCGCTCCCTGAAGCCGGTCATCGAGGCGCTGGCGGATTGGGGCAGGCTTCATCTGAAGCAACAGGCCACGCGCAAGACCGTGATTGATCGGGCCTGACGCTCCGCCTCAGGTGAGGCTGAGCCGGCGTCCGAGACATGGCGCGCGCCAGAATTGCTTCAGTGTCGCGCATAGAGATCATCGTAACGGATGATGTCATCCTCGCCGAGATAGGCGCCGGTCTGGACTTCGATCAGGACGACCGGCCGGGGTCCATGGTTCGCGAGGCGGTGCCTGGTGCCCGGCGGTATGTAGACCGACTGGTTCTCGCACATGATCCGCATGTCCTCTCCGATGGTGATGGTGGCGGTTCCCTCCACCACGACCCAGTGCTCGGCGCGATGGAGGTGCGACTGGAGAGACAGGGCGGCCTGTGGCGTGACGGTGATGCGCTTGACCTGAAAATGGCTGCCACGCGCCAGAACCTCGTACCAGCCCCAGGGCCGGTGGTCGCGCGCGAAGGCCGTGGCCTGATGCGCGCCATCTGCCCTGAGTGCTGCCACCGCCTCCCCGACACGCTGGGCTTGGGAACGCTGCGCGACCAGAACGGCATCCGGGGTGGCGATGGCCACAATGTCGGTGAGGCCAATGCCGACAAGTTCAAGCCCCTCGTGCTCGGAGCGGAGCAGCGTATTCTCGCATTCGATAGCCGTGGCATGGGCAGACAGGACATTTCCATCCTTGTCACAACGGCTTGCCTGCCAGACGGCCTGCCAGCTCCCAAGATCCGTCCAGCGGCCGTGATAGGGCATGACCTGCAAGCAATCCGCCTTCTCCATGATGGCGTGGTCGATGGAGATCGCCCGCACGCCGGACCACGCATGGGAGCAGAGCCGTGTGACGTGGAGATCCGACCGCGCCCCGCGCACCGACTGGGTCACCTGTCGCAGCATGTCCGGCGCGTGGCGGCCAAAGGCGTCGATGATGGTTCTGGCGCGGAACATGAAGAGCCCGGCATTCCACAGGAAGCGTCCGGATCGCACCATATCTTCGGCTCTGGCGGCGTCCGGTTTTTCGATGAAGCGTTCCAGCCGCCGTGGCGCCTCGGCTGCGCCATCATCGACCTCTGCCAGTTCAAGATAGCCATAGCCTGTCTCAGCCCTGTCCGGTGTGATGCCGAATGTGACGATGGCGCCGGCCTCGGCGACAGGCCGTGCGGCCGCGATTGCCGCGCGAAAGCCATCACCGTCGGGAATCACATGATCACCCGGTGCGCTGATCATCAGGGTATCGGGGTCGCGGTCCGCCAGCCACAGGGCAGCAGCCAGTACCGCAGGTGCTGTATTGCGCGGCTCGGGTTCGATGAGCGTGGCAAGTGCAGGGAGTGCGACTTTTTCCAGTTGCTCGCTCACGATGAAGCGAAACGGATCAGCGGTCACCACGATCGGCGCGGCAAAGCCCGGTCCGGAGAGTCGGCGGGCCGAAGCCTGAAACAGGCTGTCTTCGCCGGCGATTTGCGCAAACTGTTTCGGGAAAGACTGGCGTGACACAGGCCAGAGGCGCGTGCCCGAGCCACCACACAGAAGAACGGGATGAATCCATGACATGTGCGGATGGCTCGTGTCGTGGCGTTGCAGGATGTCTTGCCTGACGGGTCGATCCTGAAGTTCTTCTACATCATTTCCCTTAGCATTTCGTAAGGAGTGATCAGCCGGAGACTACCGGGCCTTGCTGTTCCGGGAGAGCGCCATGCGACGACAAGATGAGGCAAGGCGGCCGCAAGTCGTGTTTTCGTCAACTGGAAACTGTAGATGCAGAACCAACACCTATTAGAGGTAGACAGGCGCTTCTTGGGAAATTAGCATCCCATATGAAATAATCCGGAGCTTTCGACATGGTTTTTGTCATCGCAGGACAGTCCGTCGCCGCGATGACCAAGAATTCTTCCTGTGCGCAGGAAGCCCCGCTTGCCGCCTTGCCGATCCGCGGCCGCGGCACGCGGTCTTCGGGTATTGCCAACAAGAGCCCGCGCGCAGGCCATCGGCAGACATGAAAACACCATCGCGCAATGTCATCGACGACATCATCGACTTCGTCAGGATCGATCTGCCGAAGCATCTTGTCCTCTTCCGACGCTGGGTGCGTTACTACAGTGCCGTCTGGATCGTGCTGATCGCCGGGTTGCTGGGTCTTCTGGCCTATTTCAACCTCGTGACTGCCAACAAGGTGGTGCTGGGCTATGCCCAGCTTGGCTCAAGCTACCGGGTGATTGCCGAATCCTATCGCAGTTTCTTCGCGGCGAACGGATTGGTGATGGAACTCGCCGAGGTCTCGCATCTGAGTGACAGCACGGCGCAACTGTCGCGCAAGAGCGATCCGATCAATGCCAGCTTCGTTCTGTCGAGTGGCATTGCCGGTCTGGACAAGAAGACGTACCGATCGCTCGGAAGCGTCGAATTCGCTCCCGGCTGGCTGTTCTATCGCGGCGCCGACTTCGAGTCTCCGGAACCATTCACGCGCCTTGCCGGTCAGCGGATCTCGATCGGCCCGCCCGGAAGTTTTTCCAACAGGGCCTACAGAAAGCTGAGGTCCATCGCCGAAACAAAGGTCAGCGAAGAAACGATTCTGGAGCTTCCGGACCAGGAGGGTGTGACCGCGCTCATCGACGGGCGGATCGACGCTGTGTGGATCGTTGACAGCGTCAGCTCCCAGAATGTCCAGGTTGCGGCCGCGGCGGAAGGTCTGAAACTTTACAACTGGGTGCGTGCCGACACGTTCATCGAGCGCTTCGAGAGGCTGGCGAAGCTGCGTCTTCCGGCGGGGTATTTCGACATCACGAAGAACCGTCCGCCCCGTGACGTGACCCTGCTTGCCTCGCCGGTCAGCGTGCTGGTTGAAGCCAATCTCCATCCGGCTCTGCAGTGGGCCCTTCTGCTGGCAGCTCGCAACTACCATGCCACGAATTACGACGACCTCTCCGATGGCGGCGTGTTCCCGAGACACATCGACAAGGAAATACCGCTGACTCCCGTGGCGGAGCGCTATTTCAACACTGGAGTGCCGGTTCTCTTCTCATATCTGCCCATCTATCTTGCCTCGCTGCTTGAGGCAAAATGGGCCTGGATTCTGACGGTGCTGATCTTCGTCTTCCCGGCCTATCTGTGGTTCAGGGGCTTTCTTGCACGGCTCGAGAGGTTTGAACTCGAGCAAGCGCATTCCGAGATGGATCATGACCTCGAGGATCTGCGAAAACTCGAGGAGAAAGTGGGCCAGGCGCGCACCCGTGTGGAGCTCGAAGACCTCGCGCGGGACCTGGATGCGCTGGAGCAGCGTGAACTCGCCCGCGCGCATACGACTGAAGATGCCGCCAGCCATTATGTGCTGCGGCTTGCCGTGACGCGGGTCCAGGAGTCAGTCACGCGCGCGATGGAGAGTCTCGGCGACACAGTTCCGTCCCGCAAGTCCTGACGGCAGGCAGCGGGAGGCAACGCCCGTCTGCGGTCACCGGCTTGCGCGGTTCGCGGATGTGTTATATGCGACTGACTATAACGACGGTTCGGAGCACAATCATCCATGTCCGCAGATTTGACCCGCTGCACTCCTGATCGGCGTGCGTTTCTGCTTGGCCTGCTGGCATGTGCGGCCTTGGCGCCCCGGGCCGTGGCTGCCGAGCCTCAAAGGCTGACCGTCTTCGCTGCCGCCAGCCTCAAGACGGCACTCGACGAGGTCAGCTCCGCCTGGACACGCGAAACCGGCAAGGCAACCGTCAATTCCTACGCGGCAAGTTCCGCACTGGCGAGGCAGATCGAGGCGGGCGCACCTGCGGACGTGTTCATCTCGGCCGACCTCGACTGGATGGCCTATCTGGCGGAGCGGAAGCTGATCATTCCGGACACGGAAACGAGGGTCGTCGGCAATGAGCTGGTGCTTGTCGCCCCGGCGGACTCGGACGCGCGGATCTCCATTGGCCCCGGTTTCGATCTCGCTGGGCTTCTGGGCGGGGGCAGGCTTGCCATGGGGGAGGTGACCTCCGTGCCTGCCGGTCGCTATGGCAAGGCTGCGCTCGAGAGCCTCGGGGTCTGGGCAAGCGTCGAGGCCCGCCTGGCCCAGGCCGAGAATGTGCGCGCCGCGCTGAAACTCGTCGCCACGGGCGAGGCGCGGGCAGGTATCGTCTATCAGACCGACGCGGTGGCCGAACCCGAGGTGAAGGTGCTTGGCGTGTTTCCGGCGGACAGCCATCCGCCGATCATCTATCCGGCCGCCGCCATTGCGCCACCGCGCCATCCCGATGCGGGCGACTTCCTGCGCTTCCTGCGTTCAGCGACGGCACAGGCGATATTCAGCGCGCAGGGGTTCAAGCCGCTTCCGGCACCGTGACAGACCGGACAGCAGCCATCAACGGGCGCTAGGCCTTGTCCCAGCGCGCCGTGGCCTCGTCATCGCTCTCCTTGGCTGCGACCCAGTCGGCTCCCGCCTCACCTTCCTCCAGCTTCCAGAACGGCGCCTTGGTCTTGAGCCAGTCGATGAGGAAGTGACAGGCCTCGAAAGCTGCGGCGCGGTGGGCCGAAGCGGTGATCACCAGCACGATGTCCTCGCCCGGTTCCAGCCGGCCATAGCGGTGAATGATGAGCGAGGCTTCGACCGGCCAGCGCCGCAGGGCTTCCGCCTCGATCTCGGCCAGTGCCTTCTCGGTCATGCCGGGATAGTGCTCGAGCGTCATGGTGTTGATGGCGCGGCCATCCGAGAGTTCGCGCACGGTGCCGAGAAACATCACGGTGCCGCCAAGTCCGCTGCGCCCCTGCCGGAGCAGGGCCAGTTCATGGGCGGCATCAAAGGGCTGTTGCTGAACCCGGATCATGTTCGAACCATGCCCTTCACGCGCCGAATGATCAATTGCCTGTCGCGGGCAGGGAACCTGCCGGCGCCGGTGCCGGGCCAATGGCCGGTGCGTCCCATTTGCCCCGGATGCCGACAGCCGCGGTGGGTGCCGCACCGGACTCGGGCGATGCGACAACCGTCACATCTACCGCGCGCCGCAGGAGGTCACCGGTGCCTGAGATGCCGAGCACCGTGGAGCCCGTCGCGATGGTCAACTGGCGGATCGTTGCGATGCCGTCGGCGAGCGCCACCTCGCCCGACAGCGTCTTGAAAGGCGTTGCGCCGGCTCCGGCTGTCCAGCCGGTGACAGGTGTCGTTGCGGCAACCATGAGGGCCGGCAGATCGCTGCCTGTGATGCTGCCGTCCCGCAGCGCCAGCCGGGCCGTGCCCGCCAGCGTGCCGACCATTTCTTCCTGGGTAGTGCCGGAGGCTGTCAGCTCGGCGGAAAAACCGCCCGCGCCGGCGAGCTGGGTGACACCTGTAAGCGCCGCCAGGAGGGGCTGCGCGCCGGTCTCGTCCGCCCGGAGCGAGACCGAGGCCTGAGGCGGCAGGGCCGCCGCATCAAGGCCAACCGCGACACCGAGCCCGCCGCCCGTGGCCAGCCGGGTGTCACCGGACACGGACAAACGGCCATCGGCCAGCGTTGCGTTCAGCTGCGTGGCGGCGGTTGTGAGACTGCCATAGCGCGCGGTCTCGGCGCGCAATGTGATGTCGGCGTCGGCCATGCGCAGCAGTGCGAAGGGAATGGATCTCCGGCCCCAGTCGAGCGGTCCTGCGCCCGATGCAGGCACCAGCTGATCCACGGGCAGGCTGGCGGCGGCAAGATTGGCCTGAAGCCGTGGCCGCTCGCCCCGCAGATCGACTGCCAGATCGCCGGCAGCACCGAAGCCTCCGAGCATCAGTACCGCCTTGCGGATGGCAAAGGCCCGGCCGGCGCTGTCGAGGGCGCCCTCGAGGCTGAACGCGGTGGCGGAGGGCATAGCCGCGGCAGCGGGCCCGGCGGTCAGGCTCAGCAGGCCTGCGAGGTCCGGACCTGCGAGACTCAAGGGGCCAGCGAGGCTCAAGGCCTTCGAGGTCGCGAGGCGACCGCTGAAGGTGAGCGTGCCCGACGGGGCGGTCAGCGCAAGGTCAAGTGGGGATCCATCGGTGTTGACGCGCGCCAGTGACCGAAGGTCGGCGCTGGCCCGAACGAGCTCCCCGGCGATCACCGCCGAGCCGTTGAAGCTCATGCTGCCGTCAGGCCGGATCTCCAGGAGGCCCTCGACATGGCCGAGGGCCAGGGCCTGATTGTTGCGGGCATCGAAATAGCGCAGGGCGGCCCGCTCGAGCGTGATCTTCATGGCCGCGCCGGTGGCGGGCACATGCATGTCCCAGCTTGCATCGCCCCGCTCGTCGATGAGCAGGGCGATCTCGGCATCGCGCAGCGTGATAGTGGAGAAATCCGGCTGGCGCGACAGGAGTTGACCGAAGGTCACCGGAACGATCACGGCGCCCGCCTTCACGAAGCTGTCGGCCGAGCCTTCCGGCCCCGAAAGCACCGCGTCATCGATCCGGATGGCCAGCGGACCGAATTCGAGATGGCCGCCCCCCGCCGCAGCAAAGCCGCGGCCCATGGACTGGAGGGCAAGGTCCGTCAGCCGACCCGGCGCCCAGTACGGCATGACCAGCACATAGGCGCATACCAGCAGGATGAAGACGGCCACGGCGCCGCCACCGGCAAGCATATGTCGATCACGCATCGAAAACTCCGGAAAACCACTCATGCCTGGGCGGCACTTGCGGCGCTTCTGTGACATGACTAGAGGCCAAAACCATCCCGGAGGAGTGCCTTACATGACCGAACGCCCGTTGTGGACCCCCAGTCCCGACCGTATCGCCCAGTCCAGCCTCTGGCGCTTCATGAAGCCCTTGGGCTTCACCTCCTTCGAGGAGGTCCTGCGCTTCTCGGTTGACGAGCCGGAGGCCTTCTGGACGGCGGTCTGGGACTTCTGCGATGTGCGGGCGGACGAGCGGGGCGGGCGCGTCATCACCGACAAGGACAAGATGCCCGGCGCCAGGTTCTTCCCGGACGCGCGGCTCAACTATGCCGAGAACATGCTGCGCAAATCCGATGACAGCGAGGCTTTGGTCTTCCGCGGCGAGGACAGGGTCGCCCGCCGCATGAGTTGGGCGGAGCTCAACAGGGCCGTGGCGAAGCTCCACCGCGCCCTTGCCGCTGCAGGCATCGGGCCGGGTGACCGCGTCTGCGCCATCGTGCCGAACATGCCGGAGGCGATCATCTGCTTTCTGGCGGCTGCCTCGCTTGGCGCCATCTGGTCAAGCTGCTCGCCCGATTTTGGCGAGCGGGGCATCCTCGACCGCTTCGGGCAGATCGGGCCCAGGATCCTCGTGGCGTGCGATGGCTACTACTATGCCGGCAAGACCATCCGGCTGGCTGGGAAGATCGAAAACGTGCTCAAGGATCTTCCCGGGGTCGAGAAGACCCTGATCATCGATTACATCGGCGAGGCCGAGCAGGTCGCCGCTGCCCTTACCGGAGGCGGCACGCTGGCGGGCTTCTCGGCGCCGCACAGCGATGCGCCCATCAGCTTCGCCCAGCTTCCCTTCGATCATCCGCTGTACATTCTCTATTCGTCGGGGACCACCGGCATTCCGAAATGCATCGTGCATTCGGCGGGCGGTATCCTGCTCAAGCATCTCGTCGAACATGTTCTCAACACCGACACCGGGCCTTCAGACCGTCTGTTCTACTTCTCGACCTGTGGCTGGATGATGTGGAACTGGCTGGTGTCGGGGCTGGCCGCAGGCGCGACGCTGTTGCTCTATGATGGATCACCTTTCCATCCCTCGGAGCGCGTGCTGTTCGACTACGCCGAACAGGAGGGCATGACCATCTTCGGAACGTCGGCCAAATACATCGACGCCGTGAAGAAGAGCGGACTCGTTCCGCGCGAGACGCACCGGCTGCCCGCCCTGCGCAGCATGCTGTCCACGGGCTCTCCGCTCAGCGCCGAGAGCTTCGACTTCGTGTATTCCGGCATCAAGGCGGATTTTCAGCTGGCGTCGATTTCCGGGGGCACCGATATCTGCGGCTGCTTCGTGGGCGGCAATCCGCTCTCGCCGGTCTGGCGCGGCGAGATCCAGGGGCCGATGCTTGGCATGGCCGTCGATGTCTATGACGAGCAAGGCCAACCGGTCCGTGGCGAGAAGGGCGAACTCGTGTGCGTCAGGCCGTTCCCGTCCATGCCTGTGATGTTCTGGAACGATGCCGATGGCGCCAAGTATCATAATGCCTATTTCGCGCGCTTTCCCAACATCTGGTGTCATGGCGACTTCGCCGAACTCACCGCGCATGGTGGCATGATCATCCACGGCCGCTCGGACGCCACGTTGAACCCGGGCGGTGTGCGCATCGGCACGGCTGAACTCTATGCCCAGGTGGAGCAGGTTCCGGAGGTGATCGAGGCTCTGGCCATTGGTCAGGACTGGGACAGTGACGTGCGGGTCGTGCTGTTCGTGCGGCTGCGGCCCGGCGCCGTGCTCGATGACTCGCTTGTCTCCCGGATCAAGCAGCAGATCCGTCAGGGTGCATCGCCGCGGCATGTTCCCGCGCGAATCGTAGCGGTGTCGGATATTCCACGCACAAAATCTGGAAAGATCACCGAGCTCGCCGTCCGCGACGTGGTGCATGGACGCGCCGTCAAGAACAAGGAGGCTCTCGCCAATCCCGAGGCGCTCGATCTGTTTGCCAATCTCGCCGAACTCAGGACGTGATGTGGGGTTCGTGCAGGGTGCGTGACAGCAGGATCACGGGCAGAAGGCCCACGGCAACAATGGTGAGTGCGGGAAGAGCGCTCTCCTCAAGCTGATCGAGCGAGGCCAGCATGAAGACTGTGGTGGCCAGTGTCTCGAAGTCGAATGGCCTCAGGATGAGTGTGGCGGGCAGCTCCTTCATGCAATCGACGAAGACCAGGAGTGCCGCCGACACCAGTGCCGGTCGCAGGAGCGGCAGATGCACTTCAAAGAAGGCGCTGATCGGGCCGCGTCCCAGAGTGCGCGCCGCCGCTGCGACATTGGGCGTCACCTTCTGCAGCCCGGACTCGATCGCCCCGAATGACACGGCGAGGAAGCGCACCACATAGGCGAAGACGATGGCGGCGATCGTGCCCGAGAGCAGCAGCCCCGTGGAAATGCCGAACTGCGCGCGCAGGAAGCCGTCCAGCGCATTGTCGAAGCCCGCCAGCGGGATCAGCACACCGATGCCCAGCACCGTGCCGGGGATGGCGTAGCCCAGCGCGGCCAGCCGGATCACCCGCGTGGTGAAGCCCTGCTGCATGGCGCGGTTGGCGTAGCCCAGCACCAGCCCCAGCGCCACCGCGATCGCAGCAGCGAGCGCGGCGAGCAGCAGCGAATGATAGACCGCATCGAGATAGGCAGGCGAGAGCGCATCGGCCCAGCGCGTGGCGGCGAAATTGAGCAGCACAAGAGCCGGGATCACGAAGCCGATGACGATCGGCAAACCGCATACCAGCACTGCGAGCGCGCGCTGCCAGCCATTGAGTCGGATACGGTCCGGCTGGCGCGGCCTCTGTGCCGGCAGCACAAAGGACTGCCTGCGCCGCGCCGAGCGCTCGAACCACACAAGCAGGAAGATGAACAGCAGCATGACCGCCGAGATTTGTGCCGCACCGCCGAGATTTCCCTGCGAGAGCCACGTGGTGTAGACGCCAAGCGTCAGCGTCCGGACGCCGAAGAAACCCGCCGCCCCGATGTCATTGAGGCATTCCATCAGGGCGAGCGACACGCCCACCGCGATCCCGGGCCTTGCAAGCGGAAGGGCCACGGCGCGGAAAGCGCCCCACGGCGAACGGCCCAATGCGCGCGCCACCTCGAGCTGGGTGGCGGGCTGACGGATGAAGCTCGCCCGCGCGGTGAGGAACACATAGGGATAGAGCACCATCGACAACACGACGATGGCCCCTCCCAGCGAACGGATCTCAGGGAACCAGTAGTCGGCAGGGCTCTTCCAGCCGAACAGCCCACGCAACCAGGTCTGCAGCGGGCCGGAATAACTCAGGAAGTCGACATAGGCATAGGCGACGATGTAGCCCGGCATGGCGAGCGGCAGGAGCGAGGCCCAGAGAAACAGTGGCCGTAGCGGAAAGCGGCACATGGTGACGAGCCAGGCGACGGCGGTGCCCACCACGAAGGTGATGACGCCCACGCCCGCCATGAGAAGGACGGTGCGCAGCACATAGCCCGGCAGCACCGTGCCGATGAGATGCGGCCAGACATTCTCGGTCGGTGTCAGTGCCAGAAGGAAGATGGTGATGACCGGCAGGGCCAGCGCCAGACCCGTCACAAGTGCGGCAAGGCTGAGCAGCCTTTCGCTCAGAGGCCGCGGCGGGCTCCTGACAACAGCCCCGGTACCGGTCGTGGCCATGGCGCGCCTAGTCCGCCAGAACGCGCGGGGTGGGGAATGTGATCTCGGCCAGCGTGCCCTTGCCGGGTTCGCTCAACAGGCCAAGGCTGGCGCGGTTGGCCTCGATCAGCGCCTTGGTGAGCGGCAGGCCGAGACCGGTTCCCGGCGCGTCGCGTCCTTCGGTTGCCACCCGCCCGAAGGGTTCGAGTGCGCCCTCGAGCTGCCTCGAGTCCATGCCGATGCCGGTGTCCTTGATCCTGAGCTTCAACTCGCCCTGCGCCATGAGCTGGGCGGAGATCACCACCTGTCCTCCGGGGTCCGTGAACTTGATGGCGTTGGACAGAAGATTCATCATCACCTGGCGCATCGACCGCAGATCGGCGACCACATTCGGCAGGTCGGGTGGCAGCGATTTGCGCAACACGACGCGAGCCGCAGTGGCCTGCTCCTGCAGCATCCGGACGGCATAATCGACCACATCGCCGAGGTTCACCGACGTGAAATTGAGTTCAAGTTTGCCGGCCTCGACCTTCGAGAGGTCGAGCAGATCGTCGATGAGCGACAGAAGATGCGCACCACTGGCATGAATGTCCTGCACATAGCCACGGTATTTTTCATTGCCGATCTCGCCGAAACGCCCAAGGCGCATGACCTCGGAAAATCCCATGATGGCATTGAGCGGCGTCCGCAGCTCATGGCTCACGCTGGCGAGGAACTCGGATTTCTGGCGGCTGGTGGCCTCGGCGCGTTCCTTGGCCTCGCGCAGCTCCTCCTCAGTCTTCTTCCATTGCGTGATGTCGCGCACCGCCGCGCAGAAGGCGGCCTGCGAGCGCGGTGCCGCGAGCCGGCTGATGGTCAGGAACAGCGGTACCTCGCCGCCCTGGCGCACCCTGGCCGTTACCTCGCGTCCGTCATTGAAAACCGCGGCAAGGCCCGGGCCCTGCAGGGCTGCCAGATAATCGCGCAGGATGCCTCGGCTGACCGGTGTGAGAAGATCGGCGAAAGGCTTGCCGGCCACGTCGGCAATGCGATAGCCGAAGATCGCCTCGGCGCCCGCGCTGAATGTGTGGATGCGCGCCTCCGGATCGAGCGTGATGATGCCATCGGCCGCCGTGTCGAGAATGGCGCGCAGCTCCTGGTCGGCTTCTGATACCTGCGGACGGGCGGGCAGCGGTATGACCTCGGCCGAGGGCCGTGCCGTCTTTTCCTCGTCACCGACCTCAGCCGTCTGGAGCAGAAACTGACGGGCAGGGCCGCCAAGCCAGGGAATGACGCTCATTTGCACGCTGGCCTGAATGCGATGCCCGCCGTGGGCGGTGATCTCGCAGCGCGGAAGCGACTGGCCAAGCTGGGCGAAGCGGTTTGCCAGCGCCTCGTCATTGATCACATCCTCGCCCGTGGCATGGCCAAACAGGCGGGCAGCGGCGGGATTGGCAAAGAGCAACTCGCCGTCCTTCGCCACCAGCAGCGGCTCGCTGCGGCTGTCGAGGGGCTGGCGTACCTGATCGGGAATGCGCGGCAGGGTGCGGCGCGGAGGCTTCGGCGCTTCGCCGGTTTCGGGCCTGCCGGGGTCCGCGGCATCGCGGCGAAGGCCTTCCTGAATCGTGCGGCCGAGGCTCTCGAAGGCGGCGGCATCGGCAGCAGAGAGCGCCTGGGCCGATCCCGTCGCAGCCGGCGCGCTGGCCGCGGGCTGAGATGTGGTGGCGCCTGCACCTGGGGAAAGCGTCCGTTCCAGCGCGCGCCGTTCGGTGACGTCGTCGAGGAGCAGCAGGGCAAAGGCGGATGTCTGTTCCGCGCGGTTGAGGCGACGGCCAGTGACCCTTATGTCGCGCGCGCCGAGCCGCACGGCGAGCTCTCGGGTCATCACGGTCGTTCCCGCCGCCTCAAGCCGGGTGAGCAACTCGTCAGCGGCATCCTCGCCGCCGAGCAGCCCGGCGAGGTTCGCCCGCTGGCCCGCCCCCAGAAGCAGAAGGGCTGCCGCATTGAGATGACGAATGGCGCCGTCGGATGAGACGAGGAGCGCCGCGGATGGAAGGAGATCAAAGGCCGCGACGATATCGGCTGTCGTCTTGCCGTCCTCTTCGGCGGCGGACCGCTGCGCCACCACCAGCAGGCCGGGGCGGCCATCGGCCAGGGCATGCACCATGCAACGGCAGGCGATGGGGGCGGCGGCGCCGGTCGACGGAAAATGCAGGAGGGCGGTTTCAACCTGCCCGCGCCTGAGACGGCGGGACAGGCTCATGATCTGGTCAACGCCCGGTTCCAGCCCGTCGAAAGGCCGGTCGATGAGATCGAAGAGCGTGCCGCCCTCAAAATAGGAAATACCGGCGGCGTTGGCCCACACGATGCGCGCCCGCGCGCCATCCCAGAGCCAGGCGGCCTCCGGAACGTCTCTCAGGTCCTCCAGCGTCGGTGCCGCACGTTCGGCCAAGCCGTGCCCCTTCCATCCGTCCCCCGTGTTTACGAAGGCTTAACCAAGAAATAGACGAACTCGGCGGCTGGCGTCCATCCTTCCCGCTCCCGGCAGGGAGGTGGGGCGAGGATTTGACGCGATGCAATAAAATTGTTGCATTGCACAATAGATTGGTGTATATTCGTTCTTCAGCTCGGGGACCTGCAGGGCCCCGCCAACAGGAGATGAAGCCATGACTGTCAAGAAGGTGAAGCCCGAGATGACCGCCACCCCCCAGGCAGAAGCCGTGAGCCAGGTCGCCGACAAGGTGGCCAGCTTTGCCCAGACCACTGTCGACCAGGCCCAGGCCGCCTTCGAGAAGGTGAGCGAGCTGGCGCATGGCAATGTCCAGCTGATGGACGCCGCCGCCAACGCCTACAAGAACCGCGTCACCGACATCCAGCTCAAGGCGATGGAATTCGCCCAGCTGAACGTCAATTCGGGTTTCGCCTTCGCGCGCAAGTTCCTTGCGCTGCGCGACCCCTCCGAGGCCCTGACGCTGCAGCAGACTTTTCTCAAGGACCATGCTGAAACGCTTCAGCGCCAGGCCAGCGAACTGAATGAACTCACCGTGGCGCTTGCCCGGGAGTCGCTGAAGCCGGTGCAGGAGTCGGTGAGCAAGTCGGTCGCGACCTTCTCCAAGGCCGTCGCGGCCTGATCGTCAGATACCCGTTCTAGGCCCGGCTTCATCGCAAGCCGGGCCTTTTTGCTGGCTTGAATTCAGGGCCGAGTGCGGCTAGGAACCCGGGGCTGGGAAGCCGCCTTAGCTCAGTTGGTTAGAGCACTAGATTGTGGATCTAGGGGTCCCCCGTTCGAGCCGGGGAGGCGGTACCATCACTCCCGTCCACGACCAGCCCGCCCGCGTGCTCGATGAAGGCGATCACCTCATCGAGTCCTGTCCGGCGCAAGAGATCCGTGAAGACGTAGGGCCGCCCGTCCCTGACCCGCCGCGTGTCGGATTCCATCACATCGAGATCGGCCATCACATGAGGTGCGAGGTCGGCCTTGTTGATGATGAGGAGATCGGAGCGCGTGATGGCCGGGCCGCCCTTGCGCGGGACCTTTTCGCCCTGGCAGACCGAGATCACATAGAGCGAGATGTCCGCGAGATCCGGCGAGAAGGTGGCCGCCAGATTGTCGCCGCCCGACTCGATGAAGATCACGTCAAGATCCGGGTGGCGCTTCACCATGGCTGCGACCGCCGAGAGATTGATCGAGGCATCCTCGCGGATGGCCGTGTGCGGGCAGCCACCCGTTTCCACACCCATGATGCGGTCTTCGGGCAGCGCCTGAAGCCGGTTGAGGATCAGGGCATCTTCCTTGGTGTAGATGTCATTGGTGATGGCGGCGACGGAATACTTCCCGTGCATCGCCTTGCAGAGCTTCTCGGTGAGCGTCGTCTTGCCGGATCCAACGGGTCCGCCGATGCCGACCCGCAGCGGGCCGTGTGACGCGTGCGTTCTCATGAGCGGAAGATCCGGCTGACCTGGCTTTCGTGTTTCATGGCTGCGATATCCGACAGAAGTGTGATGGAGCCGAGATCATCGATCGTGGCAGTCGCCGCGCGGCAGGCTGCCGCACGGATGACGGGCGCGAGATCGCGCAATGCGGCAAGCCCCGCCGTCTGGCCAATGGGTACCAGGCGCACGGCAACCGAGGTCAGCGCTGCGGCAAAGCCCTGAAGGTAGGCGAGCAGGGCGGCCTCCTTGTCCAGCCCGAGCGATGCCAGGCCCGCGCCTGCCGCGACAGGATAGGCAATGTCGCTGGCAGTGCAGGGCGGGGTTGCGAACACTGCGGCTGCGATCCGGAATGCCCGGCCAAGCTCGATGGTTTCAAGCGCGCGCTCTTCCGAGGCCGCAAGTGCCAGGGCCAGTTCATTGAGACTGTCGGGTGAATCATGCCAGCAGCGGGCAAAGAGCACGGCATCATTCCAGCCGGAGCCGCGCGTCAGGAGATCGCCGGCCCAGACGGTGAGGTCATCGCCGGAGCGCAGCTGGCCCGACTCGATGGCCCATTCGAGCCCATGCGAATAGGCAAAGGCACCTGTCGGGAAGGCGGGCGACATCCATGTCAGCAGCAGAAGAAGCTGCCCGGGATCAAGGGTCATGGCTGTGATAGGCTCCATGTTCGGGCACGAAGGGCACACGCACATCGTGAACCCCGGCGCCCAGAGCCTCCAGCATGGCGCGGATGATGTTGTCACGCCGCAGCAGGATGCGCCCGTCCCCGATCTCTGCGGGAAGGTGCCGGTTGCCGATGTGCCAGGCCAGCAGGGCAAGGTGGCGGCTGTCCCGCCCCGTTACCGCCATGAGATCTTCCTCCGCCGCCACGACGGTGGCCAGACGCCCGTCTTCAAGCACCAGACGATCGCCATGCTGGAGCCGTGCGGGCTGCTCGAAGTCGACCAGAATGTCCTCGCCGCCTGCCAGCGTGATGCGCCGCCGCCGGATGTGACGCTGGTCGGCATCGAGCGTGACGAGGTCGAAGGCGGTCTCGCCCGGCACAGTGGCACGACGGAAGGATATGGCGCGCGTGGCCATCAGAACAGGAAGTAGCGCTGCGCCATGGGCAGCACGACCGCGGGCTCACAGGTGAGGAGTTCGCCGTCCGCGCGCACCTCATAGGTTTCGGGGTTCACCTCGATCACCGGCGTGGCGCTGTTGTGGATCATCGAAGCCTTGGAGATGCCGCCACGCGTGTTCTCCACTGCCACCAGCTGCTTGGCCACGCCGAGCTTGCCCCGGAGGCCATCCGCGAGGGCCGCGCGGCTCACGAAGGTGACGGTGGAGTTCGCCATCAGTTTCCCGAAGCTTGCGAACATCGGCCGATAGTGCACGGGCTGCGGCGTCGGGATCGAGGCGTTGGGATCGCCCATCGGCGCTGCCGCAATGGAGCCGCCAAGCAGCACCATGTCCGGCTTGATGCCGAAGAAGGCCGGATTCCACAGCACCAGATCGGCGCGCTTTCCCACCTCGACCGAGCCCACCTCATGGCCGATGCCCTGCGCGATGGCCGGATTGATGGTGTATTTGGCGATGTAGCGCTTGACTCGGAGATTGTCCGCCGCATCCTCGCCCGGCAGGCTGCCGCGCTGGAGCTTCATCTTGTGGGCGGTCTGCCAGCAGCGGATGATGACCTCGCCCACCCGGCCCATCGCCTGGCTGTCGGACGAGACCATGGAGATGGCGCCGAGGTCGTGGAGAATGTCTTCCGCCGCGATGGTTTCCTTGCGGATGCGGCTTTCGGCAAAGGCGATGTCCTCCGGGATGCGCGGCGACAGGTGATGGCAGACCATCAGCATGTCGAGATGCTCGGCGACCGTGTTGACGGTATAGGGCCGCGTCGGGTTGGTCGAGGACGGCAGGACATTGGGCAGCCCCGCCACCTTGATGATGTCCGGTGCGTGGCCCCCGCCTGCGCCTTCGGTGTGGAACGTGTGGATGGTGCGGCCCTTGAAGGCGGCGATGGTCTTCTCGACGAAGCCTGATTCATTGAGCGTGTCGGTGTGGATCGCGACCTGGACGTCGAAGCGGTCGGCGACACTGAGGCAATTGTCGATGGCGGCGGGCGTGGTTCCCCAGTCCTCGTGCAGTTTGAGGCCGCAGGCCCCGGCGAGGATCATTTCCTCGAGCGGTGCAGCGAGCGAGGCGTTGCCCTTGCCCATGAAGCCGAGGTTCATGGGGAAGGAATCCGCCGCTTCGATCATGCGCAGCGTGTGCCAGGCACCGGTGCAGGTGGTGGCAAGCGTGCCATGCGCGGGGCCCGTGCCACCACCCATCATGGTGGTGATGCCCGAATAGAGTGCCTCCTCGATCTGCTGGGGCGCGATGAAGTGGATGTGCGTGTCGATGCCGCCCGCCGTCAGAATGCGGCCTTCGCCCGCGATGATCTCGGTCGACGGCCCGATGATCAGGGTGACGCCGGGCTGGGTATCGGGATTGCCGGCCTTGCCGATGGCTGCGATGCGTCCGTCCTTGAGGCCCACATCTGCCTTGTAGATGCCGGAGTGATCAACGATGAGCGCATTGGTGATGACCGTATCGAGCGCGCCCTGCGCCCGCGTGGCCTGCGACTGTCCCATGCCGTCGCGGATCACCTTGCCGCCTCCGAACTTCACTTCCTCGCCGTGGATGGTGAAATCCTTCTCGACTTCGACGAAGAGTTCCGTGTCGGCAAGCCGCACGCGGTCGCCCACGGTGGGACCGTACATGGCGGCATAACTGGCGCGCGTGAGAGTGGCCATGTCAGAGTGCTCCCATGATCTTCTGCTGGAAACCGAATACCCGGCGCTTGCCGCCGAAGGGCACGAGCCGCACCTCGCGGCGCTGGCCCGGCTCGAAGCGCACGGCGGTGCCGGCCGCGATGTCGAGCCGCATGCCGCGCGCCTTGTCGCGGTCGAAGGCCAGCGCCTCGTTGGTTTCGAAGAAGTGATAGTGCGAGCCCACCTGAATGGGCCGGTCGCCGGTGTTGGCGACAATGAGCGTCACGGTGACTGCACCCTTGTTCAGTTCGATGTCGCCATTCTGGGTGATGATTTCGCCGGGGATCATGGGGCCTCCTACCGGATCGGCTGATGAACGGTGACGAGTTTGGTGCCATCGGGGAAGGTGGCTTCGACCTGCACCTCATGGATCATCTCGGGCACGCCCTCCATCACCTGGGCGCGGCTCACAACATGTGCGGCGCTGTCCATGAGATCGGCGACGCTGCGCCCGTCGCGCGCGCCCTCAACAACATAGTCGGTGATCAGCGCCACGGCCTCAGGATGGTTCAGTTTCACGCCACGTTCGAGGCGGCGGCGCGCCACCATCGCCGCCATGCTCACCAGCAGCTTGTCCTTTTCCCGCGGGGTCAGTTGCATGTTTTTTCCTCACAGCGACCAGGTTTTGGGCAAGCCAGCTTGCCCTGCCAGCGCCGTCAGCGCTGGAATCAGTGATTTGCGCAACTCGAAGCCGTCACGCGCGACAAGCCTTGCAATGAGCTTGCCAGACCATGCGCTGGCCGCGCCCCGCTCGCCGATTGCGGCGCGGACAGGTTCCAGCAGGCTGCCAGCCTCCGGGCAGACGGCGACCACGGTTGCAAAGGCGCGGGCTCCGTCCAGTGTGGCGGCGCTCGCTGGCGGGGCACCGTCAAGGACGACCGTGTCGGCGAAGAGCAGCCGCCCTTCCTGGCGGATGCGCCAGTGGTCACGAAGATGTGCCTGACGGACCTCCTCGCCCATGGCGGCGCGCCCGAGAATGATCGATTCGACTGCCACCAGCCGCGCGCCACTGCCGAGATCAGCCGCGATGCGCCGCGACAGACGCGCTCCGTCGAACAGGATTGTCTCCTGGGGCAGCCACAGGAGGGAGGCGCCATCGCCAGCGGTGAGGCTGATGTCGATCTCCGCTGCTGGCCCCAGCGAGCGGTAGACGCGCTCGGCAGCCTGCGAGGTGATCGTCAGTCTGGCTTGATTCTCGGCCGTGATGTCGAAGGTGAAACGGTCTCCGCCTGCCAGCCCGCCGCCAGTGTTGATCAGGATGGCCTCATGGCTTCCGGCTGGCATCCGGAGTTTCGCGGCATGTGCCTCTCTCAGGCGCTTGAGGCCCATGTTGCCCATGCGGAGAAGGATGCTTCCTTCCGAACGCTGGTGGCGGATGGGCTCCGCCCTCATGCGAGCTTCTCCGGCCTGGGCCCGCCATACGCCCAGTCGAGAAGTTCGACGGTATGAAGAATGGGGATCTTCGTTCCGGTCCCGATCTGCGTGATGCAGCCGATGTTGCCGGTGGCGATGGCCTCGGGCGCCAGCTTCTGGATGTTCGCCACCTTGCGGTCCCTTAGGCGCGTGGCGATCTCGGGCTGAAGAATGTTGTAGGTGCCCGCTGAACCGCAGCAGAGATGGCCTTCCGGCACCTCCATCACGGTGAAGCCTGCGCGGCGCAGGAGTTGGAGGGGCTCCTGCTTGATCTTCTGGCCATGCTGCATGGAGCAGGCGGAATGATAGGCAAGCCGCAGCCCACCCCTGGCTTCCGGAAGATCAAGTCCGCTCAGGAACTCCGTGATGTCGCTGGCCCTTGCGCTGATCTCCTGAGCGCGTTCCGCATAGGCCGGATCGAGACGCAGCATGTGGCCATAGTCCTTGATGGGGGTGCCACAGCCCGATGCGGTGATGATGACATGGTCGACACCAGCCCTGCTCCACTGGTCGATGGAGCGGCGCGCCCGTGCCAGCGCGTCATGCTCCTTGCCCATGTGGTGGGTGAGCGATCCGCAGCAGCTTTCCTCGCCTGCGACCACAACTTCGAAGCCGAGCCGGGTCAACAGCCGGATGGTTGCAGCGTTGATGCCGGGATCGAGCACGCTCTGCACGCAGCCCATGAGAAGGGCGACGCGGCCTTTCTTCATGCCTTGCGCCGCATAGGTTCCGGGCTGGCCGAACCGTTCCGGTGCGGGAAGCGGACGGGGGACCAGATCCAGCAGCGCGGGAATGCGCCGGGCGCCGAAAGCCCGGGCCACGGGGGCGAGCGGCGAGGCCAGTTTCGCGGCAATGAGCGACAGCCGGAACAGGCCCGGGCGCGGCATGGTGAGAGCCAGCAGATTGCGCAGGAGCCGCTCGAAGAGGGGTCTCCGGTAGGTCTCCTCGACATGGGCCCGCGCCTCGTCGATCAGATGCATGTAATTGACGCCAGAGGGGCATGTCGTCATGCAGGACAGGCACGAGAGGCAGCGGTCGAGGTGCTTCACGGTTCCTGCGGTGGCGGGCTGGCCGCTCTCCAGCATGTTCTTGATGAGATAGATGCGGCCGCGCGGGCTATCGAGTTCGTCACCCAGCAGCACATAGGTGGGGCAGGTTGCGGTGCAGAAGCCACAATGCACGCATTTGCGCAGAATGGTGTTAGCCTCGGCGATGCGCGGGGTGGCGAGCTGTTCTGCGGTGAAGGCGGTCTGCATCAGAATTCCCGGTACATGCGGCCAGGGTTGAGGATGTGGCGCGGGTCGAAGGAGTCCTTCACCCGCTGGCTGAGCGCGGCGAGGGCCGGCGGCTGCGGCTCGAAGACTGCCACGCTGGCGCGGACGGCCTGCGGTGCGCGGATCAGCGTAGCATGGCCGCCGCTCATGGCGGCGCGGATGGTGTCTGCCGAGGCATCTGCCGATGGCGGCACTTCCAGCCAGATGAGCCCGCCCGCCCAATCGAAGATATAGCGGATATCGAGCGACTGCCTGAGTGTGCGGATCAGGAGTGGCGCCTGTGAGGGCGTGACCGAAATCCGCCACAACGGATGAGCAGAGCGGCTGGCGAAGGCTGCGCCATCGCGGATGGACCGCCACTTTGCCGCCGAGCTTGTCTCGGCCATGATCTCGACAGGGCGTTTCAGCAGTCGCGCAAGCTGGTCGCGGCGGTAGGCGACAGAGGGGGCAATGCCCTCGAGCCGGAGATAGGTTGCTTCGCCGGGAACATGGGCGGCAGCGGACACCTCACAGGCCGATTGCATGGCAAGGCTCATGGCGCTGACCGCGCTCTCGTCGTCGAGGCCAGTCAGCACGACGGTTTCTTCGGTATCAGGCGCTGGCAGCACCTTGAGGATCACGGAGGTCAGGGCGGCGAGTGTGCCATGGGATCCGGTGAGAAGCTTCGGGAGATCATATCCGGTGACATTCTTGACCACCCGCGCTCCGGCCTTGAAGATTTCGCCCCGCCCGGTGACGCCGCGCACGCCCAGCATGTGATCGCGCGCGGCCCCGGCCTTGAGGCGGCGTGGACCCGACAGATTGCAGGCGACGAGGCCGCCGACCGTACCGCTGTGGGAGGCACCGAGGAGTGCTGACCAGTCCGGCGGCTCGAAGGCCAGCTGCTGACGGTTTGCGGTCAGAAGCGCCTCGATGTCCGCGAGCCTTGTACCGGCGCCGACTTCGAGGATCAGTTCCTCCGGCTCATAGGCGATGACGCCAGAAAAGCCCGACAGGTCGAGCGTGCTGGCAGTCTGCATTGGCCGCCCCAGATTGCGTCTGCTGGCCGTGCCGATCAGCTCGAAGGGGCCGGAGGCTGCCGCGATCAGTTCCGAGAGTTCCTGTTCCGATGCCGGCTTGATGATGGCAGACATCAGAATCTCGGGATATCAGGGAAGGGCAGCTGGCCTCCCCGGACATGCATGCGGCCAAGCTCTGCGCAGCGGCGAAGCACCGGAAACACCTTGCCCGGGTTCAGCAGCCCCTGCGTGTCGAAGGCGCATTTGACGCGCATCTGCTGGTCGAGATCGACCTCCGAGAACATCTCGGGCATCAGGTCGCGCTTCTCGATGCCGACCCCGTGTTCGCCGGTCAGTACGCCGCCGACCTTGACGCAGAGCCGCAGGATGTCGGCCCCGAAATTCTCGGCGCGTTCGAGTTCATCCGGGTCATTGGCATCATAGAGGATGAGCGGGTGCAGGTTGCCATCGCCTGCGTGGAAGACATTGGCAACACGCAGGCGGTGGTGCGCGGAGAGCTCCGCCATGCCCTTGAGCACGTCAGGCAGGCGCTTGCGTGGAATGGTGCCGTCCATGCACAGGTAGTCCGGCGAAATGCGTCCCACCGCCGGAAAGGCAGCCTTGCGCCCGGCCCAGAACAGCAGCCGTTCTTCCTCCGAGGCCGAGACCCTTAGCGTCATGGAGCGGTTGCCGGTGGCAATTTCTGAAACACGGTTGATCAGGTGGTCGACCTCAACCTGCGGTCCGTCCAGTTCCACGATCAGCAAGGCTTCGACATCCAGCGGGTAGCCGGCATTCACGAAGTCTTCGGCCGCGCGGATCGCCGGCCGGTCCATCATCTCCATGCCGCCGGGTATGATCCCCGCCGAGATGATGTCGGCCACGCACTTGCCCGCATCCTCACTCGAGGGAAAACCCACCAGCACGGCGCGCGCCGTCTCGGGCTTCTGAAGGATGCGGACTGTCACTTCGGTCACGACGCCCAGCAGACCTTCCGAACCCGTCATCAACCCCAGCAGGTCATAGCCCGCGCCATCGAGATGCCTGCCGCCGAGCCTGATCACCTCGCCGGTGATCAGCACCATTTCGATGCCCAGCACATTGTTCGCCGTGAGGCCATATTTCAAACAGTGCACGCCGCCCGAATTCTCGGCCACATTGCCGCCGATGGTGCAGGCGATCTGAGAGGAGGGGTCGGGCGCGTAATAGAACCCCCTGTGCTCCACCGCCCGGGTGATGGCGAGATTGGTCACTCCCGGCTGCACCACCGCGCAGCGGTTCTCATAATCAATGTCCAGAACGCGGTTGAACTTGGCCATGCCGAGCAGGATGCCATCGGCCAGCGGCAGGGCGCCGCCCGACAGCGAGGTACCCGCACCCCGCGGCACCACCTTGATGGCGTTGTCGTGGGCATATTTCAGGATCGCCGACACCTGAGCCGTGGTTTCCGGCAACACGACGACAAGGGGCAACTGGCGGTAGGCGGTGAGGCCGTCGGTTTCATAGGCCCGCATCTCGGAGGGAACCTCGATCACCCCCTCGCCGGGGACTATGCGCCGGAGATCAGCCGCAATTGCCGCGCGGCGTTCAATGGTCCCGGAATCGGGTATCGGCATGGTGAGCATGGCGCGCGGTGGTCCGTTCTGGCGGTCTGTGGGTCTGCATTAAGCCACCCCGGCGCGGGATTGCAACTGCCCCCGATGCTGCGAGATGCCTTGCGGGCGCCCGCCGAGGCTGGCAAAAGCCTTGTCTGTCAAAGACCCCGAGGACCCATGCCGCCTGACGCTCCACGAGTTGCGCTGTTCGTGACCTGCCTGGTTGATCTGTTCCGGCCTTCCGTCGGGTTTGCGGCCGTCAAGCTCCTCGAGGATGCCGGCTGCCGGGTAGAGGTGCCGGAGGCCCAGACCTGTTGCGGACAGCCTGCCTATAATTCAGGCGACAAGGCGGATGCCCGGGCGCTGGCCCGCCAGGTGATTGCCGCTTTCAAGGGCTACGACTATGTGGTGGCACCGTCGGGTTCCTGCGGCGGGATGATCATCAAGCATTATCCCGAACTGTTCGAGACCGGCACGGCGGAGCAGGCGGCGGCGCAGGAGCTGGCCGCCCGTACCCATGAACTGGTTTCGTTCCTGACCCGCGTCATGGGGGTGGGCAAGGTGGAGGCGCAGTTTCCAGCGCGCGCGACCTATCACGATTCCTGTTCTGGCCTGCGCGAGCTTGGCGTGCGCGATGAGCCGCGGCAACTGCTTGCCTCGGTTGCGGGCCTGTCGCTTCGCGAAATGACGGATTCCGAAGTGTGCTGCGGCTTTGGCGGCACCTTCTGCGTCAAGTATCCCGGCATCTCCGACAAGATGCTGGAGAAGAAGCTGAAGCATGTCCAGGCCACCGGTGCTGACACGCTGATCGCGGGCGATCTCGGCTGCCTCATGAACATGGCGGGCAAGCTCAAGCGTCAGGGGTCGTTCGTCAAGGCGCGCCATGTGGCGGAGGTGCTGGCGGGTGACTATCTGACGCCGCCCATCGCGGAGGCCGAGTGATGGACATGTCAGGTGCTGCATTTCCCGACAATGTTTCCAGAGCGCTGGCGGACGGCAAGCTGCAATATGCCATGACCGAAACCGGTCCGCGCTTCATCCAGAAGCGCGCCAAGGCCCGCGAGGCGCTGCCCGAGTTCGACCAGCTGCGCGACCAGGCGCGTGACATCAAGGACCATGTGCTGGCCAATCTCGACGTCTATCTCGAGCGCTACGAAGCCAGGGTCAGGGCGAGCGGCGGCCAGGTGCACTGGGCGGAAACGCCTGATCAAGCGCGTGCCGCCATCTTGGGCATCTGCCGCAAGGTGAAAGCCAGGCTCGTCACCAAGGGCAAGTCGATGATCTCGGAAGAGATCGACCTGAACCAGCATCTTGCTGAAAACGGCGTCACGCCAGTCGAGACCGATCTTGGCGAATACATCATCCAGCTGCGCAATGAACGGCCCTCGCACATCATCGCGCCCGCCGTGCATCTGACGCGTGATCAGGTCGAAGCCGATTTTCGCAAGGCCCACACCCATCTCGATCCCAACCGCGACCTGACCGAGATCCCGTCGCTGGTCGAGGAGGCGCGCGCCGTCCTGCGCCAGAAATATCTGGCGGCGGATGTGGGCGTCACAGGGGCCAATTTCCTGATCGCCGAGACCGGCACGTCGATCATCGTCACCAACGAAGGCAATGGCGATCTCACCCAGAACCTGCCGCGTGTTCACATCGTGCTGGCCTCGATCGAGAAGATCGTGCCGACGCTGGAGGATGCCTCGACAATTCTGCGTGTCCTGGCGCGTTCCGCCACCGGGCAGGATTTCTCGAACTATACCACGCTGTCGACGGGCCCGCGCCGCGCCGGTGATCTCGATGGTCCGGACGAGTATCACGTCGTCATCCTGGACAATGGCCGCGTGAATGTGCTCGGCACCGAGTTTCAGGACATGCTGCGCTGCATCCGCTGCGGGGCCTGCCTCAACCATTGCCCGGTGTACAATGCAATCGGCGGCCATGCCTATGGCTGGGTCTATCCCGGTCCGATCGGCGCGGTGGTGACGCCGGCACTCATCGGCATCGAAAACGCCCCGCATCTGCCCAATGCCTCCACCTTCTGCGGACGCTGCGAGGAGGTCTGCCCGATGCGGATTCCCATTCCCCGCATGCTCCGGCACTGGCGCGAGAAGGAATTCGAGCGTCACCTGCAACCCGCAGCCATGCGCTGGGGCCTTGGGCTCTGGGCATGGGTTGCGCGGCGGCCGGCGCTTTATCGCCGGGCGACGGCGCTCGCGGCGCGGATCCTGGCAAATCAGGGCCATGGCGCGGGAAGGCTCGCCAGCGTGCCCTTCGCTTCGGGCTGGACGCAGAACCGTGACCTGCCCGCGCCGCAAGGCAAGACCTTCCACCAGCTCTGGAAGGAGCGCCGCCGGTGAGTGCGCGCGAGACCATGTTCACGCGCATCCGCGCCAGGCTGCCTGCGGGGACGGCTGCACAGCGCGCGGCCGCAGTCGACGAGCGGCTCGCCCGCCACGCCCGCAATCTTGTTCCGGCACGTGGTGCCGGCGATGAGGCGCACAGGATCGGCGTCTTCACCGCCATGATGGAGGCGGTGGGCGGCACGGTTGAAACGCTCGATGACGTCAATGACGTGCCACATGCCGTCGCAGCCTATCTGCGGCGGGGCAATCTTCCGGCGCATGTGCGCCGTGGCGTCGACCCGCTGCTCGCCAGGCTGCCCTGGCATCGTGGCGGGGCGATCGAGGTGGCCGAAGGCCGCGCCGAGGAGTCGGACCGCGCCTCCGTCACCCGTGCCTTCGCGGGCGTGGCCGAATCCGGAACGATCATCCAGATCTCGGGGCCAGAGAACCCGACGACGCTCAACTTCCTGCCCGAAGCGCATATCGTGCTGCTCGAGGCTTCGCAGCTGTTCGGCAGCTATGAAGAAGTCTGGACCAAGCTGCGCGCGGCCATGGGCGAGGGCAACATGCCGCGTACCGTCAACATGATCTCCGGGCCGTCGCGCACGGCGGATATCGAGCAGACAATCGTGCGCCCCGCGCATGGACCCAAGAACATGCATGTCATCATTGTCCGCGGAAGCTGATGACAGACATTCCAACGCCGTGACAGACACCACCGCCGCGATCACGCCGCGGCCAGCCAGGGAGAAACATCCATGAAACTTTTGCGTTACGGGCCCAAGGGCAAGGAAAAGCCAGGCCTCCTCGACAAGGAAGGCCGCATCCGCGATCTGTCGGCGATCGTGCCCGACATCACCGGTGCAGCGATTTCTCCTGCGGGACTGGCGCGGCTGCGCAAGATCAAGCCGGAGTCGCTGCCGCTTGTGCGCGGCAAGCCGCGGATCGGCGCCTGCATCGCCAATCCGCAGAAGTTCATCGCCATCGGCCTCAACTATTCCGACCATGCCGCCGAGTCGGGTCTTCAGGTTCCGAAGGAGCCGGTGGTGTTCACCAAGCAGGTGAGCTGCCTTTCCGGTCCCAACGACGACGTCACCATTCCGCCGAAGTCCAAGAAGTCGGACTGGGAAGTGGAGCTCGGCGTGATCATCGGTACGAAGGCCAAGAACATCAGGAAGGCCGACGCGCTGAAGCATGTGGCCGGCTACTGCACGATCAACGATCTCTCCGAACGCGAATTCCAGGCGGAGCGCTCCGGCCAGTGGACCAAGGGCAAGTCCTATGACACCTTCGGCCCGGTGGGCCCGTGGCTGGTGACGGCCGATGAGGTGAAGGACCCGCAGAAGCTCACCATGTGGCTCGAGCTCAACGGCAAGCGCGTGCAGAATGGCTCGACCGCCACCATGGTGTTCGGGGTCGCCCACATCGTGGCCTATCTCTCGGAATTCTTCACACTGATGCCGGGCGACATCATCACCACCGGCACGCCGCCGGGCGTCGGCATGGGCATGAAGCCGCAGCGCTTCCTGAAGCCCGGTGACACCATGCGGCTGGGCATCGACGGGCTCGGCGAGCAGTCGCAGAAGGTGGTGCGCGACAAGTGACGGGCGCCCGTGGTTGCCCCGCCCGCCTCGTTCCTCTAGATAGCCCGCCAATACAGCGAGTTGTCCTGACATGAGCAAGGATCATCGCCCGAAGGCGCGTGTCGCCAAGGGTTTCCGCGATATCGGCCCGGACGAGATCCGGGGCACGCGGCGCATGCTGGCGAGGATCCAGGAGGTCTATGAGGCCTATGGATTCGAGCCGGTGGAGCAGCCTTTCGTCGAATACACTGATGCGCTGGGCAAGTTCCTGCCCGATCAGGACCGGCCCAACGCGGGTGTCTTCTCTTTTCAGGACGACGATGATCAATGGCTGTCGCTGCGCTATGACCTGACGGCGCCGCTGGCGCGCTTCGTGGCCGAGAACCAGCAGAAGCTCCCCACACCCTACCGCAGCTACCGGCAGGGCTGGGTGTTCAGGAACGAGAAGCCGGGGCCTGGACGCTTCCGTCAGTTCATGCAGTTCGACGCCGATACGGTGGGCTCCGCCTCGCCGGTGGCCGATGCCGAGGTGTGCATGATGGCAGCCGACACCATGGAAGCGCTGGGGATTCCGCGCGGACAGTATGTGATGAAGTTCAATAGCCGGAAGCTTCTCGACGGCTTCACCGAAACATATGGCATCGGCGAGGATGTCAAACTCATCTGGCTTCGGGCGCTGGACAAGCTTGACCGTCTTGGCCCGGAGGGGGTCTCCCTGTTGCTTGGCGAAGGCCGCAAGGATGAGTCGGGCGATTTTACCAAGGGTGCGGGCCTCTCCGGCAAGCAGATCGAGGCGAGCCTTGCCTTCGCCACGGCACCAACACTCGAGTCGCGTTTTGTGAGCGGCAGCCGCAATGGCGAAGAAGGTCTGCGTGATCTGGAAGCGATGCAGGCCCTGTTTCAGGCGGCGGGCTACGGGGAAGATCGCATCAGATATGACTCCTCCGTGGTTCGCGGCCTCGAATATTATACCGGCCCCGTCTTCGAATGTGAACTCCTCATGGAGACAAAGGACGAGGAGGGGCGCACCGTCCGCTTTGGCTCCGTGGGCGGCGGCGGGCGCTATGACGACCTCGTTGCGCGTTTCACCGGCCAGCAGGTCCCGGCGACGGGCTTCTCGATCGGGGTGTCGCGACTCTATGCGGCACTGAAACTGGTGGGCAAGGCGGAAGAATCCTCCACGCTTGCCCCGGTTGTCGTGCTGGTCATGGACAAGGACCGGCAGGGTGACTACTGGCGCATGGTGCAGGCATTGCGGGCTGGTGGCATCCGGGCCGAGATGTATGCGGGCACCGCCGGCATGAAGGCGCAGATGAAATACGCCGACAAGCGGGGCGCGCCGCTGGTGGTGATCCAGGGCGGGGACGAAAAGGCCAGGGGCGAGGTACAGATCAAGGATCTGCGACTCGGCGCCGAACTGGCGGGCAACATTGCCACCCATGCCGAATATGCTGCGCAACGGCTGGCGCAATTCTCGGTTCCGGAGAGCGAGATGGTGGCCGCCATCGCGAAGGCGCTGGCCGGGTGAGCGGCGATGGCCGGTAGATCGAGCCAGGAGCGAGACGGGCTGGAACGCCAGAATGCCGCGCTGATTGCGGTGTTCGAGCGCGCCGGTTTCGATCACATCGCTCCGGACATCATCCAGCCTGCCGACATCTTTCTTGAGCGCTCTGGCGAAGACATCCGTGCACGGACCTTCGTGTTCACCGACCCGGGCGGAGCGGAAATGTGCCTGAGACCGGATCTCACCGTGCCCGCCTGTCGCTATCATCTGAGTCATGTCGAAGATCCCTCGGCGGAGCGTCGCTACTGCTACCTTGGCCCGGCGTTCCGTTTTCCCGATGAGTTGCTGAGCCCGCAGGAGTTCACGCAGGCCGGTCTCGAATGGTTCGGTGCAGGCGAGCCTGTCGCGGCGGAAGCCCGAGTGCTGAAACTCACCATCTCGGCGCTCGAGGCGGCGGGCCTGACGCGCTACCGCGTCACTTTCGGCGACCTTGGCCTGTTCTCGGCCCTGCTTGACGACACCGAGATGCCCGCGCGCTGGCGTCAGCGGCTGCGACACCATTTCTGGCGCCCGCATGCCTTCCGGGATCTTCTCCAGTCTTTTTCAGTCGGCGGCGGCGCGCGACAGTCGAGCATCTCGCCGCTGGTCAGCCGTGTGGCGGAGACCGATGCCCTTGCGGTTGTCGAGGCGGAAATTGCGGCGCGCAGCCTCCCCCTGGTTGGTGGACGAGAACCGGGTGAGATCGCCGACCGGCTGGCCGACAAGGCCGCGGATCGCCGGGAGCGGCCGCTTGATCCCGCAAAGGCTGAGCAGCTCAATGCCTATCTGGCCATTGCGGGCGAGGCGTCCGGGATCGACAGCCGGTTCCAGTCCATCGGGGGCAGCGAGCGCTTTGCTGGCGCGCGCAATTATTATGCGCGCCGACTGTTCGAGATGGAAGAACTGGGCCTCAATCCGCGGCGCTTTCATTTTGCGGCGGGCTTCGGACGCGAGCTCGAATATTACACCGGCTTTACCTTCCAGATCGAGGCGGACGTCGATGGTGGGGCGGTGACGGTTGCAGGTGGCGGGCGCTATGACAATCTGCTCTCCGACATGGGCGCGCCAAGCCCGGTGCCTGCGGTGGGGTGCGCCATTCATACTGATCGGCTGCGGGCAGTCCTGTCATGAGCATCCTGACCTTCGCCATGCCGTCCAAGGGCCGCCTCATGGAAGCTGCGTCGGAGCTTCTCGGCAGAGCCGGGCTCGGCATTGACAGGCTGGGCGCCGAACGCGGCTACCGCGGACAGCTTCGCGGCATCGAGGACGTGGAAGTCGCTTTCCTCTCGGCGTCCGAAATCGCCCAGAACCTTCGCGATGGCAAGGCAGACCTGGGCATCACGGGCCAGGACCTTTTGGAAGAGAAGATCCCGCCGGATGAGGGCAGTGTTACGCTGCTGCTGCGTCTCGCCTTTGGCGGGGCGGATGTGGTGGTCGCAGTGCCTGAATGCTGGCTCGACGTGGCCAGCATGGTTGATCTCGATGATATCGCCGAAAGCTTCTATGAGCGCCATGGCCGCCGCCTGCGCGTGGCCACCAAGTACCGCAACCTCACACGGCGCTTCTTCGCCGCCAGGGGCGTGACCGGCTACCGCATCGTGGAAAGCCTGGGAGCGACCGAAGGTGCTCCTGCTGCCGGCATCGCCGAGGTGATCGTCGACATCACCACCACGGGCTCGACGTTGGCTGCCAATCATCTGAAGGTGCTTGATGACGGGGTGATCCTCCGCTCCTCGGCCGTTCTCGCGGTCCGGACGGTCGGCAAGGAGGATCCGCGGGTACAGCGGCTGGCTGCCGCACTGGCAGCACCCGCCTGAGCGGCCTTGAATTTGACCAAGAGCCCCCTTAGCCACAATGTTCTGATGGTGACAGCGAATCGGGAGATGTCCATGCGCAAGATGAAACAGTCGGTTCTGGCCCTCGTGGCACTGGTGGCTGTCGCCACGGCAGCCGAGGCTGCTGATTGCGGCAATTCGTCCAAGGGCTTCCAGGGTTTCGTGAAGCAGTTCCGCCAGCAGGCGGCGGCTGCGGGTGTCGGCCCGCGGGGGCTTTCAGCTCTCGACGGGGTTGAGTACCAGCCCGCCATCATCAAGAAAGACCGGGCGCAGAGCGTCTTCTCACAGAGCTTCCTGCAGTTCGAGTCCCGTATGGTCACCGACTACCGCATCAAGCAGGGCGCAGCCTTGCTGAAGCAGAACAGGGCTCTGTTCGACGCAATCCAGAAGAAATATGGCGTTCCGGGAGAGGTCATCATCGCCTTCTGGGCTTTCGAAACCGATTTTGGCAAGAACATGGGTGATTTCGAAACCATCCCGTCTCTGGCGACGCTGGCGTGGGATTGCCGCCGTCCCGACAAGTTCCGCGAACAGCTGCTTGGCGCCCTGATGCTCTATGACAGGGGCGATCTTGAACTCGAAGACATGCGCGGCGCATGGGCAGGCGAGATTGGCCATACGCAGTTTCTGCCCAAGGAATACAACGAGACGGCCGTGGACTTCGATGGCGATGGCCACCGCAATCTGAAGCGCTCGATCCCGGATGCCATGGCCTCTTCTGCCGCCCTCCTGGTCAAGCATGGCTGGAAGGCAAACCAGCCGTGGATCGAGGAAGTAACGGTGCCAGCCGAGCTTCCTTGGGATCAGGCGGACATTGCCATCGAACTGCCGCGCAAGCAGTGGGTGAAGTGGGGCGTCAAGGGCGTACATGGCAAGCTCAAGGGAGATAATTTTCCAGCCGCGTTGCTTCTGCCGATGGGCAAGGATGGACCGGCCTTTCTGGCCTACGACAATTTCGTCACTGCCTATCTGAAGTGGAATGAGTCGCTCGTCTACTCAACAACCGCCGCCTATCTCGCCACACGCATCGCGGGAGCCGGCAAGTTCGATCCGGGCCGGGCAGAGGTTCATCCGCTGTCCTATGAGCAGATCATGCAGTTGCAGAAGATTCTTGTCTCGAAGGGCTATGATGTGGGCGACGTGGACGGAAAGCTCGGCCGGGCCACGCGGCTTGCAGTCAAGCAGGAGCAGATTAGGATGGGCTGGCCGGCCGATTCCTATCCGACGGTCGAGTTCTTCGAGGCGCTGAAGCGCGGCTGATCACTCGCGGCGCAGCGCCTCGATGGGGTCGAGGCGCGCGGCGCGGCGAGCCGGGAAGAAACCGAAGACAACGCCGATCAGCGCGGAGACCGCAAATGCCAGTGCAATGACATTGGGGTCTGCCGTGAACGGAACGTCCATCAGGGATGCGCCGCCCGCTGCGATGGCAAGTCCGAGCACAATTCCGATCATGCCGCCAAACAGTGCCAGCACCACAGCCTCGACCAGGAACTGGGTGAGCACCTGGCGCTCGAGCGCGCCGATGGCCAGCCGGATGCCAATCTCGCGGGTGCGCTCGGTCACCGACACGAGCATGATGTTCATGATGCCGATGCCGCCCACCAGCAGCGACACGGCGGCCACCGCGCCCAGCAGGCTCGTCAGGATTGTTGTGGTCGAGGCCATGGTTGCGGCAATCTGGGTCATGTCGCGGATGGTGAAATCATCATCCTCGCCCGGCGCGATGCGCCGCCGCTCGCGAAGTATGTCTTCGGCATCACGCTGCACGCGCGTTACATCGCTGGCTTCATTGGCTGAAATCGAGATGGTATTGATGCGGGTGTTGCCGGCGATGCGGCGGTGGTAGGTGCGCAAGGGCTCGACGACGATCGAGTCCTGGTCGCTGCCGAAGGCTGATTGTCCCTTCGAGCCCAGCCGCCCGATCACCTCGCAGGAGAAATTCCCAAGCCTGAGGCGCTCGCCGATTGGATCCTGCGCGCCGAAAAGTTCGCGTACAATGGTGGAGCCGATGAGGCAGACCGAAGCGCCCGAGCGGATTTCGCCTTCATTGAAGGCCCGGCCGTCTTCGATTGTCCAGTCCTGAACGGTGAACCAGTCGGAATTGGTGCCGGTCACCGAGGTGTCATAGTTGAGCGCGCCATAGACAACCTTCAACTGCTTCTGTGCCGTGGGCGCCACGCCGCGCACGCCGGACAGATTGTTCTTCAGTGCCACCACGTCGCGTTCCTCGAATGCGCGGCTGTCGGTTGCACCTCCTGGGCCGAAAGTGCTCTGGCCGGGCCTTGCGATGAGCATGTTGCTGCCAAGCTTGGAAAGATTCTCGCGAACCTTGTCGGACGCACCTGACCCGAGGGTCACCATGGCGATGACGGCCGCGACGCCGATGACAATGCCGAGCAGGGTCAGAACCGAGCGCAGCACATTGCGCCGGATCGAGGACAGGGCGAGCTTCACTGTTTCCCACAGCATCAGGCAGCCACCTGCGCACCGTCGCTGGCGATGTAGCCGTCGACGAAATGGATGGCGCGGCGGGCAAAGGCCGCCATGTCCGGCTCGTGGGTCACCATCACGACGGTGATGCCGCGTTCGGCATTGAGCCGCGCGATGAGCTCCATGATCTCGTGACTGCGGCGGCTGTCGAGGTTCCCGGTCGGCTCATCTGCGAGCAGCAGCAGCGGATCGGTGACGACAGCGCGGGCGATGGCCACGCGCTGCTGCTGGCCGCCGGAGAGTTCGCCCGGCGTGTGGTGTTCGCGGCCACCAAGACCGACGCTGTGCAGCGCGTGGGCGGCCCGTTCACGGCGCTCTGCGCGCGCCATCCCGCGATAGATGAGCGGCAGCTCGACATTCTCGATTGCCGTGGTACGGTTGAGCAGGTTGAAGCCCTGAAACACGAATCCGATGTAGTTGCGCCGGAGCAGGGCGCGCTGGTCGCGGCTCAGATCCCCGACCTCGATGCCGAGAAAGCGGAAATGCCCGCTGGTGGGCCGGTCCAGACAGCCGATGATGTTCATCGCGGTTGACTTGCCTGATCCCGACGGACCTGTGATGGCGATGAACTCGCCGCGGTTGATGTCGAGATTGACGCCGGCCAGCGCAAGCACCAGGCCGCCGCCGGTGCCATAACTGCGCCGTACGTCACGGAAGGCAATGAGGGGAGGCGCGTTGCTCACTTGCCTCCGGCTTTCGAAGACACGATCACCTCATCGCCGGCCTTGAGATCGCCGGATACGATCTGCGTGTCCTTGCCGTCCGAGACGCCGACATGCACCTTCACAGGTCTGGGCATACCGTTTTCCAGCACATAGAGCGTGCGCTCGCCATCGGCCGAGGGTACCGCACCCTTCTCGCTGCGAGGCATGCGCGGAATGAACAGGCTGGTAACGCTGAAGCCCTGGCTGGCCTGAGGGCGTGGCGGCGCATACCGGAGCGCTGCATTGGGCACGGCCAGTGCGTCGGCCACCTCATTGACGACGATCTGGGCAGTTGCCGTCATGCCGGGCCGCAGCAGCAGCTCGCTGTTGTCCACCGTCAGGATGGCTTTGTAGGTGACTACGTTCTCGGTGATCTCAGGCGAATATTCGATGGTGTCGATCACCGCCGGAAAACTCCTTCCCGGATAGGCATCCACGGTGAAGCTTGCCGTCTGCCCGGTTTTCACCTGACCAATGTCGGCCTCATCGACGTCGGCCTCGAGCTGCATGCGTGTCAGGTCTTCGGCAAGTGTGAAGAGCACCGGCGCCTGCAACGAGGAGGCGACCGTCTGTCCGGGTTCTGCGTCGCGCTTGAGCACGATGCCGTTGACTGGTGAGAGTATGCGGGTCTTGGTCAGATCGGTCTGGGTCATGGCGAGAACGGCCTTGGCCACCTCGATGTCGGCCTGCGCGGCAATGACGCCGGCGCCCGCCCGGTCCTGGGCCGCGCGTGCCGTATCAAGATCCGCGGTCGATGAAATGCCCTGCTTGCTTAACCGCTCGGCACGCTTGAAGGCGGTCTGCTTCTCGGCCAGCGTTGCCCTCGCATCGGCGAGACGCGCCTCGGTGGCGGCGACAGCGGCCTTGTCGCGGGCCAGCTCCGCTTCAAGCCTTTCCGTATCGAGTTGCGCCAGCACGTCGCCCTTGCGGACGAGGCTGTTGGCCTTGACATTGACGGTGCGGATCACTCCGGACCGCTCGCTGGAGACCTCGACCTCGGTGGTCGGCTGAATGTTGCCCGTCGCCTGCACCCGCACCACCAGCGTTTTCTGGGCCGCAGGGGCGGTGTCATAGCTGACGGCAGTCCCGCCTGTCGGCCGCGCGAGGAGCCAGACGCCGAGCCCGGCCAGCAAGATGGCGGCGATGACCGCCCAGATCAGCCGCCCCCGCCAGTGGCGCTGGCGTCCGCGCCGATCGACGCCCAGCACCGCGGCAATCTCGGGCTCCCCATGCGGGGTCTGAATGTTCATGTTTTTCAATGCTTTCCGATGCTTCAAGGGCGGGACCCTGCCGTCAAACCCGCCACCTGCGCGCTTGCAACACCCGTCGTCACTGATATGACCCTGCCATGAGCGATATCAAGTTCGAAAATGCCCCTGACGGGCTGCGCATCGCCTATCGCCTCGATGGGCCGGGCGGGTCGGGCCGCTGCGGCATCGTCTGGCTGGGCGGCTTCAAGTCCGACATGACGGGCAGCAAGGCCGAGACTCTTGCGGCCCTGGCGCGGGAGACGCGACGTCCCTGCCTCCGGTTCGACTATTCAGGCCACGGCGCTTCGGAAGGCGTCTTCACCGAGGGCACCATCTCCGCCTGGCTCGACCAGTCCTGCCACATGGTGCTGACCCACACGCGCGGACCCCAGGTCCTGGTGGGCTCGAGCATGGGAGGCTGGCTGGCGCTGTTGCTGTACCGCCGCCTTTGCCAGTCGAACCCGCAGGCCGCCCGGCGCATGGCCGGACTGGTGCTGCTGGCCCCGGCCGCCGACATGACGGCCGATCTGATGTGGGATCAGTTCCCCGAAGACGTGCGCGCCCAACTGACCCGCAACGGAGTTTGGCTGCGTCCTTCGCTCTATGGCGATGCCTATGCCATCACGGCCCAGCTCATCGAGGATGGCAGACGGCACCTGATGCTTTCTGACGGCCTCGCCGTGACCTGCCCGGTACGCATTCTGCAGGGCGATGCCGATCCAGACGTGCCCGCAGCTCATGCCATGAAGGTATTCACAGCCTTGTCCGGCCCGGACGTGACGCTCACCCTGATCAAGGGCGGCGATCACCGTCTCTCGACACCAGGCAATCTCACGCTGCTGCGCGAGACTGTGCTGAGGCTCGCAGAGCGGGCGGACGGGCTCAGCGTTTAAGCTCCGCCGCCAGTGCCATGAGCCCCTCGCGGTAACTCGGATAGGTCAGCCTCACGCCGAGCTCGTTCTTGATGCGCGCATTCAAAACCCGCTTCGAGTCTGCATAGAAGCTCAGTGCCATCGGCGACAGCCGCGCCTCGGCAAAGGGAATGGCGGGGGGAACCGGGACTCCCAGAAGATTTGCACCGAACGCCACCACATCCTGCGGCGGGCAGGGCTCGTCATCGCAGACATTGTAGGCCCGGCCGGGGTTGGGCGAGGCAATTGAGGCCTCGAGCACGCTGGCGATGTCGGCAACATGGATGCGGCTGAAGATCTGCCCGTCCTTGATGATGCGTTTGGCGGTTCCGTCGAGAAGCGAAAGAAGCTGATTGCGGCCCGGGCCGTAGATGCCGGCCAGCCGAAAGATGTGCACGGGAAGACCGTGGTCCCGCCAGAGTGCGAGCCATTGCATTTCTGCCAAGAGACGGTTGTGACCGCGCGCCGTATTGGGGGTGAGCGCGGTGTCTTCCGTGACGATGCCGCCGCCGTGGTCGCCGTAGACGCCGGTGGTCGAGAGATAGCCAAGCCATCGAATCAGCGGCGCGCGGCGGATCAGCTCCTGAAGATGATGGTGAAGAACGGGGTCACCGTCGTCATCGGGTGGTGCCGAGATCAGCACATGCGTGACATCGTCGAAGGTCTCTGACGGCAGCGCTGTTCCGGGATCCAGCGGCAAGGCGGAGAAACCCCTGGCCCTGATTGCCTCAAGACCAGCCGCGCTGCGGCTCGTTGCGCTGATCGACCAGCCTTGCTGCGCCAGCCGCGGGGCCAGCGTCTGTGCTGAAAGACCAAGGCCGAAGCACAGGAGATGGTTCATGGGTCCTCCCATTCGTCTCGAACATCCGGGTCCGTTTCGGCAAGCATGTGACTTGTGCGGAGTTCCGCAAAGTCTGCCGGCGGCAGCAGCCGGGATAGCGCCCATGCCGCCATGGCACGCACGAGGGGCGAGGCATCCCGCGCCACGGCCAATACCGCCGGCACAAGGGTAGAATCGCCACTGTTGCCAGCCGCGATCAGCACATTGCGCATGAAGCGGTCACGACCCGTGCGCTTGACGGGTGATGCTGCAAAGAGCGCGCGAAAGGCGCTGTCATCAAGGGCCAGCAGGTTGCGCAACCGTGGCGCCTTCAGTTCATCCCGCGCCAAGAGCTTCTCCTCGCTGGCTTTGGTGGCATATTTGTTCCACGGGCAGACGGCGAGACAGTCATCGCAACCATAGACACGGTTGCCGATCGGTGCGCGGAATTCGCGCGCGATGTGGCCTTCGTGCTCTATGGTGAGATAGGAGATGCAGCGCCGTGCATCAAGCTGGTAGGGCGCCGGAAAAGCATTGGTCGGGCAGATGTCGAGGCACGACCGGCAGGAGCCGCAGTGATCGGTTTCCGCCGCCGCCGCCTCGATCTCCGCCGTCGTGAGAATGGTGCCGATGAAGAACCAGGATCCCAGCGTGCGTGACACGAGGTTTGTGTGTTTGCCCTGCCAGCCAAGCCCGGCCTTCTGGGCAAGCGGCTTCTCCATGAGGGGCGCGGTGTCCACGAACACCTTCACGTCTGCGCCGGATTCATGGGCAAGCCACTGTGCAATGCGCTTGAGCTTGCCCTTCACCACATCATGATAGTCGCGGTTGAGCGCATAGACCGAGATGACCCCCGTGTCTCTTGTCTTGAGGCGCTCCAGCGGATCGATATCCTGGGCGTAGTTCTGTGCAAGAACGATCGCCGTCCTTGCCGCAGGCCATAGGTTTAGCGGACTGGCGCGGCGCTCTTCGGTGTCCGCCATCCAGCCCATGCTGCCGTGGTGGCCCTGTGCAATGAAATGGCGCAGGCGACCGGCCTGTGCGGGGTCCTCACTGACACGTGCGAAGCCGATTGTTGCGAAACCCTCCGCCACGGCCCTGTCACGAATTTCACGGGCAGTGGGCTGCACGTTCAGAAGTCGAGGTCTGCATAGTGTGGTGCGGGCGGCATTCCGCGTACAGTATCCGCCAGCAGCGGTCTGAACGACGGTCGTGACTTCATCCGCTGATACCAGGATTCGGCCGCAGGATAGTCAGCCCACGGGACACCTCCGAAATAATCGACCGCCGACACATGCGCAGCAGCCGCAAGGTCGGCGAGCGAGATGTGTTCGCCGGCCAGCCAGGGCCGGTGATCGGCGAGATGTCCGATGTAGTCGAGGTGCCAGCGCAGACGGCTCATGGCGTGACGGACGCGCGTCATGTCGGGTCCGCCGCCGCCCTGTGCCAGCGGCAGGAAGCGGCGGATCAGCTTTTCGGTCAGGACCGGCTCGCTCACTTCCGCGTAGAACTTGCCGTCGAACCAGCCTACGAGACGGCGGGTCTCTGCGCGCTCGAAGGAATCGCCGGGGATGAGCGAAAGGCGGGCGGATTTCGTCTCCTCGAGAAATTCGCCGATGGCCTCGATCCCGCAGATGGGCGTATCGGAGTCTTCGAGAAACACGGGAAGGGTGCCCGCCGGGTTCAGTTCGAAAATGTCGGCAGTGGGGTTCCAGGGCTCCTCATCGATCAGGTCCACGTGCAGGCCATATTCGGCGAGCGCAAGGCGCAGGCGGCGGCTGAAGGGATCGAGCGTGAAGTGGATGAGCGACGGCATGTTAAGAAGAAATTAACCCTGACATTGGCAACTCGGATGTCTGCGGCAGGTCCTGCCGCAATTGCCCTCGGAACTGCGCGTATAAAGCGCGTACGGCCCCAACGGCAAGTGAATCCGACCGACCTGGCCGAGGCCCGGAGTAGCCAGCCCATGCTTATTCTTCAGATCGTCGTGCTGGCCCTCATACAGGGCATCACCGAGTTCCTTCCCATCTCCTCCTCTGGCCATCTGCTGCTGGTTCCGGCCCTCACCGGCTGGCCCGATCAGGGGATCGTCACCGATGTGATGGTGCATATGGGCTCGTTCCTGGCGGTGGTGGTCTATTTCTGGCGCGATTGCGTGAACCTGACAGCCGGGGGCATCGACCTCTTGCGTGGACGGGTCACGGCCTGGGGCAGGCTCGCGTTGCTTATCGTGCTTGGCACCATTCCGGCAGTGTTGTTCGGTGTCTTTCTCGACAAGATCGGCTTCATGGATCTCGTGCGCCAGATGCCGGTGATCGTCGCATGGAACGCCATCGTCTTCGGCATCCTGCTCTATCTGTGCGACCGCTATGGCATGTCGCGCCGGCGCATGTCGGACATGACCTGGCTTCCCGCCCTGATCATCGGGGTGGCGCAGGCGGTGGCGATCATCCCGGGAGTCAGCCGCTCGGGCATCACCATGACGGCGGCGCGGGCCCTCGGGTTCGAACGGCCAGAGGCAGCGCGCTTCGCCTTCCTTCTCGGCATACCAGCGATTGCGGGGGCGGGTATCCTGAAGCTGGGCGACGCCGTGGCCAGCGGATCCGGAATCACCTTTCCGATGGTGCTGACCGCCGTGCTGACATTTTTCGTGGCGCTTGGCACCATCACCGTCCTGATGCGGTTGGTGCGGCATGTGAGCTTTCTGCCCTTCGCCATCTATCGTGTGGCGCTGGGGCTGGTGCTGCTCGGCCTGCTTTACTCCGGAATGCCCTTGGGCGCGGTGAACTGACCAGCCTTGCGGTAGCGATAGAGATAGGCCGGAACAATGGCCTCGATCCCCTGTGGCGTGATTCCCAGACCCTCCAGCGTCCGAAGTTCGCGGCGCGCCTCCGCGCTTACAACATTGTCGGACTTGAGCAGCTCAACCTGATCCATGGTCAGCGGCGGCCGGGGAAGCAGTCCCATGAGAGCGGCCTGCAGCTTGGCTACACCCCAGGGCAGGCTCAGCAGAAGCCGGTTGCGGCCGATTGTGTCGAGGGTGAATTGAAGAAGTTGCCGAAAGCTCAGGACCTCTGGTCCGCCCAATTCATAGGTCTGGCCGTCCGCCTCGCCCTTGTCCACGAGCCGCACCACGGCCTCAGCCACGTCGCCCGCAAAGACCGGGGCGAATTTCGTCTCGCCGCCACCGATGAGTGGCAGGAAGGGCGCAACCCTCGCCATGGCGGCAAAGCGGTTGAAGAACGAATCTTCGGGCCCGAAGACGATCGATGGCCGCAACACGATGGCTCCCGGAAAGGCGGCCCGCGCGCGCGCCTCGCCCTCGGCCTTGCTGCGGGCATAGGCTGCCGATGAATTGGCGTCAGCGCCGATCGCCGACATCTGAATGAACAACCTGGCCTTGGCCGCCCTGGCGGCCTTGGCGGAGGCCTCGGCGCCAAAACTGTGGACGGCATCAAAGCTCTGGGCGCCCGCAGAGTAGAGCACGCCCGTCAGGTTGATCACTGCATAGGCGCCCTCGCAGGCAGCGGCGAGCGAGGCCGGATAGCGCACATTGGCCTGTACGGTCATGATCTGCCCGGTGTTGCCAAGTGGCTGCAGATGTCCGGCGAGGTCAGGTCTGCGACAAGCCACGCGCACCCTGTAGCCGCGCCGCGCCAGGGCCCTGACAATGTGACGGCCGAGAAAGCCCGAACCGCCGATGATGGTGATGAGTCTGTCGGATGGCTGCACGAGCACGGATATCACTCCGAATTGGGGTTTGGCGCCTTTTAGCCGCCGTTTTCGAGATATGCAAAGGGCCCCGCAGCGGCCTGCAGCAGTCTGGTGGAGTCAGGTTGACAGGCCAGCCAAGCCTCTCTAAGACACCGCCCGCTGGCCCAGATGGCGGAATTGGTAGACGCACTAGTTTCAGGTACTAGCGCCGCGAGGCGTGGAGGTTCGAGTCCTCTTCTGGGCACCATCCCTTTACACACGGCAGACAGCGGGACGCTCTGATGGCCATCAAGCTTTACAAGGGCGACCTGCCCCCGGGCATTTCCTTCGGCTCGTCGGTGGCGGTCGATACCGAAACCCTCGGCCTGATCCCTCGCCGCGACAAGCTCTGTCTCGTCCAGCTGTCCTCGGGCGACGGCAACGCCCATCTCGTGCAACTGGACCGCAGCAGTTACGATGCCCCCAACCTGAAGGCGCTCCTCACCGACCCCGCCGTCACCAAGATTTTCCATTTCGCACGTTTCGATGTCGCGGCAGTCAAATATTATCTCGGCGTTGATGTGGCTCCCCTCTATTGCACCAAGATCGCCTCGAAGCTGACACGCACCTACACCGACCGTCACGGTCTCAAGGACCTGATCCGCGAACTGCTCGGCATCGATCTCAATAAGCAGCAGCAGAGTTCGGATTGGGGCGCTCACATCCTGTCGGATGCCCAGAAGCAGTATGCTGCGCAGGACGTGATCTATCTTCATGAGCTCAAGTCGCGGCTGGACCAGATGCTCGCACGCGAAGGCCGCAGCGACATAGCCCAGGCCTGTTTTGGTTTCGTACCGGCGCGCGCCGCGCTGGATCTTGCGGGCTGGACGGAGGA
This sequence comes from Hyphomicrobiaceae bacterium, assembly GCA_900298995.1. GTDB lineage: Bacteria > Pseudomonadota > Alphaproteobacteria > Rhizobiales > Aestuariivirgaceae > Aestuariivirga. Next base: position 44,717 of record OMIC01000040.1, on the reverse strand, counting down.
CGACATCTTTGCCCACTGACCACGCCAGGAGGGCCTTGCGCACGGCCAGTCTGTCGCGGGTTCTGAGCTGGCTGGCGGCAGTTGTCGGCGTTGGTTTCGTCGTCACCTTTCTGGTGCAGGCGGGCCTGTTCCAGTCACTCCTGCCGCGGCCCGAGGTCGCAATTCCGGTAGTTCAGCCCAACCACATCACCGCCGAATCCTCCACGGTCACCGGGGTCGACAGGCAGCGGCAACCCTATGAGGTCAAGGCCAAGCGCGGCTGGCAGGACGAAAAGACCCCAAATCTAGTCTACCTCGAACTGCCTGAAGGCCATTTCCGCCGCGGCGGCGGCGCGCAATATACAATCACCGCCCAGAAAGGGCGCTATGACACCCGTGCCAAGTCGCTGGATCTGGAGGGTGATGTAGTGCTTGCGCAGCAGGACCGCTTTACCGTCCGCATGCAATCCGCCAACATCGCAGTGGACGACAAGAAGCTGGTTTCCAATTCGAAGGTGGAGGCCCGGTTTGGCACCGGTGGAACGGTAGATGCAAATGCCATGCAAATAACCGATGACGGGGACCGAATTCTGTTCTTGAATGGCGTGAGGGCGCGCTTCACGGCCGACCCCGGCAAGGGAGACATGAAACCATGATGAAAGGCTTGGCGGCCGCTTCTGCTCTGGCACTCCTGGCGTTCGTAACGGCCTCTGCCCTGGCGCAGACTGAACAGACAAGCACCACGTCCGAGACCCTGGCAAAATCCGGCGAGCCCGCAGCGGCGCCAACGCCTGTCGACATTTCCGCCAATGAAATGGAAATTCTCGACAAGGACAAGAAGGCAATCTTCCGGGGCGCGGTCGATGCCACACGCGGCACCACCAATCTGAAGTCTGACGAACTGACGGTCACCTACGCCGAGATCAAGAAGCCGGACGGAACCACGAAGACTGATGCAACCGCTCTCGACGCAAAGGGCAATGTGACGATCACAACGCCGCGCGAGACCATCACCGGCGACTGGGCCAAATACAACCCCCAGACCGAAATGCTGGTGGTTGGCGGCAATGTGAAGCTGGTTCAGGGCAAGACGGTGCTGACCGGCAACGAGCTTCAGTCTGATCTCAAGGCCAACAAGACCCAGATGACCGGTGGCCGGGTGAAGGGCAGCTTCCTTCCCCAGTGAACCATTTAGCCAAAATCAATCTATTGGACGGATACTCTCTTGGCGCGTGATGAAGACGCAGGATCTTTAGCAAAGGCTGCACCACCGCGGTCCGGTACGGAACGCGCCGGTCTGGTGGTCGAGGGTCTGCGCAAGTCCTACAAGCGGCGCCCCGTTGTTCGCGATGTGTCGCTTTCTGTCAGGCGTGGTGAGGCCGTGGGGCTTCTGGGTCCCAATGGCGCCGGCAAGACGACCGTGTTCTACATGATCACGGGCCTGATCGCCGCCGACAGCGGCCGGATCAGTCTCGATGGCGCGGATATCACCCATCTGCCCATGTATCGCCGGGCCCGTCTGGGGATTGGCTATCTGGCGCAGGAGAGCTCGATCTTCCGCAGCCTCACAGTCGAAGAAAACATCAGCGCCGTGCTGGAGCTCACCGAGAGCTCGAAGGCCAGGCGCCAGGCCAGGCTGAACGAGTTGCTCGATGAGTTCTCCATCACCCGTATCCGCAATTCGCCGGCTGTGGCGCTCTCTGGTGGTGAGCGCCGCCGGGTGGAGATTGCCCGCGCACTCGCGGCAGACCCCGAATTCATGCTCCTCGACGAGCCCTTCGCCGGAATTGATCCGATTGCGATCAATGATATCCGCAACCTGGTGCGACAGCTCACCTCTCGGGGAATCGGGGTGCTTGTTACGGATCACAATGTGCGCGAAACGCTCGAACTCATCGACAAGGCGCTCATCATCCATGAGGGCCAGGTCCTGACCGAAGGCACGCCGCAGGAGATTGTCAGCAATCCGGATGTCCGGCGCTATTATCTCGGCGCCGACTTCAGCCTGTGAAAGGCTAGGGACGCGTCATGGCGCTGAAGCAGAGGCTCGAATTGCGTCAGGGCCAGTCCCTGGTCATGACGCCGCAACTGCAGCAGGCAATCAAGCTTCTGCAGATGTCGAACATCGAGCTTCAGGCCTTTGTCGATCAGGAACTGGAACGCAACCCGCTGCTCGAACGCGATGAGCGTGGCGAGGTCCGCAACGCCCAGCCTGACGCGCCGGAGGGCCAGCCCGTCATGGTCAGCGCCCTGCAGTCGACGAGCGGCGCCGAAGAACGCCTGCGCACCCTCGACACCGAGCTCGAAAACGTCTTCACCCATGAGTCTCGCGCCGATGCCGCCCATCGCCAGGCTGCATCTGGCCCCCAGGAGTCGGGCTGGGCCTCGCTGCGTCCCCAGGCTGGCGCGCCGTCTGCTTCCGATGAACTCGATTTTGCGGCAACTCTCAGCCGCCAGCCGACCCTGAGCGAGCACCTGACGGATCAGATGAACCTGTTGCTCACTGACCCCGCCGAGCGGCTCATCGGCCAGCATCTGATCGGCATGCTTGACGAGGCGGGCTATCTCACCGCCGGAACGGACAGCATCGCAGCCACGCTCGGCACTTCGCCTGTGCATGTCGAGACGGTCTTGCACAAGCTACAGGCCGCTGATCCGCCGGGCGTCTTTGCCCGCGACCTTGCGGAATGCCTGAGCCTGCAACTGCGCGAGCGCAACCGCTTTGATCCTGCCATGGCGGCGCTTGTCGCCAATCTCGGCCTCCTGGCCCGGCGTGACTATTCAGCGCTGAGGTCTCTCTGCCGTGTCGATCTCGACGACCTCAAGGACATGATCGCAGAACTCCGCGCGCTCGATCCCAAACCCGGCCACGCCTTCGGCTCCGATCCCGTCCAGCCGGTGATCCCCGATGTCCTGGTCCGCGCCGCGCCGGACGGCGCCTGGATTGTCGAACTCAACACCGAAACCTTGCCGCGGGTGCTGGTGAACAATCAGTATCTCGCGCATGTCTCATCGCAGGCCCGCAGCGAGGACCGTGTCTATCTCTCCGAATGTCAGGCAAGCGCGGCCTGGCTGGTCAAGAGCCTTGATCAGCGGGCCCGCACCATCCTGAAGGTAGCGCGCGAGATCGTGCGCCAGCAGGATGCCTTCCTGATGCTTGGCGTGCAGCATCTGCGCCCGCTCAACCTGAAGACGGTGGCCGATGCGATCGAGATGCATGAATCGACGGTCAGCCGCGTAACGTCGAACAAGTACATGGCAACGCCCCGCGGCATATTCGAACTGAAATATTTTTTCACGACGGCCATTGCGTCGGCCGACGCGGACGGAGACGCGCATTCGGCCGAAGCGGTCCGCCATCGCATCAGGACTTTGATCGCCGCCGAAGGCCAGGACGTTCTCTCGGATGACACGCTGGTCGAGCGGTTGCGCGCCTCGGGCATTGAGATTGCCCGGCGTACGGTTGCTAAGTACAGGGAAGGACTGGGCATTCCCTCGTCCGTTCAGCGCCGCCGCGAGGCCCGGGTGAATCGCCGCGAAGAACGTTGACGGACGCTGGCCCCTCGACTAGAGCAAGGCCCGTCACGTGTGAGCCGCGTCGCGAAATTATATGCTGCGGCGCAATAGGCGCGGCGTTTGTTTCAGGCAAGCTTGACGGGCGAGTTGACGGAAAAGGCAAACACGCCCATCTCTAGGTCCGGGCGAAGCAGGGATTGTTGCGACGACCATGCAGATCAAAGTGACCGGCAGGAACCTCGATGTTGGCGACGCCTTGCGCGCTCATGTCGAGGAGCGTCTCCTCCAATTGCAGCAGAAGTACTTCGAGGGCAGCGTGCACGCGCATGTGACCGTTGAGAAGCAACGCGTAGGCTTTGCCACTGACTGCGCGCTTCATCTCGCGACAGGCCTTGTGCTGCAGGCGGAAGGCCGGGCCAGCGATGCGCGTCCGAGTTTTGACGAAGCTGCCGACCATCTCGAGAAACAGTTGCGCAGATACAAGCAGCGCCTGAAGGATCATCACCGCAACCGGCGTGTGCCGGTGCGTCAGGTCGAGGCGCAGAGCTATGTCATCGCCGCCGCTACGGAGGAGCCTGAGCCGGGCAATCCGGTTGTCGTTGCGGAGACTGGCGTCAGCCTTCCGGAACTGACGGTGAGCGAAGCCGTGATGCAACTCGATATCTCGACACAGCCGTTTCTCCTGTTCCGCAATGGCGGGCACGGCGGCCTCAACCTCGTCTACCGGCGTCCCGATGGCAACATCGGCTGGGTCGATCCCCGCCCGGCTGCCTGAAAAATTTCAGTTCCACGGACCTTATCCCGCATGACGCTCGACTTCCTCATTGACAAGCAGTCGGTTCTGGCAAGCCTCAAGGCACCGAACAAGAAACAGCTTCTGCAGGAGCTGTCCCAGACGCTGGCCAACCGTGTGGCGATTGATCACCGTCTCATTTTCGAGACCTTGCTCACGCGCGAGAAACTCGGCTCCACTGGAATAGGCCAGGGAATTGCCATTCCGCACGGCAAGCTGCCCAGCATCTCGCGGGTCTATGGGCTGTTCGCCAGGCTGGCGGCGCCGGTGGAGTTCGACTCCGTCGACGGTCAGCCCGTCGATCTCGTCTTCGTGCTGCTGGCGCCTGAGCATACCGGGGCGGATCACCTCAAGGCGCTCGCCCGGATCTCGCGGCTGCTGCGCGATCCAGCCGTCGTCGCGAAGCTGCGTGGCACCGACGATGCCGAAGGTCTCTACGCCATCCTGACAGAGCCTGCGGCCAATCCAGCGCCGAGTGCGTCCGCCGCCTGAGCTTCACCTGTGGCTCAGTGCACGCTCATGGGCATGAGTTCATGCTCGACGGCGCTGCCGAGCGCCGCCTCCTTTGATCCGGAGATCGAGACCGGCGTGCCATCCGCGCCATAGAGGCAGTAGAGCCTGGCATGCGGAGCCACATCGGCCTGGCTTCCCAGCAACCGCCGCGCTTCCTGCAACTCGATTTCACGGATGTATCCCAAGGCACCTTCGCCCAGCAGGGCGAGGTCCTGCGCGGTCAGTTCGACTGTTTTCTTGCTGTCCATGCTGTCACCCTCCAATCTGAATACGACGCACGACGCGCCGCGGTTCCGGCCGTTCGAGGTGGAGTTCGAGGAGCCCGTTCGCCAGCCTTGCGCCGGTCACATCCATGCCGTCTGCCAGCACGAAGGTCCGGATGAACTGGCGCGCGGCAATGCCGCGGTGCAGGTACGACCTTCCATCCTCGTCTTTCTGGCGTCCACGGATGACGAGTTGGTTTTCCTCCACCGTGACATCGAGTTCGTCGTGGTTGAACCCCGCGACAGCCAGCGTGATACGCAGCCGCTCCGCCTCACCCTCGACCCGGGGCAGGCGTTCGATGTTGTACGGCGGATAGCCGTCACCAGAGGTCTTCGATGCCCTGTCGAGCATCCGCTCCAACTCGTCGAAGCCAAGCAGGAGCGGCGATGAGAATACAGAAAGTCGTGTCATTTTGCCCTCTTCAAGCAGCAAACCGAGCCGGAACCCTGAAACTGGCGTCACCGGCGATGGGTGGTATATGTGAAGACGATTGCCCGAAATCAAGACGGCCCGGCCAAGGGTGAGGCCGATGATGTCACACCCGCTTTCCTGACGCTGCGACGGGGACTAAACAGCAAGGACCAGCAAGGGGGGAGACAAGCATGAAACCGGTCAAGTGGGGCATCATTTCAACAGCCAACATTGGCGTCGCCAAGGTCATTCCAGGCATGCTCAAGAGCCGGGACATTGAGATTGTCGCAATCTCGTCGCGGCGGCGCCGGGCGGCGCAGGAGTGGGCGGACAGGCTCGGTATCCCCAGGGCCTATGGCTCCTACGAGGACATGCTGGCCGATCCCGATATCGAGGCCGTCTACAACCCCCTGCCCAATCATCTGCATGTTCCACTGACACTGGCGGCGGCGCGGGCCGGAAAGCATGTGCTCTGTGAGAAGCCTGTCGCCATCACCGCCCGGGATGCGCAGAAGCTCAGAAGGGCGCCGAAGGGGATCATCATTTCCGAAGCCTTCATGGTGCGTCATGCCGCGCAGTGGCTTGCCGTGCGCGATCTGGTGCGGCGCAGGAAGATCGGGGAGGTGCGGGCCATCCAGGTGCTCTTCTCCTATTTCAACCGCGATCCGAAGAATGTGCGCAACCAGGCCGGCATTGGCGGTGGCGGGCTTCTCGACATCGGCTGCTACCCCATCACCGTGTCGCGCTTCATCTTTGACGCGGAGCCGGTGCGGGTCACGGCCAGCTTCGATCGCGACCCGCGCTTTGGGACCGACCGGCTGGTCAGCGGTCTGGCTGATTTCGGCGGTGGCCGGCAACTCTCCTTCGCCGTCTCCACCCAGCTTGCCCCCTATCAGCGCGTCAACATCATGGGCAACAAGGGCCGGATCGAGATCGAGATTCCCTTCAACGCGCCACCGGACCGGCCGAACCGCTATTTCCTGCAGGGCATGGAGATGAATGCGGGGAACTGGCAGGAACTGCCGGTGTCGGACCAGTACCAGCTCCAGGCGGAGGCCTTTGGACGGGTGATCCGTGGGCGCCAGAAGCCGGTCTGGGGAGTTGAGGATGCCATCCAGAACATGCGGATCCTCGATGCGTTCTTTCGTTCAGAGAAGAGCGGACGCTGGGAAAAACCCTGAAGGAGCCGCCTGTTCCGAGGGCATTGACGGGGCTCCGGACCCTCACTATAAGCCCGCCATCCCGATGGGCCGGAAAGCCGGGCCGCGTGCTGAGAGGCGTGTGGTCCCGGGACTTTGAAGGCTGATCACCCGAGATTCAGAGAAACAGGACCAAAGCCACATGGCCAATACGAAATCGGCGAAAAAGGCGACGCGCGTCGCTGCCCGCCGCACGGCAATCAACAAGAGCCGCCTGAGCCGCATCCGGACACATGTCCGCAAGGTCGAGGAAGCAATCGCCTCGGGTAACCAGGCCGAGGCTCAGGCCGCTCTCAAGGCCGCCCAGCCCGAACTGATGCGTGGTGCCAGCAAGGGCGTTCTCCACAAGAATGCAGCGTCCCGCAAGGTTTCCCGTCTTGCCGCTCGCGTGAAGGCGATTAAAGCCTGAGTATACACACGCTCAGGTTGGTAACACGTCGTATATTTTGACGCCGGACAGGGTTTGTCCGGCGTTTTTTCGTTGTCCACAGACTCAACATTGATCCGGGGACGGAATGTCTCGCGCATGAAAAACATAAATTTTTCATGGGCTTGGAGATGTCGTGTCAAAATGGACCAAGCGGCGACCCGCAGTTGCCTGTTCGCTGTCGTCAAATTCTCTAAAGTTGTAGGGGTGCTTCTTCGCACGCACACGGTGCAAGTGCCCCACAAAACAGAAGCGTTCTCAGGGTGTTAGGTTTGGCGGCCGGAAAGCCTGTCTTGCCCCCGATGCACGGCGCTGAATCCGTGTACGGAGCGTTTTCGGAATCAAGTTGCTTGCGCTGATAACGCTTTTGTAAGGTTTTCATCGCGGGCGGGCCTCTGGTCCATTCACCCGCGTGCAGGACGTCGCCATGATGATCTTCAGTCGTGGCGGTCGTCGAGCGGTGAGTCGTTGTGTTTCTGGGGTGGCGTCCGCCCGGACGTAGATGCATTGAAGAGTGGGGATTGCGGGCAGTGACGGACCCGATTGCAGCAGGACGGTGACGGCACTGATGCGACGGCAGGGGCATGGGATGATCAGATCGGAAATGGCCACGTATGGCCCGGTAGCCGACTAATTCTGGACAGCCGGATCGATGGAATGAAAAAGGTGGTTGAGCCTTGGGGCTTGACCGCGGCGATGGGGCGCGACGCAGAATGCGCGCCAGGGGATGCGGAAGACGATGACTGTAGAGCCAGATGTGAAAAAAAGATGGGACCGCGTCGCGCAACGGCTGCGTGCTGAGCTCGGTGAAGATCTTTACACCTCCTGGTTTGCCCGCATGGAGATCGAGGAACTGTCCTCCGGCCGCCTCGTGGTGTCCGTACCCACGCGGTTCCTGAAGTCTTGGATCGAGACGCATTATCTGTCGCGTCTGCAGAAGATCGGCGAGGCCGAGCTTGGCCCGTTTGACACCCTGCTCGTGCGGGTGCGGATGCGGGGCGGACTTGCCGTCGTGCGGCCTGCGTCGGAAGATGCAGCGGGCGCAGTACCCGTTAATGGGGCAGCCGGTGCAGTTCCGCAGGTGATCGCCGCGGCCCAGGCGGCCGTCGAACGTGCTCCGCAGCTTGACCCGGGGCAGACCTTCGATACCTTTGTGGTGGGCGCCTCCAACCAGTTGGCGCATGCCGCCATGTGCCGCGTGGCCGAGGCAGCGCCTGGGTCGGCCATCAGCTTCAATCCGCTGTTCGTCCATGCCGGTTCGGGACTGGGCAAGACCCATCTGCTCACCGCCGTTGCGCATCGCATCCGCGAACGCTGGCCCGACCGCAAGGTGATGGTCCTAACGGCCGAACGGTTCATGATCAATTTCGTGATGGCGCTGCGCCAGCGCGACACTCTGGCCTTCAAGGACCAGTTCGCCTCGGTCGATGTGCTGCTCATCGATGATTTCCAGTTCCTGCAGGGCAAGACCATGCAGCAGGAATTCTGCAACGCCTTCAATTCGCTGGTGGACTCGCGCCGTCAGGTGATCGTCGCCGCCGATGTGCCCCCCGCACAGCTCGACTCGATCGACCAGCGCATGCGCTCGCGCCTGATGGGCGGCCTTGTCGTGGACATCGAAACGCCCGATCTCGACACCAGGCGCCGCATACTCGCCAGCCGTTATGAGACGATGCTGAAGCGTGACCCATCCGTCATCATTCCCAGCGATGTTCTCGAGTTCATCGCCAACCGCATCACCGGTTCAGGCCGCGAGCTTGAGGGCGCGCTGAACCGCATCGCCGCCTATCAGCAGTTCAATCAGGCTGCCGTGACGCTCGACCTCGCCTCCCTTGTGCTTCGCGACATGCAGGCAACACCTGATGGATCGCGCATCAAGATCGACGACATCCTGAAAGTGGTCGGCCGTCACTTCAATGTGGGCCGCACCGATCTCCTGTCGCCCCGGCGGGCGCGCAGCGTGGTGGTTCCCCGGCAAATCGGCATGTATCTGGCCAAGAAGATGACCGCCCGCTCGCTTCCCGAAATCGGCCGCCGGTTCGGTGGGCGCGATCATTCCACCGTGCTTCACGCGGTGCGCAAGATTGAGGACCAGATCAAGACCGATGACCGGCTGGCCCGCGAGGTGGCGTTGCTCATCCGCCTTGTGGAACAGGGCTGAAAACCACCCGTACCCCTTGAACTTCGGGCCCATCCGCGCCAAAGTTTCCGGCCCGGCGAACGGCCGGGCCAGCATCAGCGAGGGGACATCCGGTTATGCGCGTCACGATCGAAAGGTCAGCCTTCCTCAAGGCGCTCACGCATGTGCAAAGCGTGGTGGAGCGGCGCAACACCATTCCGATCCTCTCGAACGTCCTGTTGCAGGCGGCTCAGGGGCGGCTCAAGCTGACGGCAACTGACCTCGACATTGAGATTGTCGAGAGCATTCCGTCCGAGGTGGCGCGCGGCGGGGCGGCAACCGTTCCGGCCCACATGCTCTATGACATCGTGCGCAAGCTCCCTGACGGGGCGCAGCTCGAACTCGAACAGGCAACCGATGGCCAGCGCGTGTCGATCTTTGCCGGGCGCTCGCGCTTCGCGCTGCAAGCCCTTCCCCATGAGGATTTTCCAGACCTCGCGGCGGGCGATTTTCCCAACAGCTTTGCAGTCGCTGCGGTTGATCTGAAAGGTCTGATCGAAAAGACCCGCTTTGCCATTTCCACGGAGGAAACCCGCTACTATCTCAACGGCATCTATTTCCATGAGGTACAGGCCTTGGGCATGCTGAGGGCCGTGGCCACGGACGGACACCGGCTTGCCCAGGCGGAGATTGCGCGGCCTGAAGGGGCCAAGGGAATGCCCGGCGTCATCGTTCCGCGCAAGACGGTGCTCGAAGTGGTCAAGCTCTTTGACGGTGTCGATGGCGCGGTCGACGTTGCGCTGTCGGCGTCGAAGATACGCTTTGCCGCAGGTGATCTCGTACTCACCTCGAAGCTGATCGATGGCACCTTCCCCGATTATGAGCGCGTTATTCCGCGCAACAACGACAAGAAGCTGACGCTAGACACGGCGGCCTTCGCCGCTGCCGTTGACCGCGTCTCGACCATCTCGATGGAGAAGGGCCGGGCCGTCAAGCTTCAGATCGGCGGCAACAAAGTCGTGCTCGCGGTCCACAACCCGGATTCGGGGTCCGCAGAGGAAGAGGTGGTCTGCGTCTATGATGCGGGGCCGATCGATATCGGCTTCAACGCCCGCTATCTCATGGATGTCGCAGGCCAGATCAAGTCCGACCAGATGGAGTTCAATCTTGCCGATGCGGGATCGCCCACAATCATTCGCGACCCCGCCGACGAACAGGCCCTCTATGTGCTGATGCCCATGCGGGTATAAGCCTGCTTGTGACCGATTCCCCCGTCCTCGCGATCCGCCGGATCACCCTTACGGGTTTCCGGAACTATGCCGCGCTCCGTCTGGAGACGCCGGCACGGCTGGTGGCGCTGGCGGGCCCCAATGGTGCAGGCAAGACCAATATTCTCGAGGCAATTTCCCTGCTTGCGCCCGGGCGCGGCCTGCGCGGTGCTGCCTTCGAGGAGTTGCCTCGACAGGGCGGCGCACCGAACTGGGCGATTGCCGCCGAGGTGGACACGGAGGCGGGGCCGGTGGCCATTGGCACGGGCTGGTCCGGGCAGTCGGAGGCCGGCGATGGCGGCGGCCGCCTCGTTGTCATGGATGGCGTGGTGCAGAAGAGCCTCGGCGCCCTTGCCGCCGCCATGCGCCTGATCTGGCTCACCCCCGCCCAGGACCGACTGTTCGCCGGTCCCGCCTCCGAGCGCCGCCGCTTTCTCGACCGGCTGGTGGCGGCCTTTGATCCGGAACATGCCGCCCGCGTCGGCATCTTTGAGAAGCTCATGCGCGAGCGGAACCTGCTGCTCGAAGAGCTGCGCCCGGACCCTGCCTGGCTTTCAAGCCTCGAGGCGCAGATGGCCGAGGCGGCGGTAGCGATTTCCGCCGCCCGCCTGGTTGGACTTGACGCGCTGAAGACCCATTTAGATGAGGCCCGCGGCGAGAGCTCCTTCCCCTGGGCGGAGGTCTCGGCCGGGGGCGAGATCGAGGCGCGTCTGGCTGAAAAGCCTGCCGTGCAAGTGGAGGACGAATATCGTAAAATCCTCGGCGATTCGCGTGGTCTGGACCGTGCGGCGGGGCGGACCCTCCGGGGGCCGCACCGCACCGACCTGGACGTGCAGCACGGGCCGAGGCAGATGCCGGCGGGGCAGTGCTCGACCGGGGAGCAGAAGGCGCTGCTCATCGGGCTGGTCCTGGCCCAGGCGCGGGCGGTGAGGGCTGGAACGGGCGTTGCGCCGATCCTGTTGCTCGACGAGGTGGCGGCCCACCTCGACCGGGCGAGGCGGCGGGGGTTGCTGGAGGCTCTGGCGGCGCTTGGCTCCCAGAGCTGGATGACGGGGACAGACGCCCAGCTGTTCGAGGCGATTGGCGCGACCGGCGCCGTCTTCCACGTTGAGGACGGACAGGTCAGGGAAGCGGTGGGAGAGTGATGTCAGAGACGGACAATGCCGGAACCGGAAGCTACGGCGCGGAGTCGATCAAGGTCCTCAAGGGGCTGGATGCGGTGCGCAAGCGCCCGGGCATGTATATCGGCGACACCGACGATGGCTCCGGCCTCCATCACATGGTCTATGAGGTGGTGGACAACGCCATCGACGAGGCGCTTGCAGGTCACGCCACGCGCGTCACCGTGACGCTCAACGCCGATAGCTCCTGCACCGTCACCGACAATGGCCGCGGCATCCCCACCGACATTCACCCCAGCGAGGGCGTATCGGCTGCCGAGGTCATCATGACCCAGCTGCATGCGGGCGGAAAGTTCGACCAGAATTCCTACAAGGTCTCCGGTGGTTTGCACGGCGTTGGCGTATCGGTCGTCAATGCGCTGTCGACGAAGCTCAAGCTCACGGTCTTTCGCAACGACAAGGAGCATTTCATGAGCTTCACCCACGGTGAAGCCGATGCGCCGCTCAAGGTAGTGGGTGACGCGCCGGGCAGGCGCGGTACCGAGGTCACCTTCCTGCCGTCATCCGAAACCTTCACCAGGACGGAGTTCGATTTCGCCACCCTCGAGCATCGCCTGCGTGAGCTCGCCTTCCTCAATTCGGGTGTGCGCATTCTCCTGGCCGACCGGCGCGGCGTCGAGCCGCGCGAGGTGGAGCTGTTCTATGAAGGTGGCATCGCGGCCTTCGTTCGCTATCTCGACCGCACGAAACAGGCGGTCCTGCCGGACCCCATCATGATCCACGGCGAGAAGGACGGCATCACCGTCGATTGCGCCCTGTGGTGGAACGACAGCTATCATGAGAATGTGCTGTGCTTCACCAACAACATTCCGCAGCGCGACGGCGGCACGCATCTTGCCGGCTTCCGCGGCGCCCTGACGCGCGTCGTCAACACCTACGCCAATGACAGCGGCATCGCCAAGAAGGAGAAGCTTCAGCTGACCGGCGATGATGCGCGCGAGGCCCTCACCTGCGTGCTCTCCGTCAAGGTGCCAGATCCCAAGTTCTCTTCCCAGACCAAGGACAAGCTGGTCTCGTCCGAAGTCCGCCCGGTTGTCGAGGGGCTGGTGAATGATCAGCTCACCGCCTGGTTCGAGGAACATCCCGGCGAGGCCCGCGCCATCGTCACCAAGGTGTTCGAGGCCGCCGCCGCCCGCGAGGCGGCGCGCAAGGCACGTGAGCTCACCCGCCGCAAGGGCGCGCTCGAGATATCCGCCCTGCCTGGAAAGCTCGCCGATTGCCAAGAGCGGGACCCCGCCAAGTCCGAACTGTTCATCGTCGAGGGTGACTCGGCTGGCGGCTCGGCCAAGCAGGCCCGCCAGCGCGAGAACCAGGCGGTGCTGCCGCTGCGCGGCAAGATCCTCAATGTGGAGCGCGCCCGCTTCGACAAGATGCTCTCGTCTGCAGAAATCGGCACGCTCATCACGGCGCTCGGCACCGGAATCGGGCGCGAGGAGTTCAAGATCGACAAGCTGCGCTACCACAAGATCGTCATCATGACCGATGCCGATGTCGACGGCGCGCATATCAGGACATTGCTGCTCACCTTCTTCTACCGGCAGATGCCGGAAGTGATCGAGCGCGGCCACCTCTACATTGCGCAGCCTCCGCTCTACAAGGTCAAGCGCGGCTCCTCCGAACAATATCTGAAGGACTCGAAAGCCCTCGAATCCTATCTCGTTGACGCCGGGCTCGAGAATGCGACGCTGATCCTCGCCGACGGCAGCGAGCGTGCCGGTGCTGATCTGCGCGCCATCGTCGAGGAGGCGCTTGCCGTCCGCGCCGCACTCGATGCGCTGCATTCCCGCTATCCGCGGCCCTTGATCGAGCAGGCGGCCATTGCCGGCGTTCTCAATCCGGAAGTGCTGGCAAGCGCCGAGCAGGCAGCGGCCGCCGCCGCCTACATCGCGCGACGGCTCGACGCCATCGCGGATGAAACCGAGCGTGGATGGACTGGTGAGCCGACGTCTGACGGCGGCCTCGGTTTTGCACGTGAGGTCCGCGGCGTGAAGGAAGCATGGATGCTGGACGCCAAGCTCATTGGCTCATCGGATGCCCTGCGCCTCGATCGCAAGGCCGAGCATCTGCAGGAAATCTACGGCAAGCCGGCGAGGCTCCGCCGCAAGGATGGCGAGACGGCAATTCACGGTCCCACCGGCCTTCTAGATGCGGTTTTTGCAGCGGGCCGGAAGGGCATTGCCATGCAGCGCTACAAGGGTCTGGGCGAGATGAATCCCGAACAGTTGTGGGAAACCACGCTGGATCCCAACGTCCGGACGCTCCTGCGGGTCAAGGTGTCGGAACTCGACGAGGCGGATGACATCTTCACCAAGCTCATGGGCGACGTCGTGGAGCCGCGCCGGGATTTCATCCGCGAGAATGCGCTCAGTGTTGCAAACCTCGACGTCTGATCCGATATCTGCATGAGTGGCGGACACCCCGAGGCAAGTCTCGTCAACTGGCGGCAGCATCCCCACAGCATATGGGGCTTCACCCATGTTGACGCGCTCCTGCCCGTCGCCCCGATCAGCCGGGGGAGCCTCGGCCAGCCCTTGCCCACGGGCCCCGGTCTCGATCTTGCGGCAATCACCGTGCCGTGGCAGGGCGAAACCCTGACGGCGGAGGCTATTCTGGGCCTCACCCACACCGATGGCTTCATGGTGTTGGCGCGCGGTGCCGTCGCGGCACAGCGCTATGTCCATCAGTCACCCGAAAGCCGCCACATCGTCTTCTCGGTGAGCAAGTCAATCAGCGCCATGCTGGCTGGCATTCTGGTGGAGCAGGGGCGCCTCGATCCGGCCGCGGGCGTCACCCGCTATGTTCCGGAGGCTGCAGGCTCGGCCTATGGCGATTGCACGGTCCGGCATGTTCTCGACATGGCGGTGAGCATCCGTTTCACCGAGGACTATCTCGATCCGCAGGGTGACGTGGCGCGCTACCGTGTTGCCATGGGGTGGAACCCACCCGGCGAGGTGGCGGATCCCGAAGGACTGCACGCTTTCATCGCCCGGCTTCCACGCGCCGATTATCCGCATGGCCACCGGTTTCATTATGTCTCTCCCAACACCGACATGCTGGGCTGGATTCTCGAGCGGGCTGGCGGCGAACCCTTTTCCACGCTGCTGTCTCGCCACGTCTGGCAGCCCATGGGCATGGCCAGTGATGCCTGCATCACGCTCGACCGTTTCGGTGCCGCGCGCACCGCGGGCGGCATCTGTACGACGCTTGCCGATCTTGCCCGGTTTGGCGAGATGGTTCGCATGGGCGGCGTCCACGGTGACCGGCGCATCGTGCCGCAGAGCTGGATCGACGACATCCGTCTTGGTGGTGATGCGGTGGCCTGGTCACGCGGAGAAATGGCGGGGGTGTTCCCGGAGGGCCGGTATCGTTCCAAGTGGTATGTACCGGAACCCTCCGGCGAAGTTCTCTGTGCCATCGGCATCCATGGCCAGTGGATCTATGTTGACACCGTATCCGGCATGGTTGCGGTCAAGCAATCCTCACAGCCCATTCCGGCTGATGATGGCCTCGATCGCCTGACGCTGGCGATGTTTCGCGCCATGGCCGCTGCGGTGCGGTGATGGGCGCGGCCCTGCCGCAGCGTGATGAAGCCTGGCTGCGAAACGCCGTGCTCGGAAATTACGCCGAGCGTCCGTTCGCCGTGCCGCCGCCGGAGCCGCGCATCTGGAGCTATACGGACCGGCTGTCCTATGCGCCGGGTGAAATCCTCCGTGTCAGCGTCTGCACCAACGCGCCTGCCTATTCGATCGAGGTGATCCGCGACGGCTTGCAGCCGCGCACTCTGTTGCAACGCAGCGGGCTTGGCGGCGTCTGGCGCGAGACGCCGGAGGCGTGTTCCGTGACTGGCTGCAGCTGGCCTGTATCCTTCGAGCACGTGATCCCTGCGGAGTGGCCCTCCGGCGGTTACATCCTGCGCTGCCGTGCGGGTCACGACATGCATGAGCACGTCTTCATCGTGAAGCCGCAACCCCACGCTTCGCGACGCGGTCGGCTGCTTTTGATCGCTGCCACGGCCACCTGGACAGCCTACAATGACTGGGGCGGCTCCAACCATTATCAGGGCTATTGCGGTCCACGGGGCGATCGCTTCTCGCCAGTTCTCAGCATTGAGAGGCCCTTTGCTAGGGGCTTTGTGAGCCTGCCGCCGGAGGCGCCGCGCGCCGTTCTGGCAGAGGATCCGCCGATCATGTCGGAACCGCGCTATCCGCACATGGAGTGGGCTTACGCCAATGGCTATTCCAAGAAATACATGTCCGCCGGCTGGGCGAGCTTCGAGCGACATTTCCTGTGCTGGGCGGAAGCGGAGGGCTATGCGCTCGATGTCATCACCCAGACCGATCTTCATCTTCAGCCTGAACTGATCGAAGGATACGGCTGCATCGCGCTGGGGGGCCATGATGAATACTGGTCCTGGGAGATGCGCGACGCGATCGATGCCTATGTTGATGGTGGCGGCAGGATTGCGCGGCTGGCCGGCAATTTCATGTGGCAGATCCGCCTTGAAGACGAAGGCCGCCGCCAGGTCTGCTACAAATATCTTGCCCGTGCCGAAGACCCGCTGATGACCACGGGTCCGCGCCATCTGGTCACCGAATCCTGGGAAGCACCCGAGATCGGCAGGCCCGGAGCGGCGAGTTTCGGTCTCAATGCCACCCATGGCCTCTATGCGTCATGGTCGGGCTGTTCGCCGCGCGGTGCGAGGGGTTTTCCTGTCTACCGTCCGGAGCATTGGGCCTTTGCTGGCACGGGCCTTTACTATGGCGACATACTCGGCGCACATTCGCGCATCTTCGGCTACGAGGTCGACGGTCTGCCCTATGAGATCCGTGGCGGCCTTCCCTTCCCTGCCGATCCCGCTTGGGCGCCGGCGGGCATGTCCATCCTTGCGCTTGGCCTGTCCTCGACGATCGAGGAGGGTCCCACGATCCATCCAGGCCGGAGCTTCCTCGGCAGTGAGGATGCCGAATATGTCGCCTCCGTGCTGACCGGACGGACTGATGTGGCGGCAATTGAGGCCACGAAGCGTGGCTGCGGCATGATCGTTCACTTCGAAAGGGGCCGGGGTGAGGTCTTCCACGCCGGCACCTGCGACTGGGTGATGGGTCTGGCGCGCCACGATGAGGCCGTTATGCAAGTGACCCGCAACGTGCTGAACCGCTTCCTCGGCTGACCAGCCGATGCCACTCAGGCGATGCATCATCGTCCCGGCCGCTCTCTGCGACAACTGCGGTGGCCGGTCTGGCGTCACGCCCTGCTGAAGCCTGTCGGCATCCGAGACAGGCGGTCTGATCCGGGCTATTGTCAGGACGCCGGAAACGGGAGGAGACGGGCACATGCGGCTTCAGGGAAAGACGGCTATCATCACCGGCGGTGCGCGTGGAATAGGCGCTGCAATCGCAGAGGGCTATGTGCGGGAGGGTGCTCGCGTCTGCGTGGCCGACATCAACCTCGCGGAAGCAGAACAGACCGCGCGGGCACTTGGAAATGGCTGCTTTGCATTTGCGCTCGATGTCACCCGGATGGACCAGATCAGGGCTTGCGTGGCGGAGGCAGAAGCGCGATTCGGCGGCATCGACATTCTCGTCAACAACGCAGCGGTGTTCGACATGGCGCCATGGGGCGAGATCACCGAAGCGAGCTATGACTTTGTGTTTGGCGTCAACGTCAAGGGTCTCATCTTCATGCTGCAGGAAGTGGCCGAGAGCATGAAGCGCCGCGGCAAGGGTGGCAAGGTCATCAATTTCGCCTCACAGGCCGGACGGCGCGGTGAACCGCTGGTGGCGGTCTACTGCGCTGCCAAGGCTGCTGTGATCTCGCTCACCCAATCGGCGGGGCTTGCGCTCATCCCCCATGGCATCAATGTCAACGGCATCTCGCCCGGTGTTGTCGATACCCCGATGTGGGATCGCGTCGATGCGCTCTTCGCCCGCTATGAGAATCGCCCCAGAGGCGAGAAGAAGCGCCTGGTCGGCGAGGGTGTTCCCTTCGGGCGCATGGGCAAACCCGAGGATCACGTCGGCTGTGCCATATTTCTCGCTTCCGGAGAGAGTGACTATGTGGTGGCACAGACCTATAATGTTGATGGTGGCCAGTGGATGAGCTGATCGGGATCCGGAAGTACTGGCGGTTCGCTTGCGCGCCACGACCCAAGAGAGACTGACTGACATGACCAAGCTTTCCCGCGCCAGCCTTCCGAACCTGAAAACCGGCATAGCAACCCCTGGCTATGCAGCCACCGATCTCCACGCCGGCATCCTGCATTTCGGACTTGGCAACTTCCACCGCGCCCATCAGGCAGTCTATCTCGACCGGCTGTTCAATGCCGGCAAGAGCCGCGACTGGGCGGTGATTGGCACGGGCGTCAGGCCTGCCGACCGTCAGATGCATGATGCGTTGAAGGCTCAGGACTGGCTGACCACCGTCGTGGAGCAGGAGGCTGATGTCAGCCGCGCGCGTGTGACAGGTGTCATGCTCGACTTCATTCCGCCGGAGGATCGGGCAGCCATTGTCGCACGGCTTGCCGATCCCGCCATCCGCATCGTCTCGATTACGGTGACCGAAGGCGGCTATTTCATTGACCCTGCCACCGGCACCTTCAATCCGGAGTCTCCTGAGATTGCCCGCGACGGGCAGAATCCGGAAGATCCCCACACCGTGTTCGGCCTCGTCGCACTTGGTCTGAAACGCCGCCGCGACGCGGGGCTCAAACCCTTCACGGTGATGTCATGTGACAACATTCCGCACAATGGCGTGGTTGCACGCAATGCCGTGGCCGGTGTCGCGCACCTCTATGATCCTGAGCTTGCGCGCTGGATCGAGGAGACGGCGGCTTTCCCGAATGGCATGGTGGATCGCATCACGCCTGCCACCACCGATCGCGAGCGCAAGCTGCTCGCGCAGGATTTTGGCATCGAGGACAATTGGCCGGTCTATTGCGAGGAATTCATCCAGTGGGTTCTCGAGGACAATTTCTGCAATGGCCGTCCGGCACTTGAGGAGGCGGGCGTGCAATTCGTGCCCGATGTGACGCCCTTCGAGTTCATGAAGATTCGCATTCTCAATGGCGGCCATGCAGCCATTGCCTATCCGGCCAGCCTGCTCGACATCCACTTCGTTCATGACGCGATGAACCATCCGCTGGTGGGTGCCTTCTTCGCAAAGATCGAACATGACGAGATCATGCCGACTGTACCTCCGGTACCGGGCGTGGTTCTTGGCGATTATTATCACCTTATCCATCGCCGCTTTTCGAACCCGAAGATCGGCGACACGATTCCGCGGCTCGCCTTCGATGGATCCAACCGCCAGCCGAAGTTCATCGTTCCGGTGGTTCGGGATCGCCTGAGGGCTGGCGCGTCCATCGATGCGCTGGCATTCGAATCGGCCCTCTGGTGCCGTCACTGTGCCGGAACGACAGAAACAGGCAAGGCCATCACGGCAGGTGATCCTGCCTGGGCGCGCCTCACCGAACTCGCGCAAAGGGCCAGAATCAGCCCGCTGGACTGGCTCGGAATGGAGGATGTCTACGGCGATGTGGCGCAGGCCTCGGTTTTCCGTGCAGCCTTCAGCAAGTCACTCTCGGATATCTGGTCACGGGGGACGGCGCGCGCTCTGGCGGACTTTGTTGGGGTGACCTGAGCAACCCGGCCACAGAGGCCAGTCTCCGGCAAGAACGCTGGACAAGAATATTCCGGAATTGTCGGTTTCGAGACTTTTCCAGCATCCCATCTGGATAGCATGGGAAGCTTCAGGGGAAGATTTTCATGATCCGTCTGCGGAATATCGGAACAGCGGCGTCGTTGCTTCTTGCACTGGTGGTCTGTCCCGTGTCGGCCTGGGCGGCTGACCCCGTCAATGAGACCATGGCGGATGGCTGGTCTTTCACCGCGGCGGCCTATGTGTGGGGTACGGGGTTGAACGGGCAGGTGGGCGTTCTGGGTCTTCCACCCCAGGATGTAGACCTGAGTTTCGGCGACATTCTCGAGAAACTCGACGTCGCCGTGATGGGGATCAGTGAAGCACGCAATGGCCGGTTCCTTTTGTCCATGGACCTGACCTACTCCCGCGTGAGCGCCGATGTGGGCACGCCCTTCGGGATCGTCGCCGACAAGATCGATGTCACCGCTGCGACCTGGATGGTGTCCGGCTACGGCGGCTATTCGGTGCTTGATACGGACACGGTCCGCCTCGATCTGCTCGGCGGCGCGCGGTTCTGGTCCGTCCAGAGCGACTTTGAGTTGAAGGGCGGATTGCTGGATGGCGGATCGAGGGATGATGGCGTGACATGGGTTGATCCTGTTGTCGGCGCAAAGATCCGTCTCGACCTTGCGCCTGACATCTATGCCGTCAGTTGGGTCATGATCGGCGGCTTCGGTGTCGGCTCCGATCTGATGTGGGATCTGATGGCTGGTGCAGGCTACGACATCAACGACAACTGGTCGCTGTTTGGCGGTTACCGCGCCGTCAGTGTTGACTACCGCAACAACGGTTTTGTCTACGACGTCGTGCAACAGGGACCGGTCGTGGCCGCTGTCGTGCGCTTCTGAGGCCTTGGCCGTCAGCCATTGTTTTCGAGGATTTCCGCAAGCTTCCTGACATCGCGGATGATGATCTCGCGGTATCCCACCTCGCAGATGCCCTGTGCCACCAGTTCGACAAGCAGTTGATGAACCGTTGATCGCGACATGTTGCTCGCGACCGCTAATTCCTCTTGTGTCAATGGGATAGCTACAGGTGACTTGGGCAGGGCATGCATGGTCCGGCCCGCGAAGGTCAACAGCCGCGAGCAGAAACGCAGCCGCGGATCGGTGATGAGCAGATCGACTGCATGATGCAGATATTGCTCAACATTATAGGCCATCAGGTTGAAGAACACCCAGTTCAGTGATGGCTCGGCATTGAGAAGCTCGACGACACTCTGACGCGAAAGGACAAGAAGTTCAGAGTGCTGGCGCGCCACAATCGATATGATTCGGGGTCGGCGGCCGAGCGCGGCAGGCTCTCCGAACCAGCATCCCGGCGTGATCACATGTGCGTTGACGACGCCCTGCACAGGATGTGCAATCGTTATTACGGAGCTGCCGTAGACCATGCAGTAGATGTCATTTGCAGAGTCTTCGATGTCGAACAGCATGCGGTTCTTGGGCAGTTGCAGCAACCGCATCGGAGCGCAAATCATGTCCTGTGTGCGTCGCTCAAACTCGCTCAGCCACCCGCTCGACCTGGCAATCTGAAATTCCTCTTCGATCCGCATTCCGATCAGCCTTGTGTAAAATGTCTCATCTGCGCACAATTCATCCAACGTGCATCTGCTTATGTCAATGCAGTCGTCGGCTTCGGCGACAAGATTCGTGGAAGTGTCTGGCGATCAAGCTGATCAGCCAGAGGTGGTTTGATTTGACTTGTACAACCTCGCCTTGATTGGCGCCTGCTCACGAAAAACCAGGTCGGGAAGGATGCTCCAGATGCATGAGAAACAATCAGACAAGATCGTTCGCGCGATGGGACGGCTGACCCTCGCAACTGCCTGCCTCTTTGCCCTGGGCGGGCTGCTGACAGCCACTGCGGAGGCCGAAACCGCGAAACCCAACATCCTCGCGATCTGGGGTGACGACATCGGCGGGTTCAACATCAGCGCCTACAACCGTGGAATGATGGGCTATAAGACGCCCAACATCGACTCGATCGCCGAGCAGGGCGCGCTGTTCACCGACTGGTATGGCCAGCAGAGCTGCACGGCCGGTCGCGCGGCCTTCATCACCGGTCAGTCGCCCATCCGCACCGGCCTCACCAAGGTCGGCCTGCCGGGCGCGCCGGAAGGCATGAAGGTGGAAGACCCGACCCTGGCAGTGCTGTTGCGGGCCCAAGGCTACGTCACCGGTCAGTTCGGCAAGAACCATCTGGGTGACCGGGACGAGATGCTGCCGACCAACCACGGCTTCGACGAATTCTTCGGCAATCTCTATCATCTCAATGCCGAGGAGGAGCCGGAGAATCCTGACTATCCGAAGAGCCCGGAATTCAAGAAGATGTTCGGGCCGCGCGGCGTGATCCATTCCTTCTCCAACCCGGACGGCACGCAGAAGATCGAGGATACCGGCCCGCTGACGCGCAAGCGCATGGAGACGATTGACGATGAAGTCACAGCCGCCGCGCTCTCCTTCATGGAAAACGCCCACAAGGCTGGAAAGCCCTTCTTCGTGTGGTGGAATTCCACCCGCATGCATATCTTTACACATCTCAAACCCGAATCCGAAGGCAAGACCGGGCTTGGCATCTACGCCGACGGCATGGTGGAACATGATGCCCATGTCGGCCAGCTCCTTGCCAAGCTGAAGGAACTCAAGATCGAGGACAACACCATCGTGATGTACTCGACCGACAATGGTGCCGAGACCTTCACCTGGCCTGATGGTGGCACCACCATGTTCCGCGGTGAGAAGAACACCAACTGGGAAGGCGGCTACCGCGTTCCCACAGCCATCAAGTGGCCTGGCGTGATCAAGCCTGGCACGGTGGTCAACGACATTGCCTCTCACGAGGACATGCTGACCACGCTGGTCGCCGCAGCCGGCAATCCCAATGTCAAAGATCAACTGCTCAAGGGCGCCAATATTGGCGGACGCGATTACAAGGTCCACCTCGATGGCTATGATCTGGGCCCGGCGTTGAAGGGCGAGGCAGCCTGGCCGCGTCAGGATTTCATCTACTGGACCGATGATGGCAGCGTGGCAGCACTGCGCTATGGCGACTGGAAGATCACCTTCCTCGAACAGAAGGCCGATGGCTTGCGCGTGTGGCTGGAGCCGTTCACCGTGCTGCGCGCGCCGCTTGTCACCAATCTGCGGATGGATCCGTTCGAGCGCGCCGAGCACGAGAACGCCATGGGCTTCCAGCGCTGGTATCTCGAGCGCATGTTCCTGATCGCACCGGCTGGCGCCTATGTGGCCAAATGGCTGCAGAGCTTCAAGGACTTCCCGCCCCGCCAGAAGCCGGGCAGCTTCAACCTCGACCGGGTTATGGAGCAGGTGACCGCCATACAGGGCAACTGACCTGGGGTCAGTCACCTCTTTGGGCGCCGGCATGGCTTGACAGAGCCGCCCGGCGCCCTTCTTGTTGTTGCGGGGTCATCAGGAAAGAGTTGTTGCAAAAGTTCTGGTTCGGCATTGCTGTCTTCATCGTGAGTGCTCTCGGCCTCACTGCGCCCATCGCTCATGCGGAAGAGACAGGCTTTGCCGGAAGTGCCGCCTGCGCGAGTTGCCACGCCGGCGAATCTGCTGCCTGGCAGACCTCCGATCATCACTGGGCGCTGCGTGAACCAGACCCTCAGAGCATGTTGGGTGATTTCAACAATGCCTCCTTCAGCCACAAGGGTGTGGCCACGCGGTTCTTCACCAAAGATGGAAATTATCTTGTCGAAACCCAAGGTGCGGGTGGCAGTCCGGAGACTTTCGAGATCCGCTATGCCGTGGGTCACCGTCCCCTGCAGCAATATCTGGTGGAGACCAGTCAGGGACGGTTGCAGGTACTCGATGTAGCCTGGGACGTGAACGCCCGGAAATGGTTTCATCTCTATCCTGATCAGGATTTGCCGCCCGGCGACGGCATGCACTGGACCGGCCCCTACAAGAACTGGCAGGCCCGCTGTGCCACCTGCCATCAGACCGGCTTTGACAAGGGCTATGATTTCGGCACGCGGACCTACAGCACCCACTGGAAGGATCTCACCGTGGGTTGCGAGGCCTGTCACGGCCCCGGTGCTGCGCACGCCGCCTGGGCTTCAACGCGCGAAGGGGCAGATCCCTACCAGAGCCAGTCGCCGAAGCTCGGTTCCGGCCAGCAGGCCAATGAACTCAATGTCTGCGGTCCCTGCCATGCGCGGCGCGAGGCATTCTCACAAGTTCAGCCTGTGGCAGGTGCAAGCTTTCATGACAATTACGCCCTCTCGCTGCTGACGCCCGATCTCTATTTCGCCGATGGTCAGCAGAAGGAAGAAGTCTTCATTCTGGGGTCCTTCCTGCAATCGAAGATGAAGGCGAGAGGCGTGACCTGCTCCAACTGCCATGAACCGCATGGCGGGGGACTCGTGGCAGAGGGCAATGGCGTCTGCACCCAATGCCACAATCACGCCGGGCGTGAGGAGTTCCCCACGCTACGCAAGGCGGATTATGACACGTCCCTGCATCATCATCACGCAGTCGGTGGCGAAGCGGCGCAATGTGTGACCTGCCACATGCCGGAACGCAGCTATATGCTGATTGACCCCCGCCGTGATCACTTTTTTCGCAGGCCTGATCCTCTGCAATCGCAGGCCGCAGGCGCCCCGGATGTCTGTACCGGCTGCCACACTGAAAAGGACGCGACCTGGGCTGCGGCGCAGATTGCCAGGTGGCATCCCTCAGGCGACAAGACATGGCAGGACCGCTCGGCCTTCATCGCCTTCAGTCAGGGCGACCGGTCAGCCAATACGCTCACCAGCCTTCTCGACTATGTCCGGAATATCGAACGGCCAGCCATCGTGCGCGCCACCGCGCTCAGCCTGTTGGGCGGGAGTGTTGGCATTCCGGCAACCGATGCCGGGGCGCTGCTGAAGGACTCAGATCCACTTGTACGCGGAGCAGCCGTGGGCGCACTCCGGCAGATCGAAGCCCAGGACCGCATCGAACTGCTGCGACCCCTTCTTTCCGATCCGGTGCTGAGTGTGCGGCAGAGGGCAGCCGTTGAACTCGCGGGTGCAGGTGTTGCAGCCCTCCCGCAACCGGATGACAAGCTACTGACAGAGGGTTTGCGCAACTTTCTCGAGTCACGCCTCGCCAATGCCGACACACCGGAAAGTCATATGGCGATCGGCGGTCTTGCTCTGACGCGGCGGCATTGGCAGCAGGCCGAAGCTGCCTTTGCAACGGCTGCGGAGATGGACCCGCAACTGACCGAGTCCTGGATCATGCAGGCACGATTGCGTGCTGCCTCCGGCAATCTGGATGGTGCTGCGGCAGCGCTCGAGTCAGGGCTCAAGGCCCGGCCGCGGCATGTCGACGTGATGGCCGAACTGGCGGGTGTGGAGTTGCAGCGCGGGAAGCCCGAAGCAGCCATCGGCCTGTATCGGCGCGCACTCGAGATCGACAGGCAACGGTCGGATCTCTGGCTTTCGCTTGGCGTTGCAGCGCTCTCGGCGCGCGATCTGAATGGCGCTCTTGAGGCAGCGGCAAGCGCCACACAAATCGATCCGAAGGCCGCCGAACCCCATGTGCTGTCGGCACTGGCATATGTTTCGCTGGGGGATACTGCCCGGGCGCGTGAGGCGGCGCGCACGGCCCGTCAACTTGATCCAGCCATAGCCTTGCCGACGGAAGTCGAAGCTCTGCTGAACTGAGTTTCGCCGGTTCCTCCGGAGATTGGATTCGGCGGCTATCCCTTTGCCTGGTGCGCTGGTTTGTCTTGCAACAGATGGTAGACCACGAGGACCGCGCCTGCCGCCACCAGAGCGAGTATGCTGATCAGCGCTGCACTCGCGCCGGCGCGCAGCGAGATGACTGCGAACAGCGCCGGGCCCGCCGCGGCTGCCAATCGACCCGCCACGGTGGCGAGGGCGAAATAGGCCGGAGCACTGCCCTGGGGCACGATTTCGGCAATGAAGCCTCGCAGGGACGACGCGGTTGCGCCGAGACAGCAGCCAATCACCAATACAACGATCTGAGGTGTCCATGGCCCGGCCCCGAATGCCAGCAGCAGCAGAACCGCTCCCCACGAAGCAAGCAGCAGGCACATTGGGACCAGGCGTGACCAGCGGGTCAGCAGCGCGTTCCAGATGATGGTTGAAGGTACCGACAGGATGTGAATCATCAGAAGCAACAGCAGAAGATCGGGCAGCGTCTGGCCATAACGGCTGGTGAGAATGGGCGCCGTGAAAGTCACGACAACGGCTATGCCCATGTTGATCAGGATGGTTCCCGCCAGCAGCCGTATCAGCATGCGGTGGGCACGCCACCGGGACAGTATTGAGAAAAACCCCGAGAACCCAGCTGCGCGGGTGTTCTCGCCCAGACGTGTGAATCCGGTGGCGCGCATCCACAGCAGCACGACGCCGAACAGCAGGGCACTGAGGAGCGCGAGTATGCCGATGCAGGCTTGCAGCGTGTCTTCCGGTCCGGGGTGTCTTGAGACAAAGCCGAGCAATGCGATAATGCCCAGCATCCCGCCGAGATAACCGATGGCCCAGCCAAAACCGGACAGCCTCTGAACCAAGTCCGGGGGCAGCAGATCCGGCATGTATGATTCATAAATAGTGGCAGCTGCGAAGTAACAGCACTGGGCGGCAATAAAGCCCAGCGCTGGCAAGAGCAGTGAGCCGCCGGGGCTTGCTGCCAACCCGCCGAGGGCCGCGACCAGGCCGACCGTGAAGCCCGTGAGCAATCTGAAACGTGAGATGTGTCTCGACAGGATTGCAGCGGCAAGTGCGACAGCACTGCTCGCCAGGACGGCAATCGCCGCCAAAATACCCCATGCTGCCGTCGGATTGTCATAGCCGTCCAGCAGCCCGGTGAAATAGAGAGGCAGGAGCAGCGTGGGCGCGATGCCAAAATAGACCGAACTTGCAACATCATAGCTGGCCCAGGCCATGGTCCGCCGGTTGAGCCAACTGGCATGATCTGCCGGGGGTGAGGAGGCGATTTTCACTGGAATTGTGTCTAGCAAGTCATTTGGTCTGGACGGCTGCCTCTACCATGCTTCCGTGATGGTCGTGAGTTTTGGCTGTGTAACAACGTTACGCTGAGACCAGTAGCGTTTTGTGGAAAGGCATGTTACAACTTATAATCTGTAATTTGATCTGTTCTAGCCAAGCTGTCACGGCTGACCCACCGAAACCCCGGGAGACCATATGCAAGTCAAGTTCATGAAGTGGCGTCTTGCCCCATCCTTCGTGGTGGCGGCGGCTCTTGCCCTGGCCTTCACATCAGCCCCCTTGCCGGTGCGGGCGGAAGCTACGCCTGAGAGTGCGGCCCCTCAGGCCGAACAGGCTCCCGAGCCGCTCAGTGCGGAGGAACTCGAAATCCTGGCTGCCCGCATCGCGCTCTATCCTGACGAGCTGGTGGCACTTGTTTCAGCTGCCTCAATCTATCCCCTGCAGATCGTCGAGGCTCAGCGCTATCTCGACGACCTCAAGACCAACAAGGATCTGAAACCGAAGGCCACGTGGGACGGCAGCGTGATCTCGCTGCTCAACTATCCCGAGATTATCAAGATGATGAGTGATGATCTCGACTGGACCCAGCTCTTCGGGGAAGCCATCGTCGATCAGCAGGATGATGTCCTGGCGGCGATCCAGCAGCTGCGCGAGGAAGCGGTAGCCAATGGCGTCATCAAGTCGGACGACAAGATCAAGGTGGTGGAAGACACCAGCGAGGGCCAGCAGAACATCGTCATACAGCCCGCCAGTGCCGAAGTGATCTACGTGCCTCAGTATGATCCGGCGATGCTGTATGAACCGGACTATGCCTATGCGCCGATCAGCTATTACCCTGATCCGTATCCCTATTACTGGTATCCCGGCGCGACATTCTTCGCCGGCGCCGTCACCGGTGCAATCTGGGCGGCGACAGTTGACTGGAACGATGGCTTCTGGGGCGGGCCCTGGTCCTGGAACAACGGCTGGGGCGGCAACAACGACGTCAACATCGATTTCGATTGCAACAAGTGCATCATCGGCAGCGACTTCAATGGCAAGCTCAACATCAAGGATGTTGACTGGCGAAAGATTGATCGCAGCAAGATCAATGTCGACAAGACAAAATTCAATCGCATAGAAAAGAAAGACATTGCGGGCAACCTCAAGGCGTCGGACCGCAACAAGCTCGCCAACAAGGCCGACAGCATCAAGGGCAGCCGTCCAGGGTCGATACCGGGCAAGGGAAATGTCGGCACCACCGATATCCGCAAGTCCACGCTGGACAAGATGAAAAAGCAGCAGGTGAAGGACTTCAAGCCGTCCGACAAGATGGCGAAGCCCGGCAGCAAGATCCAGAACACGGGCGTTCGGCCGGAAGGCAAGCAATCAAAGCCTGATCTCGATCGTCCGGTCGGCAAACCCAAGCCCGGCCTGTCGCCGGATACGCGCCCGAAAACGCCCTCGCCTCTCGGCGAGGTGACTCGCGGCCGCGACGCCGATATTCAGTCGCTGCGCGGCAACAAGTCGATGGGTGGCGGCATCGAGCGGCGCAGTGGATCGGTCGGTGGTACTAAGAAACTTCCGAAGCACAACATGGGCGGCAGTCGCGGCCGGCGCCGTTGACCAGAGTGGCAGGAGACAACATCATGACCATCAAGCATCTTGCCCGCGCCGCCTTGCTCAGCCTTGCATTCGGCGTCACGTCCATCGCGCTCCCGCTGCCGGCCTCGGCAAGCGGTGACCAGCTTTCAGCCTTTGTCGGCGCAGAGCCTGAACTCTTCGGCACGCCGGAGGAGGCGGCTGCCGCCTTCACGAACCTCGTTGCAAAGGATGATCTCGCGGCGATCGCGAAGCTTCTCGGTCTCAATCCCGAGAAACTCGCGTCTGCCGAGAACATCCGCGATACGCTGGAACAGGTTCGCGCCGCAGCGGCCGCGAAGGTCGTCGTGCGTAACGATGGCGAACAGCGTATTCTCGTTCTCGGTCCGGAACTCTGGCCTTTTCCGTTCCCGCTTGTGCGTGACCAGAACGGAAAGTGGGGCTTCGACACGATCGCGGGGCTTGAGGAAATCGTGAACCGCCGGATCGGCCAGAACGAACTCCACGCCATTGACACGATGCGCCTCTATGTCGAGGCACAGAGAGACTATGCCGCCGAAGACCGCGATGCCGACGGCGTTCTCGAATTCGCCCAGAAGCTGGTGAGCAGCGAGGGATTGACCGATGGGCTCTACTGGCCCGTCGAGCAGGGAGATGGCGACAGTCCCGCCGGCGCTATCGATCAGGCGGCACTCGAGAAGGCAAAGGCCGGCGATGGCTATTTCGGCTACAGGTTCCGGATCCTGAAACGGCAGGGCGACAATGTGGCCGGTGGCGCCTATGACTATGTCATCAACGGCAACATGATCGGTGGCTTCGCGCTCATTGCCTGGCCGGCAAGCTACGCCAGGACAGGCGTCAGCACATTCGCCGTGAACCAGGCGGGGATTGTCTATGAGCGCGACTTCGGCCCCGACACGGAAAACATCGTCGCCAAGATCAAGACCTTCAACCCGGGCGATGGCTGGCAGGTCGTGGAAGACTGACGGCGGCGGTGTGGGGCTCAGGTGATGCAAGTCATCTCCGCATCCTGCACTCGCAGAGCAGCGGCAGTTGTCCTGCTCCTCGCCTGCGCTGTCCTGTCGGGTGGTGGCGCTCTGGCAGCCGATCCACTGCCCTCATGGACTGAGAGTCCCGCCAAGTCCGCCATCATCGCCTTTGTCGAGAAGGTGACGACCGAGGGTCCCGGATTTGTGCCCGAGCCAGAGCGTATCGCCGTCTTCGATAATGACGGCACGCTGTGGCCGGAGAACCCCGTGCCGTTTCAGGCAGCCTATGTTGTTGACGAGCTCCGTCGCCGCGTGCCGGATGAACCAGGCCTTCAGTCCGACCCGATGGTACAGGCGCTGCTGGCCGGAGACATGGCTCCGCTGATGGCGGGAGAGGCACATGACGGGCTCATGCATGTCATCAGTCTCACGCATGCGGGCATGACCACGCAGGAGTTCGCGCAATCGGTCACAGACTGGATTACCGTCGCCAAGCACCCCCGCTTTCAGCGCCGTTATGATGATCTGAGCTATCAGCCCATGCAGGAGGTGCTGCGCTATCTTGCCGCCAATGGGTTCAAGAACTTCATCGTGTCCGGAGGCGGGGCCGACTTCATGCGGGTGTGGAGCGAACGCGTCTACGGCATTCCACCCGAACGGGTGGTGGGTACGACGGCGCGGGTCATCTACGAGCTGCGCCCCGACGGTCCAGTTCTGGTGAAGACCATGGATCAGCTGCTTGTCGACGACAAGGCCGGCAAGCCTGCAGGCATCCATCAATTCATCGGCCGCCGACCGATCGCTGTTTTTGGGAACAGCGACGGTGACAAGGAGATGCTCGAATACGGCACCATCAGCAATCCCCATCCCAGCCTTGGAGTCCTCATTCATCACACGGATGGCGAGCGGGAATATGCCTATGATCTCAATCCGAAGAGCAGCGGATCCCTGAAGACGGCACTGGCCGATGCGCCACTGCGCGGCTGGATCGTCGTGAGCATGAAGGACGACTGGGCACGGATCTTCAACGATCCCTGACGCCCGCCTCATACCAGGTCCGCGACCGGTTCACGACCCATACCAGTGACAGCATCACAGGAACCTCGATGAGGACGCCAACAACGGTTGCCAGCGCGGCGCCCGAATTAAGGCCGAAAAGACTTATGGCCGCCGCTACGGCAAGTTCGAAGAAATTGGAAGCGCCGATCAAGGCCGAGGGGCCTGCCACGCAATGCGACTCGCCAGCCCAGCGGTTCAGGAGATAGGCGAGACCGGAGTTGAAATAGACCTGAATGAGGATGGGGACCGCAAGCATGGCGATCACTGTCGGCTGGTCGAGGATCTGCTGCCCCTGAAAGGCGAACAGCAGCACCAGTGTTGCCAGCAGTGCTGCGAGTGAAATGGGCTGCAGACGGCTCAGCATGTTATGGAGTGCGTGCTCTCCGCCTGAACCGAGAACCGCCCGGCGTATGACCTGCGCTGCGATGACCGGCACCACGATATAGAGTCCGACCGACAGGATCAGCGTGTTCCACGGTATGGTGATGGCAGAAAGGCCAAGCAGCAATGCGACAATCGGCGCGAATGCTGCCACCATGATCAGATCATTGAGGGCCACCTGGCTCAATGTGAAATGCGGTTCACCCCTGGTGAGGTTGCTCCAGACAAAGACCATGGCCGTGCACGGTGCTGCGGCAAGCAGAATCAGGCCGGCGATGTAACTGTCGATCTGATCAGCGGGAAGCAGGGGGCGAAACAGATAGCCTATGAGGAACCAGCCAAGAACCGCCATCGAGAACGGCTTTACGGCCCAGTTGATGAACAATGTGATGCTGATACCGCGCCAGTGCCGCGTCACGTGTCCCAAGGCGCGAAAATCAATCTTGATCAGCATCGGAATGATCATCAGCCATATCAGAATGGCGACCGGCAGATTGACCCTGGCGACCTCCATGCCGCTCACGGTGCTGAACAGGCCAGGCAGGAAGTGCCCAAGCGCAATGCCCGCGATGATGCACAGCAGGACCCAGACGGTGAGATAGCGTTCGAAAAGCGGCATGAGCGTTCAATCCGTGTTCGGCTCAGAGTGCACTATTGAAGGTGTCGACGCCACTTGTCAGAATGTCTGACCCCTCAGTGACGAAAAGGACGAGTGCCTTGCGGCAGGAACTTATAGGCGAGGCATGGACCAATTCCGCAGCCCATGAACAGCATGCCAGCCGTCAAATTGCGTGTTCTCAGGCACCAAGTACGCGCGTCGTCACCGGATCAAAGAGCTTGATTGCGCTCATGTCAAAATGCAGGGCGAGCCTGTAGCCGGGATTGGCGCGGAAGTCTCTCGGCATGCGGATATGAAGCTCTCTGCCGTCTTCGCTCCCGGCATCCGCGACCAGAATGACCTCAGGTCCAAGAACTTCAGTTGTAATGACCTCTACGGTGAGGGCCGACATGGGCTGTCCCGCAAGCGGTGTCAGGTGAAAGTCCTCCGGCCGCAGTCCGATGATGACCGGCTTGCCGGAATGGCTGGCAAACATCGCGCCGAGGCTCTCGGGCACCGAAAGCGAGAGTTTGCCTGACAGGGCGGTCAGGCGACCACCGCCCGTACTCTCCAGCCGTCCGCTCAGCAGGTTCATTGGCGGACTGGCAAGGAACCCGGCCACGAATGTATTTACCGGATTGCGGTAGACGTCCATGGGCCGTCCTACCTGCACGATCTCACCATCTTTCATGATGCAGATCCGCTCGCCCATCGTCATCGCTTCAACCTGGTCATGCGTGACATGCACGATGGTTGTGCCAAGGCTTCGATGCAACTTGATGAGCTCCGTACGCATGGCAGCACGCAATGTTGCATCGAGGTTCGACAGGGGCTCGTCCAGAAGAAACGCCTGTGGTTCGCGTACGAGCGCACGGCCCAGGGCAACGCGCTGGCGCTGTCCGCCTGACAGCTGGGACGGTTTTCGTCCTATGAGATGCTGGATTCCAAGCATTTCCGAGGTACGTGTCACGCGGCGCTCAATCTCGTCCGCGCTGATGCCCCTCAGCCGGAGCCCGAAGGACAGATTGTCGAGAACCGTCATGTGCGGATAGAGCGCATAATTCTGAAACACGATTGCAATGTCCCGCTGCGCCGGATCGACATCATTGACACGCTTGTCAGCAATCAGAAGGTCTCCCGATGTCACCGATTCGAGACCGGCGATCATCCGCAGGGTCGTTGACTTTCCACAACCCGATGGTCCCAGGAGGATCATGAACTCGCCATCGGCGATGTCGAGTGACACCCCGCGTACCGCCATCACCCCGTTGGGGTAGGCCTTGTTGATGTTTCGGAGTGTGATGGAGGCCATGTGGGCTGCCCGATGTCCGGATGTATCAGTTGAACTGGCGAATGTAACGGTAGAGGTAGACCGTCAGGAAGAGAATGAGACACAGAAGAATGACAGCCATCGCCGAGGCCTCCCCGACATGCAGGCTGACGAAAGCCTGCCGGTATATGAAATAGCTGGTCAGGTCGGTCGCCGTGCCCGGCCCGCCGCGCGTCATGATGTAGACGAGGTCATAGGTCTTGACGGCAAAGATCATGCGAATGAGCAGGGTGACGATGATGACGGGCCACATCAGGGGAAGCGTGATGTGCCAGAACGCCTTCAGCGTGCCGGCGCCATCGACGCGTGCGGCTTCATAGGGTTCCTTCGGAAGCGAAGAGAGCCCGGCCAGCAGAAGCACGATCATGAAGGAGACCTGATGCCAGATGTCGACCATGATGATTGTCCACATCGCCACCTTTGTGCTGCCCAGCCAGTTCACTGGTTCAAGCTCGGCAATGCTCAGCAGATAGTTCACGATGCCGAGAGACGGATGGAGGAACATGCGCCAGATGAGTCCGACGATCACGGGGTTCATCAGAAGAGGGCAGAGCAGTATGCCGTAATAAACAGGCTTGAAACGCTCAACGCTGTTCAGCATCAGCGCGACGGTGAAGCCCACAATGAATTCGAGCACAACGACGAAGAAGACGAAGAAGGCGGTGATTCCCAGACTGTGCCGGAATTCATCATTCTGAAGGGCGGAGACGTAGTTCCCGGTTCCCGTGAAGGTGTCGAAATTCGGTGCGATCAGTGTGTAGTCATGCACACTTGTATAGAGCGCCCAGAAGACCGGGAACAGGATGACGGCGAGCAGAAGTGCAAGCGCCGGAGCCGACATGAACCAGCCGAACCTGCGGTCGGCAGAGTCAATTGCAGTGTGCTGGTTCATGCCGGCTTATCCGGAGTGCTTACTTCAGCTTGCCATCCTTCTTTGCAAGCTCTGTCATCTCTGTTTCAACCGTCGCCAGTGCGTCGGCTGGTGCCTTCTCTCCCGACACGGCGAGGCTCAGTTCGCGACCCAGCACTTCCACGAGTTGGGGTGTGTAGGTGAAGACCGGGAAGTTATGGCTGGTGAGCAGCATCTGCTTCAGAGCCTTCGCATAGGGATACTTCGCGTTCACGTCCGGGTCGTCGAAGACGTCAACACGGGTGGGTGATCCGCCCTGCAGCGCGCGCTTCTTGGCGGTCTCGTGCGACTCAACCCACTTGAGGAAGGTCCAAGCCGCATCCGGGTTCGGGCTGGACTTCGGAATGGCCCAGCCCCAGGCGCCGTTGAGACTGCCACCCTGGTCCGGCGTTGGGCCGGGCACAGGAATGATCTCGACCTTGCCAGCCACAGCCGACTTCGAAGGATCGTCGATTGCGGCGCGGAAGAAATTGTAGGTGATGTAGCTGTAGGCTTTGCCCTGCGCCATCACATTGAACGCCTCATCGAAGGAGAAGCTGGCAGCGCCCAGCGGACCATACTTGTCGATGTTGGTCTTGTACTGTTCGAGCGCCTTCACGCCGGCCTCATTGTTCAGCGTGGGTTTCCAGTTGGCATCATGATATTCGCCGCCATTGGCAAACAGGTAGTTCGACCATTCCATGGCGATCGGATCCGGCCGAAGGCCCTGGTTGACGACGCCATGCATGTCATCCTTGGTGAAGAACTCAACCTGCTTCAGGTATTCGTCCCATGTCTTCGGAACGCCGAGATCCATGCCATACTTGGCCTTGAAGGCTTCCTGGTTCTTCGGATCGGACAGAAGGTCGGTACGATAAAGCAACCCCATCGCGTAGTTGTAGAACGGCAGCATGTAGGTGACGCCATCAACCTTGCCTACGAGATCCATCATCTTCGGGACATAGACGGAGGTATCGAACTTGTCGGCCGCGATGCGCTCGTCGAGCGGCTGGAGCCAGCCGGCCTTGGTAAATTCGCCAACCCAGTAGAAGTCGACGACGAGAGCCGAATAGCTGCCCTTCGGCGCCACCAGCTGAGGCACAAGCTTTGTGTGCATCTCGGCATAGTTGACGACCTCGAGCTGTACATCGATGCCCGTCTCCTTGGTGAATTCGGGCAACAGGGTCTTCACATATTCGGTGTCCGGCACGCCTTCCATCAGGATGGTGACCGTCTCCGCCGACGCGGATGTCGAAAGCGCGGCTGCAACGGCCGCACCCATCATTAGCCTTCTTAGCATTGTCGTCTCCCTCACTAGCCCAGTTGGTATTTGCTGTTCACTTGAGGGCTCCAAGTGACAGTCCCTTGATGAGATGTTTGCGCAGAAATGGAAGAAGCAAGAAAACCGGCAGCAGCGACACGACTGTCGCTGCCGCCAGAGGCGCGATTTCGACACCGGCATGGGTTTCGAGGCTTGCTAGCCCTACGGGCAGTGTCTGGGACACGGGGCCTGACAGGACAAGTGCAAAGAGAAACTCGTTCCAGCTCAGGATGAAGCCAAGAAGACCCGCCGCGAGGATGCCCGGCGCAGCAACCGGAACCGCGATGAAACGGAACGCCTGCCAGCGCGTTGCACCGTCCACCCGTGCCGCCTCCTCGAGACGAGCAACATCGCCCTCG
Organism: Hyphomicrobiaceae bacterium; assembly: GCA_900298995.1. Classification (GTDB taxonomy): domain Bacteria; phylum Pseudomonadota; class Alphaproteobacteria; order Rhizobiales; family Aestuariivirgaceae; genus Aestuariivirga. The sequence goes on along the minus strand of OMIC01000040.1, from coordinate 9,857 downwards.
AAGAAGGAAACCAGAATCCATGTCAGGAAGGGCAGGGCGATCGTGAGATGCGAAATCACCAGAGCGGCATGACTCTGGAGTAGCCCTGCGAAGAGGAAGACGCCGAACAGCGGTAGCACGATGACGATGGGCGGAAGCATCTGGCTGGCGAGAACGCCAAGCCTGAGAGCCGAGCCGCCGGTATTGAGCCGCGCAAAGGCATAGGCCATGGCAGTTGCCAGCGGCAACGCGATGGCGGTGCTGATCAGGGCGACAAGCAGACTGTTCAGGAACCATGCAACAAATGAATAGCGCTCGAATATCTCGTAGAAATTCATCAGGCCGAGCGTGCCCACCTCTGGCGGGATCTTGTAAGCCGTCAGCCGGTCGGTCAGGCTCACGCGCACAAGCCACAGCAGTGGCAGAAGAATTGCCAGCGAGAATATGGTCAGAATGATATGCGGAATGACGGTGCGTGCAAGCCTCTTCATGGGTGTCAGTCCATTCTGACGCCGCCGGTGACATTCACGCCCTGACCGGTCATGAAGCGGGCGCTGTCGGAACAGAGAAACACGACGACGCCTGCCACATCCTCCGGGGTCTCGATCCGACCTAGCGGCGTCTGGGCCACATATTCTTTGAACACCTGTTCAGGGGTTATTCCGCGCAACCGCGCTTCCCATTCGATCTCCCGCGACTGCATGCCCGTTTTCACGAAGCCGGGGCAGACGGCATTGACGCGAATGCCATGCGGCGCCAGTTCGCGGGCGAGACTCTGTGTCCATCCCAGAACGGCAAATTTGCTGGCGGCATAATGGGCCAGGAGGGGTGCGCCAACCTTTCCCGCAAGCGAAGCGGTGTTGACGATGACACCTGTGCCCGTGGCGATAAAGCGTCTGGCTGCGATCTGGTTGGTGAGGAAGACGCCCCGTGCATTGACTGCAAAATTGAAATCCCACTCCTCATCGGTGAGGTCGACGGCGTGCTGCATGGTGGAGACGCCGGCATTGGCAATGAGGATCTCGTAGCCCCCGAGCCTGCTTGCCACTTCGTCAAAACAGGAACTGACGCTGCTCCTCTGTGTGACATCGACACGGACAGCCACCGCGCCCGAGAGTCCTGCCGCAGTCTCCGCGGCGGCATCTGCGTTGATGTCACAGATTGCGATCCGGACCCCCTGCTGCGACAGGGCCGTCGCGATCGCACGGCCGATGCCGGTCGCGGCTCCGGTTACGATTGCACGCTTGCCGGCAAGCTCAGGGAAAATCGGCGAACTGGGCACAGACAAAACCCTTATCGGATTGGTGGAGACCGATCTAACTACACAGAAACGCACATTACAAGTTCCAAAATGTTTGAATTTGTGCGAAAAACAGGTCATATGAACAGACTGGCCCATTTGTCGGGGCGTCGGAGGGAGACTGGGTATGATCGACAGCCAGGGCATTCAGGGTGAAGGGTCGCGCCGGCAAACAGCCGCCGGATTGCGTCCTCTCGCCCGGCAGCGTCATATCCACATCCTCAGCCGTCTTGCCCTCGCCGGGACCGTTCAGGTCGCGGCTCTTGCCCGTGACCTCGGTGTGTCCGAGATGACCATTCGTCGCGACCTTCTTGATCTGGAGTCCGAGGGACGCCTGACCCGAATTCATGGCGGTGCCATTGACACCGGCAAGAACCGCCGCACGGTGATCGACCGGGATGAGCCGCTCTTCGAGTCCCGCATGCAGCGCAACAACGCCGCCAAGCAGCGCATCGCATCCGCCGCTGCTCGACTTGCGACCGGCGCCAAGACGATTGCGCTTGATGTGGGCACCACCACGCTCCTGCTGGGCATGCGGCTGCATGGTGAGTCTGCCGCGAAGATTTTTACGAACAGTGTACGAATTGCTGCGGATCTCGCCACGCATGCCGCCGATGTCTATCTGCCGGGTGGCCGGATGCGACCGGATGAAATGTCCATCGGCGGGCTCACTGCCGTGAGGCAGTTCGAGGACTTGTGGTTTGATGTCGCCTTTGTCGGTGTCTCTGGCGTGACCGCTGCGGGACTCTACGACTATTCTTTCGAGGACGCCGACATGAAGCGGGTCTATCTCCGTCGGTCGAGCCTCAAGGTGGTGCTCTGTGACAGCTCAAAGTTTGAGCGCATGTCACTTGTTCACATTGCGCCGCTCGGCGATTTCGACGTGCTGATCACCGAACGGGCTCCGCCTTCACTGATCGCCAGGGCCCTCGCGGATGCGGGCGTGCGGGTCGACATCGCCCCCGAGACTGAATGAACGCTTCACAACCGACTGCTGAAAAGGACGCTGTGGATGGTGTTTGATTTCTTTGGATCAAAGAAGAAAGTCGTGATTGCCATGGCTCACATCGGGGCCTTGCCTGGTACGCCGCTCTATGATGCGAAAGGCGGCATGTCTGCCCTGATCGATGCCGTCTCCCGCGACGTGGCTGCGCTTCAGGCAGGCGGCGTCGATGCGATCATGTTCGGCAATGAGAACGACCGGCCTTATGCCTTCAGGGCGTCTCCCGAGTCCATAGCCGCGATGACGGCCGTCGTGCAGGCTGTGAAGCCGATGCTGGAAGTGCCCTTCGGCGTCAACTTTCTCTGGGATCCCAGCGCCAGCGTCGCCATCGGCGCAGCAACAGGAGCAAGTTTCGTGCGTGAAATCTTCACGGGCGTCTTTGCATCCGACATGGGCATGTGGGTGCCCGACTGCGGCTTGGCGATGCGGCTCCGGCGCAATCTCGGCCGGAGCGACATGAAACTGCTCTTCAACATCAATGCCGAGTTTGCCCATTCACTCGATGCACGCCCGATTGAGCTGCGTGCCAGGAGTGCCGTGTTTTCCTCGCTCGCGGATGCCATTCTGGTCTCTGGCCCCGTGACTGGCGAGCCGGCCGAACAGTCGCAATTGCGGAAAGTCTGCAAGGCCGTCGGTGATGTGCCGGTCTTCGCCAACACGGGCGTCAACATCGACAATGTCGAGGCGACGCTGGCACTTGCCAGCGGCATCATCATCGGCACGCATTTCAAAGTCGACGGCATCACCTGGAACCCTGTCGATGGTGCCCGCGTGAGCCGCTTCATGGAGCGTGTCGAGGCGATCCGCAGATGACGAGTCTGAATGTGAGCCCGACCACGGAATGCCGGACATGACGTCGGGTATCCCCGGAAAGGCGAAGGCGATTGCCGCGGTTGCATGGGATATCGACGGGACGCTCGTTGACAGCGAACCGCTGCATCACCGCGCGCTGGTGGAAGTCAGCAGATCCCATGGGGTTGATCTCTCCGATCTGCCGGATCAGGCGTTTCGTGGCGTTCACATGGCCGATGTCTGGTCGGCCCTGTTGCGCCGCATGCCGGCCGGCCTCGATGAACGCATGTGGCTCAAGGATATCGAGACGCACTATGCCATGCATGGGCACGAATTGCGGGCCATGCCGCATGCTGTTGAAACGGTCAACGCGCTTGCGGCGCGCGGCATTCGGCAGGTCTGCGTATCAAATTCCGCGCGCATGATCGTGGACGCCAATCTCGAAGCTCTCGGACTGACCGGGCTCATCGAGTTTTCGATCAGTCTCGACGATGTGTCTGCCGGAAAGCCGGATCCGCTGCCCTACGCGATGGCCTGCCGGAGGCTCGGCATCGATGCCTGCCAGGTTCTTGCGGTAGAAGACAGCGCGACGGGCCTGCGGTCGGCGCGCGCGGCTGGACTCGTGGTTGCGGCCTACTTGGACCTCGGTGGCCATGTGGAAGATGCTGACCACATCATCACGGATCTTTCCGATGTTGCGGGATTGCTGATCAAGGCGTCAAAGCCCCGGGGATAGAGGTCTTGCGAGCCTGGAATTTGCGCTATGTATTGACGGTCAAATCAAATCAGCTGAGCGAAAACCCTGCATGAAGCATTTGCAGACCGCCCGTCTGATGATCATTCCATGTTGTCCGGCAGATCGCGCCGACTTCATGGCGCTCGAACGCGATCCGGAGGTCATGCGGTTTCTCAACGGAGGTTACGCTGTCGACCACGGACAGGACGCCGTGGAAACGACGTTCCTGATGCCAAGGGGTACAGAACCTTATGTCTGGACGGTGCGCCGGAGGGCTACTGGATCATTCGTCGGATGGTTTTGCCTGTGGTCTGAGGATGGGAAGGTTGCCGAACTTGGATATCGACTGCGCCGGGCCGAGTGGGGCAAGGGTCTGGCTTCGGAAGGCGGCTCCGCCTTGGTCGACTGGGGTTTCCGGTCCGCCGGATATGAGCAGATCGTTGCATGCACCATGGCGGTGAACCAGGCATCGCGCAGGGTGCTTGAGAAGATCGGTTTCAGGTATGTTCGAGCGGAGCAAGTCGATTGGGCAGATGCCATACCCGGTGGCAACGAAGGCGAAGTGCATTATACCCTGACTCAAACGGCTTGAGCAGTCCTCGCGGCGCCAGTGCGCCTGCCTGTTCGGCACTTTTGCAACCCTAACTCCTGCAGACCCCCCACAATCTCATACTGGAGGTGGCGATACCGGGCAATCACGCAGCCACGTGTGGGGATGGTCGGCTGGGGAACGGAACATTGCAGCCCTCGAGACCACGAAGTCTTCATCCTGCAGTCCGTGTGCGCAGCTGTGCTAGCTCGACGGATTTCGCCGCCACGCTGTTACCGGGTTAGCCCGATGACCAACATTCGAAACGGATGACACGCTGGGGAATGTTCAGCCGCCCGGAACCAGTTCATGTTTCTGTATCTGCGTCTCCGTGACGTGTGTCGGGTGCCGGCTACCCGCGAGATTTCAGTCGCTGCTGTCTAGTCGACCCTCACAATTGCAGGCGGAATATAGCTCTGTGGCATCCCCTCCTGCTCATAGGGCAGGATAGACGGCGGTTCATCTCCCCGCGTCGGGTAGTAGGTTCTCAGGATGACTTGAATCTGCGTGATCAGTTTCGAATCCGCGCCGTAGACGCTATCGTAATAGTCCGTGGAGGGGGTCGGTAGCCAGTTTGTGGCAGGGACACCAGCGGGCAGGGACGGGGCCAGCCAGAGGGTCAGAGACCCATCTGTGTTCTTTTTCAATTTTCCATTCTCGAGTTCGCTCGAGCCCAGCTCGGAAACGGGCTTCAGCATTCCATATCGGACTCCAACTGCCGAATCGCAGAGTAAATCAGCCGTGCTGCCAGCCTGACCTGTCCGGTGTCAGCGCTCTTGAGACAAACGGAGTGACTTGAGGAAGGGAGGACTTCTGGCTCATCGCGGCTCCCGAAGGAAGCGCAGATGGGTCGGAACCGAATGTCCAAGACTGCTAGATCCCAGACGCAAGCGATGTATGAGCCGATTGCGAGGGACGTCCGATTGTTCCTAGTCCAGTGACCAGTGTATGGCCTGGCATTCCACCCTTAGCATCCGTACGTTCTCCGTGACGTTGACGCTCACACGCCGGAGCAGGCGATAGGTGAGGTTTGCAGTTGAGCGCGTGCCATGCTTCTCGATCCCGGCATGACGATAGCTTCTGAGCTCCTTGGTAAAGGCCGCAAAGAGATTGCAGTCGAAGGCCTTCTTGTCGTTGAAATAGTCGGTGACGAGGTTGTTGTATCGCGCAATGAATCGTGAGGCGTCGGTCATTATCTGTATCTTGTCGAAATGGCTGTCCTGCTGGACCGGCTGTTCCAGCCAGCTATCCGACATGATCGAGTAGTGGCCGATGCTCTTCTCCGGCGCCAGGCGCGCACTTCGCTCGGCGTAGAACTGCAGCTCCAACGGTACACCGTTCAGCAGGATCCGCCCTTCATACATGGCTTCGAGATAGTCCGTGTAGAGCTTGAGAAGCGCACCCAGCTTCGCGGTGTCGCCGTCATATCTCGACGTATCGAGAAAAATACGGATGCTGAAGTCTGAATCCTCGTCATATTCATAGGACACATTGCTTCCACGCACCTCGATGTCCTTGATCGTCAGCTCCGGGATGTCGATACCCCTGAGGACATCCTGGGCAATCTCCAGGGTACGGCTGCGAATGTCAGGCCGTAACTTGCCTGCATCCCACAGGCGGGGGTCGAGTTCTGTTGGGAATGACGTGATCTCTTCCATGCGCGCCCTGAGTTCTTCTGGCGTGTCGGTGGCAAGAGGTGGGGTCGCCGCATAGGGTGCACTGTTCCATCGAACTGTGTCCCCGGCTGCGGCGGGCATCACCAGCAGTGCGGCAAGAATGGGCAGGAGAGGTATGAACTTCATCGGCGTGAACATGTCCTTGGCTTCGCGTTCAACGATGCGGCGTACCGCGCCGACCTTCTGTCAGTGCATAGTTCAGGAAGTTGCGGGCCTGGGTCAGTACTTCGGCATTTGATTGCATCCCCTGTCCCTCCGGGCGGTAATCGGCATGGGCGAGAGACATGGTGTCCAGCGTTTCGCGGCCAGACTTGAAATTGGCAAGCGCAAGATCGGTGCAGAGGAAACTGGTGATCGTACTGCTGCCGGACCACTGCGTGGGGTCGGCTTCTGATCCCGGCGGTTTGTAAAAGGGCGTCTGGCCGGGGCCGGTACCCACTTTCGCCTTGAAACTCTTGTAGTCATCGCTGAGGCGCTGTGTCGCCGTCATGCCCACTTCGGTACCCGAGATCGGACGTGGTGCGCCAGATCCGCCCTCTTTGCCCACTGGCCGCGACAGGCGGTACATGATCTTGCCAATCATGTATTGTGTGGGGTCGGGTTGCAGGAAAACGACCTGCTTGACGTTTGCCAGCGTCATGATGCCAGAACACTGCGCACAGGATTCAAGCGACGTGTAGATGGTGACGTTCGAGAGTGAACGGCCGTAGTTGTCGCCCATTTCGCCCTTGATCGGGGCCTTGCCGGATGTGGTGAGGTTCCAACGGTCGTCGGTTCCCACCTGGCTGTCCCAGTCCTGGTGGATGTCGGCAAGGCTGAAGATGCGCTTGATCAGTCTTGCTTCCGCGTGTTCGACGGAACTGTTGAAGATCGAGTTGTGGTTGAAGTCGAAGTCGATGATGTCTCCGTCTCCATCGACCGCGATACAGCAAATGTTGTGGCCCAGATACCGTCCCCCGGCATAAACCGAATGTGTGCCGCTTCCAGAGATGCGCTGCGACGGCTGCCAAGGATATTCCCCGATCTCACCCCCCTTGTTGCCGTTGAAATAGCCGTGCAGCAGCGCGAGAACGAGATTGGCATAGACCCGATGGCGTTCCATTTCGGCAGGTGTTGCCGTGTAGGGGCCAATGTCGACGAGTTCGGAAAAGGGCCGGTTCCAGTAATGAGTTACCGGATCGTCCGACGCGACACCTTCCGGCAATGAGGTTGCAGCCTCCGATCCTCTGACGGGAAATCCAGCTATCGCCGCAGCGGCTATGGATCCACCCATGAGAGAAGCGAAAAATTCCCTGCGGCTTTGTTGGGTGTCGTCTGACATTGCTCGGCCTTTTCTGTCACCGCCTGGTTGCTTCAACCACGACTGCAAGATGTTTTCGGGTTCGAAATGGCACGGCACAATTCGTAGTTCTGCCTAAACGGTGGTTGAGTTGTGTGACAGCGGCAATCGGATTGGTCGATCCGACGTTTGCCAGGAATTCACCCTGAGAGCTTTGTATGGCGTCTTTCCACCTGAAGCGCCGCAGGGTCGTGAAGGACCGTGGAAACACCCTCGAAGAAAACGCTTGTGTTCCCACGATCGATGTCATGCCTCCAGGTGAGAGTCCGCTCGAACTCCTTTTCGCCTGTGCGTTTGGTGTGCTCAAGCTTGTCATCCCCATTGAGTTGGCGGGTTTTGTTACAAGTGTGGCGAATGCTCCGGCGTCACCGCCATCCTCGAAGAACTGACCGACTGCGAGGTCGCCACGTACCCGAGTGTCATCAATCGCAAGGCATCACTCAATCGCATCACCGAGGAGGGCAGACCTCGAAGGCCCGCACTCCCGAGCACATCGAGGCCTTTGCCAGACTCCTGCAGGAGAAGCTCGAAACCGCCGACACCCAGGCCCGGAAGGCCTACCTTCAGGTGGTCGCCCCGGAAATCCGCGTCGACGACCACAAGATCCAGATCATCGGTGACAAGGCTAACCTGGCAGCCGTTATCGCAGGCCAGCAGACCGCCGCCGCAAAAGTTAGTGGTTTTGTTCGCAAATGGCGCGCCCGACAGGATTCGAACCCATGACCCCCAGATTCGTAGTCTGGGAGACTTTGGTTTCTCTGAATTTCCTTCTGTTTCTGGAAGTTCTTAACATGCTGAAATAAATGATATCTAGTGTTCTCTTGATTTCCTGAAGTTACTCATGGTATCCAGTTTTTGCTTACCAATCGCTTACCGTGCTTACCGGGCGCTTACCGGATGCACTGGAGAACTCCAATGCCCAATGGCCGTATCAGCAAGCGATCCGTGGACACCCTGTCTTGTCCGCCGGGAAAGGACAGAGAAGTCCTCTGGGATGACGATCTTGCGGGCTTTGGGGTTGTGGTCTTCCCGTCCGGGGCGAAGTCATATGTCGTTCAGTACCGACAGAATGGTACGTCCCGTCGGGCGAACCTTGGCAAGCACGGCCGCCTGACCCCAGATGAGGCGCGAAGTGAGGCCAAAAAGCTACTGGGGGCGGTTGAGACTGGACAGGACCCCATCGCGGACAAGAAGGCCGCGAGGGGCTTCATAACCCTCAGGGAAGCCGCCAAACTGTATCTTGAACGCCATGTCGCCCCCAAAAAGAAGGCCCGGACGGCGGCAGAGTACCGCCGCTTACTGGAGCAGCATGTCATTCCAAAGCTGGGCGGCAAGAAACTGGTCGACCTAAAGCGCCCGAACGTTATCGCTTTGCATCTTGATATTTCCAAGGAAAAGCCTGTCACGGCTAACCGCGCTATGGCGGTTCTGTCAGCCCTCTGGAGTTGGGCGGCTAAACAGGAACTGGTTTCGGCTGCCGAGAACCCCGTGCGCGGACTCGAAAAGAACCGGGAGCAGGGGCGGGAAAGATACCTGACCGACGCAGAGTTTAGCCGCCTTGGTGATGTGCTGAGCGAGGCGGAAACTATTGGCCTGCTCATGGACGTTAACGTGGGCAGCCCGAACAGCAAGCATGCGCCCAAGCCGGGTACGCGAAGGCCGCCTATTGACCCATTTGCTGCCGCAGCAATCCGCCTCCTGCTGCTAACGGGCGCCCGGCTACGAGAAATCCTCCATCTTCAGTGGAATAGCGTCGACACCGAACGTGGCATCATGTTCTTGCGCGACAGCAAGACGGGTAAGAAGCAAATTTACCTCAGTGAACAGGCTATCGCCATTCTTAACGCACTGCCACGTATTGAGGGTTCAGAGTTTGTGATACCCGGAGGCAAGGCGGGGCAGCCACGTTCTGACCTTAAGCGCCCATGGGACGCTATTCGTAAGGCAGCAGGCCTTCAGGGCATTCGTATTCATGACTGGCGGCATTCTTTTGCCAGCGTAGGTGTGGGACAATCTATGGGGCTTCCCATAGTCGGCAAGCTTCTGGGCCAGAAAAACCAAGCCACCACAGCGCGCTATGCCCATCTGGATGCTAATCCTCTGAAACGAGCAGCCGATGACATTGGTAATCGGATTGTCGCTGCAATGTACCCTGAGCGCAGGAGGTCACAAGAATGAAAGACAAGAACACGAAGCGTTCTAGGAGTTCCTCGCCTAACCCACTAGCATCATACAATCTTGAGGATGGCATCCTGTTCCTTCCCATAGATGACCTGCACTGGTCCCCCATTTGGGATGCGGCGCTGGCGACGTTCTTGGGGTTTGAGAGATCCGGTCTTGGTTGGCAGTGGGCAGGAAAGCACGATGCAACCCGCCTAGCACAGGCGTTGAAAACCCAGACCTCTATCCCGCAGATAATTAGAAATTGTATCGCTACTGCACT